>NZ_JAOASO010000088.1 GCF_030158645.1 Hydrogenophaga sp. | reverse complement strand
CGCTGGTGCGCATGTCGGCGCAGATGATCGAGAACCACATGTTCGCCGACATCTTTCCCAAGGCGATCCGCATCCACTTCCACACCCGTTCGGAGTTTCTGGGCACGCTGGTCGAGGGCATCGCGGTGTTCTCGCCCGAGGGCCGCTTTCTCTCGGCCAACCGCAGCGCGCAGTTCCAGATCGGCCTGCCGTTCAGTGCGCTCAAGGCCCACACCTTCTCCTCGCTGTTCGGCCTGCCGGTCTCGGCCCTGTTCGAGCTCTTCGGCGGCGCCACGCCCAACCCCAAACAGCTGTGCATGCACAACGGCGTGTCGGTGTGGTGCCGGGTCAAGCTCAAAGCCTCCAACATGTGGGCCGCCAAACCCGGCACCCACACGGGCGAGGCACCTGCCCAGCCCCAGGCACCGCAGGCACCGGCCTCACCCGCCGCGGCCCAACCCGGGCCCGAACCCCTCAGACAGACGGGCAAAAAGATGCAGTTCTCCTCGCTGCACTACCTGGACACCGGCGACGCGCAGGTGACCTCGGTGATCCACAAGCTGCGCATGGTCAGCGGGCGCGACATCCCCATCATGATCCTGGGCGAAACCGGCACCGGCAAGGACCTGCTCGCGCAAGCCATCCACGGTGATTCGACCCGCGCGGCCCAACCCTTCGTGTCGGTCAACTGCGCCTCCATCCCGGACACGCTGATCGAGTCCGAGCTCTTCGGCTATGAAGAAGGCGCCTTCACCGGCGCGCGCAAGAAGGGCTCCATCGGCAAGATCCTGCAGGCCCACGGCGGCACGCTCTTCCTCGACGAGATCGGCGACATGCCCAAGCACCTGCAGGCGCGGTTGCTGCGGGTGTTGCAGGAGCGCAAGGTCAGCCCGCTGGGCGCTGGCAAGGAGGTCGAGGTCGATGTGGCGGTGGTGAGCGCCACGCACAAGAACCTCAAGGACATGATCGCGCGGGGTGACTTCCGCGAAGACCTGTACTACCGCCTCAACGGCCTGGTGGTGCGCCTGCCCGCGCTGCGCGAACGCAGTGACTTCGAGCTCGTGGTGCAGAAGATCCTGCTGGCGCTGAGCGAGGGCAGCCAGCCGGTGGGCGTGTCGGCGCCGGTGATGGACCTGTTCAAGCGCTACGCCTGGCCTGGCAACTTCCGCCAGCTGCACAACCTGCTGCGCACGGCGGTGGTGATGGTCGGTCAGGGGGGCGTGATCGACATGAGCCACCTGCCCGACGACTTTCTGGAAGAGCTGGACCACGAAGCGGTGATGGCTCCCTCGGTGGCACCAGCGGCGCCGATCGTGGTGCCGGTGGACGCTGCACCGGCCGGCCACACGCCGGAACCGGTGGCGGAGGTCGGCACCGAAGGGCAGAGGCTGCAGGACGTGGCGCTCGGCGCCATGGCGCAGATGCTGCGCCTGCACAAGGGCAATGTGTCGGCAGCGGCCAAGGCGCTGGGCGTCTCGCGCAACACCATCTACCGCAAGAAAGACCAGCTACCGCCGGACCTGCTCAACTGAGCCTCACCGCGTGGTGGGGCTGCGCTCCATCCACACCGGCTCCATCTCCCGCCATGCACGCTGCAGGTTGAAGCCCTGCCGCTGCGCGTAGCCGGCCCAGTCTTGGTAGGCCGACATGTCGATCGCGCCGGTCTCGCCCGCGTAGCGGCCTTCGTCCATGGCGTTGAGCACCGCTGCGCGCAAATCGGCCAGGTAGGCGCGGGTGGCCACCATGGCCGGCGGCAACGAGTGCGGGTCCTGTGCGCTGGACACGGCATTGCCGATCACATGGCGCGGCTGGAGCGCGGCCAGGCGGTCCAGCGCCGCCAACCACACGTCCACCCCGCCCTGCGCGAGCTCGGGCAGGCGCCGCTCGTACACCAGCCCGCCGGCCCAGACCACGCGGCTGGTCTCGTCCCACAGCACCAGATCGCTTTCGGTGTGCCCCGGAGCGGGAGGCAAGACGCGCAGCCGGTGTGCGCCGATGCGCAAGACTTCACCAGCCTGCAGCACGCGGCTGGGCCACACGATGCGCGTGCCCACCATGGCGTCCCCGCCCGCGCGTTCGCTCAGGCTGGCCAGGCAGGCCGGGCAGCGCTGCTGCATGGCGCTGCGCGTGCCATCGCTGGACAGGATCTCGAGCTGCCCCGCCGAAAGCGCATCGGCAAACGCCGAGTTCGCCAGCACATTCTCGGCGTGGGCGTGGGTGTTGACCACGGCGCGCACCTGCGCACCGAAGCGGCAGGCCAGCGAATCGCGCACGCGCAAGCCGTGACGGTGGCTCGGGCCGGGGTCGATCACCAGGGCCTGATTGCCCGAGACCACCACCGAGGTGGGCACCACATGGCCCGCATTGGCGGTCGAAATCTCGCCCGTGGACTCGGGCAGCCACACCCACACGCCGGGTGAGACCACCCGCCAAGGCACCGCGTTCGCCATGCTGCAGTCGGGCTGCCGGGCGCTCGAAGCGCAGCCCGCCAGCAGTGCGACCACCAGCGCAACCCACACGCCGCGAAGGCCCGTCATGCCAGCGTCCTGCGCACGCTGCGGCGCAAGGCCGGCAACATGTCGGGCTCGTGACCCAGGTGGCCGCTGTGGGGCTCCACGTGCGACACCGCACCACCCGCGGCGCGGCCGAGCGCGGCCCAGCGCCGGCTGTTGGCCGGAGGACAGATGGCGTCGAAGCGGCCATGCACCCAGTCCATCGGAAGGCCTTGACGGGCGGCCTGCAACACACCCCGATCGAGCTGGCCCGCGCGCACGAAACCCCGGTGGCGCAGGTAGTGCGCCTGGACGCGGAATTTGGCGAAGGCTTGGCGGTCACCGCGGGTTTTCCCGGGCTTCTTCAACCGGGCGACGGCGCGCTTTTCGGCCTTGCGCAGCGACGCCCATTCGCGCCGGATGGAGGCCGCCAGACCCGGCGTGTCGAGGGCTGCGTGGCGCAGGCTGCGCCGCTGGCTGCGGGCAGCCGACGCGGTTTCCAGCAGACCCCAGCCGCGCGCAGCGCGCAGCGATGCAACACCGGGTGTTCCACTTTGAATCAGTTGTGTCAGCCGCTGCAACGCCACGGGCAAAACAGCGCCCCGTGAAACAGGCCACAAAGCGCCCCAGCCGAGCGACTGTCGCACGCGCGACGAGGGCAACAGCAGGCCGCCCACCTCGCGCCGGCTCAGTGCAAACGCACCGCGCAACACCAGGCGCTGCACGCGCTGCGGATGCGCCAGCGTGTAAGCCAAAGCCACCACCGTGCCCCAGGAGCCGGCCAGCACCGACCAGCGCTCCAGCCCCAGGTGTTCGCGCAGCGCTTCCATGTCGGCCACCAGCGCCGCCGTGTGGTTGCCGGCGGTGCGCCCCCGGGGACATGAGGCGCCGCAACCGCGCTGATCGGGCGCCACCACCCATTGTCTTGACAGGTCGAAGGGCCTCAGCATGCCGGGCTGGCAACTGCTGCCGGGCCCCCCGTGCAGCAGCAGCCAGGGCTCGCCCTGCGGTGTGCCCACGGTGCGCCAGGCCATGCGATGCAGGCTCGGCCAGGGCCGAACCGGCAGGTGTTGCGGGCGTGGCCACGCGGTGCTGGTCACCATCGGGGGTGACACAGTTTTTGTGGCATCGATATTGCTTTTCATCGGGGCGGCTTGTGGCAATGGTGCTGGCGAGCTTGCAGACATGTTTCGTGCCAACCCATTATTGGAGACCTTCTATGCAATGGACGACCCCCGCCTTCACCGACCTGCGTTTTGGTTTTGAAATCACGATGTACATCGCCAACCGCTGATCTTCAGCGTTCGGTTCGAGGCGCACGGGTGAACAACGCGTGCGCCTTTTTCTTGGTCTTTCAGGTGTCCTGACATGCGCATCCGGGTTCTGGGTTCTTCGGCCGGTGGTGGTTTCCCGCAGTGGAACTGCAACTGCGCCAACTGCGACGGCCTGCGCCATGGCCGCATCAACGCCAGGGCACGCACGCAGTCGTCGATCGCCGTCACCGCCAACGGACTGGACTGGTTGCTGGTCAACGCCTCTCCCGACATCCTCACGCAGATCCGCGACACCCCCGACCTGCAACCCGCGCGCGCCGTGCGCGACAGCGGCATTGCGGCGGTGCTGCTCATGGACGCGCAGATCGACCACGTGACCGGTCTCATCATGCTGCGCGAGCGCGGCTCGAAACTGCCTTTGCTGGCCACGCCCGAAGTGCTGTCCGACATCTCCGGCGGCTTCCCCATCACCGGCATCCTGTCCCACTACTGCGGCGTGGCCACCACCGAGCTCCCGTCCGATGGCCGCACCATCACCGTCGAAGGCCTGCCCGGCATCGAGGTGCAGACCGTGGCCATCGCCTCCAAGCCGCCGCCTTACTCGCCGTTTCGCGGCAACCCGCGCGCCGGTGACAACCTCGGCCTGGTGATCCAGAACCCGCTGAACGGTGCGCGCGTGTTCTACGCGCCGGGCCTGGGCGCGGTGACACCCGAGCTGCTGGCGCTCATGGCCAGTTGCGCCGTGCTGCTGGTGGACGGCACCTTCTGGACCGAAGACGAAATGATCACGCAAGGCCTGTCAAAGAAGAAGGCCGCCGAGATGGGTCACCTGCCGCAAAGCGGCCCGGGCGGCATGATCGAACAGCTGGGCAAGTTGCCCCGCTCCATCCGCAAGATCCTCATCCACATCAACAACACGAATCCGATGCTGATCGAGGATTCTGCCGAACGCGCCGAGCTCACCCGCCACGGCATCGAGGTGGCGCACGACGGCATGGACATCGTGTTCTGACCCCCACAGCCCATTTCCTCACCATGGACATCGCCACCACCCCGCGCCCCCTCGAAGGCCTCCCCGCCTGGACACGCGACGAGTTTGAAGCCCAGCTGCGCGACAAGGGCCGCTCGTACCACATCCACCACCCGTTCAATGTGCGCATGAACGCCGGTGGCTGCACGCCCGACGAGCTCCGCTGCTGGGTGGCGAACCGCTTTTATTACCAGGTCTGCATTCCGCGCAAGGACGCCGCGATTCTGGCCAACATGCCCGACCGGGCGCACCGCCGGCTGTGGGTCGAACGCATCCTCGACCACGATGGTTACGGCGACTTTGAGGGTTCGGCCAGCGGCGGCCTGGAGGCCTGGATCCGCCTGGGCGAAGCGGTGGGCATCGCGCGCGACGACCTGCTCTCGCTACAGGGTGTGGCCCCCGCCGTGCGCTTCGCCTGCGACGCCTACGTGAACTTCGCGGCCAAGGCACCGTGGCAGGAAGCCGTGTGCTCCTCGCTCACCGAGATGTTTGCGCCCCAGATCCACAAGGACCGCCTGGCCAGCTGGCCCACGCACTACCCCTGGATCAACGCCGACGGTCTGGGCTATTTCCGCAAGCGCATTCCGCTGGCCGGACGCGATGTGGAACACGGCCTGCGCGTCACGCTCGACCACTTCACCACGCGCGCCGAACAGCACCGCGCGCTCGACATCCTGCAGTTCAAGCTCGATGTGCTCTGGACCATGCTGGACGCGATAGAAAAGGCTTGCCAGTGATCCCCACCCACCCCAAGCTCTCGCGCCGTTTCCGCCTGCAATACGAAGAAGCGCAGACGCGCTGGGTGCTGCTGTACCCCGAGGGCATGGTGCAGCTCAACGACAGCGCCGCCGAGATCCTCAAGCGCTGCGATGGAGAGCGCACCGTGGCCGAGATCGTGACCGAACTCGAGACTGCGTTTTCGGTGCAGGGGCTGACCACCCAGGTCGAGTCCCTCATCGAAGAAGGAGGCCGCCGTGGCTGGATCGACTGAGTTCGCACCGGTCTCCGAAGCGCTGTCGATGCTGGCCGCCAAAACGCACCCGGCCGGCCCGCCGCTGTGGCTGCTGGCCGAGCTCACCTACCAGTGCCCGCTGCACTGCGTGTTTTGCTACAACCCCACGCAGCACGCGCGCATCAAGGACGAACTCACCACCGCGCAGTGGGTGGACGTGATGCGCCAGGCGCGCAAGCTCGGCGCCGCGCAGCTGGGCTTCTCGGGCGGTGAACCCCTGGTGCGCGACGACCTGGAGGAGCTGGTGCAGGAAGCGCACGCGCTGGGCTACTACACCAACCTCATCACCTCCGGCGTGGGCCTGAACGAGGCACGCGCGCAGCGCCTCAAAGACGCGGGCCTGGACCACATCCAGCTCTCGTTCCAGGACAGCACGCGCGAGCTCAACGATTTTCTGAGCCACACCAAGACCTTCGAGCTCAAGCAGAAGGTGGCGCGTCTGATCAAGGCGCACGACTGGCCCATGGTGATGAACTGCGTGCTGCACCGGCACAACCTGCCGCACGTGGACCAGATCATCGAGATGGCGCTCGCGCTCGATGCCGAGTACCTGGAGCTGGCCAACACGCAGTACTACGGCTGGGCGTGGGTCAACCGCGACCACCTGATGCCCACCCACGAGCAACTGATCGAGGCCGAGGCGGTGGTCAACCGCTACCGCGACAAGATCGGCAAACGCTGCAAGCTGCTGTTCGTGGTGCCCGACTATTTTGAAGAGCGGCCCAAGGCCTGCATGAACGGCTGGGGATCGGTGTTTCTCTCGGTCGCGCCCGACGGCGTGGCCATGCCCTGCCACAACGCGCGCGACCTGCCGGGCTTGAAGCTGCCCAACGTGCGCGACATGGCACTGGCCGACATCTGGCAGAAGAGCCAGGCCTTCAACGCCTTCCGTGGCGAGGACTGGATGCAGCCGCCCTGCCGCACTTGCGACGAGCGCCACAAGGACTTTGGCGGCTGCCACTGCCAGGCCTTCCTGATCACCGGCGACGCCACCCAGGCCGACCCGGTGTGCAGCAAATCGCCGCACCACGACAAGGTGGTGCAGCTGGTGAAACGGGCGCCTGCGCAGCGGCACATTCCCATCGTGTTCCGCAGCGACGCGGAATCGCGCGTGTTGCACCCCGAAGCCTGAGCATGGCCAACACCGCACCCGCCACGCCGAACCACGCGCGCATGCTCGGCGCTGCGCTGGTGAGCCACCTGCCCGGCGCGCGGCGCAGCCCGCTGGCACTGGAGCAGGCGCCCAACGGCCTCTTTTTGCTGTGGCTGGCCTACATGGGGCTGTTGGGCTTTGGTGCTCTGCTGCTCTGGCAGGCCGGCGCGTGGCACCGGCTGGTGGCGGCCGACCCCACGGGCCTCACCGTGATCATCGTGCTGCTGTTCATCGGCTGTTCGCTGTGGGCCGGACGGCGCGCCTGGGCACTGGGTCTGCAGCGCCAGCGGCTGGACGCCCTGCTGGCGCGCGCAGGTTCCACCCCCCACAGCGAAGCAGACTGGAGCGCCGAGTACCTGCGCGGCTGCGCCCAGCCCGGCGCCGACCAGAACACCTGGATGCAGATCCTGGGCGAGCGCGCCCACGGCCCGCACGAAATGGCCTGGTGGCTCAACGGCATCCAGCTCAAACTCGGCCTGCTCGGCAAGGTGATCGGTTTTTCCATCCTCGCACTGCAGCTCGGGCAGATGGACAGCTTCGATGCCAGCCAGTCGGCGCAGCTGCTCAAGAACCTCACCGGCGGCCTGGGCATCGCGCTGCTGACCACCGTGACCGGTCTGACCGGCAACATCCTGCTCGGCCTGCAGCTCATGCGGCTGGACCGCTTTGCCGACGCACTGGTGGCCGACACGCTGGCCGCCACACCACCGGCCACCCAAGCCCTTGCAGGAGCGCCGCATGGCGATCGGCCGATCGGTCCGTGACACGGAGACCGATCCGTTCTACGACATGTTGTTCAACATGTTGATCGCCTTCGTCTTCTGTTTCGTCATCGCCCTGCTCTCGTTCAACCCCAAGTCGCGCAAGGCCGGCGACATCCCGGCCAAGGCCGAGTTCATCGTCACCATCTCCTGGCCCGACAACAACCCCAACGACATCGACGCCTGGGTCAACGAACCGGGCGGCAAGACCTTGTGGTTTCGTTCGCGCGACGCGGGCATGCTGCACCTGGACCGCGACGACCGCGGTGCCAAGAACAACACCGTGATCGTCAACGGTCGCGAGATCACCAGCCCGGTGCGCCAGGAAATCGTCACGCTGCGCGGGCTGGTGCCGGGTGAATACGTGGTGAACGCCCACTACTACGACACGCGCGACCAGCAGCCGGTGGACGTGTCGGTGGCGGTGGTCAAGGTCAACCCGCAGGCCGAGATCGTGTTCACCGGCACGCAGCAGATCCCGCGCAAGGGCGACGAACGCACGCTGGTGCGCTTCAGCATCAACGACACCGGCGCCGTGACCGACATCAACACCCGACCCCTGACCATCGTTCAAAGAACCGGTCTCTGACGCCACCACCATGATCCCCACCGTTTCTTCGCAGTTGTTGTTGCTGGTGCTCGTGTACGCCCTGCTGGCGTTTCTGCTCTTGTGCCTGCTGCTGGCCACGCGCTGGCACTGGGGCGTGAAAGCGGCTGCCGTGCTGCTGGTCACCGGCTTTTATGCGCTGAGCCACAACACGCTGCAAGGCATCGCCGGCTGGCCCAGCGACGACGCCCTGCCCCAGCGCTTCGTGCTGCTGTCGGCCGTGTTCGACGAACCCAGCCCCGGGCGCAACCACCCCGGCGCCATCTTCATCTGGGTCAACCCCATGAAAGACAACAAGCCGCTGGAGATGCCGCGTGTGCACCGCCTGCCGTACGAGAAAGACCTGGCGCGCATCCTGGGCGACGGCATCAAGAAGGCCCGCGACGGCAACACCCAGATGGGCAGCACCGAACCGGTCCGGGGACAAGGCGGCTTTGCCTGGTTGCGCCCCACCAGCAACGACAAGCTGCAACTCAAGCTGAGCGACCTGCCCCGCGCGCAGCTGCCCGAAAAATGAAGCACGTCATCACCCTGGGCCTGACCACGTTGCTCGCCGCCTGCCAGGGCACGCAGGGCGACAGCTGGTTCCCGCTCGTGGAAGGCAGCGCTCAGGTGTACGAGGTGAGGGTCACCAGCGAAGAAGCGCCGCCGGTGGACGAGTGGACGCTGCGCGTCGAAGGCCCGCGCAGCCTCAACGACCAACCCGTGATGGTGCGCCACCACTCGGCCGGCGTGGGCTACTTCCTCCAGACCGACGACACCGGTGTGAAGCGGGTGGCCACCCAGATGGACATCGACAGCGAGCCCACACCCGACAAGGAGCCGATGTGGGTGCTGAAGGCGCCTTACGTGGTGGGCACCGAATGGACCACCCCCACCGTGCCCTACCTGATCCTGCGGCGCAACGAACACCCGCGCGAGCTGCGCTACAGCCACAAGGCCCTGATGTACTGGCGCATCGAAGCGGTGGACGACAGCGTCACCACACCCACCGGCACGCACCAGCCCTGCCTGCGCGTGGTCGGCCGCGCCAACCTCAACCTCTTCACCGACCCGGTCAACGGCTTCACCGACGTGCCGCTGACCAGCCGCGAGTGGTACTGCCAGGGCAAGGGGCTGGTGAAGTTCGAGCGGGACGAGCCGGTGCCCAACGGGTTTCTGGTGGGCGGCAGCCTCAAGGCCGAATGGGTGCGGTGAGCCTTGTCGGCCGCGCGCGCCACGGCGCCCGCGGAAGCGCTTACTGCTTCGGGCCTTCACCCAGGCGGCGACCCATCGACACCGCATAGGGTGCTGCCCGCGCAGCGAGCATCGGATCGGTGGACGGCTCCACGCCCTTGGGCAAGACCATCGGATTGAAGTTGATGGTCACACAGGGGCCGGTGGAATCCGCGGCCACCGACTTGATGGTGAGGCGCCCCAGCGTGACCTTCTTGCGCTCCGCGGGCAGCGGGGTCACGGCGCTGTCGAGCTTGTCGCCCGGCTGTGCCAGTTGCAGATTGAAGTCAAAGGCCACGCCACCCGCGGCCACTCGCTGGCGCAGGTCGGCGTGCAGGAAATCGGGACCCTTGGCCTGGGCTTCCTCGTCGGTCAGGCTCTGGGTGCCGCCCACCGGCTCGAAGATCCATTTGCCGTACTGCTTCTTGCCGCTGGCGTCGACAAACGCGAACGCATGCACGCCCCAGTAGTTCACCTTGCCAAAGCTCGCCGGCACCGGCTGGCTGGCGAAATACTTGCCCTGCAGCAAGGTGTCGGGGTTGGCGTCGTTGAAGGCCTTGACCTTCTCGGGGTTGGGCTTCTTGGTCTCAGGGTCGGGCGCGACCGCCTCCAGGCGGGCCAGCATCTGTTCGGGCGAGGACGCGCCGAACACCGGCGCCGAGATGTTGCCCATCAGCCAGGTCTCGTTGCCGGGCAAGTCGAACTGCAAGGCCATGTTGCGCTGGCTGCGGCCGTTGTCCGGCGCCTTGGGGTTGCCCCCGCCGATCGAGAAGCGCGCCACCACCGGCACGGGCTGGCCACTGAAGGCCGACGACACCGACAGCTCGCGGCCCTGGGCACTGCCGACGAACTCGGCGGTGGCGCAAACGCCCTTGGCACCCGAGCGGCGAAAGCCCTCGAACTTGCCGCCGGCGCGCTCGAAGGCATCGACCATGCGGGTGGGATCGACCTGGGCGAACGCGGGCGTGCACAGCGCGGCGGCGGCACACCCCACGATCGTCAACAAGGAAGGCAGGGAGACAGCAGTGTTCATGGGGGGCTCTCGGGATGGTTGGGGTGGGGTCTGGAAAACGGACGTTCACGAAAAAACCGTCATGGATTCTGTGTGAAGTCGGACCCGACGGACCCCGGGGGTATCAAAGCCCCACGCCCGCACTCTGGCTCGACGCCAGTGCCGCCACCGCGGGCGGATAGCTCTGCCCGGCGGCCTGGCGCAACCACACCAGGCTCTGCGCCACGTCGCGTTCGCGGCCCTTGCCGGTGCGGTACATCACCGCCAGTGCGTACTGCGCCTCGGCTTCGCCCGCCACCGCCGCGCTCTCGAAGCGCCGCGCCGCCTCGGGCAGGTTCCGCTCCACCCCCCGACCGGCTTCAAACATCCAGGCCAGGCGCGTCTGCGCGCGGCGGTCGCCGCCCTCGGCGAGCTCCCGATACAACGCTGCCGCCTGAGTGTGCTCACCGGTGGCGCTCATGAACTCGGCGCGCTGGTACGGCGTGAGGCTGGCCGCTGGCTGGCCGAGCGTGGCCAGGGTGGCGGTGGCGTCCTTGTCGCCACCCTGTGCGGCCAGCGTGAGGAAGATGCGCGCCTTCTCCACATCGCGCGGCAGCAGCTGGCCCGCGCTGTAGAGCATGCCCAGTCGGTACTGGGCCTTGAAGTTGCCGGCCTGCGCGGCGCTGGTGTAGAGCGTCTCGGCCTTCTTCATGTTTTTGGGCTCACCCAGACCGTCTTCGGACAGGATGCCCAGGTTGAACAGGGCGTCGCCATTGCCCACCTCGGCCAGCGTTTCCCACACCTCGCGCGCCTCGGCGTAGTGGGCCATCTTGAACTCGGCATAGGCCTTGTAGTTGCCCATGGCGGGGTTGCGCAGCCAGTCGCCGCGGTGGCTGTCCTGGGCCTGTGAGACGCTGGCGAGCGCCACCAGCGCAGCGCCGAACCAGGTGCGCAGATGGATCATGTCGTGGTCTCCATGGAGGGTCAGGGGGATTCGATGCGCAGCTCGCTGAGCCACCGTGCGCCGGGTGTGAAGGGATCGCGGTCCGTCGGACCGTATGGGGGCACGCCCAGGTCATCGGGGGGCACGCCGATGCGGTTGAGGTCCACCGCCAGCGGCACGCCCACCAGCGCAGTGGGTGTGGCGGTGAACTGGAAGACGATGCCGTTCCACAGCTTGGCGCCGAAGTCCTTGGGCTGCTTGTAGAAAAAGAGCAGGCTGTGCTCCAGCCACGCGAGCTGGGTGCCCGATGCGATGCCCGGCTGCGCATACGGGTACGGCACAAAGCACGAAATCTCCTGCTCGGCCGGCAGGCACTTGAACTCGCGCATGGAGAGAAAGTGGTCGCGCATCACGGCGTGGTCCATCTGCACCTGGAAGGCGCTGGCGCCACCGGCAGCGGGGGTGAACACGACGCGGCCGATCTTCGTGCGGACACCGTCCTTGGTGACGGCGACCAGCGCCTTCTCGCCGTTGAAATCGAACGCGTGCGCGCCGCTGCAGCTCAGCAACAGGGCCAGGGCAGCCGCGCGCCAGGACGTCATGGCTTGACGGTCAGCACCCAGGTCGAGAGGGTCTTGAGCTCGGCCGTGCTCAGGCTCGGGTGGGCTGGCATGGGAATGCGGCCCCACTTGCCCTTGGAGCCGTTTTGAATCGATTGCGCGAGCGACGCTGCAGCGTCTTTCTCGGTCGCGTATTTTTCGGCGATGGCGGCAAACGCCGGGCCCACCACTTTTTCGCCATTGGCATGGCACGAGTAACAGCCGCTGGCTTTGGCCAGATCGGGCGCACCGGCCAGATCGGCTTGCGCAAAGGCGCTGGCGCTGGTGATCAGGGTTGCGATGAAGAGGGTCGAGCGCATGGCAGGTCCGCTTGAAAACTGAATGGGTCAAAGAAAAAGGTGCCGGCCCGGTGCGTGCAACACACCCGGCCGGCACCTCGGGTCATCACTTCATCAACTTGAAGGTCCAGACGGAGCCGCCCTGCTCAAGGAAGTTGACCTTCTTGGCCACTTCACCACCCCACAGCGGCACCGCACCGCCCCAACCGGAGACGACGCTCACGTACTGCTCGCCGTTCTCGGTCCAGGTGATGGGAGGCGCCACCACGCCGGAGCCGGTCTGGAACTGCCACACGACCTTGCCGGTCTTGGCATCGGCGGCCTTGAGGTAACCCTCAGGCGTGCCCCAGAACACCAGGTCGCCTGCGGTCAGCACACCACCCCACAACGGCGCGTTGTTCTTGACTTCCCAGGCCACTTTGCCGGTCTTGGGATCGATCGCGCGCAGCGAACCGATGTGGTCGTCGAACAGCGGCTTGATGGTGAAGCCCGCACCCAGGAAGGCAGCGCCTTTCTTGTAGGTGATCGGCTCGTTCCAGATCTCCATGCCCCATTCGTTGGTGGGCACGTAGAACAGGCCGGTGCGTGGGCTGTAGGCCATGGGCATCTGGTTCTTGCCACCCAGGAAGCCCGGTGCCGAGAACACCGACTTGCCCTTGGCGCCGTCGCCGCCGGCGGCGGTCGGGTCGCCAGGACGGTTGGTGTCGTCAAAGTTCGGACGACCGGTCTTCAGGTCGATGCCGGTGGCCCAGGTCACTTTCTTCACGAACGGGAAGGCGTTGACCAGCTTGCCGGTGGTGGCGTCGTTCACGTAGAAGAAGCCGTTGCGGTCCGCCTTGGCGCCCATGCGCTTGCCGTCCATGTCGAAGGTGATGAACTCGTTCACACCGTCGTAGTCCCAGCCGTCGTTCGGGGTGTTCTGGTAGTGCCACACGATCTTGCCGGTCTTGGGGTCGATCGCCACGGTGGAAGCCGAGTAGAGGTTGTCGCCCTTGCGCACGTGGCTGTTCCATGGGCCGGGGTTGCCGGTGCCAAAGTACGCCAGGCCGGTCTGGGGATCGTAGGTGCCGCCCAGCCAGGGGGTGGCACCGCCGGTTTTCCAGGTCTCGCCGGGCCACGATGCGTTGGTGGTGCCGGAGATGCCGTTTTCCTTGCCGTCCTTGTAGCCCATGTGGCCTTCAACGACCGGACGCGACCAGACCATCTTGCCGGTCTTGGGGTCGCGCGCTTCCACGCGACCGACCACGCCGAACTCGCCGCCGGAGACACCGGTCATGAGCAGGCCTTGTGCGATCAGCGGCGCAGCGGTGTAGCTGTAGCCGGCGGAGTAGTCGTCGATCTTCTCGCGCCACACCACCTTGCCGGTGTCCTGGTCCAGGGCCACCAGCTGGGCGTCCAGCGTGCCGAAGATCACCAGGTTGTCGTAGAGCGCGGCGCCGCGGTTGATCACGTCGCAGCAGGGCATGATGCCTTCGGGCAGGCGGTGCTCGTACTTCCAGAGCTTCTCGCCGGTCTTGGTGTCCACCGCGTAGATGCGCGAGTAGGACGCCGTGACGAACATCTTGCCCTTGTTGACCAGCGGTTGCGACTGCTGGCCGCGCTGCTTTTCACCACCGAACGACATGGACCACACGGGCACCAGCTTGCTGATGTTCTTGGCGGTGATGCCATTGAGATCCGAGTGGCGCTGACCCTGGGTACCGAGACCCCAGCTCAACACGTTCTCGGGCGACTTGGCGTCGTTGGCGATCATGGCGTCGGTGACGCCCTGGGCGCCAACGTGGGCCGTGGCGGCCATGATCATGAGGCTCAGTAGGGTGCGTTTCACAGTGTGTCTCCTGCTCGTCTGTGGGTTGGTTGGCTGCGTCCAGGCAACATGCCCGGCTGCTTGTGATGCCCGACGCGACAGGTCAGTCAACGGGGCTGCACGCGTCATGAATGGCAACATCTGTGCCAGGGTCCGGCGGGTCGCGCACGGCGGTTTTTCCGAGGGTTTTCGAGCACACCGGTGGCGACAGGCGGTTGCAACTGCGCCATGTCGCACGCGACGTTTGTCACGCCGGGGTGACAGTGTTCAAAAATGAATCACCGACCCGCAGACTTGCAACAGTTCGCGCTCAGCGCCGGGCGGCGGCACCGCCCAGCACCTGCTGCTCGTAACGGGGGTACCACTGGGTGATGCTGCGGTGCAACTCGGCGGGCTGGGCGGCCCAGCCCTGGAAACGCTCGGGCACCGGCAGGCGCAACACCTCGCTCAGGTCCAGGCCACGCTCGGCACTCGCGCGCATGTGGTCGTCGAGCCAGCGCAGCCAGTCGCGGGTCTGGTCCAGTCCACCCTGGCCGCTGTGCAGCGGACCGTGGCTGGGCACCACCTGCCGTAGGCGGTGCTCGGCCATCCACTGCGAGAGCTTCACGAGGCTGGCCTGCCAGGCATCGAAGTCGGCGTGTGGTGTGGTGGGCACCCGGTTGGCAAACACCAGCCCGCCTGCGTACAGCACGCCGGTGGTGTGGTCGATCAGCACCAGGTCGTCGCTGGTGTGGCCATGGAGGCGGCGCAGCTCCAGCCGGTGGCCGCCGATCTGCATCACACCCGGCTCGACGGATTCACGCGAGGGCGTGGACTCGGTGCCCTTCATCCAGTCACCGCACAGGCGGTACAGGTTGTCGGCGTAAGCGCGGCCTTCGGCCTGCATGCCGTTGACGCTGCCCTGCAGCGCCTGCGTGGGCCGGTCGGCCCAGGCCTGGTTGCCGAAGAAGTAGTCCGGGTGCAGGTTGAGGCTGAGCACGCGCACCACCGGCTCGCGTGTGGTGCGCTCGATCGCCCGGCGCTGCTGCTCGCCGTAGAGGCGCGAAGGACCGGTGTTGACGACCACCACGCCCGCACCGGTGGCGATGAAGGCGGTGTTGATGATGTTGCAGCCGTTGGCGCGCGAGAAATCTTCCACCGCACCCTCCAGGACCCAGGTGCGCTCGGCGATCTGGCGCGGGCGCAGGTCGTAGTCGAGGCGGGCCATGTCGGGCCTGGACTGCGCCATGGCGGCGCTGGCCAGCGCGGCGGCCAGGCAAAGCAGCAGGTGTCTCAAGCGCTCACCTCGGCGTCGATCCGGTTGCCGTTGTTGTCGCGACCCAGCAGGCGGAAGCCGCCCCCGTTTTGCGGCGGCAGCTCCAGGGTGATGAGCGGGTTCTCCGACACCGGCTCGTGCAACGCCAGGCGCCACCAGGGGGCACCCGCGCCGTCCACCAGCTGGAGTTGCTCGATGTAGAAGGCGGGCACACCCGCCACCAGCCCGGTGTCCATGGGGTGCATCACGCGCACGCGCAGGCGCCGGCTGCCTTCCAGCACGTTGTTGAAAAACCGCGCCTGCACCTGGTTGAGCGTGCGGCTCCAGGACCCGTCGGCGCGCGTGGCGCCGGGCACCGTGCAACCACCCCCGGCGGCCTGCACCCAGGTGCTGCCGACGTGCCAGGCGCCATCGCGCGTCTGCACCAGGGCACGCACCGGCGAGGCCTGCTCCATGCGGATGCGGAACGCCAGCATGGGCAAAGCCTTGAGCGGCTCGAACTCCAGCACCTCGCGCACCGGGTTGCGGTCCACCACGACCTGGATGCGCGCCACGCCACCGCCGGTGCCGCTGAGTGCACGCGCGTCCACCAGCAGCGGAACGTTCATCGCGTCATCGGCAAAGGCGGGGCCACTCACCAGCACGTCTTTGGTGAAACGCATGGGCGCATCGCCCAGGTACTGCTTGCGCAGCCCGGGCCACTGCATGGAGCCCAGCGGATCACCGCCGGTGTGGTCCACCGCGGCCCACAACGGTGAACTGGCTGCGCCCAGCGCAGCGCCCAGGAGCAGACGGCGGGAGTTGTCGTGTGTCATGAAGACCTTTCAGGAACCCTTCTGGCGGATCCAGCCGCGTTGCGGGTCGTAGCCCCACAGCGCCAGCACAAAGAACGCGATGCTGCAAACCACCACCACCGTCCAGGACGTGGCGTTGAACTGCCCGTACATCGCAAAGCGCATGGCCTCCACCGCGTGGGTGAAGGGGTTGAACTCGGCCAGCTTGAGCAGCCAGACCGCGCCCGACTCTTCGAGCTTCCACAACGGGTAGAGCGCCGGGCTGATGAAGAACATCGGGAAGATCACGAAATTCATGGTGCCGGCAAAGTTCTCCAGCTGCTTCACATACACCGAGAGCATGAGGCCGAGGGCAGCGAGCAGCGTGGCGCCACACGCCATGGCCACCAGCAGGCCCGGCACATGCCGAAGCGCAATCTCGACGCCGAAGGCCCAGGAAATGCCAAGGAACACCACCATCTGCAACACCGACAGGCAGGTGCCCGCGAGCAACTTGAAGGCGAGCAGCCAGCCGCGCGCCAGCGGCGCGGTGAGCAGCAGGCGCATCACGCCCATCTCGCGGTCGTACACCATGGAGAGCGAACTCTGCATGCCGTTGAACAGCGCCACCATGCCCAGCAGGCCGGGCACCATGTAGACCTTGTATTCGATGTAGGTCTCGTACGGCGGGATGATGGCCACGCCGAACACGTTGTGAAAGCCCGCGGCAAACACCACGAACCACAGCAGCGGGCGCACCAGCGCCGAACCCAGGCGCGAGGGCTGGCGCAGGAAGCGCCCGATCTCTCGGCCCACCACGGCACGCAGCGCGCGCGCCAGGTGCACGGGCAATGAAGGCCGACCCGCCGGCGGGATCAGGGTCGCTGTTTGCATGTGCTCTCCTGTTCGTCCACGCCGAGTGTGTCCAGCACTTCCTTGGGATGCAACACCCCCTCCAGCGGCGCCAGGCCCACCACGCCGTCCACATGGCTCACGAACATGGGCTGGCGCAGCTGGCCGTCCCACGCGCGGAAGGTCAGGCGCGGGCCTTTGAAGCCGTCGATCACCACGGTGCCGGCGCGCAACTTCTTGAGCTGCTGCGGCACCGGGGCCTTGGCGTCGTCCACCAGCACCGCCGCCACCGCCTTGCCGGCCGCCCAGGCGGCCCAGTCGTGGCTCTGCATGGGGCGCTGCGCCAACTTCTGAAAACGCCGCGTGAGCTGCGGCCCACCATTGCGCTCCCACTGCGGGTGCCAGGCCTGCGCCACCAGCCCGCTGGCGCCCACCACCGGGCGCGGCCACTGGGTGGCGTAAGGCAGCGTGCGGGCGAACTCGCCATCGGCGTCCATCACCGCCACCACCTCGTGCTCGCGCTCGCCGGTCAGCAGGCGGGTGTTGGCGAGGTCGCGCTCGCGCGGGTCGCCGCTGAGCTTGAAGGGCTTGGTCTGCGTGATCTTCAGACCGTAGCGTTTGGCCGCGCGGTTGAACGCAGCGCCCATCAACACGTCGCCCGGCTCCGGGCCTTGCAGCAGCAGCACCTTGCGCCAGTTGCGCGCGGCCAGGTACTGCGCCAGCGTGTCGGCGCGCATGCTGGCGCTGGGCAGCGTGTGCAGCAGGTGGGCGGCGCAGTTCTGGGCGCGCAGGCTGTCGTCGTCCAGACCGGTGTTGAACACCACCGCACCGCCGAGTGCGGCGGGTGCGGTCTGCACCAGCTGTCGCAGCTCGGCCAGCGGCAGGTCGGCCACCAGGTGCTGCACCTTGGCCGCTTTCAGTTCGGCCAAGGCCTTGGGCAGGGCGGCCATGTCGGGCAGCACCACGTCGCGCACGGTGAGCGCAATGCCTGCGGTGTCGAGCTCGAACGCCGCCTCGTCGAGCGCGAGCTGCACACCTTGCAGTGCACGGCCTTGCGGGTGGCCGGGGTAGCCGCGCTCCATGCGGCGGTTGGCGTAGCGCGCGTCACCCGCCAGCGAGATCACCGCCAGGGTCATCTGCGTGCTGGCGGCCTGCGCCGCCGGCCAGGCCATCGAGGCGAGCAGCGCGGCCGTGGCCAACGCCCGTTGAAAGGCCGGCAGCCGCATCAGGGCTGCACCAGCACGCTGTGCGGCACGCGGCCCACGGCCACGGTTTTGATGGCCTTGGCGCTCGCGGTGTCGATCAAGGTCATGTCGTCCGAGAGGCCGTTGGTCACGTACAGCGTCTTGCCATCGGGGTGCATGGTGAGGCCCCAGGCGCGCTTGCCCACCAGCACCTGGCGGCCGGCCTTCTTGGTGGCCACATCCACTTCGACCACGTGGTTGGCCTTGCCCAGCCCCACCCACATGGTTTTGCCGTCTGTGCTCGGGGTCATGCCCACGGGCGTGATGTCGGCCTCGCGCATGCCCTGCACCGCGAACTTGATCGTGGCTTTCACGCTGTGGTCCTTGGTGTTGACCACGCTCACCGTGGCATCGAGTTCGTTGGTGACCCACAGCTCGGCGCCGCCTTCGGCCAGCACGAAGCGGCGCGGGCGCTTGCCCACCTTGATGTTCTTCAGCACCTTCTTCTGGCCGAGGTCGATGTAGTGCACGACGTTGGCCACTTCGGAGGTGACGTAGGCGAACTTGCCGTCGGCCGTGACCAGCACACCCTCGGGCTCGCCGCCGGTCTTCACCTCGAACAGCGGCTTCTTCGTGGCCAGGTCGTAGGCGGCCATCACGTTTTCGTCTTCGATCGAGACATAGACCGTCTTGCCATCGGGGCTGAGGTCAAAAATCTCCGGACTGTCCCCCAATGGAACAGTCCCGGTCATCTTGCCGGTGGCCGTGTCCACCAGACCGAGCTGGTTGCTGTCGCCACAGCACACGTAGATCTGGCTGCGGTTGGCGTTGAACATCATGTGGCGCGGACGCTCGCAGGTGTCGATGGCCGAGAGGCGCTCGCCCTTGGCATCGAACACGTAAATCTTGTTGTCCTTCTCGCTGGACACGTACACCTTGCCCTGGGCCAGAGCGGCCAGCGGGGTCGCCAGCGCGCAACCCAGCACGGCGGCCCAGACGATCTGGCGAAGACCCTGCGGGGCGGGTGCTGAACGAGCGGAACGAAGCATCGGTATGTCTCCTTGATTTGTGGTTTGTGCGAAGCACGGCAGCAAAATCAGTGCCAGCGCAACGGGCGTGAATATTGCCTGCAAAAAGGCCAAACGATGATGGTGCAGGCCCGCCCGGCCCTGCTGCTACGGACAAACCCTGAGACAAAACGGCACAACCGATGACACAACGATTCCCCCGACCCTGCCCTGCGCAGCCACTTGCTTTGCGCAGACAGTTCCTGGGGTGGGGTGCCGGCTGCGCGCTCGGGTTGTCGGGCCTCGCAACCAGCGCGCTCGCGCAAGCCGCCGGTCCGTTTCCACAACGCCCGATCCAGCTCATCGTGCCCTGGCCCGCCGGCGGCGCGACCGACCTCACGCTGCGCATCCTGTGCGAAGAGGCCGCGCCGCTGCTGGGCCAGCCCATCGTGGTGATCAACAAACCCGGCGCCGCCGGCACGCAGGTGGCGCCGCTGCTCAAAGCCGCCGAACCCGATGGCCACACCATCGGCCAGGTGCCGATCACCGTGTACCGGCACGCGCTCATGAACAAGGTGCCGTGGGACCCGGTGGCCGACCTCAGCCCCATCGTGCAGGTGTCGGGCACCACCTTCGGTGTGCTCGTGCCGGCCAACAGCCCCTGGAAAAGTTTCAACGACCTGCTGGCCTGGGCCAAGGCGCGCCCGGGTGAACTGATCCTCGGCTCCACCGGCATCGGCACCACCGCCCACATCGCCACCGAAGAGATCCTGCTGCAGAACAACATCCGCTACGTGCACGTGCCCTACCGCGGCACCGCCGACCAGATGATCGGCGTGGCCGGCGGCCAGGTGATGGCGGGCGTGAACTCCACCGGCTTCGCGCCCTGGGTCGACCAGGGCAAGATCCGCGTGCTGGCCATCTTCAGCGCGCAGCGCAGCCCGCGCTGGCCCGACGCACCCACGCTGCGCGAACTGGGCTACGAACAATCGGTCTACACCTCGCCCTGGGGCCTTGCCGCGCCCCACGGCACACCCGAGGCCGTGGTGCAGCGCCTGCACGACGCGTTTGCCAAAGCCATGCAGAGCGAGCGCCACCTGCAGGAACTGGCCCGCTACGATCAGACGCTGGACTACCTCAACACACGCGACTACCGCCAGGCGGTGCTGGAAACGGTGGAGCGCGAGAAGCGCCTGCTGCAACGCATGAACCTCCTGGCCAAACCCCCCGGCGCCTGACCACCCGATGACCGACTCTCCGACCGCCTCGCTGGCCACCACCGTCGCCACCCTGCTGCAGGCGACGCAACTGCACAAGTCCTACGGCGCCAAGCCCGCGCTCAAGGGCGTGGACGTGACCCTGCGTGCCGGTGAAATGGTGGCCCTGCTCGGCCCCAACGGCGCGGGCAAGTCCACCTTGCTGCAGTTGCTCACCGGGCTCTTCACGCCCGACCAGGGCAGCATCGAAGTGCTGGGCCACGACATGCGCCAGCACCCCAGCCGCGCGCTCGCCGGCCTGGGCGTGGTGTTCCAGCAAAGCGCGCTCGACATGGACCTGAGCGTGATGGCCAACCTGCATTTCCACACCGACCTGCACGGCATGCCGCGCAAGCTGGCCAACGCACGCATTGCCACGCTGCTGGAGACCATGGGTCTGGCCGACCAGGCCAAGGCCGTGGTGCGCAGCCTCTCGGGCGGCACGCGCCGCAAGATCGAACTCATCCGCGCGCTCCTGCACGAGCCCCGCGTGCTGCTCATGGACGAAGCCACCGTGGGCCTGGACCCGGCCTCGCGCCAGCAACTGCTGGACACCGTGCGCAGCCTCTGCGAGAGCCGCGGCATGGCCGTGCTCTGGGCCACCCACCTGATCGAAGAAACCCGCCACGCCGACCGGCTGATGCTGCTGCACCAGGGCGCGGTGCGGTTTGAAGGCTCGGTCGCCGAATTCATGGCGCACAGCGAAGGCGGCGACTTTCAGACCGAGGTGTTGAAGCAGCTGGGGCGCGGGACGGTTTGAAGAGCGCGATCAGTGGACTTGCGAGCCACTTGCAGGGAATGCGGGGTGAACCGCCCCGGGCTTCGTGGAGGCCGGTTGGTTTCAGTCAGCCAGCAGTTCCAGCGCTGTCTCGGCGCGCTCGAATTCGATGACTTCGCCATCCAGACCGCTTCGCTTCCGTGCCATGCGTGTCAACAGCAGATCGTGCGGGTTGATGACGAGCAATTGGACCTTGAGAAGCACGGGTGCGCCCACCACATCGCGTTGCGGGAGTTGAAGCATCCGGGTTTTCCACGCCTCCACGTTGGCCGTGGCAGACACCGCCCAACTGGCGAACTGAATCAACCAGGATGTTGCCCCTGCAGGCCTGCTGAACCCGGTCCGCGCCTCGGCTCTTTCAGGAATGCCTGCACGCGAGTGAGCAAAGCGGGCAAGTCGATCGGCTTCTGAAGCAGCCCGTCCACATCCACACCCGCGACCTGCTTGAGCACGGCTTCGCTGTGGTGCGATGTCATCATGAGAATGTAAACACTGTCCATCTCCCGATTGGACCGGATGCGTCGGGCAATTTCGACACCTGTGACCAAAGGCAGATCGATGTCGATCAGCATCAAACGGGGCCGGGCGCTGGCAGCCGTGTGATGAACGGCGTTGAAGTCGTTGGAAAATGCCACCTTGCCCAATGGCCGCAAGGCGCGCGCCAGAGAATGCACAAGGATCTGGTCATCATCGACCACCATGAACGTGAGCGCGTCAGACACGGTTGTTTCCTCATCAAGTGTCATGGTCACCCCTTGTCACGCACGCCTGCCCGTTGTTCTTGCGGATCAGTGAAGACCACCGGCAAGTCGATGATGGCAGTCGTCCCGGCGCCCGAGCTCGAATCCAAGTCAACCGTACCGCCATGCCGCTCAATGATTTTCTTGACGGTGGTCAACCCCAGCCCTTCCCCGCTGAAATGTCCCGCCGACTGCAGACGCACAAACGGTTGGAAGAGTTGACCTTTCTGCTGCGGATCGATGCCGACGCCGTTGTCCCGAATCGTGAAACGGTAGCCCTGTCCAGAGCGCCTTCCTTCAATGTGAATCTGTGGTTCGTTCTGTTGCGAGCTGTACTTGAACGCGTTGTGAATCACGTTGGTCAAAGCGACTCCCAGCAAGACTGGATCGCCCGGCACGGTGCCTTCAATCTCAGTTGATACATGGAAAGCACGGTCGCCAAACTCCATGCGGCAAGAGTCGACAATGGTCTCCACCGTCGCTCTCGGTGAGAACTCCTCAAGATTGAGTTCAAGCACCTCGGACTTGGACAGCGCGAGCAGGCTGTCGATGATGGCCGTACCGGAGCCTATCGACCTGATGGTGGAGCTGAGGTATTGACCCGCAGTTCCAACATCGCCAGCCTCCAGCGCTTCTGCCGCGAATTGCGCCCACAGACGGGTGGACCGCACGGGTGCACGCAGGTCGTGCGCCACACGTCCTGCGAAGATTTGCAACTCTTCGTTCGATTGCTGCAGTTGCAGGTTCTGCTCTTGCAAGGTCAAACGCAGCTGGTCGCGGCGCTTGCTGATGGCCCTGCGCTCGATCGCGCGGCGCACAGAGGCCCGAAGTTCATCCCCTTGAAACGGCTTGGCTAAAAAGTCGGCTGCCCCCTCCCTGAAGGAAGCCACGGCTGCCGCCATGTCCGCGTATTGCGTCACCACAACCGCGCATGCACATTCGTCCGTTTCACGAATCTGGCGAATCAGATCCAGGCCCGAGCCAATGGGCAGGCGCAGGTCCGTGACGACGACGTCGAACGCTTGGCCTTCGTACCTTGCCACCGCGTGTTCCACGGTCGAGCATTCATCCACAACCAGTCCATCGTCGCGAAGCCATTGCGCCATGCCTTCACGCTGCACATCGTCGTCCTCCACCAGCAGCACGCGCCCCCAAGCGCCGTTCAATCTGGACATCTCAACGTTGTCATGCATGGTCAACATCTGGACTCCCGGGACTGGTTTGACCCACCTGTGCAGCCAATTCGGGTGGCTGCAGCCCGCTGACAAGAAGTGCGTGAGCTGCGGTGAAGTCGAGGTTGTCGATTCTCTGTAGAAGTCCCTCGGCGTCTTCCTGTCCCAGCAGGCTGACCAATTCCACCCGCAACTCCCAGCCAAGATCGATGGCATCAAAGTCACACTGGGCCAACAGCTCGGCGAGCGTGGCGAGCTTGTTTTTGCCCGCTTGGGTCAATGGGCCAGCATTCGACACCACGATCTCATTCGGCATCCACACGGAGATTTGATCTTCGACGTGAGCCAGCAGATCGTCAAGAACCTGGGCCACCCGCTGTACAGCGTCCGTGGGCAAGACGGTCCCATCAAGAATGGCCCCCTCTGCGTGCTTGGCCACGGTCGCCAGTTCGACAGCGCCCAACATCCCCGCACTGCCCCGCAACTTGTGCAGGCTGGCGCACAAATCGGCGTTGATCCCTGGACTTTTCTGTTTCGCCAGTTCAAGCCAGGTCACACCCCACGCAGAGTAGTTCTTTTGCATCAACATGAGCAGTTTGTGGAAGAGGGCAAGACTGTTGCCCGCATACGCCATGGCCAATGCCGTGTCGATGCCCGCAATCTCAGGCCAGGCCTGCGACGCGGGTGGGTCCCAAGAGGCGCCTGTGTCGTCCGACGGGGTCAACACCACCTGTGGTGCCTTGCCTCGGTACCAGCCGATCCTGCTGCGCAACAGCCTCACCACATCCAGAGGCTCCAGCGGTTTGGTGAGGAAGCCATCCATCCCCGCCGATTGGGCTCTGAGGCGTTCACTGTCGAGTGCGCCAGCGGTCAGCGCAATCACCGGCAGCGTTTTGAATGCGGCATGCGATTTGATCCGTCGGGTCGCTTCCAGGCCGTCCAGCACCGGCATCTGCACGTCCATGAGCACGGCATCCACCTCGTCGGGATGAGCCAGCAGCCAGTCAACCGCTTCTTGCCCGTTGACGCAGGTGTGGCAAGTGGCACCTTGCTGCCGAAGCAGTGCCACGGCAATCTCCAGGTTGATTTCGCTGTCATCGACCACCAGGATGCGCGAGCCCTGCAGCCAATGGATTCCGCCTTCGATGGCGCGGGTGGTTCCAATCAGGCGGTCCTGAGAATCCTCATCCAGCGCCAGAACCTCGACCACCGAACTGAAGATCCTGGCCATGTCGGCTGGTTTTTGAATCACCCGGTGCAGCGGCAATGCCAGGCTCAGCATCGTCTCCAGCTCCTGCGAATCTCCGACCAAAATGGCGGGCAAATCATGGCCCTGGGCGTTTGAAGCATCCACCAGTTCACGAAGCCTTGCAGCTCCCTCGCTGCCCAATGCCGCATCCATCAGAAGGACGTCCGGCTCGCCAGTCTCTGCGGCCATGGGTCTGAAAGATGACCATCCCAGTGCAGCGAGGCGTTGTCTCATGTCCAGGCAAATGGCCTCGTCGGCGCACATCAAAGCGACTTCGATGGGTCGGCTCGCCCGACTGGCCTGCGCCAGCACATCCTCGTCCGCCTCGACCAGCGGCAGCGTGATCCAAAATTCACTGCCCACACCAAGTGTGCTGCTCACCCGAGCCTCACCGCCCATCATTCGCGCCAGGTTGCGGACGATGGAAAGCCCCAGCCCGGTGCCGCCAAACTGCCGTGTGGTGCTCTCGTCGGCCTGTACAAAAGGCGTGAACAGGCGACCAATCGCGTCTTGGGAAATGCCCACACCGCTGTCCCGAACCACCAGCTCAACCCACCGCCGGGTGTCATCTCGCCGCACCCGCGTCGACAGGGTCACCGCACCCGTCTTCGTGAACTTGATGGCATTGCTCAACAGGTTGCTGAGCACCTGTCGCAGGCGTAAACGGTCCCCAACCATCCACGAGGGCAACTCTGCGGCGGTGTCCAATGTCAGTTTCAAACCCTTGGCCTGTGCCACGACACCATGGACGTCCACCAGCTCCTTCAAGAGCTGCCGGGGCTGGAACGGCTGCGCATGTATGGACAGTTCTCCGGCCTCGATCTTGGCCAGGTCCAGCACGTCGTTGATGATGTCCATCAACGACTGGCCAGCCTGGTTGGCCTTGCCCAGCAGGTCGCTCTGGCCGGGCTTGAGATCGGTGTTCAGCAACATCCTGTGCATGCCCAGCACCGCATTCAACGGCGTGCGGATTTCGTGGCTCATGTTGGCCAGGAACGCGCTCTTGGCGGCATTCGCTGCTTCGGCAGCAACCGAGGCCGCACGCAGCTTGTCCGCGGCCTCGCGGCGCTCCGTGATGTCCTGAAACGCCCCGACGAGATACGCTGCGCGACCCTCTTCGAACTCCACTTCTCCCAGTGCGCGCACCCAGATGCTGCGGCCGGTGTAGGTGATGAAGCGCAACTCCAGGTCCCACGCGGTGCCGGCCTCGATCCCTTGCTGAACCGCCTGGCTGATCAGTTCACGGTGTTCTGGTGCGAAGAAGTCAATGGCTGTGGCCAGGCTGGGCACGTAGTCGGGTGGCACTTCGTGGATCAGCCGCGTCTGCTCGTTCCAATAGACCGTTCCGGTTTTGATATCGACGCGCCAACCGCCGATGGCAGCCAGACGGCCCACCCGGTGGAGCAGTTGCTGGTTTTCCAGCAGCGCTGCTGATGTCACGACCTGATCGGTCACGTCCATGTTCACGCCGATCATGCGCAGGGGCTTGCCGGAGGCGTCGTGCGTGACGTGCGCAGCAGCTTTGAGAAACCGAAGACTGCCGTCTGCCCGATGGATGCGGAACTGCGTGTTCAAGACCTGCTTGCCCTTGACCGCGTCGATCACCGCTTGCTCCGCAGCTGCAAGGTCGTCGGGATGAAGAGCGTCTCGCCACAGTGCGTAATGTTCTGCACCGCCCGAGCGCTCGCGTCCGTAAAGCGCGTACACCTGGTCGTCCCAGATCAGGGCGCCGGTCTGCAGGTCGTATTCCCACACACCCATGGCCGCACTTTCCACGGCCAGTGCGATTCGCTCTTTGGAATGCGCCAGGGTATCGGTCATGGCATTGAAGCTGGCCGCTGCCTGGCCCAGTTCGTCGCGACTGTCGTAGTTGCAGCGGGCCTTCAGGTCGCCGGCCTGCACCGACCGCGCCGCGGCGTGCAGCAGCCCCACCGGGCGCAGCACGCGCACCAGCAGCAGCCAGGCCAGGAAAAGCGATGATGCGAGCCACAGCCAGTTCAGCAGCCCGTCAAGCTCGCGCATGCTGGCGGTTTCTGCCCGCACTTGCTGGTACAGGGTGCCATCGCGCCGGTAGGCCAGGTCGCTGACCAGTCGGGTTTCGGACAGGATCTGGTCCACCAGCATCGCGCGTCGCTCGCCAGCCAGCCCCGGCGCCAGATCGGGAATGTCTCGGCGCAGGCTCTCGAAGATCGCCGTGAGGTTGGCCGTGGTGTCTCGCAGCTCGTCGAAGTCTTCGTCGCTGGACCCATCCGGGATTGCCTGGACAACGGCCTGGGTCATCGCGCGGTGCGCGGCCTGCCACTGGCCGGCCGCTCGCTCGGTGCCGCGCAGCATGTATTCGTGGGTGAGCACCAGCAGCGCATTGGCGTCGTGCGTGGCCTTTCGCGTGGCCTGCTGCTGGCCTTCCAGCAGCGCCACACGCTTCTCGCTGTCCGCCCTCAGCACCAACTTCAGGCCACCCACGCCCATGGTGAAGGCCAGGTAGGAAATGATCAGCCAGCGCAGCATGGGCGGCCTTCAATCCACCAGGGTGACGGCTGTCGGGTCCAGTGCGCGCAGTGGACCCGGGCGCATGCGTGCCAGGAAATCGGGCGAAAGATCGCCCTTCACCTGACCGGTTCGGCGCATCCAGCGCGACTGCGCCTCCATCGTGGTCAGCAACGACTGCCCCAGCGACAGGCGAAAACTCAGCAGCTCCCAGGTCTCGTTGACCACTTTGCTGTCCAGCTTGAGCTGGCTGGCCACCAGCGCCTGCGCGCGGGGTGGGTCGGTGCGTATGAAGGCGGTGGCGCGCTGCAACGCACGCAGCAGTTTGACGGCATCGGGATCGCTCAGACCGGGTTTGGCCACGAGATTCATGGTTGCCGTGTACAGCCGCGGCGCTGGGAACACCAGGCCTTTGTCCCCCAGCAGCCGCATGGCCTCCGGACCATGTGGCTGGTACAGGCCGGCGGCGTCGACCTCACCTGCGGCCAGTTGCTGCGGCGCCCGGGCCGCATCCAGTTCGACCAGGGTGACCTGATTCAGGCCAATTCCATGGAAGGTGAGGAAGGTGTCGGTGAAATAGTGGCCAGTGGTACCCCGCACGTAGCCGATGCGCTTGCCGCGCAAGTCGGCAGGCGATGCGATGCCCCGGTCGGCACGCGCGACAAAGCTGTTGTCGCGAGAGGTGGTTATCGTCGCCAGGATCTGGAAAGGCAGGCCTTCATGCACGGCGGCAACGATGGGGGTGTCTGCCACGGTCGCAACATCCACCTCTTTGTCGGTCAGGTGTTTCAGGCAACGGCGTCCGTTGACACAAGGCACGATTTGCACCGCCAGACCTTCGGCGGCAAAAAACCCTTGCCACCCGGCAATGAGGGCGGGCGAAAAATAGGGCAATTGGGCCACCGCGATGCGCAGCGGCTGGGCGACCGTTGGCGCGGCCCAGCACGCGAGCAGGAGTTGCGCCGTCAGCAGCAACCCCTTGTGAGCCCAACGACGACATGCCATATCAATCTCCACCGGATTTTTGACGATTTTGCTTGAAGGTCAGGCATCTCGATCTGCGATTGTGGGGCCACAAAACCCGTCAATTGCTCGGGTCAGACCCTATCTGCGCGGACGAACACGCGGCTCCGAGCAGCTCGCGCTTCAGTGATCGCGAACACAGGATGGCGGTCAGGCACTCGGCCGTGAGCGCCTTGGGCGGCAGGTTGTTCATGCACCTTTCTTGACAGCGCGATCAAGTGCGGCGCAAGCCGCATTCATCCATCGTTGCACACCGTGATCGGACGTCCCAGTGCCACTCCAAGCGGTGGAACGACGGGTTTCTAAGGGCCTGCCGCCGTTCGAACCCGGCTTACCGCAGTGGCCGAAGGTATGCCGCATCGCCGCCGAGTCATCAACGGCGTGGACATGATCAAGTCTTGAATCGCCTGCTTGATTCAAAACTTGGGAATGCGCAGGGTCTTGCTGATCATGGCCGTGCCCGACAGCGCGAACAGCAGGCTGATGGGATGCAACTGCCAGGGCCCGAGTTGCCACACGCCGCCCCACAGTTGCGCACCCAGCGCACCCTGCCAAGCGGCCCATGACAGCACCGCAGTGAGGATCACGCTGGTGGGGATCGGCGTGCCTTCAAAGTAGGCCACTTTGCCCGAATCGGTGGTCAGTTGTTCGGCCGTGACGTTGAAGCGCGCCAGCCGGCTGACGCCGCAGCAGACGAAGTAGCACAGGATGACGATGTCCCAACCGCTCTGCAGCCCCGCGGCAAAGCCCAGCGCTGCCGGGCCAACGCCGAAGGAGATGATGTCGGCCAGCGAATCGAGCTCGCGGCCCAGCGGCGAATGCTGGTGGCGCCAGCGCGCCACCTTGCCGTCAAAGACGTCGAAGACGAAGGCCAGCGGTGTCATGGCGGCCGACAGCAGGAAGTGCGTGAGCGACCCGCTGGCCATGTACATCATCGCCAGGAACACCGACAACACGCCGCAGGCGGCATTGCCCAGTGTGATGAAGTCGGCCAGATGAAAGCTGCGGATCATCGCGAAGCGGCGTGGCGGGGGGTTAGAGGGCGTCATGTCAAAGTCTCCGTCGTTGGCTGTGATTAAACAGGGAACACGGCGTCGAGCAGCGTTGTGGCGACAACAACGCTCATGGTGCAACGGCCGCCTGGCGCGCAAAGGGTGCGCTGCTCTTTCGTGCCGTGGCGTGGTAAGGATCAAGAAGCATCGGAGGGTCGAATTGATGCTGTGAGTGTCGCTCCGGAGCCGTCTTGCGTCGGTTGCGGAGCGTGGTTGAAGGTCTTGCAACAGCCGGGGATGACCAACGTCAGCTTCGTAGCGACATCAGCGCCCAGACCGCCCCCATGGCCAGATGTGAGCAAGCGTGGCTGAGCATGGCCGCTTCCAGGTGATAGCGCCAGAAAATCCATGCATACACCAGGGAAGCGAATCCGTTCAGGCACAGGGTGCGCAAGGCGATGCCAAAGCTGAGGTCCATCTGCGCCTGCAGCACGGGGAGGTGGGCTGCTCCGAACACCAGCGCTGTGACCAAAGCGGCCACGACAAAACAGCCTCCTATGCGCTGCCTGCGGCTCACAATCCAGAGACTCCACGTCAATACGCTCATCAAACCCCAGCGCATCACGATTTCCTCGGTGATGCCGCCGTAAAGCACGCCCAGCAGCAAAGCTTTCGCGTTTGGGCGCGACGCCTGTGAGAGAAAGTGCTGCCATGGTTCGCCCAAGCACGGTGCCACCGCCAGATCCATGCAGGCGAGCAGTGCACCCGTGGCAAGACCGACGCCTGCGGCCAGCCACCAGCCGTTGGCGCGTTCTTTGGGTTGTGCTGTGCCCGCCAGCACGCTTCGCAAACCGACTCGGTGTGCTACCAGCACACCAAGCAGCGCCGCAACGATCAGCAACACCATGGGATTGAGCAGCGTCAGGCCTTTCAGCATCCATGTCGGCATCTCGGCCAGCTCAGGGCGCTGCGCCAGAAGAGCTTCGGGCACCGGCTGCAGCAGCAGTGCCAGCACTCCCAACAAGCCCACGGCGACCAGCGCGACCGCTCGCCTCAACACCGTACGCTTGGGCGGCGTAAAACTGTTCATGTCAGCCTACCTCCTCATGGCCCACTTGGAGCCGGTCAGCTCCCTGGCGGACCTCGTGATCAGTTTGCCTGCTGAGAGCCATCGCTCGCCGCTCTGGCCCCAAGTCAGACCTGCCGGAATGTAAGTGGGCTCTGGGCGGGAGGTGCGTGGACCGCACGGACCCGATCGCAGGAGCGATCGTCAGCACGTCGCAAGGTTCTATTGCGATCGGGCAGTGTTCAACGCCGTACGGCACAACAATGAATTCGCCTGGCTCGATGATTTCCTCGCGATCCCTGAACTTCATGAGGAGCCGACCTTTGTGCACCCAGTACAACTCGTCGCTGTGTTGCCGAAACACCCAACTCGATGCACCTCCAAATCTGGCAAGCCCAAGTTGCATGTCGTTGATTCGACCTGCGATCCTGGGCGCACACGGATCAGACAGCCTTCCGAACGCATGCGAGAGACTTTCCTTGTGGATGGGCGAGATGTGCTGGTTGAAAGCCGCCAGGTCCCGGATGATGGCCGCGAGCTGGGTTGCAAGGTCTTTGGCGGGGGCGGGATAGTTGCCGTCGAGCGCGGCGGTACCCACTGTGAAGCCGGCTGCGCCGGCATCTTTCACCACGCCAATCCGACCGGGGGTGTCGATGGAACCGGCGACCAACACGGGCTTGCACACTGACGCGCAGACGGCCTTCATCAACGCGGGCACATCTTCCTTTGAACGGTAGGCCAGCAAGTCCAGCCCGTGAACTCCATCGCGGGCGGTGATGGCCTTGGCGCTCTGAACGATCTCCGCAATCGTGCCCTCAAGAACGCTGGGGTGCCCGGATATCCGCCCAGGGAAGGGAAAGTACTGGATGCCTGTGCCTTGAAGGACCGGCAACACCTCGTCAACACGCGTGCCTCCAAGGAGGACGTCGACCCCGATGTCGACCGCCGCCCTGGCCGACGCGATCTCGCTGTCACGATCAAGTGACACGACTTCGAGGTACGACATCACGCCATGAGCTTTGATGACTCTGTTCAGGGACTTCAGCTGGTCGATCGGTAGCCCGATATCCTTGAATCCGATGTGGCGAACGCCCAGGTCAAGAGCGGTCTGCAAGTGCTGTGATGCATCGGCGACGGTCCGGTCGTTGCGCGTGAGCATGAAGATGAATCGAAGTCCCATCAAAAAACCCTTTCATGAATGCTGGACTCTTGGACCGCCACCAGCCGTTTGGCATAAGCGAGCGCTGTTTGCAGGCTGGCGGGGTCGGCAATACCCTGGCCAGCGATGTCGAACGCCGTGCCGTGATCCGGGCTGGTTCGCACAAAAGGCAATCCGAGCGTGATGTTCACGCCCCTCTCAAGGCCGAGGTATTTCACTGGAATCAAGCCTTGATCGTGGTACTGGGCCACGACGACGTCGAAGCGTCCCGCTCGGGCCTGCATGAAGACTGTGTCGCCTGGATAGGGGCCGCTCGCGTCGATGCCCTCAGCGCGCGCTGCATGAATGGCAGGCGAGATGATCTTGATCTCTTCCTCCCCGAAGAGGCCGCCCTCTCCCGCATGCGGGTTGATCCCTGAAACTGCAACCCTTGGCGCCGCGATGCCCACAGCCTTGCAGCCCAAGTGCGCAAGTCGGATGGCACTCATCTGGGCCTGAAAGTCCGCTTGCTCGATGGCCTTGCGCAGCGAGATGTGAGTGGTGACGAGCACCGTCCGTATGTCGTCGTTGGCCAGCATCATCGCAACGCGCTGGGCACCACCATGGTCCGCCAGTATCTCGGTGTGGCCAGGGTAGCGAACACCGGCGCAGGCCATGGCTTCCTTGTTGATCGGCGCGGTCACAATTCCGGCGACTTTGTTGGACCGGGCTGATGCAATCGCCGCCACGACAGCGTCGTAGGACGCCTGTCCAGAAGCGGCACAAACCCGGCCAATGGGTGGTAACTCGACGAGTCGTGTGACCTCGATGACTTCGATCACACCGGGTTGAGGCTGTATGACTTCAGGGCAGCTTATACGCCTGACGGTGGCATCGATCCCCAGTCGGCTCACGATGTCTGCCATCACCAAGGGGCTGCCAAACACGACTGCTTGTTCCTTGCCGCTGGCCAGCGTCTTGGCCACGATCTCGGGGCCGATACCAGAAGCGTCGCCCATCGTGATGGCCATGGGAAGGCGTGCCGTCATGCCGATACCCCTGCTGACAAAGGAGCAACCCTTTGAAGCTTGGCGACGGCGCAGCGCAAGGCATCGTCATCACCGAAGCCCCCCGCCTTCATGGCCAGCCACAGTGGCCGGCCGCTGTCCAAGATCGCGCGACACAGTGGAAAGCCCGGAGCCAGTTCATGGTGGACCTCGAACTCTCGAACACCCAGTCGATCAAGGATGGCGTCCATCGTGTCTCCGCCACTGACGATCAGGGCGTCAAAGCGCTTCCGCAGAAGCAACTCTTCTGCCTCGAGAGCAATGCGTCGCAGGACAGCGTCAGGATCGTCCTCGCGCGCGACAGGTCCGCACACCAGCGTGACGCCAGTGCTGTGTGCAATGGCCTTGGCCTGCCGGTGGCTGTGCGGATTGGCGCTGCCGACCACAACGAGAACGTTCTCAGCGTCATGGCGAACCGAAGCCCTGTGCGTTTCTGAAGGTGTCAAACGACGGGCCAGCGCCAAGGCCATCCCGGGCGATCCCGCCCAAAGGATCGACTCCGGCTCGGGCAGCGCAGCAATCTTGGCATCCAGTTCTTCTTCCGTGGCGGCGTCGAGCAGGAAGACGTTCTGGATGCAATTCGGGACGAGTTCCGCGAGGGATGAGTGGCGGGCGGGATGGACAGGGTCCCGGCCATACACACTTTCAGCAACAGGGATGCCGTCGACGAGCTGAATGCCTTCGACGGTCGTGCGCCCTGCTGCGGGAAAGGCTGGCGCCAAAACGAGCAGGCTGCGCCCGCTGGCTTTGAAGCACGCTTCCAGTTCGGCAGTGACGTGACCGCGCAGCGTGGAATCCACCGTCTTGTAGAGCACTTCGCGGCCCGCCAGGCTGGCCGTCAGAGCGGCGACGCGCGCAGCAGCTTCTGCGCGCGCAGCCGATCGAGAACCGCAGTCAACGGAGACGACGGTACCTGCCAGACGCGGTGGCCGGCCTCTGCCAACGATCGCTGTCAGACCCCGCACAACGAACGGGCCTGCTGCGTCTGCCGCGCTGGTCAGGTCGTCTGCAACGATAGCCACACGGTGGTTGGTATCTATGTTCATGCGTCAATTGTCCAAAGGAGACGTGCGAATGAAAAGCGATTGTTTCTGTACAAAAGCGGTGAGAAAATCTCACCAATGAATCGCGCTGACATTCCCTCTCTGGATGACCTGCGGGCGTTTGAAGCGACCGCGCGACTGGGCTCCGTTCGCTTGGCTGCAGAACACCTTGCGCTGACCCATGGTGCGGTGAGCCGCCGCATCACCAAGCTCTCGGAGGACTTGGGCTTTCGGCTGTTCGAGAAGAGCGGTCGGGGCCTGCGCCTGACCTCGGCCGGTCAGACGCTCAACCTCACGCTCGGCAGGTTCTTCGGCGAGTTGGCGGCGACCGTGGAGACTCTTCGCGCCGCAAGTGGCCAGCAGAGAACCCTCGTGCTCTCCTGCGAACCCTCAGTTGCGATGCGCTGGTTGATCCCGCGGCTGGGAGCGTTTCAAGGAGCTCATCCGCACATTGCCCTTCATCTTTCAGTCGGTGGCGGAGACGTCGAGTTCCATCGCGATCGCATCGATTTGGCGATACGCCGTCTCGACTTCGCGATGCCCCCTTCATGGCGCGTTCAGCACCTCTTCACGGAAAGGGTTGGCCCTGTCATGAGTCCCAAACTGACGCCCTCGTTCAAGCGCGGCGAATACATCGCGTTGGGTTCGAAGACACGAGCAAAGGCGTGGACACAGTGGCTGGAAGCCCACCCGGCAGTTCCCCGCCCCACAGAGATTCGGTACTTCGACCACCACTTCCTGATCGTCGAGGCTGCGTGCGCTGGTCTCGGTGTGGCAATGAGTCCCCTGGTCTTGGCTAGCGACGATCTGGAGAAGAAGCGCCTCGTCGGCCCGCTGGGCTTTGATACCGACGGAAGCCACTACGGGTTGATCTGGCAGGGGCGGACTGAGCTTGTCGGAGCCGAGATTGAATTGGCTGACTGGCTAAAAACCGAGTGCTCACGGTCATTGGCCTAGTTACCGTCCGATCGTCTGAGCTGATCCCATGTGAAGCAAGTTCGTGGCATCCCGCTCCGGGTACGTGCTGAGACTTTGTGCTCAGACAGCAATCCTGGCGGCCTGACCCGTTCATCTGCATGGAAACATCAAATCATGAACAAGCTCGCGCTCAAGACTCTGCTGGACACCGACTGGTCTGCAACTGACTGGTAACAAAATCCACCGCCCCCTGGCGGAGAAGCGTTCGCGCATGCCAAGCGACAAGGCTTGATGGTCGACCCGCTCCGGCGCTCGCACGAATAAATCATCGTCCAGATGCGACAGGAGGTGCAGCGTTTGAGCCAGCGACAGGTCGCAGACGGGTTACTGGCGAGTCTGTCCACTCGCCGGCTTGACTGGCGCTCCGCGCTTGGGAGTTTCTCGGTCGCGCAGCGGCTCACTGACCATCGGGTCTCAACGGACGAAGAACAGTGCCATGTCTGTGGGCTGTATCGTGCGCGCCAGACACAGGACCTCAATGTGCTCAATTTCGAGCGTTTGAAGTGGGGCGGCGTGAGACACTCAGATCTGGTCTACGCGCTGCTGGAACTCGAACTGTTTCTCGCCCATCCACCCACAATCCCCACCGAGGACGACCTACAGATCTTTCAGGACCTGATGACGTCAATCGCGACGGTTTCACCCTCGCTCACAGCCTCGGCTTTGCACCACCACTTTCCTGCAAGCTTGAAAGTGAACAAGGCGGAACGGGATCATCATCGTTTTGTCGACATGGCCTACCCGGCATGCTGGTGGAATGGTTCGGTGGGCATCCATCTGCTCCGCATGTCGGCATTGTTCGGGCACGTGTTGCAGCTGACAAGACCTTCCGTAGGCAATCCGGACCCTGCGGATTCGTCTCGCCGAGATGAACCCCGGGAAAAGATCGTAACCAAACAGCTTCCTTCGGATGCAAAGAGCCCCAGTCTTGGTAGGGTTTGACCCTTGGATTCAGTGGTCCAGAATGCACCGTCTCCCACCAACCAACGGCGCACCCACATTGCAACCCAGTCGATTTCGCCATCTCATCGAACCCACCGCCCTGCTGCTCGTCTTGTTGCTGTCGCTGGCTGCGGGCGCGTTTGTCTGGACAGTCGACGAGATGCGGGAAGGCGAGACCATGCTGCGCGATCGGCAGTGGCTTCTTGCCTTGCGCGTCCCCAGTCAGTCGGAACATTTGTTGGGCGGCGCCCCGGCCCTCCAACTGGCCCGCGAAGTGACCGCGTTGGGTAGCCCTTGGCTTTTGTGTCTTCTGGTCGGTGGCGTTGCCGCGGTTCTCATGGCGATGCGCCAGCGGCGTCTGGCGCTCTTCATCCTTGTTTCCACCTCGGCCGGCGCTTCGTTCAACGCGGCCCTGAAGTTGGGTTTCGAACGCACACGCCCCGACCTGGTTCCTCACGAGGTCATCGTGACGAACGCCAGTTTCCCCAGCGGTCATGCATTTGGGGCGGCGATGGTGTATTTGACGCTTGCTGCGTTGCTGACTCTCAGGCTTGAGCTGCGTGCACCTCGCGCAGTTCTGCTGGGGTTGGCCATCGGTGTGACGCTGGCGGTGGGCGTGAGCCGCATCGCACTGGGTGTGCATTGGCCCAGCGACGTGCTGGCTGGTTGGGCTGTCGGCTCAGCCTGGGCGTTGGCGACCTGGCTGGTCGCCAACGCCACGGGTTGGTTTGATCGCAAGGATCGGCCTGATTTTTCTGATTGAGTCGGCGGATCCTGGCACTGGCGGGGCCTGAACGCTTCGATCCTCAGAACGCGCTTTCGAAGAGCCAGTTTGCGAGAGCTCAGCGGCGAACCCAGCGTTGGTGATTCGAGCGCAGCGGTCCGTCCACGGCATGGACAGCGATACCGCCCCAAAGCTGCTTCGGCGTGAGTTCGACCGTCGTTTCCTCCCCGGCTTATCGGCAGCGACCCTCGTAGATCACGATCGTCGCCGGCGAGTGGATCGTGACTCCGTGAGCCGACCTCTTCTCGATGAGGTACCCGTCGGGACACCTGCGCGCTTGGGCCAGCTGTGCGCCCAGGTTGCGCAGCCGCGCTTCCTCCGCTTCAGGATTCGAAAGATCGCAAGCACCCGGGCAATCCGACCGGTAGGAAAAGCCGCCGGGCGTGGCCACCAGCGGCGCCCTCAACTGGAACGAGTGCGAGCAGGAAACCAGCCAGAAACTGGTGAGAAGCACAAGCAGTGGCTGGGGCCATCTGGAAGACATGTCTTGCACAACGCCTTTCTGTTGAGATTCAAGAGATGCGCAGTGGGACCGTAGGGTACAGCGCAGTCGAGATGATGTCAGCACGCGCTGCCTGTTGTTCACGCTCCGAGAACACTGCACTCCCACCCAGCGCCTATGCGGCTGAGGGAGGGTTGTCCACCATCACGGGCTTGTTCAACCACCCAGGAGATTTCCTTGATTTCCCGTCTTTCCCCGCTTGTTCTGGCCACCTTGATGGCGACCAGCCCCACCCATGCCAACGAGCCGGAACGCGCAGGCACCAGTCCGTTCGGTCCCCAGGACGAGATCGGCATGCTCAACAAGGTGACACCCGATTCGGTGTTCAAGGTGCTGCGGCGCATCAGCAGTGGCAAGACCTACGACTTGAGCGTTGAGTTTTATGTGGGCATGCCCAGCTACTACTTCCTGGGCCAGCCCCGCTTCCAGATCTGGAACGTGCACACACCCCAAGGCACGATCGTCGACGACCCCAACGGCCTGGGCAAAGAGAAGAACAGCCATGTGACCTACTCGGGCTCTGCCTTTTCGATGTACGCCCACACGGGCACCCACATCGACGCGCTCTCGCACTTCGGGCTGCAGGGTCAGATCTACAACGGCTTCAAGACCGAAGACCACCTCGGCGACCGTGGCTGGCGCAAGGCCGGGATCGAGAAGTTTCCGCCCATCATTGCCCGTGGCGTGCTGGTTGATGTGGCGCGCTACAAAGGCGTGGAGGTGTTGCCCGAGTCCTACGGCATCACGGTCGAGGACATCCAGGGCACGCTGCGCGCGCAAAATGTGGTGCTGGAAGACGGCGACGTGGTCATGGTTCGCACCGGTCGCATGCGCTGGTTCAAGGACAACGACAAGTACATGCACAACACCCCTGGTCTCACCCGTGAATCGGCCAACTTTCTGGCCGATCGCGGCGCCATCGTCATCGGTGTGGACAACATCAGCACCGACGTCTGGCCTGCTCAGGAGAGCCAGAACTGGATTCCCGTGCACAGCGCCATGCTGTCACAGCGTGGCGTGCCGATCATGCAGAACGTGAACCTCGAAGGCCTGGCCGCCGACCGGGTGTACCAGTTCGCCTGGTTGGGTGCGCCCCTGAAACTGCGTGGCTCGGACGGTGCGCCGATGCGTCCCGTGGCCATCCCCATCCGCTGAACCCAGCCCCCACCCGGAGAGTCCCATGGACAGACACCTCGCCATGCAATGTTTCTGCCGGGTAGTGGAGACGGGCAGCTTTGCCGCGGCTTCGCGCGATCTCGATCTTTCTCGCTCGGTCATCACCAAGTACGTTCAGTTTCTTGAAGAGTGGACCGACACCCGCCTGCTGGAGCGCACCACGCGCACCATGCAGCTCACCGGCGCGGGGGCCCGGTTCTACGCCCATTGCCGGCGTGTGATCGACGACACCGAGGCGACCCTGGGCGAACTGCGGGACGAGACGGCGGGTGTTCGCGGGCGCATCGTCGTCTCAAGTCCGGTGTCGCTCGGGCTTTCTTTCCTCGCCGAGCACTTTCATGTCTTCCAGCAGCAGCATCCGCATGTGGAGCTGGAACTGCGGCTGGACGACCACACGGTCGATCTGGTGCGCGAGGGCGTCGATGTTGCGTTGCGCGGAAAGGCCCGACTGGACGACTCCAGCCTGGTGGCCGTGCCGCTGATGGAGATCGAGCGCGTGGTGTGCGCATCGCCCTCGTTCTGGCGCGAACACGGGCTGCCGGCGCATCCGCGTGAGCTCCCTGGTTCGCATTGCCTGCCCTACCTGCTGGGACAGGATGCCTTGCAGTGGACATTCGATGGGGAAGATGGTCGCCACACGGTCGACGTGCAGGGGCGCTTCCGGGCCAACAACAGCCTGCTGCTGATCGACGCCATGCAGCGCGGGCTGGGTGTTGGGTTGGTGCCGCGGGTCATGGTGCGCCACGCCTTGCGCGACGGTTCGCTGGTACCGGCCCTGGTGAACCACCGGACCGAGCCCAGGCGTCTGTTTGCGGTGTACCCCAGCCGCGAACACCTGCCTGCGCGCGTGCGCGCGCTGGTCGAGTTCCTCAAGGACCGGTTGCCGAACGCGGACGCTTGAGCGCCCGACCCCGCCACCTGCCGACCCGTCACAGCGCGGGCGCAGGCAGGTCGACACACAAGAGCATGGCGTGTGAGGACGCCTTCAGGAGCAACGGGTCTGCGTGGTGGTGGAACGCCAGGGCATCGCCCTCGCTCAGGGTGGTGCATTCACCCGAAACCCCCGACACCTGCACCGAGCCCTCCACCACCTGCAGCAGCCGGGCGCCGGCAGACTTGAGCGTGAGCACCCTGCCCGGCCTGGCACAGCCCATCCCAATCCGGACATCGGCGTCGGGCTGGAACAGACCGGCTTCCTCTCCACACAGCGCCACCCAGTGCCCTGGCTGGGGCAGCCCGATGTTGTGCACCTGAACTGCCGGTGCGAGGCCGCGCCGCGTGGGTTCCACCCACAGTTGCAGATGGCGATCGGTTTGCTCGGTCGACGCGTTCATCTGGCTGTGGGCCATCCCGCTGCCAGCGCGCATCCACTGGATTTGCCCGGGGCGAACCCATTGATGGCGGCCTTCGGAGTCCCGGTGCTCGATGGGTGCCGTCAGCGGCACCATGAGGATCTCGAGGTTCTGGTGTTCGTGCATGCCGAAGCCCGAGAGCGGCAACACGCGGTCGTCGTTGAGCACCCGCAGCGGACCGAATCGCTCGCGCCCCGCCAGACGCCAAGGACCGAAGTTCAAGGTCAGGCGCGCGTCCAGCCAGCTGGTGGAGAAGCGACCGCGCCGTTCGCCGGGCCAGAGCACGGGTCGTTGTTCGAGCGAGGTCATGGGGCGACCTCCGCAGGGAACCGGTTGATCATCCAAAGCGCGCTGCCGATCAACAGGATGGCAGGCCACAAGGTCCAGGCCACGGTTTCGCCGAAGAAACGGGTGCCGATGCCCACGCTCACCAGCATCATCACGTAGCCGATGAGGCTGAAGGCCACGGGTTCGGCGCGCCGTTGCAGGGCGAAGTAGCAGAGATAGCCGGCCACCAGCGCGACGGTCTGCAAGAGCAGCCAGACCGCGCCGTCCCGGTCTGTCAGGCGGATCGTCCCCTCCTGAACCATCGGCGCGAGCACCGCCAGCAGCAGGGCGGAGCCCACCAACGTGGCGGCCGACAACCAGGCGTCCGGCAGGTCGCGCGGCATGTGCAGGCCACGGTAGACATTGGTGGCAGCGATCGAAGTGGGCATCAGCAGGGCCACGGCGATGAAGGTGGCGTCCAGCTGCAGCGACCAGACCTGCCCTCCCACGAGCAACAGCCCGCCCGCCATGCCCAGCCCCACGGCGGCCAGGCGCACGGGGCGCAGCTTCTCGCGCCCGAGCAAGGCCATGATCGCCAAGGTCAGCACAGGCGTCAGGGTGAACGACAGCGAAGCAAAGCCGGCACCTGCATGGGCCGCCAGCCCATGGGCGGCGAGCATGGGGAGGGCGTGACCGAATGCGCCCGCCACCAGACCGAAGCGTGCCAGCCGTTGACCAACGCCGTCCGCACCGTGGCGCGCCAGACCGATGCTTGCCAGGATCAACCCGGCCACGGCGGTCGGCCACAGGGTGAAGGCAACCACGTGAAGGCCGTCGGCGCTGGCCATCCGCGCCAGCGGGTTGCCCAGTCCGAGCAGAACACCGGTGCCCATCACCAGCGTCCATGTGAGTGTTTGCAAGATGCGCTCCTTGTGTGATCGAGGCATCGAGCGTAGGCAGCGCAGCGCTTTGGAAATAGCAGCAACGCATGACGTGACTGTTCACAGAACACCGCCAATTCACCGCGTGGGTGGCTCCCCAGACGGACCGTGTCTCTGTTCAACCTTCGAGAAGAAAATGATGACCCGAATCCTGGTTCTGCAGCGCTCCAGCTGAGGCCACGTGGAGGCGATGGCCCATGCCTTGGCCGATCTGCAATGATTCGCTGAATGGTTCGATGCGGCAGATTGCAGGAGACACGAATGCCAGCCTTCTTCAACCCTCCGCTGATGCTCAGCGTCTTGTCTGTCGGCCTGCTGGGCGCTTGCGCGTCCGCACCTCCTGCGAACAGTCTCGCCACGGTGGCGGTTCAGGCAACCGTCACGCCCACCGATCTTCAAGCCACCCATTCCCATGCGATTCGTGTGCGGGCCGCGCTGCAGCGCGCCGGAATCGATCGGGAGGTGGTCTTGGCCGGGCGGGTGGTGCGGGTGGCTTGCGCGACGATGAGCGACGGCACCTGGGGTGGTCTGGGCGTGTTGCCCGAGGGCACTCGCGCAGCAAACGACAGCGTCTGGCGCATCCGGGTGCTGGACGTGGGTGACAACGAGCGTGAAGCGGTGAACCCGATCGCCGATCCCCTGCCGGCGCTGACCTGGTCTGGCAAATCGGCCTACACCTTCGTGCCCAACTGGCGCGAGTTGGGACGTTTCTCCAACCTCGATCCGGTGCCTCTGCCTGGCGATCAGGTGGGTCGGTACCACGTTGTTTTCAGCCGGTACCTCGTGCGCTGCTCTGGATGAACGCATGCCCGGTCAGCGACTGGGAAGTTTTCAACCTGGCCAACGGCTGGGGGCTCCCAGCAGGCGTGCAGCAGATGGGCATGTGGCCCTTCGAATGCCACACACGACGGAACGCTCGGGAACAACAACACACTTTGCAGTGTGTGTCCGGATGCTCCTCAGCGGGAGTCGGCCACGCGCAACCAGATCTCGTTGCGCCGCATGAACCAGGGAATGAACGGCGCGTTGTAGCGGGACACCACGGGCTCGCCTGTCCAAGCGATGTCGGCGGCCTTCAGCGTCGACTGCAGCTTCGAAAGATGCTCGTCGTCGTTACTGGTCGACCAAAATCCTGAATAGCGGATGACGGCCACCACCGCCGGCGGCACCTCCCGAAGCCGAACGCGGGTGTCCAGCGGCTCGGGTGCAGTGGCCAGTGTCACGCCCCTTGGCAGAACGAACTGCACCAGGAAACCGCCCGGCGTTGCTGTCTGGGTCACGGGGGCGGTCATGTCCAGTTTCACGGGGACGGCGGTCTGCGTGACGGGCGCCGTCATCTCCAGTTTTCGCTCGCCCTTGTTCTTGCCGAAGATGTACCCGGCGAGGATCGGGAACGCCTGCCCGCCAGCGTCGGCGGCGGGACCGGGAACCACCACTTCGGCCACGGTGTAGGCGGCGTACTGGCGCAGCTCAACGCCCTCGATTTGCCGCAACACTTGGTGATCAGGTTCTTCGATGGCTTGGGCTGTCATGTGCGTGGTGGCCAAGATGGCAGGCATGAGCGCAATGGCCGCGCGCGCGGCCATCGAACGGGCGGGTGTGAAAAGGCTCAAAAATCGCATCGTCGAGGTCTCATGTGAAAGGGTGTCGGGCTGCCGCCTCATGGATTGTGTGCTTTGCGATGCACAGGGCGCGGCGTGGGGATTCCCTGAAAACCCCCAGAGGCACAGTTCCGGATGGAAGATGCGATAAACCGGTTCCAGTTTCCATTCCCCACTCCCATGGATTTGACCGTCGGCGTTTTGTTGGGCACCTTCATCCTCTCGGTGTTGGCGCTGTTTGTATTCATTGCGTCGATGGCCAAAGGGCTGTTTGGCAGCGGTGGCGCTGCGTCGGTGCAGATTTTCGATGCCGATGAAGTCGGCAAGGTTGAAGATCCGGCTGCCACGCTGAGCCAACGCGGCAGCCTTCAGCAAGCCATGGATCCATCGCAAATGGACACACAGCGCGACGCACAAGAGGTCGAGACCCGGCTGCGCGCCGACCAAAGCAGCTCGCTGGTGGTGGGCGTGTGCCTCACGATGGCGGTGATGTGGCTGGTGCTGGCCTCTGTGGCGGGCTTGGTGGCATCGATCAAGATGCATTCTCCCGACTGGCTGGTCGATCAGGCTTGGCTCACCTTCGGTCGCATCCGGCCGATCCATTTGAACCTGGTGGCCTACGGCTGGTGCTCGATGGCGGGCATCGGTGTGGCGCTGTGGCTGATCCCGCGGCTGCTGAAGACGGAGCTGGTGGGCTCCAAATACGCCCTCATCGGTGGCGCCCTGTGGACCATCGGCGTGATCGCAGGCACCGTGGCCATCGCGCTGGGTTACTCCGATGGCCTGGAGTGGCTCGAGTACCCATGGAAGATCGACATCCTGCTGGTGATCGGTGGAGCGCTGGTGGGTTTCCCCATGTGGCTGACGCTGCTGCGGCGCAAGGTTGACCACCTGTATGTGTCGGTCTGGTACATCGCGGCAGGTCTGCTCTGGTTCCCGGTGCTCTTCCTGATTGGCAACTGGCCCGATTTGCACTTCGGCGTGCAACAGGCCACCATGAACTGGTGGTACGGCCACAACGCACTGGGCCTGTGGTTCACACCGCTCGGACTTGCGGCTGCCTACTACTTCATTCCCAAGGTGCTGGGCAAACCGATTCACAGTTACAACCTGTCGCTGCTGGGATTTTGGTCGCTGGCCTTCTTCTACAGCCAGGTGGGCGGACACCACCTCATCGGTGGGCCGGTGCCGTCGTGGCTCATCACCATCAGCATCGTGCAAAGCATGATGATGATCGTGCCGGTGCTGGCCGTGGCGATCAACCAGCACCTGACCGTGCTCGGCAACTTCCGCGCTCTGCTGTACTCGCCCACACTGCGCTTCATCGTGCTGGGCGCCATGCTCTACACCGCCGCGTCGGTGCAGGGTTCGTTGCAGGCGCTGCGCTCGGTCAACACCGTGACGCACTTCACCCACTACACCGTGGCCCATGCGCACCTGGGTCTGTACGGGTTCTTCTCCATGGTCATGTTCGGCGCGATCTACTTCATCATGCCGCGCGTGATGAAGTGGGAATGGCCCTATCCCTGGATGATTTCAGTCCACTTCTGGCTGGTGGTCGGCGGGTTCGCGGTGTACTTCATCGGCCTGTCGTTTGGCGGCTGGTACCAGGGCTTGGCGATGCTCGACAAGGACATCCCATTCATGGACAGCGTGACGCTCACCATCCCCTACCTGCAAGCCCGCTCGGTGGGCGGCGCATTGATGACGCTGGGTCATCTGGTCTTCGCGCTGCACTTCTTCATGATGGGCTGGAAATTTGGGCCTCGACGTCTGGGGGCCGCGCTGCTGGCGTCTCCCGGTCCGGCGTCCACGATGGCACAGCCGGCGACGGCTCGGGGAGCGACAGCATGAGCATGGGTGTGGGCAAATATGAAATGGACGAGCTGCGGCTCGTCGTGGGGACCATGGTCATCCTGTCGGTGGCCACTGCGTTGTTGGTGGTGATGCCGTACCTGTTGTTGAAGGACACCAAGCCACCGGCCAAGCTCGCCCCCTACACCGACACGCAGCTGATCGGCCGGCAAAGCTACATCGCCAACGGCTGCGTGTACTGCCATTCGCAACAGCCTCGGGACATCGCGCAGGCACCCGACGCCCTGCGTGGTTGGGGCCGTGCATCGGTGGCGGCGGATTACGCGTACGACACCCCGCATCTGCTGGGCACCATGCGCACCGGCCCCGACCTGCTCAACATCGGTGCCCGCCAACCCAGCCGCGACTGGCACCTGGGCCACCTGTACGCACCGCGCGCCTACACACCGGGCTCGATCATGCCGCCCTACCCTTACCTGTTCGAGGTGCGCGAAGGGGAGGCCAGAGCGGGCGAGGTGGTGGTCAACCTGCCGCCGTCGCACGCCAAGCCGGGCCAGGTGGTGGTGGCCAAGCCCGAAGTGCTGGCGCTGGTGGACTACCTGATCGCACTGGACCGTACCTACCCGGCCCTGACCGCCGAAGACGACCTGGCCGTCGACCGAAAGGCGCCACGCTGATGGCCGCCGACAAACCCCGATCCGGGTCCGACCACGACCGCGCTGGCGAAAACATCCACGGCAGCGAGCACGCGGCCATGCGGCGCGAGAACGCCGATCCCGACGAAAAGGTCCGGCCCCTGCCCTGGTTCTTCACGATGTTCTTGGGGGCGATGGGCATGTGGGGTGCCTTCTACATCGTCAGCACCCCCTCGGGCGAAGCGTCGGCCTATGGCGACCAGCGCACGGTCAGCACGCTGAGGCCAGCCGTGGTCCGCGCGGGCGCTGCAGCGGTGGACGGCAAGCAGATCTACGGCGCCAAGTGCGTCGCCTGCCATCAGGCGTCCGGCATGGGCGTGGCGGGCGTGTTTCCACCACTGGCCGGTGCCGAGTGGGTGTTGGGCGACGAAAAGGTGCTCACCAGCATCTTGCTGCACGGCGTCAACGGCGAACTGGTGGTCAAGGGCACCACCTACAACGGGGCCATGCCCGCGTTCGGCACCCTGCCCGATGAAGAGATCGCGGCGGTGCTGACCCACATCCGCAGCGAGTGGGGCAACCAAGCGCCCCCCATCACGGCCGCGACGGTCGCGGCGCAGCGCGAGGCCACCAAGGCTCAATCGGGCCCCTATGCTGGTGGCGCTGCTCTCACGGCCTTGGCGCCTTGACGGTGGCGGCGGCGGGTACTCCCTTGCCGGCAAACCTGTCCGCTGACGGGCTGCTTCACACCTTTGCAGCCAGCCTGCTGGTGCTGGCGGCCGGGCTGTGGGCCCTGTTTGATGCCACCGGGGGCGGAACGGCCTACACCACCGAAACACAACGGCGCAGCGAGGTGGCGCGCGCGGCCGTGCCGGTGCCGGATTTCGCGGTGGTCGACGCTCTGGGGCGCACGGGTTCGCTCCGCGAATGGCTGGCCCAGGGCGATCGGGTCTGGATCGTCGACTTCGTCTACACGCGCTGTGCAACGGTTTGCCTGTCGCTGGGCACGGTGTTCCAGCAGTTGCAGGCGCAGTTGGCAGCGCAAGGCCTGCAGAACCAAGTGGGGCTGCTGTCGATCAGCTTCGACCCCGAGCAGGACCGTCCGCCCGCGCTGGCGGACTATGAAAAACGCATGCGCATGCAGCCCGGCGTTTGGCAGGCCGTGAGTCTGGTCAACCCGGAAGACCGGCGCCGGCTGCTCGACACCTTCGGGATCATGGTGGTACCCGCGCCGTTGGGTGAGTTCGAGCACAACGCAGCGCTTCACATCGTCACCGCTGACGGCCAGCTCGTGCGCATTCTGGGTCTGGAAGACGGGCCACGGGCCATGGCGCTGGCCAGGGAACTGGCCAACGCATCTGCACCGTGAAGACCCTGGCGCTGGTGCTCACCATGGGGGCGACCGCCCTGTCGCTGCCGCCGCTGCGCGTGCTCATCGAGCAGAGCATGGTCTGGCACATGCTGGTGCAGATGCCGCTGTTGGTGGCCGCAGGCGCGGCGTGGTCGACGGTGGTGGGGGACCGCCTGACACGCTGGAACCGGTTTGGACTGACCGGGTTCATGCTGGCGCAATGCATCACGGCTTACTGGATGGTGCCCGCCATGATCGATCGGGCGGTGGTGCTGCCCGGAGCCGATGCGGCCAAGCTGGTCACGTTGTGGCTGGCGGGCGCAGCGCTGCGCCAGGGCTGGGTGCAGTCGAATCTGGCGGTGCAACTGTTCTTCGTCGGCTATGGCCTGCCGATGATGGCCTGGCTGGGTTTCTTCCTGGCCAGTACCGACCGGCGGCTTTGCAACGCGTATTCGCTCGAAAGCCAGTTGCAGGCAGGGCAAGGACTCGTCGCCCTGTCGATCGCGCTGGCTCTGTGGTGGGGGGTATCCCTGCGTCGACACCTCGCGACCTCGCAGGCCACGGTGCGCTGAGCGACCTCGGGAAAGCCACGGTCATCCGAAAGACTGGCTCGCATGCGCCTCCTTCTGGGCACCGGTTTTCCTCGAAAGCCGGTGCCACCGAATGCTGGCCGTTCTCAACAAAACGGGCGGTCTCCGCAGGGAGACCGCCCGCAGCTTTGTGAAGCCGCTTACTTCGGCAGCATCACCTTGTCGATGACGTGGATCACGCCGTTGGACTGGTACACATCGGCGATGGTCACGGTGGCCACAC
>NZ_JAOASO010000087.1 GCF_030158645.1 Hydrogenophaga sp. | reverse complement strand
GCAGGTGCGCGAGCGCCTGTCGCAAGAACACTGGCACCTGATCGAGCGCACCGAATCCAGCTTCGCGCGCGACTGTGCTGCCTTGTCCACCGACGCCGAGTACGCCACCGCCGAGGCCCTCACGGCGCTGCAGAACGCCAGCGAACTCCTGGCCGCCATCACCGGCTCACAGACCGACCGCATGGTGCGCGACGATGGCTGGCGCCTGCTCTCCATGGGCCGCCACATCGAGCGGCTCGTCACGCTCTCGCGTTCGCTGTCGCTGGCCCTGGAGCACGGTTGCGTGCACGACCAGGCCGGCTTTGAAGCGGTCATCGCGCTGTTCGACAGCACCATCACCTTCCATGCGCAGTACCAGCAGCGCCGGGACATGGTGGCGCTCATCGACCTGCTGGTGATGGACCGCGACAACCCGCGTTCGCTCGCCTGGGTGGTGCAGACGCTGCGCTCGCGCCTGGACAAACTGGCCGGCAGCGCCACGCCACAAGACGCCGTGCTCGCCCGCGGCTTGCCCAACCCCGACAGCTGGGTCCTGCAAGACCTGAGCAACTGGCAGCGCAGCCCCGAAGGTCTGCGCAGCTGGAGCGACCTCGCCGAACTGCTGGACGGCTGCGAAATCGCGGCGGTGGAACTCTCCAACGAACTCAGCCGCCTGCACTTCAGCCACGCCGACCTGCGCAACCAGAGTTTGGGGGCCTGAGATGGGCCCCCACGCTCCGCACTTCGTGTCGTCGCTGCCCCCCGAGGGGGCGCTGGCCCTCCTTGGGGCGGCCCGGCGGAGGTCCTGACATGCTTCTTCGCATCCTCCACCGCACCCGCTACCGCTACCACGGCTCGATCGACCTCGCCCAGCACATGGTGCACCTGTGCCCGCTGGAGACGCCGCACCAGCGCCTGATCGGCAACGAGCTGCGCATCGATCCGCCGCCGGCGGCGCGCAGCCAGACCACCGATGTGTTCGGCAACCAGCGCACCTTCTTTTCGCTGCAAGCCACGCACAGCGTGCTCACGGTGGAGGCCGACAGCCTGGTCGAGACCCTCGCGCACCAGCCGCTGCCACAAGGACAGCCTTGGCGCGCCATGACCTGGGAGCGCGTGCGCGAGCATTTCCGCTACCGGGCCAACGCCCCGTTCGATCCGGCGGCCGAATTCCTGTTCGCGTCGCCCTACGTGCCGCGCGACGACGCCTTTGCGGCCTTCGCCCGCCCGGCGTTCAAGCCGGGCCTGCCCGCGCTGGCCGCGGCCCAGGCGCTGATGGAGCTCATCCACACCGACCTGACCTACGAAACCGCCAGCACCGAGGTCAACACCCCTGCGCTCGAAGCGCTCGCCCAGGGCAAGGGCGTTTGCCAGGACTTTGCCCACATCATGCTGGGCTGCCTGCGCACCCTGGGCTTGCCGGCTCGCTACGTGAGCGGGTACCTGCTCACGCGCCCGGCACCCGGCAAGGTGCGCCTGATCGGCGCCGATGCATCGCACGCCTGGGTGTCGGTGTACGTGCCGATCGTGAACGAATCGGACGAGGGGGCAGACACCACCGGCGCCTGGTTCGACTTCGATCCCACCAACAACCGCTGCGGCTGGGGCAGCCCGGGCGAAGACTACGTGACGCTGGCCACCGGCCGCGATTTTGGCGATGTCTCGCCCATGCGGGGCGTGATCCAGAGCGGTGCCGACCACACGCTGCAGGTGGCGGTGACCGTCGCACCGCCCGACGAACTGAAAGCGCTCGAAGCGCAGGCGAGCAGCTCCAAAGTCTGAGCCCGGCGCGGACGGCGCCTGCGCAGGGCCCGTCATTAGAATGGATCGCTCATCCTTCAGGAGCCATCCCATGAGCATTTACGACAAGCTGACCGAGTTGGGCATCGTCCTGCCGCCCGTCTCAGTCCCCGCGGCGGCCTATGTGCCCTTCGTGCAGACCGGCAACCTCATTTTTCTGAGCGGCCACATCGCCAAACAAGACGGCAAGCCCTGGGTCGGCCAGCTCGGCCTGACCATGACCACCGACGAAGCCAAGCCCGCCGCCCGCGCGGTGGCCATCGACCTGCTCGGCACCCTGGCCGCCGCCTGCCTGGCCGCCGGCAAAA
>NZ_JAOASO010000086.1 GCF_030158645.1 Hydrogenophaga sp. | reverse complement strand
CAGATGTTGAAGGTGAAGTTCTTGAGCTGGGTGCTCTCGGTGATGGCGGGGTAGCTCTTCACGTTGTCCAGCCGCTCGCTGTTGAGCATGGCCAGCACCTTGACGCGGCCGCTCTTGTGCATGTCGTCGTACTTCTTGCCGTACGGCGCCAGGAAAAAGTCGACCTGGCTGGCCAGCAGGTCCTGCTCGGCCGGGGCTGCGCCCTTGTAGGGCACATGGACCATGGGAATGCCGGTGACCTTGGACAGGTGCTCGCCGAGCAGGTGGTAGAACGAGCCCGGGCCGACGCTGGCGTAGGTCAGGGGACGGCCTTGCTGCGCGGCCTTGCGGGCCTGGTCCAGGAACTCGTCCACCGTGCTGGCGGGGAAGTCCTTGCGGGCCAGGAAGGCGATCTGCGCGGTGGCGATCATCTGCACCAGGCGGAAGTCTTCGCTTTTGAACTTGATGGAGGCGATGGCCAACGGGGCCAGGATGAGCTCATTGGGCGAGCCCTGGAACACCGTGTAACCGTCGCTGGCGCCGTTGAGCACCTTTTGCGCGGCAATCGATCCGCTGGCACCGCCCAGGTTTTCAATGACGACTGGCTGGCCGAGCTGCTTGCCCAAGGTGTTGTTGACCGAGCGCGCGATCACGTCCGACAGGCCGCCCGCCGGGTAAGGAACCATCAGCGTCACCGGTCGGGTGGGGTAACTCTGGGCCAGGGCCGCGCCGGACAGGCTGGCCAGGGCGATGGCGGCAGCGGCCATCAGGGTCTTGAGGGGGCTGTTCATGGGCGTCTCCGGTGGTTTCAGGGGTGGGTGGGGGAAAGCAGTTCGTTCACCAGCGCGATCCAATAGGCGGAGCCGGTGGCGATGTTGTGGTCGTTGAAGTCGTAGGCGGGGTTGTGCACCATGCAGGCGCCGGGCTCCTGGCCGGTGCCGTTGCCGATGAGCAGGTAGCAACCGGGGACGCGCTCCAACATGAAGGCAAAGTCTTCGCTGCCGGTGAGCAGGGGGCCCTGGGCCACCACCTGCGAGGGCGGGAAATGCGCCCGCGCCACCGCCAGAGCGCGTTCGGTCTGCAGTGCGTCGTTGACCAGCACCGCATAGCCGGGACGCCAGTCCAGCTCGGCGCGCACACCAAAGCTTTCGGCCTGCAGGCGCACCAGTTCGCGGATGCGTCCTTCAATGCTCGAACGCACTTGCGGGTCCAGCGCGCGCACGCTGAGTTCCAGGCGCGCCGTGGCCGGGATCACGTTGTTGGCCTGACCGGCGTGCACGGCTCCCACGGTGACAACCGCTGGCTGCAAAGGATCCACATGGCGCGAGACGACGGTTTGCAGCGCCATGACGATGGAGGCCGCCGCCACCACGACATCGGTGGTTTTGTGGGGCATGGCGCCATGGCCGCCCACACCGTGCAGTGTGACCGTGGCGTAGTCGGAAGACGCCATCGCGGCTCCACTGCGGAACACCAGCTGGCCCTGTGCGTGGCCCGGCATGTTGTGCATGGCAAAGATCGCGTCGCAGGGAAAGCGCTCGAACAGGCCGTCGCTCATCATCTTCAGCGCGCCCCCGCCGCCCTCTTCGGCGGGCTGGAAGATCAGGTTGAGCGTGCCGTCAAAAGCTCCCTCTTCTGCCAGGTGCTGTGCGGCAGCCAGCAGCATGGCGGTGTGGCCGTCGTGTCCGCAGGCGTGCATCACGCCGTGGTGGCAGCTGGTCCAGTCGGTGCCGGTGGCTTCGACGATCGGCAGCGCATCCATGTCGGCGCGCAGGCCGATCGTGCGCTCCGAGCTGCCTCGCCGCAATTGCCCCACCACCCCGGTGCCGCCCAGACCGGTGGTGACGGCGCAGCCCATGGCCTGAAGCTTCTGCGCCACGAGCGCGCTGGTGCGGTGCTCGTCAAAGGCCAGCTCCGGGTGCTGGTGGATGTCGCGCCGCAGCGCGATGAACTCCTGAACCGCTTGATCGCTGAGTCGTTCCAAGGCCGTTGCTCCAGTGGGTACATGAACTTTGTTGCATGTTAGGAAGCGCTTGTTTTAAAGTCCAATGCATTGCAGATCAACAATCCATAACTTTCACTGAGGATTTCAGGATGACGCTGGTGCAACTGAGGCATTTCGTGGCGTTGGTGGACATGGGTTCGTTCGTGCAGGCGTCCACTGCCCTGTTCCTCACCCAGCCGGCGCTGACCCGCAGCATCCGCGCGCTGGAAGACGAACTCGGCGGCCCTCTGTTCGACCGGCTTGGCCGGCGCATCGCATTGACGCCGTTCGGCCATGAGGTGCTGGCGCGCGCACGGCGTCTGGTCAGCGATGCCGAGGCGCTCCGGCAAACGGGCAAAGGCCTGCACGCCGGGCTGATCGGCCAGCTTCGTGTGGGGCTGAGCTCTGCGCCGGGCGCGCTGCTGAGCACGCCGCTGATGTTGCACATGGCCGAGCACCACCCCCGGTTGCAGGTTCGGATTTCACGCGGGAACACCGCCGTGTTGCTCGACGCGCTGCGTGCGCAGCACCTGGACGCCGCCATCGTCGACATCCGAGACATGCGGCCCTCGGCCGACTTGCAGGTGACACTCACGTTCGAGTTGGCGGCGGGTTTTCTGGTCCGCCAGGACCATCCACTGTCCCTCATGGGCCGTGCCGTCAGCCTGGAGGAGGTGATGGCGTATCCGGTGGCCTCGACACCGCTGAGCGATGAAGTCGCCCGCCTGATGATCAACCGCTACGGCCCGCAGGCCAACCCGGACGACATGGTCACCCTTCGCTGCGACGAAACATTGAGCATCGTCGAGGTGGCGCGACGTAGCAACGCCGTCGTGCTCACGGTGAACGCCGTGGCGGCGGATCTGATCCAGCTCGATGTTTCACCCAGCCTCGATGCCCAAGGGCGTTTCGGGATGGTCACGTTGGCCCAGCGCGAGGCAGCACCCGCACTGCGCATCCTGCGCGAACAGCTGCCGCACTGGACCGGCGCCGCGTTGTCGGGGTTTCCCCGGGTGGCCGCAAGGGAAACATGAAGTATATTGCCTATACCCCTATGAGCATCCCTTCGAAACTCCTCATCCTGGTCGGCACAATGACCAACACCGCCGAGTACGTGGCACAGGCCATCGAGATGGATTGCACGGATCTGGTGCCCGTCATCGAAGTCCGCATGATGGACGGACTCGACATTTCGGTGTTTGAGGAAGATGCACTTTACGTCATCTGCTCATCCACCTACGGCGCTGGCGATGTGCCCGACAACGCCCGCCATCTCTACGAATCCCTGTCCAGCCAACCCAAGTACCTGGGCCAGGTGCGCTACGGCGTGATTGCCCTGGGCGACAGCGTTTACCCGCAGACCTTTTGCAACGGCGGTCTGCGCTTCGACGAACGCCTGACCGACCTGGGCGCGGTCCGCATCGGTGAGGTGTTCCGCCACGACGCCTCGGCCGGCACCGAGCCCGAGGTGGTGTGCACGGCCTGGGCACGCGAATGGCTGGCTCTCGCGCTGGCCACCACCGACTGAGTTCAGCCGTCAGGTTCACATCTGAATAGTTCAAGCCTCAAGTACGGGTAATTCTGGATCGTCAACGGATACCCTCCCGTCTACAGTGGCCCAGCCAGCTTCGTTTTCTGCCAACCCACCTGGAGATCCCCTATGACCACTCGCCGACTTGTCCTGACCCGCAGCGCTGCCGTGATCGGCGCCGCGTCCACCGGCCTGTTGCTGCCCGAACTCGCGCGCGCACAGTCGGACAAGGTCCGCGTGGGTTTCATGCTGCCGTACACCGGCACCTTCGCTCAGTTGGGCGTGGCGATTGAAAACGGATTCCGCATGGCGCTCAACGAACAGGGCGGCAAGCTCGGCGGCCGCGAGGTCGAGTTCTTCAAGGTGGACGACGAATCGAACCCGGCCAAGGGCATCGAGAACGCCACCCGCCTGGTGCAGCGCGACAAGGTCGACGTGCTCGTGGGCACGGTTCACTCGGGTGTGCAGATGGGCATCCACAAGGTGGCGCGCGACAGCGGCGTGCTCAGCCTGATCCCGAACGCCGGCGTGCATGTGGCCACCCGCGCGCAGTGCGCGCCCAACGTGTTCCGCACCTCGTTCACCAACTCCCAGCCCACGCTGGCGCTGGGCAAGGCCATGATGGAGCGCGGCCACAAGAAGGCCGTGTGGATCACCTGGAACTACGCCGCTGGCGACGAGGCCTTTGAAGGCTTCGAGAAGAGCTACACCGAAGCCGGCGGCACCATCGTCAAGAAGCTGGGTCTGCCGTTCCCGAACGTGGAGTTCCAGGCGCTGCTGACCGAAATCGCCTCGCTCAATCCCGACGCGGTGGCTTGCTTCTTCGCCGGTGGCGGCGCGGCCAAGTTCCTGCGCGACTTTGCTGCGGCCGGTCTGAACAAGAACATCCAGCTCTACGGTTCCGGCTTCCTGACCGAGGGTGTGCTCGAAGCCGCGGGTGACGCCGCCAACGGTGTGCTCACCACCATGCACTACAGCGATTCGCTGGACACGCCGCGCAACAAGAAATTCCGCCTGGACTACGCCAAGACGTTCCGCCTGCAGCCCGACGTGTACGCGGTGCAGGGCTACGACACGGGCCTGCTGCTGATCAAGGGCGCGAATGCGGTCAAGGGCGACCTGAACAACAAGCCGGCCTTGTACGCCGCCATGAACGGCGCCGAAATCGACAGCCCGCGCGGCAAATGGAAGATGAGCGCAGCCCACAACCCGATCCAGGACATGTACCTGCGCAAAGTGGAAAACAAGGAAAACAAGGTGATCGGCGTCGCGCAAAAGGCCGTGGCCGATCCGGCCACCGGCTGCCGCATGGCCTGAAGCCGGGCGGACGCTCGCCCACCGCGGGCTGGTCCCACCCCAGGCCGGCGCCCCTCGGGCGCTGGCCTGTTTTTTGCACGCTCCCGCGCTCCGTCCAACCACCCGATCGCCCATGGATTTCGCCAACTTCCTGATCCAGTTGCTCAACAGCCTGCAATACGGCCTGTTGCTGTTCATGCTGGCCGCCGGCCTCACGCTGATCTTCGGGATCATGGGCGTGGTCAACCTGGCGCACGGCAGCTTCTACATGCTGGGTGCCTACCTCGCGTGGTTTCTGGTCCGCCAGCTGGACAGCCTGGTGCTGGCCATCGTGCTGGGCACGGTGATCGCCGTGGCGTTGGGCTGGCTGCTGGAGTGGTCGCTGTTCCGGCACTTCTACCACCGCGACCACCTCGACCAGGTGCTGCTCACCTTCGGCCTGATCTACATCTTTGAAGAGGTGCGCTCCATCCTCTGGGGCGACGACGTGCACGCGGTGCAGGTGCCCGAGGTGCTGAACTGGTCGATCCCGCTGACCGAGAACCTCTCCTACCCGGTGTACCGGCTGGTGATGTCGGGCGTGTGCATCGCACTGGCCCTCGGCCTGTACCTGCTGATCTCCAAGACCCGCCTGGGCATGAAGATCCGGGCCGGTGCCTTCAACCGCGAAATGACCGAATCGCTGGGCATCAACATCCGGCTGATCCATGGTGTGGTGTTTGCGCTGGGCGTGGCGCTGGCCGCCATCGCCGGCATGATCGCCGCGCCCATTGCCAGCGTCTACCCCGGCATGGGCAGCTCGGTATTGATCATGTGTTTCGTGGTGGTGGTCATCGGCGGCATCGGCTCGGTGCGCGGTGCGCTCGTGGCCGCCTTGCTCGTGGGCCTGGTCGATACCTTTGGCAAGGTGCTCGTGCCGCAGATCGCCGGCATGGCGGTCTACATGTTGATGGCACTCGTGCTGCTCTACAAGCCCGAAGGGCTCTTCAAACAATGAGTTCTCCGAAAGCCCAACTTGAGAAGCTGCCGCGCAGCATCCAGGCCATCCTGGTGCTGGGTGCCATCGCACTCGCCGCATTTCCCCTCATTCCCCTGACCGGTGGCGACTTCTACCTTCAGATGCTCTCGCAGATGATGATCCTGGCGATTTTCGCCATGAGCCTGGATCTGCTGCAGGGCGTCAGCGGCCTGGTGTCGCTCGGCCACGCGGCCTACTTTGGCCTCGCCGGTTATGCGCTGGCTTTCCTCACTCCGGCCGATGCACCCATCAGCCTGTGGTGGGCCCTGCCCGTCTCGGCGCTGGGCGCGGGGCTGGCCGCGCTCATCATCGGCTTCTTCGTGGTGCGCACCCACGGCATCTACTTCATCATGGTCACCATGGCGTTCGCGCAGATGGTGTTCTTCCTGTTCTTCGACAACAAGGCGCTCGGCGGCTCAGACGGTGTCTACGTGAACTTCCGGCCCGACGCCTCGGTGTTCGGCTGGACCGGCATCGACCTGGAAAACAAGACCACTTTCTATTACTTCACGCTGCTGCTGCTCGTGCTGGTCTACGCCTTCCTGCGCCGGCTGCTGTTCTCGCCGTTTGGCCGCGTGCTCGCCGGCATCCGCGTGAACGAGCACCGCATGCGCGCGGTGGGCTACGGCACCTTCGGCTACAAGCTCGCGGCTTTCACGCTGGCCGGTGCGCTGGCTGGTGTGGCGGGCTTTCTGTGGGCCGCGCAGACCGGCTACGTGAACCCCGAGCTGATGGGTTTTCACATGAGCGCACACGCCATCATGATGGTTATCCTCGGCGGCATGGGCAACTTCGCCGGGGCCATTGTGGGGGCCTTCGCGTTCGAGTACGTGATGCACTTCTTCAAGGACCTCACCAAACACTGGCAGCTGCTCATGGGCACGTTCATCGTGCTGGTGGTGGTGTTTGCACCGCGCGGTTTGCTGGGCTTGGTGGAACGCTTCAGCAGCAAACGGGGGAAGGCATGAGCGAACTTCTCCTGTCGGCCCACAACCTCACCAAACGCTTTGGTGGTCTGGCCGCTGTCAACGACGTGTCGGTCGACCTGCACCGCGGACGCATCCACGCGGTGATCGGCCCCAACGGCGCGGGCAAGTCCACGTTGACCAATTTGCTCTCGGGCGACCTGCCGCCCACCTCGGGCCGCATCACGCTCAACGGCGTGGAGACCGCCGGCAAGAGCCCCGAAAAAATCTCGCGCCTGGGCCTGGGCCGCAGCTACCAGAAGACCAACATCTTCCTGCCCTTCACCGTGTGGGACAACGTGCGCCTGGCCGCGCAGTCGCGCGAGCGGCACGCGCCGTGGAACCCGCTGCGCTGGGTGTCTTCGGCCAGCGCCATGGGTGCGGTCAACGAGCGCTGCGAGCGTGCGCTCGAACTCGCCGGCCTCACGAACCGCGCCAGCGTGGTCGCAGGCACCACCAGCCACGGCGAGCAGCGCCAGCTGGAGATCGCCATGACCTTGGCCACCGAGCCCACCGTGCTGCTGCTCGACGAACCCCTGGCCGGCATGGGCCAGGCTGAGGCCGAGAGCATGGTGGCGCTGCTGCTGCGTCTGAAGAACGACCACGCCATCATGCTGGTGGAACACGACATGGACGCCGTCTTCACGCTGGCCGACCAGCTCACCGTGATGGTGAACGGCCAGGTCATCGCCAGCGGCACGCCCGCGCAGGTGCGCGCCGATGCTTCCGTACAAGCAGCCTACCTGGGTGAGGAACACTGATGAGCGCAGCGACGAACGCATTGGTGGAGGCCAAGGGTCTCAACACCCACTACGGCGCCAGCCACATCCTGCGCGGCATCGACTTCACCGTCGGCCAGGGCCAGACGATCGGCCTGATGGGCCGCAACGGCATGGGCAAGTCCACGCTGCTCAAATCCATCATGGGCATCGTCAAGCCCAGTGGCGGCCAGGTGCATGTGAAAGGCCGCGACATGACCGGCGCACCCACGTTCGAGATCGCCCGCCTGGGCCTGGCCTACGTGCCCGAGGGCCGTGGCATCTTCGGCAACCTGAGCGTGAGGGAAAACCTGGTGATGTCGGCGCGGGCCGGCACCAAGGGACAGCGCGACTGGACCTACGAGCGCGTGCTGGAAACGTTCCCGCGCCTGGCCGAGCGCCTGAACCACGGCGGGCAGCAGCTCAGCGGCGGCGAGCAGCAGATGCTCACCATCGGCCGTGCGCTCATGACCAACCCCGACCTGCTGATCCTCGACGAAGCCACCGAAGGCCTGGCGCCGCTGATCGCGCGCGAGATCTGGCGCATTTGCGGCCTGATCCGCGAGAGCGGCATCAGCAGCATCATCGTGGACAAGAACTGGAAACACGTCACCCAGATCACCGACCGCAACGTGATCCTGGTCAAGGGCGAGGTGGTGTTCGAAGGCAGTTCCGAAGAACTCCTGTCCAAGCCCGAACTGCTGGAACAGTACCTGGGCGTGTGAGCCGGGTCAGAGCAGCGGTCGCAGCTCGCGCGCGGCGTCTTGCAGGAGCGGCAGCATGTCGCGCAGGAACTCGGGCGAATCCATGCGGTCGGCGGAAGACACCACATTCAGCGCCGCGACCGCCTTGCCCTGCAGGTTGCGCAGCGGCACCGCCAGCGCAAACACGCCCAGCTCGTGCTCCTCGCGCGCGACGGCCAAGTCTTGGTTGCGCACCTCGGCGATGAGGACTTTGAACGCCTTGTGGTCCACCGCCGTGTGCGGCGTGAGCCGAGGCAGTTCGCGCCCCTTGAGCCAGGTGGCGAACTCGGTCCTGGGCATGGCCGCGAGCAACACGCGCCCTGTGGACGTGGCGTGCGCTGGCAGGCGCGCGCCGAGGTGCAGCCCGTAGGCCATGAGCCGCTGGCCGCCGATGGACACGTTGCGCGCCACGATCACCACCTCGTCCCCGTCCAGCACCGCCGCTGAAAACGAGTCCCGCGTGAGAGCAGCGAGTCGATTCAAGGTGGGTTGCAACAGGCGCGGCAGGCGTGCCGAGGCGAGGTAGCTCCCCGAAAACCGCAGCACCTTGGCCGAGAGCCAGTAATGGCTGCCGTCGGTGTCCAGGTAACCGAGGTGGGCCAGCGTGAGCAGGTGGCGCCTCGCGGCTGCGCGCGTGAGGCCCGCGCGCTCGGCCGCCTGTGTGGCGTTGAGCCGCTGGCGCTGGGTGTCGAAGCTCTCCAGCACCGCCATGCCCTTGGCCATGCCTTCGATGAAATCGGCCTTGGCGATGGGGTGTGCGGATTCATTCATGGCCGGATTATGCGCTGCCCGCCCCATATTGCGCGGTGATCGCACAAGTCGTCCGTTCATCGCGCAAGCTTGATCGCGAGCGATTGTGTTGCGAGCCCCGGGTTTCTACGCTTGGGGATTCCCATCAGGAGACAAGTCATGCGTACCCAGGTCGCCATCATCGGCGCCGGCCCATCGGGCCTGCTGCTCGGTCAGTTGCTGCACAAAGCCGGCATCGACAACATCGTCATCGAGCGTCAGAGCGGCGACTACGTGCTGAGCCGCATCCGCGCCGGCATCCTGGAACAGATCACGGTCGACCTGCTGGCCGAGGCCGGCGTGGGCGAGCGTGTGAAAGCCGAAGGCACGGTGCACCACAGCATCGAGCTGGTCTTTGCCAACACCCGCCATCCAATCGACGTGCACGGCCTCACCGGCGGCAAGGTGGTCACGGCCTACGGCCAGACCGAGGTGACACGCGACCTGATGGACGCCCGCAGCGCCGCCGGCCTGACCACCATCTACAGCGCGGGCAACGTGACGGTGAACGACTTCGACACCGACCACCCGGTGGTGCGTTACGAGAAAGATGGCCAGACGCACGAAGTGCTGTGCGATTTCATCGCCGGCTGCGACGGTTTCCACGGCGTGTGCCGTGCCAGCGTGCCCGAGGGCGCCATCACCGAGTACGAGAAGGTCTACCCCTTCGGCTGGCTCGGTGTGCTGGCCGATGTGCCGCCGGTGTCCACCCACGCCATCGTTTACGCCAACAGCGAGCGCGGCTTCGGCCTGTGCTCCATGCGCAGCCTCACGCGCAGCCGCTACTACGTGCAGTGCC
>NZ_JAOASO010000085.1 GCF_030158645.1 Hydrogenophaga sp. | reverse complement strand
ACCTGCTGATGGCGGCCACGCCGCTGGCCATGCAGGTCTGCGGTTTTCCGTTCGAGGACGCGGCCCTGGTGCTCGAATGGCACGTGATCGGCATGTTCGCGCCGGGCTTCTTCACCGGCCACCTGATCAAGCGGTTTGGTGTGCTCAGCATCATGGGCACCGGTGTCGCGCTCAACGTGTTGTGCGTCGTCATCGCTTTGTCGGGCGTGGAGCTGCACCAGTTCCTGATCGCCCTGTTCCTGCTGGGCGTGGGCTGGAACTTCCTCTTCACCGCCAGCACCACGCTCTCGCTGCAGTCGTACCGACCCGAGGAAAAAGACCGCGCGCAGGCGGCCATCAACTTCTGCGTGTTCGCCACCATGGCGCTCACCTCGTTTGCCTCCGGCGCGCTGGTGACCACGCAGGGCTGGCAATGGTTGAACGTGGGCTCGCTGTTGCCGCTGGGACTCACCGCAGCGGCCCTGGTCTGGCTTGCATGGCGCGGTCGGCAAGCCCACAATCCGACCTGACCCAAGTAACCACGGAGGCTCGGCATGGGATTGCTGGATTCTTTGATCGGCGCGGCCACCGAAGCCGCCATGGGCGCCCAGCGCGGCGCCGACGCCTCACCCGCCGGGGGCGCTGGCGGCCTCAATCCACAGCTGCTGATCACCCTGGTGAGCTCGCTGCTGAACAACGCAGGGGGTTTGCAGGGTTTGCTCGCCAAGCTGCAGTCGGCCGGGTTGGGGGAAGCCGCGCAATCGTGGGTGGGCACGGGTGCCAACCAGCCGGTGGACCCCGATCGGCTCGGGCAGGCCCTCGGCCCGGACCTCATGGGCATGATCGCCGCCCAGCTGGGTGGCAACCCGGGGCAGGCATCCACCACCTTGGCCGACCTGCTGCCAGGGCTGATCGACCAGCTAACACCACAAGGCCAGGTGCCGGCCGACAACGGTCTGGGCGCACTCGGCGCCTTGCTCGGTGGTCAGAGCAACCCGGCAGCGGGTGATCTGATGGGCATGCTCGGCGGCCTGATGCAGCCGCGCCGCTAGGGCCTCAGGCGGTTCTGGGCTGGGGCGCCTGAACGTCCAGCCAGGCTTTGAGCGTGCCGAACACGGCCGACGGATCTGCTTCGTTGAAGATCTCGTGGTACAGGCCCTCGAACGCCTGTGAATGCACGGTGCTTCGGGGGGCAGCCGCAGCAAAGGCACGACTGCCTTCGGACTTCACCAGGTGGTCGTCGCCCGCGAACATGAGCAAGGTCGGCACGCTCCAGCCGGGCGCCGCCGCCAGCACACTGGGCCCGTTGCTGTCGATGAAACGCGCCAGCCGCGCCGAGATGCGGTCGTGCACGCGGCGGTCCCTTTCATAGGCCGCCACCGTGGCCTGGTTGTGCGAAATCTTGCTCGCGTCCAACCCGTTGGACAGGGTCTTGTTGGGTGCGTACCGGTACATCAGATCGATCAACCTGCGTTGCACCAGACCCAGGCCCGCCTGCAGCGCGGGCGAGGACAGCACCAGGCCGTCGACCTTGGCCATGCCGCGCTGCACGAAGGTGGCCGACACCAGACCGCCCATGCTGTGCCCCATGAGAAGGAGGGGACAGGCCCACGGCTGGGCGATGTGGCGGCGCGTGTCGTCCAGCACCTCGGCCAGGTCGTCGAGCAGCGCGTCGTCGTCGGGCAGCACCCCCTGCGCGCCGCCCGAATCGCCGTGGCCGCGCTGGTCGAAGGCGCGCACGAAGAAGCCCCAGTCGTTGAGACGCCGCGCCACGGCGTCGTAACGCCAGGCGTGCTCGCCCAGCCCGTGCACGATGAGCACCACGCCGCGCGGACGGCGGCGCATCGGCAGCGGCCAGTCGTACAACGCGAGGTTGAGGCCGTCGCGCAAGGTGAAGGGGGCCTGGGTCGTGTCGGTCATGTCGGCGCAGGGAAAGAAATGGGACGGGCCGTGTTCAGGGCATGCGGGCGATGACCTGCGCGACGGTGGCGGTCAGGCGGCGCGCGTAGTCCAGGTGCAGGAATTCGTTCGGGCCGTGCGCATTGCTCTTGGGACCGAGCACGCCGCACACCATCATCTGCGCGGTCGGGAAACCCTGGCTGAGCATGTTCATGAGCGGGATGGTGCCCCCCTGGCCGATGGTGCCGCAACCAGCGCCAAAGTGCGCCTGCGATGCGTCCTGCAAGGCCTGCTCGAACCAGGGCATGGTGGCCGGCGCGTTCCAGCCGCTGGCCGCGCCCTCACCCTCAAACGTGACCTTGGCCTGGTAAGGCGCGTTGTCCTCCAGCAGCGCCTTGAGCTCCTGCACGGCGGCGGGCGCGTCCACCAGCGGGGGCAGGCGCAGGCTCAGCTTGAACGCGGTGTAAGGCCGCAGCACGTTCCCGGCATTGCGCATCTCGGGGAAACCATCGGCGCCGGTGACCGACAGCGTGGGCCGCCAGGTGCGGTTGAGCAGGGCGTCCACCGGGTCGGTGGTGGTGGGCAGGGCGAACACGGTGGAGCCGCCGCAGTCGTGGTGCGCCCAGGGGAAGCGTTTGTAGATCTCGTCACCCAGGATGGCGGCGGTCGCGCGCGCCTGCGCCACGCGCTCGGCCGGCACCTCGCAGTGGAAGTTGGCGGGCAGCAGGCGGCCGGTGGCGCTGTCTTCCAGCCGGTCGAGGACCTGGCGCATGATGCGGAAGCTCGACGGCACCAGCCCCGAGGCGTCGCCGGAATGGATGCCCTCGGTGAGGATCTCGACCTTGAGCACGCCGCTGGCCATGCCGCGCAGGCTGGTGGTGAGCCAGAGCTGGTCGTAGTTGCCGGCGCCGCTGTCCAGGCAGATCACCAGGCCCACGTCGCCCAGGCGCGTGCGCAGCGCGTCCACATAGGGCAGCAGGTCGCCCGAGCCGCTTTCTTCACAGGTCTCGATCAGGCCGACGATGCGCGGGTGCGCCACGCCCTGGGCTTTGAGCGCCTGCAGCGCGGCGATGCTGGCGTAGACCGCATAACCGTCGTCGGCACCGCCACGGCCGTAGAGCTTGCCGCCGTCGATCTTGGGCATCCAGGGGCCCAGGTCGCTGCGCCAGCCGTTGAACTCGGGTTGTTTGTCGAGGTGGCCGTACATCAGCACGGTCTGACCCGACGCCGGTGCCGGCGTGCCGTCACGGCCCGCGCAGGCCGGCACTTCAAAAAACAGCACCGGCGTGCGCGGCACACCGCGCGCGTCGGGCAGCTGGATCACCTCCAGCGTGAGGCCTTCCACCTTCTGCGCCTGCACCCAGTCGGCCGCGCCGCGCAGCACCCGGTCCAACAGGCCGTGGCGGGCCCAGTCGGGGTCGAAGGCCGGGGACTTGGCCGGCACCTCGATGTAGCGCACCAGCTCGGGGACGATGGTCTGCTGCCAGGCGGATTCGATGTGGCTTTGCAGCGCAGTGGGGTCGAGCGGCGGCAGGGCTTGGGGCAGGCGGGCGTTCATGACGGCGGTCTCCAGGCAGGGTGTCCCGCGAAGACCGGGACATTACCCGGAGCAGTATAGGCAGAGCGGCCGGCGTTTGTGGCCGCGCTCGGTCCTCGTCAAGGGTTCCGCGCGCCTCAGGCGTGAGCGGAACCCGACAACCGGAACACCCGCACCACCTCGGCCAGTCGGCTGGCCTGGTCTTTGAGGCTTTCGGCGGCGGCGGCGCTTTGCTCCACCAGCGCGGCGTTCTGCTGCGTCATCTGGTCCAGCTGCGTCACGGCGGCGTTGACCTGGCCAATGCCTTGCGACTGCTCCTGGGCGGCGGTGGTGATGTCGCTGATGAAGGCCGAGACTTTCTCTGCGTTCGCCACAATCTCGCCGATGGTGCTGCCGGCCTGGGCCACCAGGCGCGAGCCGGTCTCGACCTTGCCCACGCTGGCCTCGATCAACACCTTGATTTCTTTGGCGGCCTGCGCACTGCGCTGCGCCAGGCTGCGCACCTCGGCCGCCACCACGGCAAAACCACGGCCCTGCTCACCGGCGCGCGCCGCCTCCACCGCCGCATTGAGCGCGAGGATGTTGGTCTGGAAGGCGATGCCGTCGATGACACCGATGATGTCGCCGATCTTCTGGCTGCTCTGGTTGATCTCGTTCATGGTGGTGACCACCTGGCTCACCACCTGACCGCCGCGCACCGCCACCTCGGCGTTGACCACGGCCATCTGCGTGGCCTGGCGCGCCGAATCGGCACTCTGGCGCACGGTGCTGTTGATCTGGTCGATGCTGGCAGCTGTCTGCTGCAGGTTGCTCGCGGCCTGCTCGGTGCGCGCGCTCAGGTCCTGGTTGCCGCTGGCGATTTCTTCGCTGGCGGTGCCGATGCTGTCGGTGCTGTTGCGCACCTCGCCCACGATGCGCACCAGCGACGCCTGCATGCCCCCCAGGGCCTGCATGAGGGCCGCGAGTTCGTCCTTGCCGCTGACGTGAACGGTCTGGGTCAGATCGCCGTTGGTGATGGCGGTGGCCACGCGCTGCGCTTCGTTGAGCGGCTGGCAGATGCTCTGCATGTTGGACAGTGTGGTGGGCACCACGACCAGCGCGGCCAGTGCCACGGCCACACCGAAGATCAGCAGCGTCTGGGCGTTGATGTCCTTCTCTTCCTGTTGCAGCGTGGCGGCCTCCACCTTGAGCACGTCTTCCACCCGCTTCAGGTTGGCCAGGAGCCCGGCGTACTGCTCGTGCGCGCGCGCCAGCATGCGGTTGGCCACGGTGGCGGTGTCGTAGCCGTTGTCGGCCAGCTGGCGCGTGACCGGCTCCACCGCGTTGGCGTAGGCGGTGAGCTGGTCTTTCATCTCGCGCACGACGGTGTTGTCGCCGTCCTCATCGCCCACCAGCATGTGGTCCATCTGCTGCACGGCCGCGTCGCGCGCGCCCTGCCACTGGGCCTTGGCCTTCGCCACTTCCTCGGGCTTCTCGTAGGCAATGATCATGTCCTTCTCGAAGCGACCCATGTCGCCCAGCGCCACCTGCAGGCGCGACAGGGTCAGCGTCTCTTCGAAAGCATGATCAACAAACTCCACGCTCAGGGCGTGCAGGCGGTTCATGCCCCACAGACCGGCGCCGCCGATCATGGTCAACAACAGCAGAACGACGCCGATGGCGCCCATCATTCGGGTGCGGATGGAAAACTGGCGCATCAAAGCTTGCATGGTCGTTCTTCGAGAGTGATTCGATTGAGAAGTGGCTGAAGGCACGTGCTGCGCGATCCGTCATCGGAAGATCTTGATGACCTCGGTCAGGCGGCTGGCCTGGTCTTTCAGGCTCTCGGCCGCGGCCGCGCTTTCTTCCACCAGCGCGGCGTTCTGCTGCGTCATCTGGTCCAGCTGCGTCACCGCCACGTTGACCTGCCCGATGCCGTCGCTCTGCTCGCCGGCCGCCGCCGTGATCTCGCCGATGATGTCGGAGACGCGCTGCACCGAGCCCACGATCTCGCTCATCGTCTGCCCCGCGTCGGCCACCAGCCGCGAGCCCGCTTCCACGCGGTCCACGCTGGCACCGATCAGGTTCTTGATTTCCTTGGCGGCTTCTGCGCTGCGCTGCGCCAGGTTGCGCACCTCACCGGCCACCACCGCAAAGCCCCGGCCCTGCTCACCGGCGCGCGCGGCTTCCACCGCCGCGTTCAAGGCCAGGATGTTGGTCTGGAAGGCAATGCCGTCGATGACACCGATGATGTCGCTGATCTTCTTGCTGCTGTGGTTGATCTCGTCCATGGTCGTGACCACCTGGCCCACCACCTGACCACCGCGCACGGCGATCTCGGCCGCACTCGCGGCCAGCTGGTTGGCCTGGCGCGCAGCGTCCGCGCTCTGGCGCACGGTGCTGGTGAGTTGTTCCATCGAGGCCGCGGTCTCTTCCAGGTTGCTCGCGGCCTGCTCGGTGCGCGCGCTCAGGTCCTGGTTGCCCGAGGCGATTTCGCGACTGGCGGACTGGATGGAGTCGGCCGACGACTGGACCGATGCCACCGTCGCGCGCATCTTTTGCAACGCGCTCTGCAAAGCGCGTGCTCCCGTGCTGCTCACGACCATGCCGCCGGCATCCAGCGCAATACCGTCTTCCTGATCAATCGCCTTCACCATGCGTCCGAGTTCAGCGCCCTCGCGCGCGGTTCGCCCCATGCTCACAGCCAAGACCACCTCGAGACCCGTCTGGACCACCACATAGGCCGCGTGCAACATGACACGCCAGAAGTTGGCCTCGGTGGTGCAGTAGAAGCCCAGGCCCATGGCCTGCAGACGGTCAAACAACACGTGATGAACGGCAAACAAGCCCGCTGCAAACACGATCGGCCGCCAGTCCAGGTAAACCAGCAGCAGGGCGAGGGTGACAAAAATGCCAAAGTGGAACTCGGACTCACCGTGCGCCAGTTGGATGTGCAACGCCACCAAAGCGGCCTGCGCGAACGTGAGCACCAGGCGTGAGGCGAGCGAACCGCGCCCGAGAACGTAAGCCGCCAACCCCAGCCCCGACAACAGCAAGGCGCCCATCAGCGCCAGCGTGAGCTCGTAATGTGTGAAGCCGATCACCACAGCACCCAGCGCGCTCAAGATGATGGCCGCGAGCATCACCTGGTCACCCAGCACGGCTTGGGCCTCTGGTGGATGTGACTTCGGGACGTGCGACAGAGGCGAGGCGTTCACGGGTGCTTTCGTTGCAGGGAGAAAAGAACCGCCGGCGAGGCTCGGCGGTCAGAGGCAACTCAGAAACTTTCCCAGTCGCCTTCGGCACCCGCCGCCACCGCGGGGCGGACGGCGGGCGCAGGGCGCACAACGGCCGCCGGTGTGGCCGCCGGACGCGGCAAGGCCTCGGTTTTGGGGGTGGCCGGTGCCGACAAGGCGGGCTTTGCAGCGACGGGTCTGAGGCTGGCGGGCTTGTGGGCCACTGGCTTGAAGGTGTTGGCCGGCTTGGCCACCACGGTCGCCGGGGCGCTGTAAGCCTGGGCCGAGTCGATGCGGAAGATCTTGATGACCTCGGTCAGGCGGCTGGCCTGGTCTTTCAGGCTCTCGGCAGCAGCGGCACTTTCTTCCACCAGCGCGGCGTTCTGCTGCGTCATCTGGTCCAGCTGCGTCACCGCCACGTTGACCTGCCCGATGCCGTCGCTCTGCTCGCCGGCCGCCGCCGTGATCTCGCCGATGATGTCGGAGACGCGCTGCACCGAGCCCACGATCTCGCTCATCGTCTGCCCCGCGTCGGCCACCAGCCGCGAGCCCGCTTCCACGCGGTCCACGCTGGCACCGATCAGGTTCTTGATTTCCTTGGCGGCTTCTGCGCTGCGCTGCGCCAGGTTGCGCACCTCACCGGCCACCACCGCAAAGCCCCGGCCCTGCTCACCGGCGCGCGCGGCTTCCACCGCCGCGTTCAGCGCCAGGATGTTGGTCTGGAAGGCAATGCCGTCGATGACGCCGATGATGTCGCTGATCTTCTTGCTGCTGTGGTTGATCTCGTCCATGGTCGTGACCACCTGGCCCACCACCTGACCACCGCGCACGGCGATCTCGGCCGCACTCGCGGCCAGCTGGTTGGCCTGGCGCGCAGCGTCCGCGCTCTGGCGCACGGTGCTGGTGAGTTGTTCCATCGAGGCCGCGGTCTCTTCCAGGTTGCTCGCGGCCTGCTCGGTGCGCGCGCTCAGGTCCTGGTTGCCCGAGGCGATTTCATACGAAGCGGTGTTGATGCTGTCGGTGGCGCTGCGCACCTGACCCACGGTCTGGATCAGCGAGGTTTTCATCGACGCCAGGGCGTTCAGCAGGTCGCCCAGCTCGTCCTTGCGCGTCGTCTGCACGTGGCCATTGAGGTCACCTGCCGCCACCGCCGTGGCGATGCCGACGGCCTCGTGCAGCGGCGCGGTCACCGACACCGTGATGCGCCACGCCACCAGGCTGGCCAGGACCACGGCCAGGGCGGCCAGGACCATGATGATCATTGCCTGGCGGTTGACCGTCTGTTCCGACGCCGCCACCGCCACGTTGACCAGTTCGCGTTGGTACTTTTGCAACTCCACCATGGTGTCGGTGTAGCGGTTGGCCGCCGGCAGCAACGCTGAATCGAGCTGCTGGGCCGCCACGGCAATGTCCCCGCTCTTGAGCGTGTCGAAGTAGGTCTTGCGCACGGCAATGTACTCGGCGCGGCGATCGGCAATGTCCTTCATCAGGGCCTTGCCCTTTTCACTGGTGACCTCGGCATCCAGTGTCTTCTGCAATTCGTTGATGCGCTCGGTGGTCTGCGCGATCAGGGGTTTGAAGTAGGCGTCCACCTCGGGGTTGGCGCCCGACTTGGCCACGCCCAGCACGCGGTTGATGTTCAGGCGCGTGCTGGCCAGCCATTCCTCCATCAACGAAGAACGGTGTTCCATCTCGATCACTCTGGCGGTGGAGCCTTGTGCGGTCTGCAAACTGGTCCAGGCCAGGGCGGTGAGTGCCACCAGCAGCACGAGGACGCTGGCAAAGCCGAGCGTCAGGCGCTGGCCGATCTTGAGGCGGTTGAACATGGGGGTCTCCTGCGAAATCTGAGAGGAAAGTGCTGGCGCACTCACTGGAGGGACTGCGTGGTGTCCATCAAGCCCATGTCGGTGCTCGACATGAGGGCTTCGATGTCCATGAGGATCAGCATGCGTTCGCCCACGCTGGCGATGCCGGTGATGAAGCTGGTGTCCACGTTGGTGTTCATCTCGGGTGCGGGCTTGATCAACTCGCCGGCGAGTTCCAGCACGTCGGACACCGAGTCCACCACGGCACCGACCACACGGCCGCGCACGTTGAGCACGATCACCACGGTGAAGCCGTTGTATTCCACCTTGTCACAACCGAGCTTGATGCGCAGGTCCACCACCGGCACGATCACACCGCGCAGGTTGACCACGCCCTTGATGAACGAGGGCGCGTTGGCGATGCGGGTGGGCTCTTCATAAGAGCGGATTTCCTGCACACGCAGGATGTCGATGCCGTACTCCTCGCCGCCCAGGCGGAAGGTCAGGAATTCGGCGCTGGCCTTTTGGGCGGCCGCTGCGCGGGCGCTGTCGTGGCGGGCGATGTGGCTGGCTTCGTTGCGCATGTCCATGGGATGGGTCCTCGGTTATCGGGTTGGTCAGATGAATATCGGCGAGTCGGGCGCCGGCTAAAGCCGGAAATAAAAAGACAAAGCCCGGTCAAAACCGGGCCATGAATGCTTTTGAACTCGCTTGACGGGCGATTTCAGGCCGTTGGCGGCTGGCCAGGCTCCAGCCGGAACACGGCCAACGCCTGCACCAGCCGCTGGGCCTGGTGCGTCAGGGAAGCGGCCGCGGCGGCGCTCTCTTCCACCAGCGCCGCGTTCTGCTGGGTGACCTGGTCCATCTGGCTGACCGCGTCACCCACCTGGGAAACACCCGTGCTCTGTTCGCGGCTGGCATCGCTGATGTCGCGCACGATGGCCGAGACGCGGTGGATGGCGTCCACCACCTTCTGCATCGTGCTGCCCGCCTGGTCCACCAGGGAAACGCCGAGTCCCACCTGGTCTTCGCTGGCACCGATCAGCACCTTGATCTCCTTGGCCGCGGCAGCACTGCGCTGCGCGAGGTTGCGCACTTCGGCGGCCACCACCGCAAAACCCCGGCCTTGCTCACCGGCCCGCGCGGCCTCCACCGCGGCGTTGAGCGCGAGGATGTTGGTCTGGAAAGCGATGCCGTCGATGACGCCAATGATGTCGCTCATTTTTTTGCTGCTGTCGTTGATCTGGTCCATCGTGACCACCACCCGGGCCACCATCGCGCCGCCTTCGGTGGCCACCGCCGAGGCTTGCTGGGCGAGCTCGCTGGCCTGGCGCGCGTTCTCGGCGTTGTGGGTCACCGTCGTGCCCACCTCTTCCATGGAAGCCGCGGTCTGCTGCAAGGCGCTGGCCTGCTCTTCGGTGCGCGAGCTCAGGTCCTGGTTGCCCAGGGCAATCTGTTCACTGGCCGAAGCCACGCCGCCCGCGTTTTCGCGCACCTCGGTCACCATGACGCGCAGGCGCTGGCGCATGTGGTGCATGGTGGCCATGAGGCTGGTGGCGTCCCCCGGGCGCACGCGCAATTCCTGCCCAAGATCGCCCCCGGCGATCGCAGCGGCCACGTCGCGCACTTCGTGCGGCTCGGCGCCGAGCGAACGGTCGAGGCCGCGGATGATCCAGAAGGCGAGCGAGACGCCCATGGCGATGGCCAGGGCCGCGAGCGCCGCCATGCCGGAGAAGGCTTCGCGAATGTCGACCTGTGCCTGCTCGTAGCTCTCGCGGGCCACGTCCACCTGCAGCTGGATCAGCTGGCCCACCACCTCTTGCAAGGGATCGAAGACCGGGTACATCTCGCGCGCGGTGTAGGTTTGCAGCGAGGTCATGTCGCCGCCACGAACCAGCGCTTCCAGCTGAAGCACCGACGCATCGGCCGCCGCCATCAACGGCAACAGTTGCGCGATCAACCGCTTTTCCTCGCTCACCAGTTCGGTGGCCAGGTAGGCGGTCCAGGCGGTGCGGATGGTGTCGCGCGCCTGCCCCACGGCCTGCAAGGTCTGCTCGGGCGTCAGCGCGCCGTCGGCCGCCTTGTGAGCCGCATCGACGATGTTGACCGCGTACTGGTCGGCCACGCGCTTGAGTTGCGCCAGCGGCACCACGCGGTCCTGGTACATGGAGAGCATGAGCGCGGACTGCTCGCGCGCCAAGGCCGCGCCCCACAGGCCGACGGCGATCATGAGAACCACCAGGAGAGCGCACAACGACGTGAGTTGGGTACGGACCCGGACGGGGGTTTTGGAGGACATGGTCTGGCGTCAGAAATGCCGCGCAGTGGACGGGGTGCGGCGAACCCGGCGGTCGGTTGGGACTCGTCACCACCGCCGTCTGCCTTGTGTATCGGTGCACACCGGCCCCGCTTTAGGCACTGGCTATCAACATTCACCAATTCATATGCGGTTTCTCACGCACAGCGCGATCCCCTGAAAAAACTTGAGGGCTGCCGCCGCTCAAAACGACGGACGGGCAAATCGGTTAACTTGGTGGCATGAACACCCCTTTGAAGCCGATGGCACCGGGCTGCACGAGCGCCACACGCACGATCGACAGCGACCACCCCGCGATCGTCTCGTTCGCCCGAGCCCATGCGCAGGGTGCGAGCGATCGGGAAAAGGCCGTGGCGCTCTACCTCGCGGTGCGCGACCAGATCCGCTACGACCCCTACCGCATCGACCTCTCGGACCACGGCATGACCGCCAGCACGGTGCTCGCGCAAGGTTTTGGCTGGTGCGTGCCCAAGGCGGTGCTGCTGGCGGCGCTGGCGCGGGCGGCGGGCATTCCGGCGCGGCTGGGGTTTGCCGACGTGAAAAACCACCTGTCCACCGAGAAGCTGCGCGAGACCATGAAAACCGACGTGTTCGCGTGGCACGGCTACACCGAGCTGTGGATCGACGGCGCCTGGCGCAAGGCGACGCCGGCGTTCAACATCGAGCTGTGCGACAAGTTCGGGCTGCTGCCGCTGGAGTTCGACGGCGTGCACGATTCGCTGTACCACGCGTTCGACCGGGCCGGCCGCCAGCACATGGAGTACGTGAACGATCACGGCGCCTTTGACGATCTGCCGCTGGCCCAGATCCGGGCCGTGTTTGCCGAGGTCTACCCGTCGATCACTGCGGGACAGCCCATCGAGGGCGACTTTGCGGCGGACGCGGCGCGCGAGGCTTCGCGCGGCTGACCAGGCTCAGGTCGTGAAGCGGAACACCGCCGTGCTGGCCAGCAGGTTGGGCCAGCGGTGCACCTCTTCGCCCTCGTGCAGGCCGAAGCTCTTCTCGATGGTCAGGCCATTGCGGCGCGCCAGCACCTCGAAGTCGGCGTGCGTGCCCACGCGGATGTTGGGCGTGTCGTACCACTGGTAGGGCAGGCGCTTGGTCACGGGCATGCGGCCCTGCACCACCGCCAGCCGGTTGGGCCAGTGCGCGAAGTTGGGGAACGCGACCACGCCGATGCGGCCCACGCGCGCGGTCTCGCGCAGCATGGTCTCGGCGTTGCGCAGGTGTTGCAGCGTGTCGATCTGCAGCACCACGTCAAAGGCGTTGTCGCCGAAGGTGCTCAACCCGTCTTCCAGGTTGAGTTGCAGCACGTTCACACCGCGGCGCACACAGGCCAGCACCTTGGCGTCGTCGATTTCCACCCCATAGCCGCTGCAGGCGCGCGTGGCCTGCAGGTGGGCCAGCATGGCGCCGTCGCCGCAGCCCAGGTCGAGCACGCGCGAGCCGGGTGGCACCAGGCGGGCGATGCTTTCCATCAAGCGTGTGTCGCTCATTGCACGCCTCCCGCGATGGTGTGCTCAAAGTAGGCGCGCACCGCGTTGAGGTAGCGCGGGTCGTCGAGCAAAAAGGCGTCGTGCCCGTGCGGCGCGTCGATCTCGGCGTAGCTCACGTCGCGCCGGTTCTCCAGCAAAGCCTTGACGATCTCGCGGCTTCGTTTGGGCGAGAACCGCCAGTCGGTCGTGAAGCTCACCAGCAGGAATTTGGCGCGCGCCTTGGCCAGCGCAGCGCTCAAGCTGCCGCCGTGCTCGCGCGCCGGGTCGAAGTAATCCAGCGCGCGGGTGATCAGCAGGTAGGTGTTGGCGTCGAAGTACTCGCTGAACTTGTCGCCCTGGTAGCGCAGGTAGCTCTCGATCTGGAACTCCACGTCCTGCGTGGTGTAGCGGTAGGCCAGCTCGGCCGCCGCGGGGGGATCGGTGTCGTCACTCGACCTCAAACTCCGCCCGAACTTCTCGTTCATCACGTCGTCGCTGAGGTAGGTGATGTGGCCGATCATGCGGGCGATGCGCAAACCGCGCCGGGGCAAGGTGCCCTCGCGCAGGTAGTGGCCGCCGTGGAAGTCGGGGTCGGTCACGATGGCGCGGCGCGCCACCTCGTTGAACGCGATGTTCTCGGCCGTGAGGTTGGGCGCGCTGGCCACCACCACCGCGTGGCGCACGCGCGCCGGGTACTGCAAGGTCCAGCTCAGGGTCTGCATGCCGCCCAGGCTGCCACCCATCACGGCCGCCAGCGTCTCAATGCCCATGGCGTCCAGCAACCGCGCCTGCGCGTCCACCCAGTCTTCGACGGTGACCACCGGAAAATCCGCGCCCCAGGGCGCGCCGGTGGCCGGGTTGGTGTGGGTGGGTCCGGTGGAGCCGAAGCAAGAGCCGAGGTTGTTCACGCCGATCACGAAGAAGCGGTCGGTGTCCACCGGCTTGCCGGGGCCGATCATGTTGTCCCACCAGCCTTCGCTGCGCGCGATCGGCTTGCCGTGTTCGTCGGCGTGGCGGCCCGCCACGTGGTGCGAGGCGTTGAGCGCGTGGCAGATGAGCACCGCGTTGGAGCGCTCGGCATTGAGCGTGCCGTAGGTCTCCACCACCAGCTCGTAGGCGGGCAGGCTGGCGCCGCTGCGCAGCGGCAGCGGTTCGGTGAATCGGAACGTTTGGGGCGTGACGATCAAGCTGGTGTCCTGTGGGCGGCGCGCGCCCGAAAAAAATCCCGGTACCGCCAAGAGCGAGACCGGGATGCTGGACCAGGAGTCTCTTCTTTAGCGGCATTTTTAGAGCGCCCGCAATTCGGAACAAATCGGCGCTGTGGGTGGGCAGTATAAATTGAAGCGCCGGTTTGCGCCGCACGGCGGGGCAAGGCGCCCGTGTTGTATGGCCACGTCGCGGCCAGACGGGGCACGGGCGTCCTGAAAAATAGTTACTGTTTTCGCGGCGCTGCGCGCATAATCCGCTGGCGAGCGCCCAAGGCGCTCGTTTTGACAAGTGATCGGTCGGTTTCGCGTGCTACAGGTTTTGTGTGCTAACGGGGCTCCATCGCTATTTTCATCAGTGTTATTAGGAGTCCCGAACATGGGCAACAAACTGTACGTTGGCAACCTGCCATACACCGTCCGCGACGAAGACCTGCAGCAAGCATTCAGCGCTTATGGCTCGGTCAACAGCGCCAAAGTCATGATGGAGCGCGATACCGGCCGTTCCAAAGGTTTCGGCTTTGTCGAAATGGGCAACGATGCCGAAGCGCAAGCCGCTGTTGAAGGCATGAACGGCCAGTCCCTGGGCGGTCGCAGCCTGGTGGTGAACGAAGCCCGTCCGATGGAAGCCCGTCCTCCCCGCTCCGGTGGCGGCGGCTTCGGCGGTGGCCGCAGCGGTGGCGGCGGCTACGGTGGTGGTGGCGGTGGTGGCGGCAGCGACGGTGGTTTCCGCAGCCCCTACGGCGGTGGCGGTGGCGGCGGTGGCCGTCGTGAAGGTGGCGGCGGCGGCGGTGGCCGTGGCGGCTACTGATCGACTCCCCCGATCAGCTTGATTCAGCGGATCTCAGGATCCGCCGATCAGCCAGGAAAAAACCCCTGCGGCTTTGGGCCCCAGGGGTTTTTTCATGGGCGCTCCCATGGCCCCCGATCAAGGGCCGCTCTGGGCTCCGCCTTGCCGGTGCTTGCGCGCGCGGCCCGACAAGGCCCGATCGAACACCGCGTTGGGCAACAGGCGCAGCAGCTTGGCCACCACGCCCATTTGCCAGGGAATCACGCGGTAGCTCACGCCTCCCACGATGGCATCAAACGCGCGGTCGGCAAAGGTCTCGGGGCTCAGCAGGAACGGCATGGCGTAGCGGTTCTCGCGCGTCAGCGGCGTGTCCACATAGCCCGGCAACAGGGTCACGACCGACACGCCGCTGCCACGCAGTTCACCGCGCAGGCTCTCGCAATACGCCACCACGGCGGCTTTGCTCGCGCAGTAGGCGCCGTGCCCGGGCAGGCCGCGGATGGCCGCCACGCTGGCGATGCCCACCAGCGCGCCGCTGCCACGCGCCGCCATGGCCGCCACGAACGGGTGGAAGGTGGCGGCCACGCCGGTGTTGTTGAGCGCGAAAGTGCGCGCCATCACGTCCAGGTCGTCGCGTTCGCGGGTGTCCATGCCGATGCTCACGCCGGCGTTGGCCACCACCACGTCGGGCACACCCTGTGCCTGCAAACACGCCTGCCCGGCGGCCACGATGCTGTGGATGTCGGCCACGTCTGCGCCATACACGCGGCAGCGACCGGCATCCCAGCCGTGGGCGTCGGCAAAGGCCTGCATCTCGGCGGTGCGTCGGGCCACCAGGGCAAGCCGGTAACCGCTGCGGGCGAAGCGGGCCGCCAGGGCCTGGCCGATGCCGCTGGAGGCGCCGGTGATGAAGGCCAGTGGCGATGTGGCGTCTGGGGTGGTCATGGTGTTCAGCGGGGGATCAGTTGCGCTTTCACCCGGCCCTTGAAATCCGCCATGCCGGTGTCGCCCCGGTAGTCGAGCGAGTCGGCCACCAGGCGGTCGGTGCCGCGCAACAGGGTGACGGGCTGGTCGGACACGACCCGCTCGGGGTCCACGAACACCTTGAGGTATTCGCCCCGGAATTCCAGCCGGGGCAGTGCCTGGCCGTTGGGCCCGGTGGCGGCTTCACGCACCACCACGGCATCGCCTTGCAGGACGAACTCGCTGTTGTCGGCGTTGGTGGTGACGAGCTTCGCCGTGGCCACGGTGGGCCGGCCCTCGGGGCCGATGTTGCGGATGCGGGCGTTGTCGATCTCGATGCGGTCGTCGTCGGGGTGGTGGCGGGCCTCGTCGCCCAGCACCTCGGACTTGAGCGAGCCGTCGGCGTCGAAGGCCTTGACGGAAAAACCGCGCATGAAGTAGTCGGGCTCGCTGCTCACCGGCCGCGCGGCCTGGGGCGCCTCGGGCGCGGGGGTGGCGCGCAGCAGCCAGTAAGACGCCAGCGCCAGCAGGCCCATGAGCAGCACCGGCAGGTAAATGGAGATGCGGTCGAGCAGCTTGGGCTTGCGTTTGGGCGGCCGGGCCGCGGGCTCGGTCAGGTCGACCGTGTCCAGGAAGTCCAGCGGATCGGACGTGCTCATCGGGCAGCCGCTTCCAGCTCGCGGGCGTAAACACCGCTGGCCACGAGCAGCAGGTCGCACAGGTCGCGCACGGCACCGGCGCCCGGCAGGCGGGTGGTGACGTGGTGCGCCACGGCCAGCACCTCGGCGTGGGCGGTGGAGGGGGCGCACGCCAGCGCAGCGCGGCGCAGCATGGGCAGGTCGGGCCAATCGTCGCCCATGGCAGCGGCCGCCGACCAGTCCAGGCCCAGCTCGGCCAGGATCTCTTCGGCCGCGGGGCGTTTGTCCTCGGTGCCGAAACGCACGTGCGCCACGCCCAGAGCCTTCAGACGCGCGCGCAGGGCCGCCGAGTCGCGCCCGGTCACCACCGCCGGCGTGATGCCGGCGCGCTGCAGCAGCTTGATGCCGTGGCCGTCCAGCGTGTGAAAGCGCTTGAGGGTTTCGCCCGACTCGCTGAAGTACAGGCCGCCGTCGGTGAGCACACCGTCCACATCGAAAAACACCACGCGGATGCCCTGCGCCAGCAGCAGCAGTTCGGGCGCAAAGTTGAGCGCCGGGCGCAAGGCGGGCAAGGCGTTCATTCAGATCACTTTCGAACGCATCAGGTCGTTGGTGTTGAGCGCGCCGATGAGGCGGCCCTGCGCGTCCACCACCAGCACGCTGGTGATGCGGCTGGCTTCCATCACGCCGGCCGCCTCCACCGCCAACGCATCGGCCAGCACGGTGCGCGGCTGAACGTGCATCACATCGACCGCGCGCAGGGTGCGCAGGTCGGCACTGCTGCCGGTTTTTTCAATCAAGCGGCGCAGGTCGCCGTCGGTGAAGATGCCGAGCACGCGGTCGTCGGCGTCGACCACCGCGCTCATGCCCAGGCCCTTGGCGCTGATCACGCCCATGAGTTCCATCAGGCTGGCCTGCGGGCTCACGCGCGGAACGTCGGCGCCGCTGCGCATCACGTCGCTCACATGGGTGAGCAGCTTGCGCCCGAGCGCGCCACCGGGGTGCGAGCGGGCAAAGTCGTCGGCCTTGAAACCACGCGCATCGAGCAGCGCCACGGCGAGCGCATCGCCCATGGCGAGTTGTGCGGTGGTGCTGGCGGTGGGGGCCAGGTTGTGCGGGCAGGCCTCCTTGTCGACCGAGCTGTCGAGCACCGCGATCGCGTGGCGCGCGAGCGTGGACCCGGGGCGCCCGGTGAGGGCGATCAGGGGCACGCCCATGCGCTTGATGAGGGGGAGGATGGCGTTGAGCTCTTCGCTCTCGCCGCTGTTGCTGATGCCCAGCACCACGTCGGCGGGCGTGACCATGCCCAGGTCACCGTGGCTGGCTTCGGCCGGGTGCACGAACTGCGCGGGCGTGCCGGTGGAAGCCAGGGTAGCGGCGATCTTGCGGCCGATGTGACCGCTCTTGCCCATGCCCATGACGACCACTCGGCCGCTGCACGACAGCATGGTGGCCACCGCGGTGGCAAAGCTGTCGTCCATGCGCAGGGCCATGGCCGTGACGGCCTGCGCCTCGATGCTCAGCGTCTCGTGGGCCATGGCCAGGGCACGGGCAGCGTCAAAGGTGGCGGGCAAGGTCATGGCCGGATTATCGCCGTGGGTCTGCCGGCAGTGCGGCCCTCGCGGCAAGAGCACCGGCCGTTAACATGGCTGCATGACCTCGCTCGACATCGCGCTCCTGTATTTGCTGGCCTCGGTGCTGGGCGTGGTGGCTTGCCGGTTCTTGCGCCTGCCGCCCATGCTGGGTTATCTGGTGGTGGGGGTGTTGATCGGGCCCAACGCGCTGGCGCTGGCGCAGGATTCCAGCGGCATCCGCTACCTGGCCGAATTCGGCGTGGTCTTCCTCATGTTCGTGATCGGTCTGGAGTTCAGCCTGCCCAAGCTGCGCGCGATGAAGCGGCTGGTGTTCGGGCTGGGCCTGTCGCAGGTGGTGCTCACCGTGCTGATCACGACCCTGGCGTCGCTGGCGCTGACCGTGCTGCTGCCGACCTGGTGGGACATCAGCTGGCAGACCGCACTGGCGCTGGGCGGCGTGATGGCCATGAGCAGCACGGCCATCGTCATCAAACTGGTGGCCGAGCGGCTGGAGCTGGAGTCGGAACACGGCAAGCGCGTGCTGGGCATCCTGCTGTTCCAGGATCTGGCCGTGGTGCCCTTGCTGGTGCTCATTCCCGCACTGGCCGCCGCGCCCGAAGACCTGCTGCCCGCGCTGGGCTGGGCCACGCTCAAGGCCATCGTGCTGCTGGGGCTGCTGCTCACCGGCGGGCAAAAGGTGATGCGCTGGTGGTTGACGCTGGTGGCGCGGCGCAAGAGCGACGAGCTGTTCATGCTCAACCTGCTGCTGATCACGCTGGGCCTGGCCTGGCTGACCGAACACGCCGGCCTCTCGCTGGCGCTGGGTGCCTTCGTCGCCGGCATGTTGATCTCGGAGACCGAATTCAAGCACCAGGTGGAAACCGACATCCGGCCTTTCCACGACGTGCTGCTGGGTCTGTTCTTCATCACCATCGGCATGATGCTGGACTGGCGCCTGGTGTTCGACCGCTGGCCACTGGTGCTGCTGTTGCTGTCGCTGTCGGTGGGCTTCAAGCTGGCGCTCATCACCGGGCTCACGCGCATGCTCGGTGCGCCCATGGGCGTGGCGCTGCGCACCGGCCTGTACCTTGCGCAGGCCGGTGAGTTCGGCCTGGTGCTGCTCACCCTGGCCGGCAACAACAACCTGATTCCGCCGGCGCTGTTCAACCCCATCCTGGCGTCGATGGTGCTGTCGATGCTGGCCACGCCCTTCGTCATCCTGTACGCCAACGCAACAGTCACACGCCTGGTGGGCAGCGACTGGCTGATGCAGTCGGTGCAGATGACCAGCATCGCGCGCAAGGCCATCAACGCCGACAAGCACGTGATCATTTGCGGCTACGGCCGCTGCGGGCAAAACCTGGCGCGCCTGCTCGAAGCCGAGAGCATTCCCTACATGGCGCTCGACCTCGACCCCGACCGCGTGCGCCAGGCCGCGGCCGCCGGCCACTCGGTGGTGTTCGGCGACGCTGCGCGGCTGCAAGCGCTCATGGCCGCCGGTCTGCACCGCGCCAGCGCCGTGGTGATCACGTACCTGGACACGCCCAGCGCGCTCAAGGTCTTGCGTCACACGCACGAGCAGGCGGTCAACGTGCCGGTGGTGGTGCGCACGGTCGACGACACCGATCTGGAAAAACTGCGCACCGCCGGCGCGACCGAGGTCGTGCCCGAGGCGATCGAAGCCAGCCTCATGCTGGCCAGCCACGCGCTGGCGCTGGTGGGTGTGCCCATGCGCCGCGTGATCCGCGTGGTGCAGGACCAGCGCGATGCGCGCTACAACCTGCTGCGCGGCTACTTCCACGGCGCCGACGACAGCGGCGCGGACGAAATCGACCACGAACGCCTGAACACCGTGACCCTCCCGCCGGCCGGCCGCAACGTGGGCAAGACGCTGGAGAGTCTGGCGTTGCACGCGGTGGGCGTGCGGGTGGTCAGCCTGCGCCATGCCAGCGGCATGCCCGCGGCCCTGACCGACAACACCGTGCTGCAGGGCGGCGACACGCTGGTGCTCAGCGGCAAGGCGCCGGCACTCGCGCTGGCCGAAGACAAGCTGCTGTCGGGCTGAGCGTCCCTGGGGACCCGAGCTGCCGCAAACCCCCGAACGCCGAGTGGGCATTCCAACCTTCAGGTCTGACGAGTGACTGAACGGTATGTATGCTTCCGATTTTAATTTTGGAGACTCTCCATGATGGACCGCCGCTTGTTCCTGGGTGCTGGTGTGGCCGGCGCTTCCGCGCTGACCTTCTCGTCGGTGTTCTCGCAAAACACCCCCAACCTGGGCATGCCCACCCTGCCTCAACCGGGTTTCCGCAAGATGAAGCTCGGCGCCATGGAGATCATCGCGATCAACGACGGCGCGCTGCGCCGCCCGCTGGGTGAAGAGTTCGTGCGCAACGCGCCGCTCGAGCAGGTCAAGGCCATGCTCGCGTCGCAGAACCTGCCCACCGACTACGTGGACATCCCGTTCACGCCCTACCTCATCGTGAGCGGCAACACCAAATTCCTCATCGACACCGGTTTCGCCGACAACGGCCCACCCACCACAGGCCGCCTGGCCACCAACATGGCGGCTGCAGGGTACAAGCCCGAAGACATCGACCACGTCATCATCAGCCACTTCCACGGCGATCACATCAACGGCCTGATCAAGAAGGACGGCTCGCTGACCTTCCCCAAAGCCAAGGTGCATGTGCCCGCCCCGGAAATGGCCCACTGGATGGACGACGCCAAGATGGCCGCGGCACCGCCTGCTGCGCAGGGTGGTTTCCAGAACGCCCGCAAGGTCCTGGGTGCCATCCCGGCCGACCGCCTGGTGCGCTTCGAGCCTGGCGCCGAGCTCGCCCCGGGCATCCAGTCGTCGGCCGCCTTCGGCCACACGCCGGGTATGTCGGTGTTCACCGTGCGTTCTGAAGGACAGTCGTTCATGTACACGGCCGACGTGACCAACGTGCCCTCGCTGTTCGCCCGCAGCCCCGATTGGGCGGTGGCCTTCGACATGGACGCCGAGATGGCCCGCCAGACGCGTCGCCGCATTTTCGACACGCTGGTGAAGGACAAGATGGCCATGGGCGGTTTCCACTTCCCGTTCCCCGCCCTCGGCACGCTGGAAGCGGCCGGCAACGGTTACCAGTTCAAACCCATGGCCTGACAGGGTCGCCATGGACGCCTGCCCCGGCCTTTGTGCCGGGGCTTTTTTTCGTCGGTCGATAATGGGCCATCCTTCTCGAACAAACGCCCATGGACACCTCTGCTTTCCTCAAAGCCCACATCCGCACGGTGCCCGACTGGCCCGCGCCCGGCGTGCAGTTCCGCGACATCACGCCCCTGCTGCAGGACCCGCATGTGTTTCGAGTGCTGATCGACGCCTTCGTGCACCGGTACATGGCACCGGCCCTCAAGCCCACGGTCGTGGCCGGCCTGGATGCACGCGGGTTCATCATCGGCTCGGTGCTCGCCTACGAACTGGGCGTGGGCTTTGTGCCCATCCGCAAGAAGGGCAAGCTGCCCTTCACCACCGTGGAGGAAACCTACGAGCTGGAATACGGCAGCGCCACGGTGGAACTGCACACCGACGCTGTCAAGGCCGGTGACAAGGTCGTGCTCATCGACGACCTGATCGCCACCGGCGGCACCATGATGGCCGGGCGACGCCTGCTGGAGAAACTGGGTGCAGAGGTGATGGAGGGCGCAGCCATCGTCGATCTGCCCGAGCTGGGCGGTTCACAGAAGCTCAGGGACTCCGGCCTGAAGCTCTTCACGCTGGTCGACTTCGCCGGTCACTGAACGCCAGGGCGCGTCGTTTCAGAGTTTGCCGTGTTGCGTTTCGCTGAGCGCTGCGAAATCGCTGTGGGATTCCGGAACGGGCAAGGCCGCCTCTTCGGTGGAAGCAAACGGCGGCTGGGCTGCGCTCTGAAGCACCGCACGGAAAGCGTTCACCTCGTCTTTGCCGAGGGCCTGCATGGGTGCATGGGAGGAGCGGATGTTCGGTTTGGGAATAGCCGTGGGATTGAACAGCTCGGTGTCCCGCCGGGTCTGCGCTGACACCGCTGCCCGCAACGCAACGCCCACCTGGTCGTGCGCCGCGCGGCGGCGCCAATACACCGAGCGCACCTGCATGCCGTGCCGTGCCTTGGCGCTTTGCTGGATCCAGCTTTCAATCTCCAACAGGTATTCGTCGGGCATGCCTTCGGCGGGCAAGGCCAGATCGACCAGCACCAGAAAACAATCGCCGTTGGCGTCCAGCGTGAGCACCTTGAACTCGTAGCTGGTGGACAGCACGCCGGCGCGGATGAGCGACTCGCGCACCACACCGAACAGCTGTTCGCGGCGCAAGATGCGCCGGCCCTTGCGCGGCGAAATGAGCGGCAAGGTGGTCTGGCTGAACGACTTGCGTGCGCGCGCCATGCGACCTTTGCCCGATGGGTTGGTTTTCTTGGCTTGCAGCCAGCTCATGAATGACATGGTCAAAGTGCGCACAAGGCGTTCTGCTGAAGTGGTCTGAATGGCGGTGCGAACAGAACCCCGCGCTGGCGCGGAACCTGTCACCAGGCGTCCTGCGGTCATCAGGTGACCGCCACCCGCTTGGGTTTGTTGTACATGCGCCGGGCCAGCACCGCCGACATGGCCACCGTCAATTCCAGGGCGATGTCGGGGTGGCGCACAGAGAGCTCGCGAAAGCGAAGCGGTGTCATGCACCAGAGTCGGCAGTCGCTGCCGGCGTGCACCGTGGCGCTGCGGGGCAGGTGGCTGAAAAAGGCACCTTCACCGAGCAACGAGCCCGAACCCACCACCGCGATGCGCACGCGCTCCTTGTCGTCTTCGTAGTGCACGGTGAGGGTGCCGCTCTCCACGAAATACACCGTGCGATCCTTCACCCCTTGCTCGATCAGGACCTGCCCTTGCTGCAACGCCACAGGTTGCAGGTAGTTGGCGAGCAAAGGCCACTGGTTGTCGGTGAGGTTCAAAGGGACCGCGTCGAGGGCACTGCTGTGCCGCATGGACTGGGCCAGGCCTTTGATGTCGAAGCGCAAGGATGTCGGAGGTGTGACATGCATCACGTCAAGATACCCGCGCCCCACCCGCCCACGCAAGCTGTAATTACCAGTGTTTACAACTGCACCGCCCAGCGGCATTCGAAGCGTTCCGGGCGGCGCCGCCGGCCTACTTTCCGATGCAGAAACGCGAAAAAATCTCGCCCAGCAAATCGTCGGCGGTGAATTCACCGGTGATGTCGCCCAAGGCCCGTTGCGCCAGCCGCAGCTCTTCGGCCAGCAGGTCCAGGTGCTCGGCCTGTGCAGCGAGCAAACCATCGGCTTGCAGCAGGTGCTCGTCCACCCGTTGCAGCGCCAGCAGGTGACGGGCGCGCGCCATGAACAGACCGTCGCCGGGCTGCTGCCAGCCCGCCAGGGCCAACAGACGCTGCCGCAGCACCGCCAGACCCTCGCCTTGCTTGGCCGAAATCGCCACACCGTCCTGCAGGTCGGCACGAGGTGACGGACGTTGGTCGAGCTTGTTCCACACATGCAGCACCGGCACACCGCCCGGCACCGTCTGCGCCAGGCTGGACGCAATGGCCGCGTCGGCGCTCTGGTAAGCGGCCGTGTCGGTGCGGGTCAGGTCGTGCAGGAACAGCACCACATCGGCCTCCCGGATGCGCCCCCAGGCGCGCTCAATGCCGATCTTCTCGACCTCGTCCACATCCGGGCTGTCCCGCAGTCCAGCGGTGTCAACAACGTGCAAGGGCACACCTTCGATCTGGATCGTCTGCTGCACCACATCGCGTGTCGTGCCCGCCACCGGCGTGACGATGGCCAGCTCAGCGCCGGCCAGGGCATTGAGCAACGAGCTCTTGCCCGCGTTCGGCTGGCCGGCGATCACCACCTGCAGACCGTCGCGCAACAGCGCGCCCTGCCGGGCCTGCGCCTGCACACCGGCCAACGCCTGGCGCAAGCGCTGCAGTTGTCCGGTGGCATCGGCCTTCTGCAAAAAGTCGATGTCTTCCTCGGGGAAGTCCAGCGTGGCCTCCACCAGCATGCGCAGGTTCACCAAGGCATCGCGCAACTCGTGGATTCGGCCGGAGAACACCCCCGCGAGCGAGCGCGTCGCGCTGCGCGCTGCCGCCTCGGTGCTCGCATCGATCAGATCCGCCACCGCCTCGGCTTGCGCCAGGTCGAGCTTGTCGTTGAGGAACGCGCGTTCGGTGAATTCGCCGGCCCGCGCCACGCGCAACGCGGGCAACACGGCGCTGCCCACTTCCAGGCAGCGCGCCACCAACAGCTGCAACACCACCGGTCCGCCATGGCCCTGCAACTCCAGCACGTCTTCACCGGTGTAGGAGTGTGGGCCCGCAAACCACAAAGCCAGACCATGGTCGATCGGCTGCCCGGCCGCATCGGCGAACGGCAGGTAGGTCGCCTCGCGCGGCGTCAACGCCCGCCCCAGCAAAGCCTGAACGAACGGCGCGAGCCCCCGCCCCGACACCCGGACGATGCCCACCCCACCCCGTCCGGGCGCGGTGGCAATGGCAACGATGGGATCACGCGAGGCGGCGAGCATAGAAAGCGAGCTTAAAGAAGAAGGGCCTGCATTGCAGGCCCGGCGAGGAACAAAGTGCCCCAACCCAGGGACGTCAAGGGTCCGGCTCCGCCGGCCCAAGACGCCGTCCCCCCTCCAGGGGGGAAGCCGCGTCAGCGGCGCAGGGGGGTCAACTCTTGAAGTTCGGCATGCTGAACTTCAACGGCACGCCCATGCCCTTGTTGATGTACGCCTGCTGGAAGATGGTCAGCACGTTGTTCGTGATCCAGTACAGCACCAGGCCGGACGGGAAGAAGAAGAACATCACCGAGAACATCAGCGGCATCAGCCACATCAGCTTGGCTTGCAGCGGATCCGGCGGCAACGGGTTGAGCGCGGTCTGGATCATGGTGGTCACGGCCATCACCAGCGGCAGGATGTAGAACGGATCGGGCGAAGACAGATCGGTGATCCAGGCCATCCACGGCGCGTTGCGCATTTCCACGCTCGAGAGCAACACCCAGTACAGCGCGATGAACACGGGGATCTGGATCAGGATGGGGAAGCAACCACCCAGCGGGTTGACCTTTTCTTCCCGGTACATCTTCATCATTTCCTGCTGCATGGCCTGCGGATTGCCCTTGAGGCGCTCGCGCATTTCCATGATGCGGGGGTTGATCTTCTTCATCTTGGCCATGCTGCGGTAGGCGCTGGCGTTGAGCCAGTAGAACGCCGCCTTGATCAGCACCACCAGCAGCACGATGGACCAGCCCCAGTTGCTCACGAAGCCGTGGATCTTCTCCAGCAGCCAGTACAGCGGCTTGGCCAGGATGGTGAGCCAGCCATAGTCCTTGACCAGCTCCAGGCCCGGCGCGATGGTCTCAAGAACCTTCTCTTCTTGCGGACCCACGAACAAGCGGGCCTGGATGCTTTGCGTCTGGCCAGGCTCGATCGCCGCGAGGTTGGTGATGCTTCCCGCCGCAAAAAGGTTGTTGTCCACCTTGCGAACAAAGTTGTCGCGCGCCACGCCCGCGTCCAGCAACCAGGCCGACGCAAAGTAGTGCTGCACCATGGCCACGTAACCGTCGCTGGCGGTTTTGGTGAATTCGGCCTTGTTCTTTTCGATGTCGGTGAACTCGACCTTCTGGTACTTCTTCTCGTCGGTGTAGACCGCCGGGCCGGTGAAGGTGGAATAGAAGGGCGTTTCGCTGCTGAGCTTGCTGCCGTCGCGCACCAGCTGCACGTACAGCTGCGGGCTCACCGCCTGCGTGCCCAGGTTCTGCACCTCGTGCTTCACCGCGATGTCGTAGCGGCCGCGCGTGAGGGTGTAGGTCTTCACCAGCTTCACACCGCCCACATCGGCGGACTCAAAGCGCACCTGCAATTCGTTCTGCCCCTCGGCCAGCGCGGTCTCGGGCGTGAGCAGCGTCATGGGCGTCTTGTGGGTCGGGAACGCACCGCCGATCAAGCCGGTCTGCGCCACATAGATGCGGTCACCGCTCTGCGTGAGCAGGGTGAATGGCAGTTCGCTCTGGTCCTTGCTTTGCTGCGTGGCTTCGGCGTGCTTGAGCAACTCGGCGCCGATCAGCGATCCGCCTTCGGTGTTGAACACCAGCTTGAAGACGTCGGTGCTCACCTCGTGGCGCGCGGCCACCGGGCTCGGCGCACCGGCGGGCGCTTCGCCCGGCACGGCGTTGGCGGCGGTGGTGCCTGCGGGCACGGCCACGGCGGTGGGCAGACTCGCGTCAGCGGCCGGCGCGGGTGCTGCGGCCGGCGCGGCCACCGTGGTGGACCCGGGGAAGAAAGTGGGCTGCTGTCCATTGTGGATTTGCCATTTGTCCCAGATCAGAACCATGGACAGACCAAACACCACCCACAGGATGGACCGACGGATGTCATTCATGACGCGTTCTTCTTTGCTGAGGAGGGTGAAAGCAGACGGGAAAAGAGGGCGGGCCGGGACTCGGGCACCGGGTCGAAACCACCTTCGCACCAGGGATGGCAGCGCATCAGACGCGCAGCCGTGAGATAAGTGCCGGCCGCCGCACCGTGTTGCTCCAGTGCGCCGATGGCGTACAGGGAACACGTGGGCTCAAACCGGCAACCGCTGCCCAGCGATGGGCTCAGCAGCAGCCGGTAACCCTTGACGAGCCCCACCAACGCCCGGCGCGGCCAGTCAGACAGCATCACGGGCCTCCGCGGGCAGGACCGGCCTGGGCAACTGGGCTCGCGACAGCAGCTGTTCCAGCTCGGCGCGAACAGCCTGCTTGAGCGCATCGGACGTAGCGCTCACGAACTGTTTGCGGCTGAACTCGCTGCGCAGGCGCACCACCCAGGCGGCCTGGGGCAGCGGGGCAGCGCGGTGCCGCGCCACTTCGTAGATCTGGCGACGGATGGCGTTGCGCGTGACAGCACGGCGTGCCCAGCGCTTGGGCAGCAACACGCCCAGCCAGGCATCGGCCACGGGGAACAGCGCCTTGCCCTCGACGGGGACGTCCAGGGCAGCGCGGTGCAAGGCGAAGTGGGGAGTCTTGGCCACGGGCGCTCCGGCCATCACGGCCTGAAACTGCGGGCGGGACCGCAGGCGCTGGGTCACTGAACAACCGCCGGCATTGGAAGGCAGACGGGCCGGGCACAGAAACGCCGGCACGACATCCGCCGATTCAACACGCCGACTCAGACAGCCAGACGCTTGCGGCCTTTGGCGCGGCGGGCGTTGATCACGGCACGGCCACCACGGGTCTTCATGCGAACGAGGAAGCCGTGGGTGCGGGCGCGGCGGATCTTGGAAGGCTGGTAGGTGCGTTTCATGGTGGTCTCTTACAAATCGGGGAAACCCGCGATTATCGCAAAGAAATCCCTACGGCGGCAAGCACTTGGCCTCACGTGGCAACGAAACACCTCAGCCAAGCACCCCCCACAGCGGGTCTGAAGGCCACACCGGTCGTCTTGTGGATAAGTCGTCTGCACCCCTACAATGCCCGACGCGCCCCGCATCATTTGTCCACAACCACAACAACACCGCATCCCAGCATGATCGAGGGCCTTCCCCCCAGCGCGTCACGGCCTTCCGACGGCGCCGACACCCTGTCCCTGTGGTCGGCCTGCATGGATCGGCTCTCCCAGGAGATCCCGGAACAGCAGTTCAACACCTGGATCCGCCCCCTCTCGGCCACCGTGGCGCCCGACGCCTCCCGGGTCACCGTGTCGGTGGCCAACCGATTCAAACTGGACTGGATCCGCACCCAGTACGCCGCCCGCATCACCGCCCTGCTGGAGGCCGTCCACGGCGCGCCCGTGGTGCTGGAGTTGGTGCTCGCTCCGCGCGAAGGTCCCAGCCGCACCTCGCCCGCACCCCGCACGGCGCAAGAGCAGGTGCTGGCCGAGCTGCCCGACCTCGCGCCGGTCGAGGTGGCCGCGCCCAGCGGCCCCAAGACCCGGCTCAACCCGGCGCTGGCATTCTCCACGCTGGTCGAGGGCTCGGCCAACCGCATGGCGCGCGCCGCCGCGATGCACATCGCCGGCAGCCTGGGCCAGCTGTACAACCCGCTGTTCATTTACGGTGGCGTCGGCCTGGGCAAGACCCACCTGGTGCACGCCATCGGCAACCACCTGCTGGCCGACCGTCCACAGGCCAAGGTGTTGTACATCCACGCCGAGCAGTTTGTGTCGGATGTGGTGAAGGCTTACCAGCGCAAGACCTTCGACGAGTTCAAGGAGCGATACCACTCGCTGGACCTGCTGCTGATCGACGATGTGCAGTTCTTCGCGGGCAAGGAGAAGACGCAGGAAGAATTCTTCAACGCCTTCGAAGCCTTGCTGGCCAAGAAAAGCCACATCGTGCTGACCAGCGACACCTACCCCAAGGGGCTGGCCGACATTTCCGACCGGCTGGTCTCGCGCTTTGGCTCGGGCTTGACGGTGGCCATCGAACCGCCCGAGCTGGAAATGCGCGTGGCCATCCTGATCAACAAGGCGGCGGTGGAGAACGCGGTGATGCCCGAAGAGGTGGCGTTTTTCGTGGCGAAGAACGTGCGCTCCAACGTGCGCGAACTCGAAGGTGCGCTGCGCAAGATCCTGGCGTATTCGCGCTTCAACCAGAAAGAGATTTCGATCGCGCTGGCGCGCGAGGCGCTGAAAGACCTGTTGTCGATCCAGAACCGGCAGATCAGCGTGGAGAACATCCAGAAGACCGTGGCCGATTTCTACAAGATCAAGGTCGCGGACATGTACAGCAAGAAGCGCCCGGCCAGCATTGCGCGCCCGCGCCAGATTGCGATGTTCATCGCCAAGGAACTGACCCAGAAAAGCCTGCCCGAAATCGGCGAGTTGTTTGGCGGACGCGACCACACCACGGTGCTGCACGCGGTGCGCAAGATCGGGGCCGAGCGACAGCAGAACACCGAGCTCAACCAGCAGCTGCACGTGCTGGAACAGACCCTCAAGGGATGAGCCCGTAAAAAGGCGAAAATAGCGAAGATTTGGCTCCGACAAACGCAGGGCCCGCCGGGGAGGCAACCCCCGGACCACAAGCAACCAGAGACGAAAGAGTCTGACATGATCGTTTTCAAATCGACCCAGGACAAGGTTCTGGCCGCGCTGCAATCGGTGGCCGGCATCGTGGAACGGCGCCACACCCTGCCCATCCTGGCCAACGTGTTGTTGCGCAAGACGGGCTCGCAAGTGCAGCTGACCACGAGCGACCTGGAGATCCAGATCCGCACCACCGCCGAGCTCGACGGCGACAGCGGCAACTTCGCCACCACGCTGGGCGCGCGCAAGCTCATCGACATCTTGCGCACCATGTCGGGCGACCAGAGCGTGAGCCTGGAGTCCAGCGCGGGCAAGCTCATCTTGAAAGGCGGCAAGAGCCGCTTCACGCTGCAGAGCATGCCGCCCGAAGACTTTCCGCTGGTTCAAGAATCCGCCAGCTTCGGCCCGGTGTTTTCGGTGCCGCAGAAGACGCTCAAGAGCCTGCTGGGTCAGGTGTCGTTCTCGATGGCCGTGCACGACATCCGCTACTACTTGAACGGCATCTTGTTCGTCGCCGAAGGCAAGCAGCTCAGCCTGGTGGCCACCGACGGCCACCGCCTGGCGTTTGCCAGGGCCACGCTCGACGTGGAAGTGCCCAAACAAGAAGTGATCCTGCCGCGCAAGACGGTGCTGGAGCTGCAGCGCCTGCTGTCCGACAAGGAAGGCGCGATCGAGATGCAGTTCGCCGCCAACCAGGCCAAGTTCAGCTTTGACGGCATGGAGTTCGTCACCAAGCTGGTCGAGGGCAAGTTCCCCGACTACAACCGCGTGATCCCGAAGAACCACAAGAACCACATCACGCTCGGGCGCGCTTCGCTGCTTTCCAGCCTGCAGCGTGCCGCCATCCTGACCAGCGAGAAGTTCAAGGGCGTGCGCGTCAACATCGAGCCGGGCACGCTGCGCATCGCGTCGAGCAACGCCGAACAGGAAGAAGCCAAGGAAGAACTCGAGATCGACTATGCCGGCGACAGCATCGAGATCGGCTTCAACGTCACCTACCTGATGGACGCGCTGTCCAACATCGGCGCCGAGATGATCAAGCTCGAACTGCAGGACACCAACTCCAGCGTGCTGATCACCGTGCCCGAGCAGGCCGGGTTCAAGTACGTCGTGATGCCGATGCGAATCTGATCGATCGCCTGTTGCTGCCGGATTTTGTTGAAGGGTCGCGCTGCACGCGCAGTCGGCCGAACCATGAGTTTGAATCTCGATGACTGAAGCACTGAACCCGTCTGACGACGCAGCGAAGAAGACTGCCAAAGCCGCCGACGATGCGGCCCAGAGCGCCGCCTACGGCGAAGGCAGCATCCAGATCCTCGAAGGCCTTGAAGCGGTTCGCAAGCGGCCGGGCATGTACATCGGCGACACGTCCGACGGCACCGGCCTGCACCACCTGGTGTTCGAGGTGGTCGACAACTCCATCGACGAAGCCCTGGCCGGCCACTGCGACGACATCGTCGTGACCATCCACTCCGACAACTCCATCAGCGTCACCGACAACGGCCGCGGCATCCCCACCGGCGTGAAGATGGACGACAAGCACGAGCCCAAGCGCTCGGCGGCCGAGATCGCGCTCACCGAACTGCACGCGGGCGGCAAGTTCAACCAGAACAGCTACAAGGTCTCGGGCGGCCTGCACGGCGTGGGCGTGAGCTGCGTGAACGCGCTGAGCCAGTGGCTGCGCCTGACCGTGCGCCGCGAAGGCAAGATGCACCAGATCGAGTTCGCGCGCGGCTTCGTGCAGAACCGCATCGTCGAGACCACCGCCAGCGGCGTCGAGATCTCGCCCATGAAAGTGACCGGCGACACCGAGAAGCGCGGCACCGAGGTGCACTTCCTGCCCGACTACGACATCTTTCGCGAGAACGCCGACTTCCACTACGAGATCCTGTCCAAACGCCTGCGCGAACTGTCCTTCCTCAACAACGGCGTTCGCATCCGCCTGAAGGACGAACGCAGCGGCAAGGAAGACGACTTCTCCGGCGCCGGCGGCGTCAAGGGCTTTGTCGACTTCATCAACAAGGGCAAGACGGTTCTGCACCCCAACGTGTTCCACGCATTGGGCGACCGCCAGAGCGACCAGGGCACCAACATCGGCGTCGAAGTGGCCATGCAGTGGAACAGCGGCTACAACGAGCAAGTCCTGTGCTTCACCAACAACATCCCGCAGCGCGACGGCGGCACCCACCTGACCGGCCTGCGCGCGGCCATGACGCGGGTGATCAACAAGTACATCGACGACAACGACTTCGCCAAGAAGGCCAAGGTCGAGGTCACCGGTGACGACATGCGCGAAGGCCTGTGCTGCGTGCTGTCGGTCAAGGTGCCCGAGCCCAAGTTCAGCAGCCAGACCAAGGACAAGCTGGTGTCCAGCGAAGTGCGCGGCCCGGTCGAAGACATCGTGAGCCGCCTGCTGGCCGATTATTTGCAGGAGCGCCCGAACGACGCCAAGATCATCTGCGGCAAGATCGTGGACGCCGCCCGTGCCCGCGAAGCCGCCCGCAAGGCACGCGAAATGACGCGCCGCAAAGGCGTGCTCGACGGCATGGGCCTGCCCGGCAAACTGGCCGACTGCCAGGAAAAAGACCCGGCGCTGTGCGAGATCTACATCGTGGAGGGCGACTCCGCCGGTGGCTCCGCCAAGCAGGGCCGCGACCGCAAGTTCCAGGCGATCCTGCCGCTGCGCGGCAAGATCCTGAACGTGGAGAAAGCGCGCTACGAAAAGCTGCTCACCTCCAACGAAATCCTCACCCTCATCACCGCCCTGGGCACCGGCATCGGCAAGGCCGGCGGTGAAAGCGCCAACGGTGACGGCAAGGACGACTTCAACGTCGCCAAGCTGCGCTACCACCGCATCATCATCATGACCGACGCCGACGTGGACGGCGCCCACATCCGCACCCTGCTGCTGACCTTCTTCTACCGCCAGATGCCCGAGCTGGTGGAGCGCGGCCACATCTACATCGCGCAGCCACCGCTCTACAAGGTGAAGTCCGGCAAGGAAGAGCTGTACCTGAAAGACGCTGCCGCGCTCGACGGCTTCCTGCTGCGCATCGCGCTCAAAGATGCGAGCGTGTTCACCGGTGGCGCCACCCAGACCACGCTCACGGGCGACACCCTGGGCGAGCTGGCGCGCAAGCACCAGATCGCCGAGAGCGTGATCGCGCGCCTGTCCAACTTCATGGACGCCGAAGCCCTGCGCTCGATCGCCGACGGCGTGTCGCTCAACCTCGACACCGTGGAGCAGGCCGAGGTCAGCGCCATTGCGCTGCAGGCCAAGCTGCGCGAACTCACCACCACCGGCGTGCCGGCCGAAGTGGCCGCTGAATTCGATGTGCGCACCGACAAACCGATCCTGCGCATCAGCCGCCGCCACCACGGCAACACGAAAAGCAGCGTGCTCACGCAGGACTTCGTGCACGGCGCCGACTACGCGGCCCTGGCCACCGCGGCTGAGACCTTCCGTGGGCTGCTCGGCGAAGGCGCCAAGGTCATGCGCGGCGAAGGCGAGAAACAGAAAGAAGAAAAAGTGGCCGACTTCCGCGTGGCCATGCGCTGGCTCATCAGCGAAGCGGAGCGCACCACCGCGCGCCAGCGCTACAAGGGCCTGGGCGAGATGAACCCGGCCCAGCTCTGGGAAACCACCATGGACCCGACCGTGCGCCGCCTGCTGCGTGTGCAGATCGACGACGCCATTGAAGCGGACCGCGTGTTCACGATGTTGATGGGCGACGAGGTGGAGCCGCGTCGCGATTTCATCGAGGCCAACGCGCTGCGGGCGGGGAACATCGATGTTTGAGTTCGCACGCCCTCGCGACCGCTTCTGAGGTCCTTTCTTGCGCGGCATGCTCGATTTCAGCTCGTGGTCCACCGTGTTCACCACGCTGTTCAGCCTTGTGGTGGTGTCTCTGGTGCTGGTCGGGATCCGGCTGGTGTTCATGCAGACCTTTCAGCGCCGGCGCGAGCGCGAAAACCGCCAGATCAACGAGCGCCTGAAGGTGCTGATCGCGGCCTACAAAACCTTGGGGGGCTCCTTCACCGGCGTGTTGACGGTCGATCCGGCACACCGGCGTGACCAGCGCAGGGACGCCGTCACCGAAGAGGATGTCGAGATGGATGCCCAGGCCAGCGCTTCCGAGCGCCGCCGCCGCATCCGCGATGCCGTCGAAGCCGCGCTGTCCGATGTCGTCCTGCTGGGCACCGAAGAACAGGTGCGCCTGGCCGCACAAGCCGCCAACGACATGGTGGCGGGGCGCTACGTGGAGGTGGCCCCGCTGGTGATCTCGCTGCGCGATTTCATCCGCCAGGCCCTGGACCTGACGCCCGCCCCGGCCGACCTCATTCCGAACCAGGGCCCGTTGCGCGTGAATGCCGGTGGCGCAGGCGCGCGGCGCGCGGGCGGCGCCGAAGCCCGTGGTGGGCGCGGCGGTGCTGGCGGCGGCGGGGGAGGCAGCGCGGCGGCGGCCGGCGTTTCTCCGTTGAGCGACGCGCCCTGAGTCCCATCCGTACCCATCCATGTCAGCCCCGACGTTCCGCGCGCCCACTGGCGAGCGCATGCCCTTCATCGACGCGCTCAAGGCCGTCGGCTCGCAGTTCATCGTGCTGCACCACCTGGCGTTCTACGGCCCCCTGTCGGATGGGACGCACCAGCTCGCCCCCGACCTGGTGGCGTGGTTCAGCCAGCACGCGCGGATCGCGGTGCAGGTCTTTCTGGTGGTGGCGGGTTTCCTGGCGGCGCGCAGCCTGGCGCCCGACGGCCGCTTGCGCAGCGAGCGCCCGCTCGCCCTGCTGTGGCAGCGGTTTGTGCGGGTGAGCCTGCCGCTCATGGTCGCACTGCTGCTGGCCATGGTGTGCACCGAACTCGCGCGGTACTGGATGGCGCACGACTCGTTGCCAGCGCCGCCCACGCTGTGGCAGTTCGTGGCGCACGCGCTGTTGGTCCACAGCCTGCTGGGGGTGGATTCGCTGTCGGCAGGGGTCTGGTATGTGGCCATCGACGTGCAGCTGTTTGCGCTGCTGCTCGGCCTGCTGTGGCTGGGGCGGCGGTTGGGCTGGGCTGCGCCGCTGCTGGTGGCGGCCGTGGCGCTCGCCTCGCTGTTTTATTTCAACCTGGACAGCGACTGGGACAACTGGGCCATCTACTTCTTTGGCGCCTACGGTCTGGGCGCCCTGGCGTACTGGTTGAGCCGTGCCGACGCCGGTCACGGCGCCACCGCGTGGTGGGCGGGTATGGCGCTGCTGACCGGGTTGGCGCTCGCGATGGACTGGCGCACCCGCATCGCACTGGCGCTGGGGGTGGCGCTGGCGCTGGCCTGGGCGCACCGCAGCGGCTGGTTGTTCACCTGGCCGCGCAGCCGGGCGCTGGGCTACCTGGGCCGCATTTCATACGGGGTGTTTTTGCTCAACTTTCCGGTGGCGCTGGTGGTGAACGCCTGGTTCACGCGCTACGCCAGCGCCGACGCGGGCGTGCAGACACTGGGCGTGCTGGTGGCCTGGCTGGCGTGCAACCTCGCCGGCGCCGCCTTTCACCACGGGGTGGAGCAGCGCCTGGGCCGGCTGGGCCGGGCGCGCCCGAACGCCGAGCCCGCTCAGGCGGCGGCGCTGGCCGCGGGAACGGGATCGCAGCGCTCGCGCAAATAAGCCAGCGCAGCCTCCACCTGGTCGATCAGCACGAGGCACAGATCGCCCGGTTGCAGGCGCGCGAGCGCCGTGTCGATGGCGTTGAACTCGCCCTGGATGGTGTCGATGCGGGTCGTGCGTGTGGCGCCTTCCAGCCCCTGGCGCAGCAGCCCCGTGACCTCCCCCTCGGTGCGGCCGCGCTGGCAAGCGTCCTCATACAGGATGACTTCGTCGAAGGCGGCGCCGAGGATGCGGGTCTGCTCGCGGATGTCTTCGTCGCGCCGGTCGCCCGCGCCGCTGATGACCACGGTGCGGCGCTGGGCCGGCATGGCCTCGGCGGCCGCGACCAGGGCGCGCATGGCGTCCGGGTTGTGGCCGTAGTCGGCGATCACGGTGGCGCCACGCAGGGTCATGAGGTTGAAGCGGCCGGGCACGCTGGCGGTGTCGCTCTGGAACGTGGCCAGGCCCTTGCGGATGCGGGCCCACGGAATGCCCAGGCCCCAGGCCGCGGCCAGCGCCGCCATGGCGTTGTCCACCTGAAAGCCGATGCGCCCGCCCATGGTCATGGGGATGTCGGCCAGGGCCACCTCGTGGCGGCGCTCGCCCTGCTGGGCCACGATGTTGGCGCCGTCCACCCACACGGCGCGGCGGCCTTGCGCGCGGTGCGTGGCCAGCACGGGGTTGTTGCCATCACCGCAGAAAAAGATCACCTGGCCGGTGCACACCTCGGCCATGCGGATGCAGTGCGGGTCGGCCGCGTTGAGCACGCCGTAGCCGTTGGGCGCCACGTTCTGGATGACCACGCGCTTGAGCACCGCGATGTCTTCCACGGTGGTGATGTAGTTCAGGCCCAGGTGGTCGCCCGAACCGATGTTGGTGACCACCGCCACCTGGCAGCGGTCGAAGCCCAGGCCTTCGCGCAGCACGCCGCCGCGCGCGGTCTCGAACACGGACGCGTCCACCTCGGGGTGCATCAGCACGTTGCGCGCGCTGCGCGGGCCGGCGCAGTCGCCGCTGTCGGTCTGGCGGCCGTTCACATACACGCCGTCGGTGTTGGTCATGCCCACGCGATAGCCTTGGGTGTGCAGCAGGTGCGCGACCAGACGCGCGGTGGTGGTCTTGCCGTTGGTGCCGGTGACGGCGACCACCGGAATGCGGCCGTTCTGGCTGGGTGCAAACAGGTGGTCGACGATGGCCTCGCCCACGGCTCGACCCTTGCCGTACGAGGGGCTCAGGTGCATGCGCAGACCCGGGGCGGCATTGACTTCCACCACACCGCCGCTCTGGTCTCCCAGAGGCCTGAGCACGGTCTCGCACACCACGTCCACACCGCACACATCGAGCCCCACCATGCGCGCGGCGGCCACAGCGCTCGCGGCCACCTCGGGGTGCACGTCGTCGGTCACGTCGGTGGCGGTGCCACCGGTGGAGAGGTTGGCGTTGTTGCGCAGCACCACACGCTCGCCCTTGGCCGGCACGGTGTCGGGCGTGTGGCCCTGGATCTGCAGGCGCGCCAGCGCAATCTCGTCGATGCGCATGCGCGTGAGCGAGGTGCCATGGCCGTCGCCGCGCTGGGGATCGGCGTTGACCAGGTTCACCAGCTGGGTCACGGTGCTCACACCATCCCCGGTCACTTGTGGCGGATCGCGCCGCGCTGCTGCCACCAGCTTGTCGCCCACCACCAGCAGGCGGTAGTCACTGCCGGGCAGGAACTTCTCCACCATCGGCTGGCCGTACTCCACCGCAACGCGGTAGGCCAGCTCCAGGTGCTCGCGCGTGACGATGTTCACCGTCACGCCCTTGCCCTGGTTGCCGTCGCGCGGCTTCACCACCACCGGCAGGCCGATGTACTGCGCCGCGGTCCAGGCTTCTTCAACACTGTCCACCGGCCGGCCCAGCGGCACCGGCACCCCCGCAGCGCGCAGCAGGTTCTTGGTGAGGTCCTTGTCCTGCGCAATGCTTTCCGACACCGCGCTGGTGCTGTCGACCTCGGCGGCCCAGATGCGGCGCTGGTGCGAGCCCCAGCCGAACTGCACCAGCGAGCCCTGCGTGAGGCGGCGAAACGGAATGCCCCGCGCCACCGCCGCGTTGACGATGGCGCCGGTGGACGGACCGAGGCGCACGTCCTCGTCCAGCTCGCGCAGGCGGGTAATGACCGCATCCACATCGAAGGTCACGTCGCCCTGGCCACGCGCCACGGCAATCAGCTGCTCGGCCGCCTTGAACGCTTCGCGCCCCACGGCTTCTTCGGTGTACTCCACCACCACCTGGTAGGTGCCCGGCTCCACCGTTTCGGTGCAGCGCGAAAAGCTCACCGGGCACCCGGCCTGGGCCTGAAGACCCAGCGCAACGAGTTTGAGCACGTTGGCCAGCGAGAGCTCGGCGGCCGGGCGAGGCCAGCGCCCGAGCTGGGGAAAGCGCTCGCGCAGGGCCACCTCGAAGCCCGGCAACGAGCTCAGTGAGCGTTCGTCGGGCTGGCAATGCACGATGGCTTCGATGGCGGTCTGGCGTGTCCAGAGGTTGGGACCACGCAGGGCACGGATGCGGGAAATGTCCATGGCGGATGTCGGAATTCGGTTGGGGTGCGGTGGGTGTCGCGGGGCTTCAGGCGCGGGGCAGGGTGTCAAAACGCTGCAGGCCGGCGGCAACCAGCGCGGGGCTCAGGCCGGCGGCCCAGGCCGCCGCCGCGGCACCGCACAGGGTGTGCGCGGTCCCGGCATCGGCCAGGTCGGCCAGCGGTGCGCGGGCCACGACCTCGCCGTGGTCGAGGAGGCACACCGCGCCGTCTTGCCAGCGCACCGTGCGCGGCATGGCCACACCGTCCGGCACGGGTCCGGCGCCATAGCCGAGGCAACTGCCATCGCAATGCACGGCGAGGTCGGCCACGCCCGGCTCGTCCAGGTTGAGCACGCAGGCACCTTCCGACAGCACCACGTCGACCTGGGTGCGCAGCACGCGCGGCATGCCCGAGGCGTCGAAAATGTCGTGGTGCGCCAGGCCTTCCCAGCCACCCAGATCGGTCACCACGCCCACCAGGCAGCGGTCGTAGGGCAGGCCGTGGTCGAGGATGAGCGAGGGCGCGGTCTCGACCGCCAGGCCCTGGATCTCGCGGTTCATGAGCAGGCGCTGGCACTGCTCCCAGTAGTCGGCGCCCGCGCGCTCGATGCGCCGGCGTCCGATGTGGATGCCTTCGCTCGATGCGAGACCGGCGGGGGCACCGGCCAGATCGAGCAGGAAGGCCGCCGCGCGCGCCAGCAGGGCGGTGCCGCGCGTGCCGCTCACGCCGATGAGGGGCACCCGCCCGGCCATGGGCGTGGCCGGGTCGAACAGTTGCGCCACGATGGCCTCACCCACCGGGCGGGGCTGACCGATGGCCGGGCGCAGGTGCATGAGCAGGCCGGGGCCGGCATTCACTTCCACGATGGCGCCGCCTATTTCGTGCAACGGGCGACCGATGTCCTGCGTGACCATGTCGATGCCGGCGATGTCCAGGCCCACGGCGCGCGCCGCGAGGCTCGCCATGTAGGCCACCTCGGGGTGCACGTCGTCCGTGCAGTCGTAAGCCATGTTGCCGTTGCGCTGCACCAGCACGCGCTGGCCCGCGGCGGGCACGGCGTCGGCCCCCAGGCCCTGGCGCTCCAGCAGCAGGGCCATGGCCGGTTCGCGCTCCAGGCGGATCGTCTCGAGTGGGAATTCTTCGGCCTCGCCGCGGCGCGGGTCGCTGTTGAGCTGCAGGTCGATGAGCGTTCGCACCGTGGCCACGCCGTCGCCGGTGACCCACAGGCTCTCGCCCCGGTTGGCCGCCACGACACGCCCGCCCACCACCAGCAAGCGGTGCTCGTTGCCCAGGATGTGGCGCTCCACGATCACGTCGCTGCCCTCGGCATCGGCGATGGCAAAGGCGCGCTCGATGTCGGCCTGCTCGCTGAGTTCGAGCGAGACGCCGCGCCCGTGGTTGGCATCGCTGGGCTTGACCACCACCGGCAGCCCGATGTCCTGCGCCGCTTCCCAGGCCTCGGCGGCACTGGCCACGATCTGACCCTCGGGCACCGGCACGCCACAGCTTTGCAGCAGGGTTTTGGTCAGGTCCTTGTCGCTGGCGATGTTCTCGGCGATCGCGCTGGTGAGTTCGGTCTCGGCCGTCCAGATGCGGCGCTGGCGCGCGCCCTGGCCCAGTTGCACGAGGTTGCCGTCGGTCAGGCGCAGGTGCGGAATGCCGCGCTCGGTGGCCGCGTTCACGATGGCCGCGGTGGAGGGGCCCAGCCAGGTGGCGTCGACCACATCGTGCAGGGCCTTCACGGCAGCGGTCACGTCAAAGGCTTCGTTGTTCATCGCCGCCTGCAGCAGCGCGTGGCCGTGCGTCAACGCCGCCTCGGCGGTGGCGCGGTTGCGCGCGCGAAACACCATGCGGTAGACGCCGGGCTGGCTGGTGCTGCGCGTCTGGCCAAAGCCGGTGGGCATGCCCGCCAGGTTGAGCAGCTCGATCACGCAGTGCTCCAGCACGTGGCCGGCCCAGGTGCCTTCGCGCAAGCGCTGCACAAAACCGCCCACCTCGCCCACGCCGCAGTGGTGGGTGGCCAGACCCGGCAACAGGGCCAGCAGGCGGTCGGTCAGGCCCTCGATGGTGTGGGAGGGTCGTTGCTCCAGTTCCCCCAGATCCAGCCACACCTCCATCGTGGAGCGGTAAGTCCAGACGTTCGGACCTCCGAGGAAACGGTGGCGAAGCACGGTCAGCGCAAAACGGTTTGAATCCATAAAACCCGGGATTGGACACACAAAAGCCGGGCAGTGGACCCGGCTGTCACGGTGGGTGCGCGCCCTGGAGCGCCACCCGCGTCGGCGGCTGCGACCACCAACCCCCGCATTCTGCGCCGTCCCGGGGACACGCGGCTGAGCCGGGCACGACAAATTGTGGCTGTATGTCACACCGGCAAGGCCGGTGACTTGGCGCACAATTTCCGGTTCATGCAAACCACGTCCGCCCAACCCCGTTCCGCCGCCCTCGGCCCCGCCACGGCCGATGCCTCCCCCGCGGACGTGCTGGCCCGCATGGCCCTCGATCTGGACGCCCGAGGCCAGTTCGCCAGCGGCGAGCTGCTGCTCACCCCGACCGGGTTGGTGCAGCGGCACGCGGACGGTGGCCGCCAGGCCTGGCCCCTGGACCACGCGCAGCGCCTGCAGCACACGGACCTGGCCGGCGTGGCCACGCTGGATCTGCTGGACGCCGGCGGTCTGCGCCAGCGCTGGCGCTTCACCCTGGCCCAGAACCCCGACGCGCTGCGCCTGGTGCGCCAGTTCGACCTGGCCATCCACCGCCTGCAGGGCGGCCCGGCACCCGTGCCCGAAGCGGGACAGCGCTGCCCGACCTGCCAGTCGCTCATGCACCCTGACAGCGAGGCGTGCGAGGTGTGTGCGCGGCAGCCGGCCGAGGTGCCGTCGACCTGGGTGCTGCTGCGGCTGTGGCGCTTTGCGCGGCCTTACCGCTGGCAGCTGCTGGCGGGTTTCCTGCTCATGCTGGCGTCCACCGCCGCCACGCTGGTGCCGCCCTACCTGACCATCCCGCTGATGGACAACGTGCTGATCCCGTTCCAGAACGGCCAGCAGATCGACACCGGTTATGTGGCCCTGTTGCTGTCGGGCCTGCTGGGCGCGGCGCTGGTGGCCTGGGGCCTGGGCTGGGCGCGCACCTGGCTGCTGGCGCTGGTGTCAGAGCGCATCGCGGCCGACCTGCGCACCAGCGCGTTCGACCACCTGCTGGGTCTCTCGCTCGACTACTTCGGCGCCAAGCGCACCGGCGACCTGATCGCGCGCATCGGCTCGGAAACCGACCGGCTCTCGGTGTTCCTGTCGCTGCACGCGCTCGATTTCGCCACCGACGTGCTCATGCTGCTCATGACCTCGGCCATCCTGTTTTCCATCAACCCCTGGCTGGCGCTGGTCACGCTGCTGCCGCTGCCCTTCATCGCCTGGATGATCCACCGCGTGCGCGACCGCCTGCGCACCGGCTTCGAGAAGATCGACCGCGTGTGGGGCGACGTGACCAACGTGCTGGCCGACACCATCCCCGGCATCCGCGTGGTCAAGGCCTTTGCGCAGGAAAAGCGCGAGTCGGGGCGCTTTCACGAGGCCAACGCGCAGAACCTGGTGGTCAACGACCGCATCAACAAGACCTGGAGCCTGTTCACCCCCACCGTGACCCTGCTCACCGACGTGGGCCTGCTGGTGGTCTGGGCCTTCGGCATCTGGCAGATCGCCAAGGGCGACATCACGGTCGGTGTGCTCACCGCCTTCATCGCCTACATCGGCCGCTTCTACGGCCGGCTCGACTCCATGAGCCGCATCGTCTCGGTGACGCAGAAGGCCGCGGCCGGCGCCAAGCGCATCTTCGACATCCTGGACCACGTGTCCAACGTGCCCGAGCCCGCCGACCCGGTGAAGGACGTGCGGGTGCAGGGCGGGCTGGCCATTCACGGCATCGCGTTTCGCTACGGCAACCGCTCGGTGATCCGCGACCTCAGCCTGGAGATCCGCCCCGGCGAAATGATCGGCCTGGTGGGCCACAGCGGCTCGGGCAAGAGCACGCTGGTCAACCTGATCTGCCGCTTCCACGACGTGAGCGAAGGCCGCATCGAACTCGACGGCACCGACATCCGCCGCTTTGCCGTGGCCGACTACCGCCGCCACATCGGCCTGGTGCTGCAGGAGCCGTTTCTGTTCTTCGGCACCGTGGCCGACAACATCGCCTACGGCAAACCCGGCGCCACGCGCGAGGAGATCGTGGCGGCCGCGCGCGCGGCCAACGCGCACGAATTCATCCTGCGGCTGGCGCACGGCTACGACTCGCTGGTGGGCGAGCGCGGGCAGGGCCTCTCGGGCGGTGAGCGCCAGCGCATCAGCATCGCGCGCGCGCTGCTGATCGACCCGCGCATCCTGATCCTGGACGAAGCCACCTCGGCGGTGGACACCGAGACCGAAAAAGAGATCCAGAAGGCGCTGGACAACCTGGTGCAGGGCCGCACGACGATCGCCATCGCGCACCGACTGTCCACGCTGCGCAAGGCCGACCGGCTGGTGGTGATGGACCGTGGCGAGGTGGTGGAAGTGGGCCCGCACGACGAGCTGATGGCGCGCCAGGGCCACTACTGGCGCCTGCACGAAGCCCAGGCCCGCCAGGCCGCCGCCGAAGACCCGGACCACGTCGGCAACGCCCTGGCCCACCACCTGCCGCAGCCCTCGGCCCACACCGGCAACCTCACGCCATGAACACCACCACCTCCATGGCCGACTTCGAACTCTTGTGCGACGCCCAGGGCCGCTGGGTGTGCCGCGTGGCCGGCGCCGAGCCACAGGTGGGCGTACAGGTGGTGCGCTCGTTTCCGCTGAGCGCGCCCATGGAGTCGATCTCCATCGTCGGCCCCGACGGGCACGAGTTGGTGTTCGTGGCGCGGCTCGACGCGCTGGACGAGCCGCGTCGCACGGCGGTGGCGCAAGCCCTGGCCGAGCGCGAGTTCTCGCCGGTGATCCAGCGCATCCGCGAGGTCAGCACGTTCGGCACGCCCAGCACCTGGCAGGTGGACACCGATCGCGGCCCCACCGAACTCGTGCTCAAGGTGGAGGAGGACATCCGCCGCCTGCCCGGCCAGCGCCGCCTGCTGATCACCAGCGCGCACGGTGTGGTGTTCGACATCCCCGACCGCAACCAGCTTGACCGCGCGTCGCGGCGCTACCTGGAGCGTTTCCTGTGAACCGGCTCGACGCCGAACAGCAACGTCTCTTTGGCGGGAGCCCGGACGGCCACACGCGCGCGATGGTGCTGGGACTGGCGCGGCCAGCCGACTGGGCCGTGCTGCGCAACGTGTGGCAGGGCGTCCAGGCCGAGCTGGAACTGCCTGCCCCGGCCATCGCGGTCGATGGCAGCGAGAGCTACCAGCTGTGGTTTTCGCTGGCACAGCCGATCTCGCTGGCGCAGGCCCACGACTTCCTGGAGCAGCTGCGCCTGCGCTACCTGCCGGAGGTGGCGATCTCGCGCGTTCAGCGGCTGCCTTCCGCCGACCCCGCCTGCCCCGACGCTGTGCGCAGCGCGCCGGCGGTGCCTGCGCACCAGCCGCTGACGGGCAACTGGTCGGCCTTTGTGAGTCCGGATCTGCCCGCCGTGTTCGGCGAAGACCCGTGGCTGGACACGGCACCCGGTCTGGACCAGCAAGCCGATTTGCTGTCGCGGCAGAAATGCATCTCGGCCGACGCGTGGAACCACGCCCTGCAGTGCCTGCGTCCTGCCGAACCGGCGGCCCGTCCTCAGCAGGCCTTGCCCGTGGGCCTGGCGCCGGTGGAACCCCGAGCCTTCCTGCACACGGTGATGAACGACCCCACAGCGCCGCTGGCGCTGCGCATCGAAGCCGCCAAGGCCCTGCTGTCTGTCGACACGCGTTGAGCGGGCATGCTCAGCGGCGGCGCACGATGTCGGCCACGATGGTCACCAGGGCCATCACGATGAAGATGACAAAGAGCACCTTGCCGATGCTCGCGGCACCCGCGGCCAGGCCACCAAAGCCCAGCACGGCCGCAATCAGGGCGATGACGAAAAAGACGACGGCGTAGTGCAGCATGCGAGGCTCCTGGTGGGGCGCAACGACGACCGTTGCGATGCCTCCAATGTAGGCAGCGTCGACGCGGCCGACGGCCAGCCGATGCCCTGACCGGGTGTAGGAAAACGCCGACGCCCGTCGCCCGCTCAGGGTTTGCGGGGCACCGCTGGCTGGGCTTCTGTCTGGGCCGGCGCTGCGGCCACGGTGCAGGGGTCGACCTTCGCGGTGGAACCTTGCTCGATCAGCGGCAGCAAGGCGGCCGCCGGGCCGGCCGCCACGCCCAGCGCCACCGCACCGAGCACCCGACCGATCAGGCCCTGCGCCTCGATGCCCACCTGCGGGTCGGCCAGCGTGCCGCTCACGGTGACGGGCGTGCGCAGCGACAACGGCGACCAGTCGTGCGAACGGGTCACGACGCGCAGCGCCAGCGACTCGTCGCGCAGGCTCACCTGGCCGGTGATGCGGATGGTGCTGTCGGCGCTGTCGATCACCGCCAGCGTGGGCGCCACCACCCCGTTGCGGGCGATCATGTCGAAGCGCGCGCAGCGCAGGGGCAGGGGCTGGTCACCGCGGATCAGCACGCCCAGCGATTCGGCCACGTCCAGGCCCATGGCTTCGGTGGCCAGGTGAGACAGCGTGCCGTCTCGCAGGGTGAGCTGCACGGGCCCATCGAGGCTGGCCAGGATCTCGCCGGTGGAACGGCCCGCGCCGCGCACGTGCACGCTGCCGAACAGCAGACCGGTGAGGTAGCTCTGCACGGCCTGGTCGCCGCCCTGGCGGGCCTGGTTGCGCTCTTTCTTCAGGGTGGCCGCGCCCTTGGCCGCCGGCGCGCTGGCGGGCGGACCGTCGGTGCTGAGGCCGCGCAGCCAGCCCGCCATGTCGATGGCCTTGAAGTCGAGCTTGGCGACCCAGGCGGCCGGGCTGGCGTTGGCGTCGAGTTGCGTCGAACCCGCGATCGATCCGCCCGAGACCGAGGCCTTCAAGTCGTCCAGCTTCAGCACGCCGCCGGCCAGGCGCACACGCGTCTTCACGCCTTGCAGCGGCGCCATGGCGGTGGTGCCGAAGTCCAGCTGGGAGATGTCGACCTGCACATCGGCGTCCATGGCCTTGAGCGAGGGCAGGTCGAAGCGGCGCTGCGGCAGCACGCGGCCCGGTGGGGTGGCGTCGTCCCGGGTGGTGTCGCCGCCTTGGCCACCGATGGCGGGCCCCAGGTCGGCCAGCGCGAGCCGGCTGCCGGTGAGCTGGCCCGAGAGTTTGGCGGGCTTCTCGCGCTGGTCGAACAGGAGGTCGCCCGCCAGCTGGCTGCTGCCGATGACCGCGCGTTGGGCTTTCAGGCGCCAGGCACCGGCTTCGTGGTCGATCGTGCCGCGCAGGTCGAACGGCGGCGTCTGGGGCAGGGTGATGCCCAGCGGATCGCCCACGGCGGCCAGCGAGCGGCCCTTGAACCGGATCTCGCCCTGCAGGCGCGGGGTGCCCAGCAGGGCGGCGGCCTGGCCGTCGAACAGAAGGCGCGAGGTGCCCACGCTGCCTTCCACGCGCAGCGGCACCCACGGCGCCGCGGCCGCACCCTCCGCATCCTGCAGCAAGGGCAGGGTGCTGCCGGCGCGCACGTCGAGCTTGAGCGGCAAGGCCTGGTAGCGGCCGCTGAAGGTGGCCACGTAGCCCGCGTCGGCGCCCGACACGGCCTCGCCTTCGCTGCCCTGCACAGCCACCTTCAGGTCCACGTCCTGCACCGCGTCGTTCCAGTCGATGCGGCCCTTCTTCATGAGCAGCGTGCCGAATCGCGGCAGGCTCGCCACCGCATCGGGCTTCTCATCGCGTTGGGGCGCTCCGAGCTGCCAGTTGGCGCTGCCGTCCTTCAGGCGCACCAGTTGCGCGTCGAGTTCGTCGGCCTGCAGGCTGTGAATGCGCAAGACCTGGCCCTGGCGCCAGCGCCACACATCGCCCCAGGTCCAGGCCAGCTCCACACCTTGCGCGTCGAGCAGGTGCGGCACCTCGAAGCGCTCGCCGGAGGCGACTTGCAGGCCGCCCACCTCGAGGCGCGGGCGCCAGATCAGGTGGAGCTGGACGTCGCCCTGCAGCACCACCGGCACGCCGGCTGCGCGGGTCATGGCGCGCTCCATGGGTTGGCGCAGCACGGGCCAGCCGGTCGTTTCACCCACCACCACACCGAGCACCAACAGCCCGGCCAATCCCCCCGCCACCCAAGCCGGGCGGGGCCAGCGCCCGGCCGGGGCGGGCATGGGAGGGGCGTCTGCGCCGGGGTTCAACGGCACGGTGTGTTGCGCAAATGGGTCATGCAAACCATTGTGGAGGCCCGAGAGCGCGGCGTATGTGTGGCAGCGAACCGACCGGGGCACTTTGCGCGCCTAGTCTGTGGCGATGACCGAACCGCTTCCCAACACCGAACCGCGCGCAGCTGCGCCCGGCGGCGTCCGGTCCGCGGCGGGTGCGCAATGGGGGCAACACGGCAACGCCTGGGTGCTCGGCATCGTCGGGGAATGGCGCGGCCACCGGGCCGCCTTGCCGGATGCACCCACCGCCTTGGTGCAAGGCGAGGTGCGCTTTGACACCACGGCACTGGCTTCGTGGGACGTGGCGCTCGCCTCCACCCTGTGGCAGCGCCTGAGCGGACTGGCCCGCCCGCCGGTGACCATCGACCTGCAAGGCCTGCCCGAAGGCCTGCGCGAGATCCTCTCGATGGCGCTGGCGGAGACACCCGCGGGCGCAGCCGCTGCGCCCGCGCCGGGCCGCATCGCCCGCCTGGGGGCGAGCACCCAGGCCTGGTGGGCCGATGGTCGCCGCTCGCTCACGTTTGTGGGCGAGGTGCTGCTGTCGGTGGGCCGCTGGCTGCGCGGCAACAGCGGCATGCGCTGGCGCGACCTGGCCTGGCAGGTGGAACAGACCGGCCCACGCAGCCTGCCCATTGTGGCGCTGGTGAGTTTTCTGGTCGGCCTGATCGTGGCCTACATGGGGGCGGCACAACTGCAGCGCTTCGGCGCGCAGAACTACATCGCCGATCTGGTGACCGTGGGCGTGGTGCGCGAGGTGGCGGCGCTGCTGGTGGGCATCGTGCTCGCGGGCCGCGTGGGCGCGGCGTTTGCCGCGCAGATCGGCAGCATGCGGGCCAACGAAGAGGTGGACGCCCTCACCACGCTCGGTGTGAACCCGGTGGACTTCCTGGTGCTGCCGCGCGTGCTGGCGCTGCTCATCGTGGGGCCGCTGCTCACGGCGTTCGCCGCGCTGGTGGGCATGGCGGTGGGCTGGCTGGTGGCGGTGGGGCTCTACAACGTGACGCCGCTCGAATACGTGTACGCCAGCGCGCAGGCCCTCACCTTGCCGCACGTGCTGATCGGCCTGCTCAAGGGCACGGTGTACGCGGTGCTGGTGGCGCTCGCCGGTTGCCTGCAGGGCATGTCGGCCGGGCGCAGCGCGCAGGCCGTGGGCGACGCCACCACCGCCGCGGTGGTGCAGGCCATCGTGTGGATGGTGGTCGCGGCCTCGGTGCTCACGGTGGTCTTTCAACAACTGGACTGGTGACGCGATGACGGCTCCCCTGATCCGCGTGCAGGATGTGACGATGGCCTTTGGCGACCACGTCGTGCAGCGCGACCTCACGTTCGACGTGTTGCCCGGCGAGGTGCTGGCCATCGCGGGCGGCAGCGGTTGCGGCAAGAGCACCTTGTTGCGCCACCTCATCGGATTGCAGGCGCCCGCCGCCGGCCAGGTGCTGCACGGCACGCAAAACCTGTACACGGCCGATGCCAACACCCTGGGCGTGCTGCGCCAGGGCTTCGGTGTGGCGTTCCAGGCCGGCGCCCTGTGGAGCAGCATGACGGTGGGCGAAAACGTCATGCTGCCGATGCAGCTGTTCACCGACCGCGATGCGCAGGCCTGCGAGCAGGATGCCCGCTTCAAGCTCGCGCTGGTGGGGCTGGGCGGCAGCTTCGAGGCCGAACCCGCCCAGCTCAGCGGCGGCATGCGCAAGCGCGCGGCGATTGCGCGCGCGCTGGCGCTCGACCCACCGCTGCTGTTTCTCGACGAGCCCTCGGCCGGCCTGGACCCGCTGTCCTCGGCCCACCTGGACGACCTGATCCGCCACCTGCGCGACGACCTGGGCACGGCCGTGGTGATGGTCAGCCACGAGCTGGGCAGCCTCTTCGCGCTGGCCGACCGCGTCCTCTTTCTCGACGCCCAGACCAAGACCATGACCGCCCTCGGCCCCCCCGACGAATTGCTGCACCGCGGCCCGCCCGGCGTGCGGGCCTTCCTGCGCCGCGGCGCCACCGAATCCGAGACCGAAGCCGCATGAAGCGCCAGCTCAGCCCCACCCTCATCGGCACCTTTGTGGTCGTCGGTCTGGCCTTGATCGCCACCGCCGTCATCGCGCTGGCGGGCAACAGCCTCTTCACCCGCAAGGAGAAAGCCGTCATGTTTTTCAGAGGCTCGGTCTATGGCCTGCAAGTGGGCGCACCGGTGGTGTTTCGCGGTGTTCGGGTGGGCAGCGTGGAGTCGATCGCGGTCTTCTACGACCGCAAGACCGACGACTTCTCCATTCCCGTGGTGGTCGGGCTCGAAGGCGACGCGGTGAGCGGGCTCGATGGCCGCCGCACCCAGGGCGTGGGGCTGGCATTGCCCGCGCTGGTGGAGCGCGGCTTAAGCGCCCAGCTCTCGATGCAGAGTCTGCTGACCGGGCAGTTGTATGTCGACTTGGACCTGAGACCCGAGCGCCCGGGCGACCTGCGCGGCACCTACCGCGACATGACCGAGATCCCGACCACCGCCACCGCCATCCAGGCGCTGAAGAACCAGCTCGAAGGCATGGACTTCCGCAAGATCGCGGAAGACCTCTCGGCCATCGCGGCCTCGGCGCGCGCCATGGTGTCCGGCCCCGAACTCAAGCAGGCACTGACCGACCTGGCCGCGATCACCGCCACCGTGAACCGCGTGGCCACCAAGCTGGACCAGCGCATCGACCCGGTGGCCAACGAGCTGCAACGCTCGCTGACCTCCACCCGCAAGGCCATGGACGGCCTGGGCGAAGCCGCGCAGTCGATCAACAAGACCTCGGACCAGGTGGGCGAGCTGCTCGCGCCCAACGCGCCGCTGGTGCAGAACCTGCAGCGCGCCGCGGACGAGGTGGGCCGCAGCGCCGCGTCGTTGCGGGAAGCCACCGCCGACGACTCCAGCCTGCGCCTGGGCGCCGACCGCGCGCTGGACGACCTCTCGCGCGCCGCGCGCGCCCTGCGCGATCTGGCCGAAACACTGGAGCAGCAGCCCGATTCGGTGCTGCGCGGCCGAAGGATGACGCCATGAAGCGCCGCCGGATCCTCACGTGTGCGGGTGCGGTGCCGCTGTGGCTGGCGGGCTGCGCCTCCACCCAGGCGCCCACGCGCTGGTACGAACTCAAAAGCGAGCCACCCGAGGCGGTGCCCGCGCCCCGACCCGGTGACGGCGCGGTGTGGGAGCTCTCGGGCCGCCTGCCCCTGCCCGACGCGCTGGAGCGCGACACGCTGGTGGTGGCCAGCGGCGCGGCTGGCGTGGTGCCGCTGCCGGGCCACCGCTGGGTGGTGCCGCTGCGCGAAAGCATTCCGATGCGGCTCGCGGCCGATCTCGCGCTGTTGCGCGGCGAGGACCTGGTGTGGTTGTCACCCGCGCCGGCGGGCGTGGTGGTGGCACGCCGGCTGCGCGTGGCCATCGACACGCTGGTGGCGGATGAAACACGCCAGACGCTGCGCCTGCGGGCGCGCTGGTGGTTCACCAACGACCCGCCCTCAACGCCCCCCACCACCGGCGCCGCCGAGATCGACACCGCGCTGACCGACCGCTCGCCCGACGCCCTGGCCGCGGGCCACCGGCTGGCGCTCTGGCGCCTGGCCCAGCGCATCACCGGCACACCATGAAGCCGCGCGGGAGACAGCCAGCGTTGTCGGCCGGGTCCGACACGCCCACATTGCCCCCGCCGACGCACACTCGGCCCCGGCACGAGCACACTCGGGTCTGCGCCACCGTGGCGCCCCGGTCATCCCTTCACCCATAGCACCCATGCACAAGACTCGCTCACCCCAAACGCCCGGCCTGCGCCGGCTGTGCGGCCTCGTCCTCTCGGGCCTGCTGCTCGCGGTGGTGGGGTGTTCCAGCCTGCCACCCAAAACCGCCGACCTGCCCGTGGAACAGGCCGGCACGGTCAATGTGAGCGGGGCCGCCGGCCAGGTATCGGCCACGGCCGAGCGCAAGGCGCTGCAGGGCATGGTCAACGAAGGCAAGAAGGATCTGGCGATCCACCACCTGAAGACGCTCACCGCCACCGGCGATGCCGATCTCTACCAGGGCAACCGCACGCGCCTGCTGGTCGACGGGCCCGCCACCTTCGGCGCCATGAAGGCGGCCATTGCACAGGCGCGCGGCCGCGTGCTGCTGCAGAGCTACATCGTGGAGGACGAAGGCGTGGCGGCCGAGGTGGCCGAGCTGCTGCTCGCACGCGCCGCGCAGGGCGTGAAAGTGGCCATGATCTACGACGCGGTCGGCTCCATCACCACGCCCGATGCGTTCTTCAAGCGTTTGGTGGACGGCGGTGTGGCGGTGTGCGCCTTCAACCCGATCAACCCGACCAAACGCCCCGGCTTCTGGGGCCTGACGCACCGCGACCACCGCAAGCTGCTCGTGGTCGACGAGGACGTGGCCTTCACCGGCGGCATCAACATCAGCCGCGTGTACGGCTCCAGCTCGTTCGGCCGCCGCGGCCAACCCACCGGCGAAGGCGCGCTCGACGACGGCTGGCGCGACACGCAGATCGAACTGCGCGGCCCCGTGGTGCCGGTGATCGGCCAGGTGTTCGAGACCACCTGGCGCGAGCAGGGCTGCCAAGGCGAGCTGGGACAACCGGCCCCGCAAAAGGCCGCGGCCGAGCCCGGCACGCGCGTGGTGAAGGTGATCGCCAGCGACCCGCGCGACAAGGACAACCGCATCTACAGCACGCTTCTGGCCGCGGTGGACGCGGCGCAGGTCAACGTGCGCTTCACCATGGCCTACTTCGCCCCCGGCAACGACTTCGTGACCGCCCTGCGCAAGGCGGCCGAGCGCGGCGTGGTGGTGGAGATGGTGCTGCCCGGTCGCAGCGACTCCACGCTGGCGTTCCACGCCGGGCGCTCCTACTACGACGACCTGCTGAGCTCGGGTGTGCGCATCTACCAGATGGAACACGCGCTGATGCACGCCAAGACCGCCGTGATCGACGGCGTGTTCTCCACCGTGGGGTCGAGCAACCTCGACTGGCTGAGCTTTGTGGCCAACAGCGAACTCAACGTGATCGTGCTGGGCGACGATTTCGGCGCCGAGATGAACCGCTTGTTCGAACGCGACCGCGACGCATCCCAAGCGATCACGCTGGAGGCATGGCGCCGGCGCGGCCTGGACGACCGCGCGATGGAAACGCTGAGCCGGCTGATGGAGCGGATGCTCTGAGACCCTCAGGCGGGCATCACTGGATCAGGCCGTTCTTGAGTGCGTAGTACGTGAGATCGCTGTTGCTGGCGAGTTTGAGTTTTTCCAGCACGCGCGAGCGGTAGGTGCTCACGGTCTTCACACTCAGGAACATCTGCTCGGCCATGTGGCCAATGGTTTCGCCCTTCGCCAGGCGCAGGAACACCTGCATCTCCCGTTCGGAGAGCAGTTCGTGCGCTGGTTGCTCCACCGCACCGGCGGCCCCGTCGGCCAGCAACTCGGCCACCGCCGGGCTCACGTAACGGCGACCGCGCGACACGGTGCGGATGGCGTTGACGATGTCCTCGGGCGCGCATTCCTTGTTGAGGTAACCGCTGGCGCCAAAGCGCAGCAGGGTGGTGGCGTACTGCGCCTCGGGGAAACCGCTCAGGATGAGCACCGCGAGATCGGGAAAGCGCGCCTTGATCGCCTGCAGTGCGTCCACGCCGCCGTGCTCGGGCATGGAAATGTCCATCAGCAACACGTCGACCTCGCCCCCGCGCACGAGATCGAGCGCCTCGCGACCGTTGTTGGCTTCACCCGTCACGCGCAGGTCCACATGCTCGGACAGAAACTGCCGCAGGCCGGTGCGCACGATGGCGTGGTCGTCAACGATGCCGATTCTGATCATGGGGGTCTCGCAAGGGTGGTTGCCTTCGGGTGGAGCCGGAAATCTAACAGGCCCGGGCCCCAGGGGCGCGTCGGACAACGCCTACACACGGCCGTGGGGACCAGGGGCGTTGTCCTACAAGGCGACGGCGCGCCGCCCGACACGCTGGCGGTGACCCCCCGCCTACAGTGAAGGCACGGCTTGACGCTGACCTTCAGCACCGGGTCGAGGACGGTGAACCCACCGCTCCAACACTTCGCAACCTCAACAGGAGAAGCACATGAACTGGGACCGAATCGAAGGCAACTGGAAACAACTCAAAGGCCGCGTGACCGAGCAATGGGGTCAGCTGACCGACGACGACTTTGATGTGGTCAACGGCCGGCGCGAACAGCTCGCCGGCAAGATCCAGGAACGCTACGGCGTGGCCAAGGACGAAGCCGAGCGCCAGGTGACCGAATGGGAACGCCGAGCCGGTGATGACTGGTTCGACAAGCTGACCAAACGCCCCACCGACAAGGTTTGAAGCGCACCGACCACCACGCCAGAACCTGAAACCTGAACACCCGCGCCGGCGCCCGCCGGCGCACCGTTCACAACGCTGTTCAAAGGAAAACATCATGACATCCAACCACCGCTACACCGCCCTCTTTGCCGCCGCCGCGGCGACCGTGCTGATCGCCGCCTGCGGCGAAAAGGTCGACAACACCACCGTCGGCCAGCAAGTCGACAACGCCACCGCCACGGTGCAATCCGCCGCCACGGAGATGAAGAACGACGCCCAGGTGGCTGCCAGCGACATGCAGGCCGCCGGCTCCAAAGCCGCCGACAGCGCGACCCAGAGCGCCACCGACATGGCCATCACCACCAAGGTGAACGCAGCGCTGGCCGCTGACGACCAGCTCAGCGCCTTGAAGATCGATGTGGACACCGAAGCCGGCAACGTGGCGCTGACCGGCACCGCACCCGACGAGGCCTCGCGCGAACGCGCGACCACCCTGGCCGCCGCTGTCGATGGCGTGGTGACGGTCGAGAACCGCCTGACCGTGGCCAAGAACAGCTGAGCACGGCGCAACAACACTTGGAGGACCCCATGAAAATCGCTCACGCCGTGTTGGCCATTGCCGCCACCGTCTCTCTCGTTCAACTCACCGGCTGCGCGGTCGCCCGCGACCAGCAGACCGTGGGCTCCTACATCGACGACGCCACCATCACCACCCGGGTGAAGGCGCGCATGGCCGAGGACAAGTCGGTCAGCGCCACCTCGATCAGCGTGGAGACGCTCAAGGGCACGGTGCAGCTGTCGGGCTTCGCCAAGTCCGCCGATGAGCGCGCCACCGCCGAGCGGATCGCCCGGACCACCCCCGGCGTGCAAGCGGTGCGCAACGACATCCTGGTGCGCTGACAACGCCCTGCCCTGCGCGATGTAGGAAGCCGCCTACAGACACAACGGGCTTTTTCAACGACGCTCTGCCGGGCGCCCGACGCAGCGATGCTTCGGCGCCCTGGCCCTGTTTTCACCACCCACCACCATGCCTCCCCTGAACACCTTCATCGTCGAAGACAACACGGTCATCTACGACAACCTGGTCTCCACGCTGCAAGAGCTGACCGAGGTGAAGGTGGTGGGGCATGCGGTGGACGAACCGGGCGCGGTGCGCTGGCTGCGCAACGATGGCGCCGCGCTCGATCTCCTGATCGTCGACATCTTCCTGCGCTCGGGTTCGGGCCTGGGCGTGCTCAAGGCGGCGCAAGAGGCCCACCTGGGCGCGCGCACCGTGGTGCTCACCAACTACGCGACCGACGACATCCGCAAACGCTGCGCCGTGCTGGGGGCTGACCGTGTGTTCGACAAGTCGTGCGAGCTCGATGACCTGATTGCCTATTGCGCCCGGGTGTCCGATGGCTCGTCCACCCAGCCGGGAGAGCTGCGTTAGATTCAGAACCACAAGGCCCGCGGCACGCAGGGCCAGCGGAGCCGGCATGATCAAGTCGTCGATCGAGCGCGTGGCGCGCACGCGGTACGTGATGCCGGTGGTGCTGGCCCTGGCGGTGATCGCCGTGGTGGTCATTGAAGGGGCCTTCCAGCATTCGCGCACCACATTGACTCAAGGCATTGCGCTCACCGATGCGCGCCTGCAGGCCGGGCGCGTGCTGCAGCACCTCACGGACGCCGAAACCGCCGCACGCGCCTTCCTCATCAACGGGCAGGCGGCCGACCGCGATGACCACCGCGCATCCATCGCCGCGTTGGCGCAAGCGCAGAGCGGGGCTTTCCAGCTGATCGCCGACGTGGACCCGCAGCGCACGGTGTCGGTGGAAGCGGTGCGCATGGCCATCCAGGCGCGTGTGACCGCCATGGAGCAATGGATGGACGCCGCCGAGCGCGGCCAGCGCACGCAGGCCCGCCTGATGGCCAGCAGCGATCGCGGCCGCTCCAGCTATGCCAGCCTGCGCACCGAGTTCGACCTGGTGCTCAAGCGGGCCGCCGCCCTGCAGCAGACCGCGCGCGTGTCGCTCTTTGACGCCATCATGATCAACCGGGTGGCGCTGCACCTGCTCGTGCTGATCTCGGTGGTGGGTCTGGTGCTGTTCACGCGCCAGCTGCGTGACAGCGACGAGCAGAAAGCGCGCGAGAGCGAGTACCTCGCATCGCAGGTGGCGCTGCGCACCGCCGAGCTGCGTGAGCTCGCGGGGCACCTGGTCACGACACGGGAAGACGAACGCGGCCGGCTGGCGCGCGAGCTGCACGACGAACTCGGTGGACTCTTCACGGCCATGAAGCTGGAACTGGCGCGCCTGCGCCGCGTGACCGAGCTGCCGACCACCGCGCTGGAGCGCATGGGCGGCATCGAACAGCGCTTGAACGAAGGCATCGCGGTGAAACGCCGCATCATCGAAAACCTGCGCCCGTCGTCGCTCGACCAGCTGGGCCTCGTGTCGGCACTCGAGGGTCTGTGCCAGGACGCCGCCGGCAGCCTGGGCATTGCCGTCCACACGGCGCTGCAGGCGGTGAGTCTGGACAAGGAATGCGAGCTCACCGTGTACCGCCTGGTGCAGGAGTCGCTGACCAACATCAGCAAGTACGCCAGGGCCCGGCAGGTCTGGGTGAGCCTGGAGCCCCGGGGCGACTGGGTGCGGGTGAACGTTCGCGACGACGGCTGCGGCTTCAACGCGGACAACGTGCCCGCCCGCCACCACGGCCTGATCGGCATGCGCGTGCGCGTGGAATCCCACGCCGGGCACCTCAGCATCCACAGCAGCCCGGGGCAGGGCACGCACATCGCGGCCGAGCTGCCCTGCAAGGCGCAGACCGGGGCGCCCATGGAAATGGGTTCGAGCGGGTCGGCACAACAAGGCTAAGCTCGCAGCCTCCCCGGATACCGCCACCGCCACCGACATGTCCTCACCGATCGCCGTCATCGACTTTGAAACCACCGGCATCTCGCCATCGATGGGCGACCGTGCGACCGAGGTGGCCATCGTGATCACCGAAGGGGGTCGCGTGGTGGACCGGTTCCAGAGCCTCATGAACGCCGGTGTGCACATTCCGTCGTTCATCACGCAACTCACGGGCATCACCAACGACATGGTGGCCCATGCCCCCGCCGCCGAGGTGGTGATGCGCGACGCAGCGCGCTTCGTCGGGTCGGTGCCCATGGTGGCGCACAACGCGTCTTTCGACCGTCGCTACTGGCAGGCCGAGCTGGCACTCGCCGGCGAGCCCGCGCCACACGCTTTCGCCTGCACCGTCCTGCTCTCGCGCCGGCTGTACCCGCAGGCACCCAGCCACAAGCTGGGCTCGCTGGTGGATTTTTTCCGCCTGCCACGCACCGGGCAGGCCCACCGCGCCATGGCCGACGCCAACATGGCGGCGGAGCTGCTGGCGCGCATCCAGCACGACCTGCAAGTGCAGCACGGTGTGGTCCGGCCCGACCACGGTTTCCTGATGGGGCTGCAGCGTTGCGCGCGCAACCAGTTGCCGCGTTTCTTCAGCGCGCAGCGAACGCCCGGGGCGCTCAGTTCACCCGCAGCTTGAACTGCACGATCACCGCGCCATCCACGTTCTTGATGGACGGGATCAGCCCGACGTTCAGGCCGAAGCGCTCGCCCTCGTAGGTCGCCATCGGCAGGGCCGCAAAGAAATGACCGCCCCGGTTCATGGCCGGGTAGCCGTTCATCAGGCCCACCGCCGCACCCAGCTTGAACGGGCCCACCATCCAGGGCTGCCAGTTCACCGCCGCATAGGCCGTGTTCTTGCGCACGCTGTTGTAGTAGCTGCCCGCCATGTACGACAACTCCGGGCTGGTCCGGTATTCGATGCCGATGCCCAGGTTGTTTTCGTTGTAGCCGGCGTCGCGGTGGAAGTGGCGCGAGAAACCACCGACATTGAGCCAGAGCTGTGAGGTGGACACCGGCGTGAGGTTCAAGGTGGTGGCCGACGATTCCGCCCAGGCTGCGGGTGAACCGAACGCCAGGGTCAGCCACAGGGTGGCGGTGGTGAAGAGGGTTTTCATGAGGGGCCTTTCAAACGCGTTGCACCAACGGCAACGTGGTTCCTGTGTTTCGGTCTCGCGCCGGCCCTTCTTGAATCGGTCAAGCCCCAAAATAGGCACCCATCACCCCGCAATCGCAGCCTTTGCCGCTCCTCCCCTTTGGCGGCCCGCCCATCTCCATGAAAACCCACGCCACGCGCCCATCCACCCTCGACACCACCCGCATCGACGACCTGCGCATCGGGGCGGTTCGCCCGCTCATCACGCCCGCCTTGCTGCAGGAATGGCAACCCGCCAACACCGACGCCCAGGCCCTGGTGCAGCACAGCCGTGAAGCCATCTCCCGCGTGCTGCACGCGCAGGACGACCGCCTGGTGGTGGTGGTGGGACCGTGCTCCATCCACGACCACACGCAGGCCATCGACTACGCGCGCCGGCTGAAGGAACAGGCCGACGCCTTGCAGGACGACCTGCTGGTGGTGATGCGCGTGTACTTCGAGAAGCCGCGCACCACCGTGGGCTGGAAGGGCTACATCAACGACCCGCACCTCGATGGCAGCTTCGCGATCAACGAAGGGCTGGAGATGGCGCGCACTTTGTTGCTCGAGATCCTGGCGCTGGGCCTGCCGGTGGGCACCGAGTTCCTGGATTTGCTGAGCCCGCAGTTCATCAGCGACCTGGTGAGCTGGGGCGCCATCGGTGCCCGCACCACCGAGAGCCAGAGCCACCGCCAGCTCGCCAGCGGGCTGAGCTGCCCGGTGGGTTTCAAGAACGGCACCGACGGCGGTGTGAAGGTGGCGTCCGACGCGATCCAGGCCGCCCAGGCCTCACACGCGTTCATGGGCATGACCAAGATGGGACAGGCCGCGATCTTCGAGACGCGCGGCAACGACGACTGCCACGTGATCCTGCGCGGCGGCGCACAGCCCAACTACAGCGCGTCCGACGTGAACGCGGCCTGCGCGCTGCTGCACAAGGCGGGCCTGCGCGAGCAGGTGATGGTGGACGTGTCGCACGCCAACAGCAGCAAGCAGCACCAGCGGCAGATCGAGGTGGCGGCCGACGTGGCGGCGCAGGTGGCGGCGGGCGACCAACGCATCGTGGGCGTGATGATCGAAAGCCATCTGCAGGAGGGACGGCAGGACATCGTGCCGGGGCAGCCCTTGCGCCCGGGTGTGAGCGTCACCGACGCCTGCATCGGGTTCGAGCAGACGGTGCCGGTGCTGCAGGGCCTGGCGGCGGCCGTGCGGGCGCGCCGGGTGCGTGGCAGCGCCACCGCCTGAGGCGGCGCACAAAGCAAGACAGCGCCGGCCCGGGCGCTGTCATCACCAACTCAGGAAAAGATCAGCGCGGCTTGCGCGGCACCATCGGGCCGCGGCCTTCGATGTGGCGGAAGTTGATCCGGCCCTTGGTCAGGTCGTAAGGCGAGAGTTCAAGCGAGACGCGGTCACCCGCGAGGATGCGGATGTGGTTTTTCTTCATCTTGCCGGCGGAATACGCGATCAGCTGGTGACCGTTGTCCAGCGTCACACGAAAGCGCGTGTCGGGCAGCACCTCGTTGACGATGCCCATCATGTCGATCAGTTCTTCTTTGGCCATGGTGTTTCCTTTGCTTGAAGTGTACGGTTCAGTTCGGGCGGGCCGCCAGACGGGTGGTGTCGTGCACCCAGTCGATGCCCTGCGCCAGGCCGTAGTCGGCCGCGGCGGCGTGGGTGGGGAAGGCGCTGTCAAAGCGCATGACGCGGGCGGTGGACGCGCTGCCCACGCCGCTGGCGATCGACACCTGGGCGGCAAACTGACCGCAAGGCAGGGGACGCGGCAAGGCCGCGATGCGGTACTTACCCAAGGTGAGCGGGGAGGGAGTCGTGGTCGGAATCGTGGAAATCGTGTGAATCATCAAAAACATCGTGGGGCCAGGGCGCGCGGCGTTCGCCACTGCGTCGGAAAGACCCGAATCAAAAATCAAAAACCATTGGCAGCCCCTGCGCCGGGGTGTCTCACCGCCTGATCCGGACACGGGTCGATGCAAGAAGCCATCAACCGGGACCGGCGCACGAACCACGGCAGGGGTTCAGGCAAAGCAGGGAGGGAAAGGCCACGGTGCTGTGAGAGAGCGGGGTGGCGCACCTTGTAGGGGCTGGACCAGCAACCCCTCTGCCGGGGGCGGTGCGTTTGGACTTGGGGGTCTGGGCGCGGCTGGTCGCTCAAGGCGACTGCGCATGATAACACGTGGTGGTGATTTGCGCCGAGCCACTCAGGAGGGGTCGACGGCGTCGCGCCCTTTGCTGCTGCGCCAGATCGCACGCACCAGCCACAGCCCGCCCAACACCGCACCCGTGAAGCCCAGAAAGCCGAACAGCGGCAGGCCCATGAGGGTCGGGCCGCCTTGCACGGTCATGACGATGGACGAGCCGATGATGAGCGCCGCGATCACCAGGGCCATGGCCAGGCGGTTGGCGGCGCGATCGATCTGGTCGCCCACGCGTTTGAGGTGGGCCAGTTCGATACCGACCTGCACCCGACCGCGGCGCGCGTTGCGCAGCAGGCGCGAGAGATCGTGTGGCAACTGTTCGGCCACGCTCAGCGTGCGGCGCAAGGTCTGCCACGCCCTTGCACCCATGGCCCTGGGCCGGTAACGCGCCCGCACCACCTCGCGCAACAGAGGCAAGGCCTCGGTGGCCATGTGAAATCCGGGGTCCAGACCGCGGCCCATGCCTTCGAGTGTGATGAAAGCCTTGATCAGCAACGCCAGATCGGGTGGCAAGGCCAGGTGATGCTCGCGCAGGATGGCGGTCACGTCGGCCAGCATCTGGCCCAGGCTGAGCTGGGCCAGTGGCACGCCCTGGTATTGGTCCACAAAGGCTTCGATCTCGGTCTCGAGCATCGACAGGTTGATGCCGTGTTCATCACCGGTCCAGTCGATCAGCACCTCGGCCACGCCCTGGGGGTTGTGTTCCACCAAACCCAGCAGCAACTGGAGCAGTTCTTCGCGGCGGCGCTGCGACAGGCGCCCGACCATGCCGAAATCGATAAAAGCGATGCGGTTCTCGCTCAGGTAGAAGACGTTGCCGGGGTGAGGATCGGCGTGGAACAGGCCGTCCTGCACGATCATCTTGAGCACCGCCTGTGCGCCACGCCGCGCGAGCAGCGGGCGATCGAAGCCCTCGCTGTCCAGCCGGTCGAGTGCGTGCCCCGGCACGCCGGCCACGAAGTCCTGGACATTGACCCGGGCGGTGGTGTGGGCCCAGTGCACGCGCGGCACCACGATCCAGGGCAAGCCCACCAGGTTGGCGCCGATGCGCTCGGCGCTGCGGCATTCGCTGGCGAGGTCAAGCTCCCGTTTCAGCGAGCGCGCCAGCTCCCGCACCAGTTGTTGGGGCCGGTAGGGCTTGAGGGCGGGCAATTGGTCTTCGGCCAGGACCGCCAGGCGGCCCAGCAGGCGCAGATCGGCGTCGATGGTCTCGGTGATGCCGGGCCGGCGGATCTTGACGACCACCTCGGTGCCATCGTGCAGTTGGGCGCGGTGCACCTGCGCAATCGAAGCAGCGGCCAGGGGCTCGGTGTCGAAGCGGGCGAACACGGCTTCGGGCTCACCGCCGAGGTCTTCGCGCAACTGGGGGCGCAACAGGTCCAGCGGAACGGCGGGCACCTGGCTGTGCAGTTTTTCGAACTCGGCGATCCAGTCGGGACCAAAAAGATCGGCCCGCCCCGCCAGGATCTGACCCAGTTTCACGAACGCAGGGCCCAGCTCTTCGAGGGCCAGGCGCACCTGCACCGGCGGTTCAAGGCGGGCGAGATCGGCTGCGTGGTCCCACTTGAGGGCGTGCCCGGCGCGCTCCAGCGAATCGGCCAGTCCAAGGCGGCGAACGCTGTCGCCGAATCCATGGCGGATCAAAACACCCAGGATGGTGTTGAGTCGGCCCATGTCGCGGGCGGCGCCCAGCGTTTCGATCAGCATGAAGGGATGATAGGACCCCCCGCCGCGCTGCGCGCGTCCCCCCTTGCAAGGGGAGCGACACCAGAGGCCCGGCAAAGCCGGTTCCTCGGTATCTCTGGACAGGCGTTGCTGCGTGCGATGCGGTTCACGCGCCGGCGCAGACCAAGCTATTTCCTGTCGGGCAGTTCGATCTTGACTTCAAGCACGTCCAGGTTGTCCTGGCGCTCGAGCTGGACCTTGATGTCGTCCGGGTTGATCTTGATGTATTTGCTGATCACAGCGACCAGCTCACGCTGCAGCGCGGGCAAATAGTCGGGCTCCGACGCACTGCGACCATTGCGCTCGTGGGCCAGGATGATCTGCAGCCGCTCCTTGGCGACGCTGGCGGTTTTTTTCTTCTCGCCGAGCAGAAAGGAAAAGATCGACATGCGTCATTTCCCCCCGAACAGGCGTTTGAAGAAGCCGGCTTTCTGCGCATCGATGAAACGCAGCGGCTTGTCCGCACCGAGAAAACGGTCGATCACGTCGCTGTAGGCCTCGGCCACGTCGGTGCCCTTGAGGTGGATGGCCGGCGTGCCCTGGTTGGACGCGGTCAGCACGTTTTCACTCTCAGGGATGACGCCGATCAGCTTGATGCGCAGGATGTCCTGGATGTCTTCGAGCGAGAGCATCTGGCCGTCGGCCACGCGCGTGGGGTTGTAGCGAGTGATCAGCAGGTGTTCCTTGATGGGTTCCTTGCCTTCAATGGCGCGCTGCGTCTTGCTGCCCAGCATGCCCAGGATGCGGTCGGAGTCGCGCACGCTGGAGACCTCGGGGTTGGTCACGATCAGCGCTTCATCGGCGTAGTGCATGGCCATGAGCGCGCCGGTCTCGATGCCGGCGGGCGAGTCGCACACGATGTACTCGAAGCCCATGGCGGACAGGTCGGTCAGCACCTTGTGCACGCCTTCCTGGCTCAGTGCGTCCTTGTCGCGCGTCTGGCTGGCGGCCAGCACGAACAGGTTGTCGCACTGCTTGTCCTTGATCAGCGCCTGGTTCAGGTTGGCTTCGCCCTGGATCACGTTGATCAGGTCGTACACCACGCGGCGCTCGCAACCCATGATCAAGTCGAGGTTGCGCAGGCCGACGTCGAAATCGATCACCGCGGTTTTGTGACCGCGCAAGGCGAGGCCCGATGCAAAGCTGGCGCTGGTGGTGGTCTTGCCCACACCGCCCTTGCCGGAGGTGACGACAACGATCTTGGTCATGGTGAAGGTCCTTCTGTTCGAAAAATTGGGGGTTGGATCAGGCGCCGATGGCCTCGATCAGGAGTTTGTCTCCGTCGGGACCGGGCACCAGCCGCACCTGCGCGGTCTTGCCCTGGATCGACTCGGGCAATGCCACTTCGCTGGTGCGGTAAATGCCGGCGATCGAAATCAGCTCGGGCGCCATGCCCAGCGCAAAGATGCGGGCATCGGCGTTGCCACGCGCGCCGGCAATGGCTTTGCCACGCAAGGGGGCGTACACGTGGATGTGGCCATCAGCAATGACTTCGGCACCCGGGTTGACCATGGCCATGACGACCAGATCGCGTCCGCGGGCATACACCTGCTGGCCCGAGCGCAAGGGTTTGTCGATCACCAGCGCACCGGGTGTGGGTGCGGGCGTTGCCACCGGTTCCTGCGGCGTCGAGATCTCGGTGGGCTGCACAGCCGGGGCCGCTCGCTGCACCGACGCATCCGGCGCGTTCGTGAGACCGGCAGCCAGCGCCAGGCGGGTTTGTTCAATGGTGCCGCCGCGCACAGCCAAGGGCATCAAGCGGTATTGGCGCAACAAGGTCTGCAGGGCGCTGAAATCGGGCAGGGCGTTGGCCTCGGCCACGTTCAGCGGGTGCAGGTCGATCACCAGTGGATCGTTATCGAAGAAGTCGGGCATGTCCCCGAAGCGCTGGGTCAGCTCCTGCGCCAGGCGGTCCAGATCGGAGGACTTGAGCATGAGCGCCACCAGGGGCAGGTGAGCGCTCTTGATTTCGAAGGTGGTGGGCGCGTTTCCTGCGAGGGCAACAGACATGGGCGAAACAGGCTCACAAAAAAAGCAGCCGACACAGGCGCCGCAAAGCAGCGAAGTCGGTCAGGAAGCGGCGCAGTTTAACAGCCGGGTCCACAGCGGCCGGCAAGCGCTTGTGCCCAGGTGTCAGGGCATGTTTCCGGACCCGGCTCAACAACCCTGTGTATATCTTTTGAACAAACCATGACTTATCCACAGGCTCGGCGTGTTTCGGGCAGTTGTCCTTTTTTCGCCTGAACCGCGCCGGGGTCCTTCACACAGACTTCGAACGCCTGCAAGTCCTTGATCGAAAAAGAGAAAGGGCGCTTGTCCACAGCGGACAGCGCCCTCTACTACTACTGCTATCTTGAATTAAATGGATCTATAAGAACAAGAAACACAGAAGACAACCGGCTTGGCAGCCGATCAGACCGTGCCGCCCATGCGGTGGTGGCCGCCACCATGGTGGTGCTTTTTGCCATGGCCTTTCATGCCCGCCCGTTGGAAGCCCTGCATCTGCTGGGCATCAAACACTTTTTTCTGCTCGGCATCCAGCGCTGCGTAGAAGCTCTTGATGGCTTCGTGCCGCTGGCTCATGCGGGTGTCGCGTTCGGCTTTCATGGCCGCCATCTTGTCCAGCCGCTCGGGCGTGGTGAGCTTGGACCAGTCCTCGCGCGGGCCCTGGCGGGCTGGGCGGGCTTCGGGCGCTGTGCGCGCCACAAAGGCGTTCCAGGCGGGTTCCTGCTGGGCAGTGATCTTCAGTTCGGCCTTGAGGGCCGCCTGGCGCTCGGCCATGTGTTTCTGCATGCGGGCCATGCGCTCGGCGCGTTTGGCGTCGCGTTGGCCTTCCTTGGCACCTTCCTGCGCCTGTTGGGTGGCAGCGGGTGCCGGGGCGTTCTGGGCGATGGCGGTGGCCGAGAGGCCGGCAACGGCGGCTGCCAGGGCCGCGGCCATCAGTGCGCGCTTGGGAATCGATGTCATGTTCACTCCTTGTGACCGTTGAAGAAGAGCCACCACAGCTTGGGTCCGTGGGCTGTGGAATGGCTTCAGTCTCGGCGGGGGGTGTTTCTGCGCGGTGCGGCCGATGTCGCGGGCTTGTAAAGTTTTGTGCCGCTTTTTGTGGGTGCTGCGCACGGTGTTGCCGGGTGCGCGAGGTCGTCCAGGATGGGGCAGTCCGGTCGGCCATCGCCGGGGCAGACGTCCATCAGGCCGGCCAGCGTGCGCTGCATGGCCTGCAGCGCTTCGATGCGCTGCGCCAGGTCGTCCAGGTGCTTTTGCGTGATGCGTTTGACGCTGGCGCTGCTGCGCTTGCGGTTGTGCCAGAGGCTCACCAGCTCGGCGATGGCGTCCAGGCCAAAGCCCATGTCGCGTGCGCGCCGGATGAAGCGCAGCGAATGCACGTCGGCCAGGCTGTACTGGCGGTAGTTGCTGTCGGTGCGCACCACATCGCCCAGCAGACCCAGGGTTTCGTAGTGGCGCAGCATCTTGGGCGAGATGCCGCTGAGCTCGGCGGCCTTGCCGATGTTCACCGGCCACGTGGTGAGCCGATCGATGTCGACGTCTTTCATGGCGTTCAGGCCGCCACCTGGTAACCCTCTTCGCGGATGGCCGCCGCCAGCGTGTCGCGGGGCTGTGTGGTGGTGACTTCGACCCGGTTCTGTGTCCGGTCGATCGCGACCTGCGCCTGGGGATCGACCAGCTTGATGGCGGTGGTCACGGCTTTTTCGCAATGGCCGCAGGTCATGCCTTGCACGGTGAAGACTTCGTTCATGGAAACTCCTGGATGGGTTGGAAAAATCCATTGTCATCCTTGACACGGTGTGAAGGTCAAGCGAGGTGGGGTGCTTGACCTTCCCATGGTGGTAAAGCCTATGCTGCGTGCATGAACACGATCACCCCACCCGTTTCGCCCGCCCAGATCGACCTCGGCATCGGCGGCATGACCTGTGCCTCCTGCGTTTTGCGCGTGGAGAAGGCTTTGAAGAAACAACCCGGGGTGTCGGAAGCCACGGTGAACCTGGCGACCGAATCGGCGCGCGTGCTGATGGTCGATGGTGAAGCGCCCGAATCGCTGGCGCGCATCAAGCGCGCGGTGCGCGACGCCGGCTACGAGCCGCGTTCGATGGAAGCCATGGACGCGGCGGCCGACGCGCGCTGGATGGGTGTGTCGGTGGACTTCCTGCCCGTGCTGATCGGCATCGTGCTGTCGGCACCGCTGGTGCTGCCCATGGTGGGCGACCTGATCGGCAAGCACTGGATGCTGTCGGCCTGGATGCAGTTCGTGCTGGCCACACCGGTGCAGTTTGTGCTGGGTGCGCGCTTTTACCGCGCGGGCTGGCATGCGCTCAAGGCGCGCACCGGCAACATGGAGCTGCTGGTGTCCATCGGTACCAGCGCGGCCTGGGCGCTCTCCACCTGGTTGTGGTGGCGCTCGGAACCGGGCGAGATGCTGCATCTGTACTTCGAGGCCTCGGCGGTGGTGATCACGCTGGTGCTGCTGGGCAAGTGGCTGGAGGCGCGCGCCAAGCGCCAGACCACCAGCGCCATCCGGGCCTTGCAGTCGTTGCGGCCTGAACGTGCTCACCTGCTTCCTGATGGTGTGCGCCGCACCGAGATCACCGATGTGGCGGTGGATGAGCTCCTGCCCGGTGACGTGGTGCGGGTGCTGCCGGGTGAGCGTTTTGCGGCCGACGGCACGGTGGTCCAGGGCAGCACGCAGGCCGATGAATCCATGCTCACCGGTGAAGCGATGCCGGTGCCCAAGGAGGTGGGCGATGGTGTCACCGGTGGCTCGCTCAACGGCGAAGGCGCGGTGGAGGTGAAGGTGCGTGCCATCGGTGCGCAAAGTGTGCTGGCGCAGATCATCGCGCTGGTTCAGGACGCGCAGGCCGGCAAGGCGCCGGTGCAGCGCCTGGTGGACCAGGTGGCCGCGGTGTTCGTGCCGGTGGTGCTGGTCATTGCGCTCGCGACGATGCTGGGCTGGCTGTGGACCGGTGCACCCATGGAGGAGGCGCTGATCCACGCGGTGGCGGTGCTGGTGATTGCCTGCCCGTGTGCCCTGGGCCTGGCCACGCCGGCGGCCATCATGGCGGGTACCGGTGTGGCGGCGAAACACGGCATCCTGATCAAGGACGCGCAGGCCTTGGAGATCGCGCACAAGGTGGACACCGTGGCTTTTGACAAGACCGGCACGTTGACCGAAGGGCATCCGCGTTTGCTGCTGATCGAGGCGGCGGCGGGCGTGGACGAGCTCTCGGTGCTGCAAGCGGCTTCGGCGCTGCAGGCGCAGAGCGCACACCCCTTGGCACGCGCCGTGGTCGAAGCGGCCAAGTCCCGCTCGCTGGTGGTGCTGCCCGATGCCGCAACCGATGTGCAGGCCGTGTCGGGGCGGGGCAGCCAGGGCACGGTGCAAGGCAGCCGCCTGGCCTTGGGCAGCCTGCGCTGGATGGACGAACTCCCGGTGGCCTTGGGTCCGCTGGCGGCGCGTGCACAGGCCTTGCAACAACAAGGCTCGACGGTGTCGGTGCTGGCCAGCCAGGCAGCGGGCAGCACACAGTGGTCGCCCCTGGCCCTGATGGCCTTTGGAGACGAACCCAAGGCCGGAGCGGCGGCCGCCATTGCGGAGCTGCGCGCGGCCGGCATGCGGCTGTTCATGGTGTCGGGCGACAACCAGGGCGCGGCGATGGCCATGGCCGCACGGCTGGGCCTGCGTGCCGACGCGGGTGAGGTGATCGCCGAGGTGTTGCCGGGTGACAAGGCGGCGGTGGTCCGGCGCTTGAAAGAGGGGGGCCACGTGGTGGCGATGGTGGGTGATGGGGTCAACGACGCACCCGCCCTGGCGTCGGCCGACGTCGGCATGGCCATGAGCCACAGCCAGGGCGGCAGTTCCGACGTGGCCATGCACGCCGCCGGCATCACGCTGATGCGCGGCGACCCGCTGATGGTGGCGGCGGCACTCGACATTTCGCGCCGCACCGTCAGCAAGATCCGGCAGAACCTGTTCTGGGCGTTTGCGTACAACGTGGCCGGCATCCCACTGGCGGCGCTCGGTTTTCTGAGCCCGGTGGTGGCGGGTGCGGCCATGGCGTTGAGCTCGGTGAGCGTGGTGAGCAATGCCCTGCTGCTCAAGCGCTGGAAGCCGCCGCAGCGCTGAGCGTGCAGGTTCGCTGGTTGATGCAGGTCAATGCCTTTTCCTGGTTCTTGAGCGAAGCTTGTGCGACCCGAACGAGGCCCGAGGAGACGCCCCATGAACCACTCTGCCCTGCGCGTGATCCGCGACGAACACGCCAGCCTGGCCGCCATGCTGAAGTCGATGCTGCAAATGATCAAACGCGGTCCGGATGCCGATGGCAAACACGCGCCCGAGCAGTACTTCGATGTGCTGCGCGCCATGCTGTTTTACATCGACGAGTTCCCGGAAAAGCTGCACCACCCGAAGGAGTCGGATCTGCTGTTTCCGCGCATCGCGCGCGCGGCGCCGCACGTGATGGCCACCATCGAGCGTCTGGAGAGCGACCACATGACCGGCGAGGTGCGGGTGCGTGAACTCATGCACCTGCTGATGGCCTGGGAGTACCTGGGCGAGACGCGCCGCGCTGCCTTTGAGGCCGACGCCACGCGCTACGTGCAGTTCTACCTCGACCACATGCGGCTGGAAGAATCCGTGCTCTTGCCCGAGGCAGAAAAGAGTCTGACTGAGGCCGACTGGCATGCGCTCAACGTGGCCTTTGCCACCCACCGCGACCCGCTCAACGACAAGCTGGCGCGCGACCCCCAGTTCGACCGGCTCTTCACACGAATCGTGATGCGGGCACCGGCGCCGGTGGGTGTGGGAGAGACCTGAGCGCAGCGAGCAGTTCGTCAAACACACCCAGCAGCCGCGTCACGTCGCCGTGTGTGGTGGCCGGTGACACCAGCATCATGCTGTGGAAGGGTGTGAGCAGCACGCCCCGGTTGAGCATGAAAAGGTGGGTGAGGGCTTCCAGTTCGCCCTGTGCGTGGTCGCGCACGTCTTGCGCGTTGCTGGGTGTGTGCGGCATGAACTGCAGTTCCATGCGCGCGCCCAACCGGGTGACGGTCCATGACCACCCGGCGGTGGCGATGCGTTCGCGCAGACCGTGTTCCAGCCCCGCGGCCAGGTCCAGCATGTGAGCGTAATTCGCCGTGGTGTGCAGGTGCTCCAGCGAGGCTTGCAGTGCGGCCAGCGTGAGCGCGTTCCCTGCCAGCGTGGTCCCGATGCCGCTGTGGCCTTCGGGTGCGGTGTTCTTGGCGCTCACCATGCGATCGGCGACGGCTTGGGTGAAGCCGTACACCGCACACGGCAGACCCCCGGCCACGGCCTTGCCGACCACCATGAAATCCGGTTCCAGCCCATGGGCGCGTGCGTAGCCGCCCAGGGCGGTGGAGATGGTGTGGGTCTCGTCGCAGACGAAGAGCGCCCCGTGGGTGCGGCACAGCGCGCGCGCCTGTTCCCAGTAGCCGGGCGCGGGCGGCACCAGACCGAAGTTCGTGAGCGCCGGTTCGGCCAGCAGGCAGGCCACGTCGCCCTGTGTCAGCGCGGCCTCCAGCGCACCCAGGTCGTTGAACGGCACGACGCGGGTGAAGTCGGCGTGGTTGTGAACCTGGCCCAACACCGAACGGCGCGGCAAGGTGTGGCCTGTCACCGGGTCCAGGTCCACCAGCGTGTCGTCCACCGCACCGTGGTAGCAGCCGTCGAACACCAGCAACCGGGGCCGACCGGTGATGGCGCGCGCCCAGCGCAACACGAAGCGGTTGGCGTCGCTGGCCGACAAGGCCATCTGCCACATCGGCAAACCGAAGGTGTTGGAAAGCAACTCGCCGACGGTGGCCGCGTTGGTGGCCGGCAGCATGCAGGTGAGACCCTGCGCCGCTTGCCTGGCCATGGCCTGCGCCAGCGGTGTGGGGCTGTGGCCGAACATCGCGCCGGTGTCGCCCAGGCAGAAGTCGGCGTAAACCAGACCGTCGGCGCAGGTGAGCGTGGCGCCTTGCGCCTGCGCCACGAACAACGTGGCGGGGCTGGGCCAGTCGCGCATCCAGTGCAGCGGCACGCCGAACAGGTAGTGCTGTTGCGCGTCCCGGGCCAGCGCGATGGATTGCGGGTGGCGCGCGATGAAGCGTTCGCGCTCGGTGTGCTGGAGGTCGAGCAGGGTCGCGTGGGCGAAGTCGGTCATGGTGATCAGCTTAAGCGGGATGCGGGTTTGGTGGTCGCCCGCGGGGCAGTGGTGGGCTCGGCCCGCACGGAATTGGCACCGACAATGGTGTGGCCATGAACCGTTTGGACCCCACCACCGATCCCACGCCCTACCTCCGCCTGGCGCTGGCCTTGTCGCTGGGTGCGGCCGTGTCGCTGGGCATCACGCGCTTTGCCTACGGCCTGCTGCTGCCACCCATGCGCGAAGACCTCGGCTGGAGCTACACGCTGGCCGGTGCCATGAACACCTTCAATGCCCTGGGTTACCTCATGGGCGCGATGGCCACGCCGTGGTTGATGCGGCGGTTGTCGCCGATGGTGCTGTTGATCGCCGGCTCCCTTGGCGCCTCGCTGTTCATGGCGCTCAGCGGCTTTTTCACGGCGGCCGCTCCGTTGCTGGCGCAGCGCCTGCTGGCCGGCGTGGCCAGCGCATGGGTGTTCGTTGCGGGCGGTCTCCTCGCCGCGCGGTTGGGCGCGCGGCAGCCGCAGCGCAGCGGCTTTTTGCTCGGCATCTATTACGGCGGCACCGGCCTGGGCATCGTGATCTCGGCGTTGGGGGTGCCACCGGTGTTGGCCGCGGCAGCACAGCAGCCGCACGGCTGGGCCTGGGCCTGGTGGGCACTGGCGCTGGTGTGCCTGCTGGCCACCGCGCTCATGGCGTGGCCGGCGCGGGTGCTGGCGAACCAGCCGCCGCCGGTGGCCAGCACGGTGGCCGGGTCTGCCCGGGTGTTCCGGGTGCGCGACTTCGGGTTTGCGCTCGCGGGCTATGCCGGCTTCGGTGTGGGCTACATCGGCTACATGACCTTTGTGATCGCGCTGCTGCGCGAACAGGGCAGTTCGCCCACCGCCATCACCACCTTCTACGCCCTGCTCGGCCTGGCGGTGATCGCTTCCTCGCGCATCTGGGCGGGGCTGCTGGACCGCCACCGCAGCGGCCAGGCGCTGGCGCGGTTGAACGCCCTGCTGGGCCTCGCGGCCATCGTGCCGGCGCTCACCAGTTCGCCCTGGCTGGTGATGGCCTCGGGCCTGCTGTTTGGTGGTGTGTTCCTCTCGGTGGTGGCCTCCACCACCGCGCTGGTGCGGCACAACCTGCCGCCCGCGCAGTGGGCCGCGGGCATCAGCGCCTTCACCATCGTGTTCGCGGCCGGGCAGATCGTCGGGCCCACGGTGGTCGGCTTCATTGCCGACGGATCGAGTGGCGCACAGGGCCTGCGTGAGGGCCTGGTGTTTTCCGCCGTCGCGCTGTGGATCGGTGCGGTTTTGGCACTGCGCCAGCGCGCGCTGTGAACGCCTGCGCACAATAGCCCGATGCGTCGAATCTTCATCTGGACAGGCGCCGGTCTCGGTCTGGTGGTGGTGGTGTTGTTGCTGGCCGTGTGGGCCTTGGGCCAATGGACCGGCAGCGACGGTTTTCGCCAGCGCGTGGAGCGCGAGGCCACCGTCGCGCTCGGGGTGCCGGTGACGCTGTCGCGCGTGGCGGTGGAGGTGTTCCCGCTGCCGGCGGTGGCACTCGAAGGCCTGAACATCCAGGCGAAACCGGCCCTCACGCTGGCGCGGGTCGAAGCCCGTCCCGTGTGGTCGGCGCTGCTGATGGGTCGGCTCGCGGTGTCCACCCTCATCGTGCGCGAGGCGGTGCTGCCGCAGACCACCATCGTGCTGCTGGGTGCGCGCATGCAGGACCCCGCCCGGAAGCCCGGCGCACCCGGACCCGATGACGAAGCCACGGACCTGAGCTGGTTGCCGCGCAAGATCCTGCTCGACGACGTGACCTGGATCGGCGCACAGGGCCGCAGCAGCACGGTGCAGGCCGAACTGGCGTTGGACGAGGATGGCTGGCCGGCGGTGGCCACGGTGGCGGTGCTGCGTGGCGCGTTGGAAGGTGCCAAGGCCGAGCTGCAACGTGAAGCCGAGAACGCGACGGCGTGGAATTTGAAGGTGGACGTGGGCGGCGGCACGCTGCAGGGGCCATTGAAGCTGACGCTGCCCGAGCCCGGCGCCCAGGCGCGCGACCTGGTGTTCGAAGGCACGCTGGAGACGCGCGGCGTGGAGGTCTCGGCGCTGACCGCGCCCAGCCGCACACTCACCGGTCGGCTGGACGCCAGCACCACGCTCTCGGCGCGCATCAACCCGAAGGCGGGTGCCGCGTCGGTGACGGATGCGCTGCGCACGCAAACCCGCTTCACGGTCAAGGACGCGGTGTTGCAGGGCGTGGATCTGGCCAAGGCGGTGGCCACGGTGGGCCTGTCGCGCGGTGGCAGCACCGCGCTGGACACACTGGCCGGCCAGGTGCGCACGCGGGGGCAGCTGGTGGAGCTCACCAACCTCGTGGCCAGCTCCGGTGTGCTGGCCGCCACCGGCGAGGTGACGGTGGCGCCCTCCAAAGCCCTGTCGGGCCGGGTGCGGGTGGACGTGACGCGCGGCGCCGGTGGCGACGTGGTGGGCGTGCCGCTGGTGGTGGGCGGCACGGTGGACGACCCCTCGGTGAGCCTGAGCCGCTCGGCCTTGCTGGGCGCGGCGATCGGCACCGCGCTCATGCCCGGCGTGGGCACCGGGGCGGGCGCCAACCTGGGTGACCGTCTCGGCGAAGGTTTGAAAGACCTCTTCGGCAAGTGAGCCGGGCGCCGGGGTGGACGCCGTTCACCCGAGGGAATTGGACTCACGCGCCCGGTCTCTCGGGGGTATCTTCTGGCTCCACTTCGCCCCACCCCACCGAGGACCAAGCATGGCCATGGGTCAGTTCGCATACGCCAACAACAGCAACCGTTTCCTGGGCTGCGCGCCGCTGGCCGACCAACCGTTTGCGGTGGCCGGTGTGCCGTTCGACGGCGTGGTGACCAACCGGCCCGGCGCGCGCTTTGGCCCGCAGGCCATCCGCTCGGCCAGCCTGATGCTGTGCGACGGCATCCACCCGGTGTTCAACGTCTCGCCCATCGATCACCTGGGCGACGCGCTCGACATGCGCCTGCCCAACGCCTCGCCCCTGCCCGAGGTGCGCCGCCACATCGAGGCGCAGGCCGCGGCGCTCATGGCACGGCACCACTGCGTATTTCTCGGCGGCGACCATTCGGTGACGCTCTCGCTGCTGCGCGCCTTGAAAGCCCGCCACGGTGGCGAGCCGCTGGCCCTGGTGCATTTCGACGCGCACTGCGACACCTGGAGCGACCACTTCGGCGAACCCTCGGGCCACGGCACCTGGACCTATGAGGCACTGCAGGAGGGTCTGGTGAGCGCGGCGCACACGGTGCAGATCGGCATCCGCTCCAGCGGCGAGCGAGGCGCGCGCGAATACGTGGCCGACCAGGGCGGGCAGATCTTCACCGCGCGCGCCCTGCGTGGCCGGGACGGCGCGGGCCTGCAGCCCACCATCGATGCGATCCGCGCGCGCATCGGCCAGCGGCCGGTGTACCTCACGCTGGACATCGACTGCCTGGACCCGGCGTTCGCGCCCGGCACCGGCACGCCCGAGCCCGGCGGCATGACGAGTTCGCAGGTGCTGACCTTGCTGGAAGACCTGGCCGACCTGAACTGGGCGGGCATGGACTGTGTGGAGGTGGCCCCCGCCTACGACCACGCCGAGCTCACCAGCAACGCGGCCGCCACCTTTGTCTGGACCTACCTGAGCGGCCAGGTGGCGAAACGGAAAGGTGCCTGAGCATGGCCTCGTTGATCGGTTCCGACACCCAGCTCAACCAGAAAAGCTACTACGAAGCCAGCGTGCAGCGCCCGGCGGCGTCGCCAGCGTTGAGCGAGTCGCTCGACGTGGACGTGGTGGTGGTGGGTGCGGGCTTCAGCGGCCTGAGCGCCGCGCTCGAGCTCGCGCAGCGCGGGCTCTCCGTGGTCGTGCTGGAGGCCGACCGCGTCGGCAGCGGTGCCAGCGGGCGCAACGGTGGCCAGGCCATCGTGGGCTTCGCCAGTGGCCAGGAGCCGTTCGAGGCGCAGCTGGGCGCCGCCGACGCCCGGCGGGCCTGGGACATGTCGCTCGAAGCCATCGACCTGATCGACCAACGCATCGCACAGCACGGCATCGACTGCGACCGGGTGAACGGCTATGTGTACGTGGCCGATTCAGCGCGCAAGCGCAACGCCCTGCACGAGGAAATGGAAGGCCTGCAGCGGCGCGGCATCGACATCGACTGGGCCGAGGGCGCGGATTTGCCCCGCCTCATCAACAGTCCGCGTTACGTGGCCGCCGCGCGCGAGCAGCGCTCGGGCCACCTGCACCCGCTGAAGTACGCGCTGGGTCTGGCGCGCGCTGCGCAGGCCGCCGGGGTGCGCATCTTCGAGCACTCGCCCGTGACCGGTCTGCAGCGCGGCGCCACGGTGGTGGCGCGCACGGCGCAAGGCCAGGTGACGGCGCGCTTCGCCGTGCTCGCGGGCAACTGCATGCTGCCCGAGTACGGCCCGGCGGTGGCGCCCGAGATCGCGCCGCGCATCATGCCGGTGGGCACCTACATCGTGGGCACCGCACCGCTGGACCCCGCGCTCTGCGCGCGCCTGATCCCGCGCAACGCGGCGGTGTGCGACAACAACTTCGTGCTCGATTACTTCCGCTTCAGCGCCGATCACCGCATGCTGTTTGGGGGGCGTGTGAGCTACACCACGCGCACACCGGCCAACCTGTCCGCCGTGATGGCACAGCGCATGGGCGAGGTGTTCCCGGCGCTGGCGCAGACGCCGATCGACTTTGTGTGGGGTGGGTTCGTGGACATCAGCATGAACCGCGCACCCGACTTCGGGCGGCTGGGCGACAACGTCTACTACCTGCAGGGCTTCAGCGGCCACGGTGTGGCCCTCACCGGGCTGGCGGGGCAGCTGGTGGCCGAAGCGGTGGCCGGGCAGGCCGGGCGCTTCGATGTGTTTGCGCGGCTGCAGCACCGCCGGTTTCCCGGCGGGCCGCTGCTGCGCACGCCCAGCCTGGCGCTGGGCATGCTCTGGCACCGCTTGCGCGACGTGCTCTGAGCCGGATCAGCGCTGCGGGTCTTGCGCGCGGGGCTCGCCGCGTTCGTTGACCGTGATGCGGTCGCCGGGTGCCGAGGCCATCTGCACGCGGTGGTCGGTGCCGCGGAAGTTGTAGGTCACATCCCAGTACGCGGGTTGTGCGCCGCCGGGCACGTTTTCGCAGCGCTGCACGTCCTGCGTCGTGGGCTTGCCGTCGCGGCCGAACTGCGCGCCGATGGCGCCACCGGCCACGACACCACCCACCGTGGCGATGTCCTGTCCCGTGCCGTTGCCGACCTGGTGACCCAGGATGCCGCCCAGCAGGGCGCCGACCACGGCACCGGGGATGTTGGCGCCGCTGCGCTCGGCCGGCACTTGCGTGCTCTCGACCCAGCAGCGCTGGCCCGAGGTGGCCAGCACGGCGCGTGAAGACGTGATGTCGGCTTCATACAGGCGCTCGCCGTTGCGGCGGCGGGCATCAAAGGCCTGCATCGGGGCGGGAGCGTAGCGGTTGTCGGCCACGCGCGAGCTGCGCGTCAGAACGCGCACCGACGAGATCTCGCCGCTCAGGCCCATCGAGGCCAGCGAGGGGTACTGGCCCGGGCGCAGCACCATGCATTGGCCTTTGTAGCGGTTGTTCTCACACACTTCCCAGCGCTCACCCGAGACCACGGCCGACGAGGCGCGTTCGTTGAAGCCGGTGCGGCGCAGGTTGGGGATCTGACCGGTGGCGACGTAGGACGGGCCCTGGAAGCGTTCGTCGTCGAAGAAGGTGATGTTCACGGTGGCCGGTGCGGCGCCCGGCAGGGGTGCGTAGCGGTTGTCGGCCACGCGTTCGTTGGTGGCGATCATTCGCGCCGACGAAATGCCGTCCTCCAGGCCGATGTCGTACAGCGCGGCGTAACGTCCCGGGCGCAGCACGGTGCAGCGGCCGCGGAAGTTGTCGTCTTCACAGACCTCCCAGCGATTGCCGACCACCACGACCGACGAGGCGCGGTCGTTGTAGTTGTAGCGTTGCAGGCTGGGGGTGTCGCCGCTCATGCGCAGCGACTGTCCGGTGAAGCCGTCGTTGGCGTAAAGGGTGGCCTGGGCCATCGCCTGGGCGCTGAAGGCCACGGCGGCGGTGGTGAGCAAAAGGCCAAAAATCTGTTTCATGTCAACGTCTCCTGTGGGGGTGGAGGCGAGACTGGGGGCTGGCCCGAACGTGGTCTGTGCGTTGCCGCACCCCCATGTGGTGCAAAACATGGACTTCGCAGGGTCTTTACCCGACAGATACCGGCAGCGTGATTTACGGCACCTTGTTCAAGATTTCAGCGCTTGCCGCACGGCCGCCGCGAGCACCGGCCCGCAGCGTTCAATGTCGGCCAGCGGCGCGTAGCCGTAGCCGATCACCAGGCCTTGGAGATCGGTGCGCTGCAGGCAGTAGGCCGAGAGCGGGCGCACGGTGAGGCCTTGCTGGGCGATGCGCTGGGCCAGCGCCTGATCGTCGATGTGACCGGGCAGGCGCAGGCACAGGTGCAGGCCTTGTTCGGCGCCGCTGATGAAGGGACCGCCCGGCGTGAGCACGGGCTTAAGGGCTTCCAGCAGGCACTGGCGGCGCTCGGCGTAGTTCTGCCGCGCACGGCGCAGGGCGCTGGCGAAATGGCCCATCTCGATGAACTCGGCCAGCGCGGCCTGCACCGGCATCTGGCCCGGGCGGTTGAGGTCGTAGTGGGCCTGTTTGAAGGCGGCCACCATGGGTTTTGGCACCACCAGGTAGCCGAGCTTCAGCCCGGGGTAGAGCACCTTGGAAAAGGTGCCCATGTAGAGCACGCGCCCGTCGGTGTCCAGGCCTTCCAGGCTGGAGATGGGCGGGCCGCTGAAGCGGTATTCGCTGTCGTAATCGTCCTCCAGCACCCAGGCGTCGTGGGCGCGTGCGGTGGCCAGCAGCTGGTGGCGCCGGGGCAGCGTCATCACCGCGCCGGTGGGGTACTGGTGCGAGGGGGTCACGTAAATCAGGCGGGGCGGTTTGGTGCTGTCGGCCGCGCTGGGGCTGATGCCTTCTTCGTCCACCGCCACCGGGTGGATGGCGAGACCCGTGGCCATGAAGGCCTTGACCGCGCCCCAGTAGGCCGGGTCTTCCACCCACACGGTGTCGCCGTGGTCGGCCAGCAGGCGGGCACAGAGTTCGAGCGACTGCTGTGTGCCGCTGGTGATCACCACCTGGTCGGCCTCCAGGTGCACGCTGCGGAACACGCGCAAATAGTCGGCCACGGCACGGCGCAGCGGCGCGTAGCCGCCCGAGGTGTTGTAGTCCAGCATGTCCGGGTAGGTCATGCGCCAGTGCTTGTTTTGCAGCCGCTGCCACAGCGCCACCGGGAAGGCGCTGAAATCGACCATGCCGGGGGTGAAGGGCTGCACTTCGAGCTCGGTGGCGCAGAAGGTGGTGGAGAGCGCAACGCCGCGCGTGGACAGGCGCCCGGCCTGCAGCGTGGCGGGTTGGCCGCCGCTGCGGGCGCCCCGGCTGGGTGCGGCGCGCGGCACGTTGTCGTTCACATAGGTGCCACTGCCCACGCGGCTGGCGAGATAGCCCTCGACACTGAGCTGGTTGATCGCGGCCACCACGGTGTTGCGCGAGAGCGAGAGGTCTTCGGCCAAGTCGCGGCTGGAGGGCAGCCGTTCACCAGCGCCGAGCTTTCCGTCGAGCATGGCGCGGCGCAGCGCTTCGTAGAGCTGGCGGTGCAGCGGCAATGCGTCCTGGGTGCCCAGGCGGTTCATTTCGGCGAGCAGGAATTCGGACAGCATGGCGGTTTGATCGTGAAGTGGCTCCACGGAGTGGGCTCAACTGGCTCTGATTGTGATCCACTTCGGTGACCACAATGGGACCCATTGCCTTGGAGAGAACATGAACAAGCCGCCGTGCATGGTCTGGCTGCCCGCCGACCACCGCCTCATGGGTGACCACGGTCATCAAATGCCCTTTTTGCTGCTCGGCGACAAGTACGCCCGGGCGGTCAAGGTGGGGGCCAACGCCCAGCCGGTGATGTTTCCGCTGGCCGACACCGACCAGATCGGCGACCTGCTGGCGCTGGTGGACGGCGTGATGCTGACCGGCTCGCCTTCCAACGTGCACCCCTCGCACTTTGCCGAAGACGTGGCCGACCCCAGCCTGCCGCTGGACGCCGAGCGCGACCTGCTCACGCTGGCGCTGGTCAAGGCCTGCGTGCGCGAAGGTGTGCCGCTGCTCGGCATCTGCCGCGGTTTCCAGGAGATCAACGTGGCCCTGGGCGGCACGCTGCACCAGCGGGTGCACGAGGTGCCCGGCCTGATGGACCACCGCGAACCCAAAAGCGCGCCGCCCGACGAGCAGTACGCCCCGCGCCACAGCGTGCGGTTTGCGCCCGGCAGCGTGTTCGAGGCATGGGCCGGTGGCCCCGAAACGCAGGTGAATTCGCTGCACGGCCAGGGCATCAACCGCCTGGCCGATGGCCTGGAAGCGCTGGCCCACGCACCCGACGGTGTGGTGGAGGCCTTTGGTGTGCGCGGTGCGCGCACCTTTGCTTACGCGGTGCAATTCCACCCCGAATGGCGCTGCTGGGAGACGCCGTTTTATGCCGCCATCTTCGAGGCCTTTGGCCGCGCCTGCCGCTCGCGCAACAGCCTGCGTTTGCAGGCCGCCGACCTGTCGCGCAGCGCGGCGAGCTCAAGCGCCTGATTCCATTCCCAGATCGATTCACACCACACACCGCAGGAGACGGCACATGACAGCCACTGACAAGAAAATGACCTTCAACGATCTGGAGAACTGGCTCAACCAGAACCGCGTGACGGAAGTCGAGTGCCTCGTGCCCGACCTGACCGGCGTGGCCCGCGGAAAGATCCTGCCGCGCGAAAAGTTCACCGAAGACCGCGGCATGCGGCTGCCGCAGGCCATCGTGGCCATGGGCGTCACCGGCGAATTCCCGGCCAGCGGGCCGTACTACGACGTGATCGAGCCGACCGACCGCGACATGCAGCTGCGTCCGGACCCGACCACCGCGCGCATCGTGCCCTGGGCCACCGACCCCACCGCGCAGGTGATCCACGACTGTTTCGACCACGACGGCAAGCTGGTGCCCTTTGCGCCGCGCAGCGTGCTGCGCCATGTGTGTGAGCTGTTCGACGCCGAGGGCCTGGACCCGGTGGTGGCGCCCGAGCTGGAGTTTTACCTGACCGCGCGCAACACCGACCCGAACACGCTGCTCAAACCCCCGATCGGGCGCAGCGGCCGCGCCGAGACCTCGCGCCAGTCGTACAGCATCGACGCGGTCAACGAATTCGACCCGCTGTTCGAAGAGATCTACGACTACTGCGACAAGATGAAGCTCAACGTGGACACGCTGATCCACGAGGCCGGCGCCGGGCAGATGGAGATCAACTTCTTCCACGCCCACCCGCTCGGTCTGGCCGACGAGGTGTTCTTCTTCAAGCGCACGGTGCGTGAGTCGGCGCTGCGCCACGACATGTACGCCACCTTCATGGCCAAGCCGATCGCCGGTGAGCCGGGTTCGGCGATGCACGTGCACCAGAGCATCCTGGACAAGAAGACCGGCAAGAACATCTTCAGCAACGCCGACGGCACACCGTCCGAATCGTTCTACCACTACATCGGCGGCCTGCAGCGCTACATCCCGGCGGCCATGGTGCTGGTGGCGCCGTACGTGAACAGCTACCGCCGCCTTTCGCGCCACACCGCCGCACCCATCAACATCGAGTGGGGCCACGACAACCGCACGGTGGGCATCCGCTCGCCGATCTCCAGCCCCGAAGCGCGCCGCGTGGAAAACCGCGTGATCGGCGCCGACGCCAACCCGTACGTGGCCATGGCCATGACGCTGGCCTGCGGATACCTGGGCCTCAAGAACAAGATCAAGCCCAAGCCCGAGATGAAGGGCGACGCTTACCTTTCGCCCTATGCGCTGCCGCGCAGCCTGGGCGAGGCCCTCGACTGGCTGCGCCGCGAGACCGACCTGCACGACGTGCTGGGCAAGGAATTCATCACCATCTACACCGAGATCAAGGAACTCGAGTTCGACGAGTTCATGAAGGTGATTTCGCCGTGGGAGCGCGAGCACCTTCTTCTCCACGTTTGATCAGCCAAACAGGACCGACCATGAACACCTCGACCCTCATCGCCCCGCCCGCCCTGGTGCGCCGCGCCGAACAGCACGACACCAAAGCCATCCAGGCCGCCGACAGCGCGCATTTCATTCACCCCTTCACCGACCACGGTGACCTGGCCACGCGCGGCTCGCGCGTGATCACGCGGGCCGACAACATCTACGTGTGGGATTCCGAAGGCCACAAGATCCTCGACGGCATGAGCGGTCTGTGGTGCGTCAATGCGGGTTACGGCCGCAAGGAACTGGCCGACGCTGCCTACCAGCAGATGATGACGCTGCCGTTCTACAACAGCTTCTTCCAGACCACCAACGTGCCGGCGGTGCAACTGGCTTCCAAGTTGGCTGCACTCGCTCCCAAGGTGGGTGGCCGCAGCTTCGAGCACGTGTTCTTCAGCAGCAGCGGCAGCGAGAGCAACGACACCAACGTGCGCATGGTGCGCCGCTACTGGGACCTGCTGGGCCAGCCGCAGCGCAAGGTGGTCATCAGCCGCATGAACGCCTACCACGGCTCCACCATGGCCGGCGCCTCGCTGGGTGGCATGAGCGGCATGCACGCGCAGGGCGACCTGCCCATTCCCAACATCACGCACATCGGGCAGCCCTACTTTTTCGAGAACGCGCTGCCCGGCGAGAGCCAGGATGCGTTTGGCCTGCGCGCCGCCGGCTGGCTGGAAACCAAGATCCTGGAGTTGGGTGCCGACAAGGTGGCGGCCTTTATTGCCGAGCCGGTGCAGGGCGCGGGTGGCGTGATCATTCCGCCCGCCACCTACTGGCCCGAGATCCAGCGCATCGTCGACAAGTACGGCATCCTGCTGATCGCCGACGAGGTGATCTGTGCCTTTGGCCGTCTGGGCCATTGGTTCGCCTACGAGAAATTCGGCATCCGGCCCGACCTGGTGACCTTCGCCAAGGGCGTGACCAGCGGCTACATCCCGCTGGGTGGCGTGATGGTGGGCGACCGCGTGGCCAAGGTGCTGATCGAGCAGGGCGGCGAGTTCAACCACGGCTACACCTACAGCGGCCACCCGGTGGCGTGTGCGGTGGCGCTGGCCAACATCGAGCTGATGGAGCGCGAGAACCTGGTGGGCCGGGTGCGCGACGACACGGGCCCCTACCTGGCCGAGCGGTTTGCCGAGCTCAACCAGCACCCGCTGGTGGGCGTGGCCGAGACCTGCGGTTTCGTGGCCGGCCTGGTGCTGGTGAAGGACAAGGCGACCGGCGCCACTTTTGAGCCCGACCTGGGCGTGGGCATGATGTGCCGCGCCCACTGTTTCAAGAACGGTCTGATCATGCGCGCCGTGGGCGACCGCATGATCATCGCGCCGCCGCTGGTGATGACGCGCGAGCAAATCGACGAAATGATGGCGCTGATCCACACCTGCCTGGACGCCACCCTGGCCCAGTTGCGGGCCGCTGGCCTGCACGCGTGAATAGAATGCCCCCTGCGGTACCCTGGAGCGCACCGATGAGGTGCGGTCCGGGTGGTGGCGGGTCTGGAACTTGCTAGATTGTTTTTGAATCTTTTCCACGCCTTTCGGTTCGATTTGTCGTTGATCAACCCCTCTCAGGAGCGAGCACCACCATGAAGAAACACGTTTTGGTTATTGCCATGTCGGCCATCCTGCTGGCCTCTTGCGGCAAGAAAGAAGAGCCTGTGGCAGCACCCGCCGCGCCGGCGCCGGTCGCCGCCGCGCCGGCCGCTCCACCCGTGCCCGCCGGCCCGGTGCTCGACGACGAGAAGGTGCTCAACATCTACAACTGGCCCGACTACATCCCCGAAGGCATGATCGCCAACTTCGAGAAGGAAACGGGGATCAAGGTCAACTACGACACCTTCGAGACCAACGAAGCCCTGCACGCCAAGCTGGTGGCGGGCAACACCGGCTACGACATCGTCGTGCCCGGCACCGTGTTCGCCAAGGGCCAGATCGAAGGCGGCCTGCTGCAGCCGCTGAAGAAGGAACAGATCCCGAACCTGGCCAACATGGACGCGGCGATCATGTCCACGCTGACCAAAGCCGACCCCGAGAACAAGCACCTGGTGCCGTGGGCCTGGGGCTTCACCACCGTGGGCATCAACAAGACCAAGGTCGAAAAGGCCCTGGGCGGCATGCCGATGCCCGAGAACGCCTGGGACCTGGTGTTCAAGCCCGAGTACACGAGCAAGCTCAAGTCCTGCGGCATCGCTTACCTGGACTCGCCCACCGAGATCATCCCGGTGGCGCTGCACTACATCGGCAAGGACGCGTACTCGAACGACCCGGCTGACTACAAGGCAGCCAACGAGATGCTGATGAAAGTGCGCAAGGACGTGCGCCTGTTCAGTTCCACCATGATCGACGACATCGCGGGCGGCAAGGCCTGCGTGGCCGTGGCCTGGTCGGGTGACGTGAACATCGCGGCCGGCCGCGCCAAGGAAAACGGTTCCAAGGACGTGATCGAAGCCCTGCTGCCGAGCACCGGCGCGCTGATCTTCTTTGACACCATGGCCGTGACCAAGGACGCCAAGCACCCGAACAACGCGATGGCCTTCATCGACTTCTACCTGCGCCCCGAAAACGCAGCGGCCATGGCCAACGAGATGACCTACCCCACCGGCAACAAGGCGGCGGCCGACAAGATCAACCCCGAGATCGCCGGCAACAAGACGATCTTTGTCGAGTCCGACTACTTCGCCAAGATGATCCCGCCCAGCAGCTTCACCAACGAAGCGCGCGAAGCCATGGCCAACGCCTACAACGGCTTCAAAAAAGGCAAATAAGGCGTCCGGTTTCCTTCAGACCCGACCCAGGGCTGTTCGTACGCACCGTATGAACAGCCCTTTTTGTTGATCCTTTTCCCGACAATCACAAGGAACGAACATGGCAGAGACGGGCACCCAGGCGGGTTATCTGGTCACCGAAAAACTGGTCAAGCGCTTTGACGAGGCGGTGGCCGTGGACGAGGTGTCGCTGTCCATCGGCAAGGGCGAGATCTTCGCGCTGCTGGGCAGCTCGGGCTGTGGCAAGTCGACACTGCTGCGCATGCTCGCCGGCTTCGAGCGGCCGACTTCGGGGCGCATCCTGCTGGGTGGCCAGGACGTGGCGGCCATGCCGCCCTACGAGCGGCCGGTCAACATGATGTTCCAGTCGTACGCGCTGTTCCCCCACCTCAACATCTGGGAGAACGTGGCCTTTGGCCTCAAGCGCGAAGGCCTGCCCAAGGCGGAGATCCAGCAGCGCACCGACGAGATGCTGGCGCTGGTGCAGCTCACCCCCTACGCCAAGCGCAAGCCGCACCAGTTGTCTGGTGGGCAGCAGCAGCGCGTGGCGCTGGCTCGCAGCCTGGCCAAGCGGCCCAAGCTGCTGCTGCTCGACGAACCCCTGGGCGCGCTCGACAAGAAGCTGCGCGAGCAGACCCAGTTTGAACTGGTGAACATCATCGAGAAGGTGGGCGTGACCGTGGTGATGGTCACGCACGACCAGGAAGAGGCCATGACCATGGCCAGCCGCATCGCCATCATGAGCAAGGGGCGTGTGCTGCAGGTGGGCACGCCCGAAGAAATCTACGAGCACCCGGCCAACCGTTTCGTGGCCGACTTCATCGGCAACGTGAACCTCTTCGAGGGCAAGCTCAGTGTGGACGAGCCCAACCGCTGCGCGGTGAGCACCGCCATCGGCCAGATCGAGGTGGGGCATGGTGTGCCGGGCCACCTGGGCATGGCGGTGGGCCTGGCCGTGCGGCCCGAAAAGATCGAGATCAGCAAGCAGCGCCCCGAGGGCGTGGCGGTGAACCTCTTCACCGGCACGGTCAAGGAGATCGCCTACTTCGGCTCGTACAACACCTTCATCGTGCAGGCCAGCGACGGCCTGCGCGTGAAGATCACCGAAGCCAACACGTCCCGCCAGGACCTGTCGGACATCACCTGGGAGGACAACGTCTTCTTCTGGTGGAACGACAAGGCCGGCGTTGTGCTGCGGGACTGAGCGGGAGGCCACCATGAGCAGCTCACCCCTCATGCCCGGCAAGCGCTTCGTCATCGGCGTGCCCTATGTCTGGCTGTTTGTCTTCTTCCTCCTGCCCTTCCTGATCCTGCTGTACATCAGCTTCGTGGACATGGGCGAGAGCATCAACCCGTTCAAGCCGATCTGGGACAGCCAGACCGGCCTGCTCAGCCTGAAGTACGAGAACTACTGGACCATCTTCCGCGACGAAGGCGGTGCCCTGTTCAAGACCATCTACATCGAGGCCTACCTGCGCTCGATCTGGTATGCGCTGTGGACGGCCTTGCTGTGCCTGGTGTTCGGTTACCCGTTCGCCTACTTCATCGCCCGCTCGCCGGCCAGCGTGCGGCCGGCCCTGCTGATGATGGTGATGCTGCCGTTCTGGACTTCTTTCCTGCTGCGTGTCTACGCGTGGAAAGGCATCCTGGCCGACCAGGGCGTGCTCAACCAGTTGCTCATGGCCGTGGGCATCACGCATGAGCCCATCCTCATGCTCTACACCAACGTCTCCATGCTGGTGGGCATGACCTATGTGTACCTGCCGTTCATGATCTTGCCGCTCTACGCGACGCTGGTGAAGATGGACTTTCGTCTGCTGGAGGCCGCCTACGACCTGGGCACCACGCCCTTCAAGGCCTTCTGGCTGATCACGGTGCCGCTGTCCAAGGCCGGGATCGTGGCCGGCTTCATGCTGGTGTTCATTCCCTCGGTGGGCGAGTTTGTGATTCCATCGCTGCTCGGTGGACCGGAGAACATCATGATCGGCCGCGTGGTCTGGGACGAGATGTTCACCAGCAACAACTGGCCGCGCGCCACCGCGCTGGCGGTGGTGATGATCGCACTGATCGTTGTGCCACTCGCGATCTACTACCACTACACCGGCGAAGCCGCTGAACCCCGCAAGTGAGGCCGAGCATGAAACCCTTCCTCGAAAAACACTTCGGCAAGTTCTGGCTGACACTGGTCTACCTGTTCCTGTACCTGCCGCTGCTCTTCATGATCGTGTTCAGCTTCAACAGCACACGGCAGGACGCCAACTTCACCGGCTTCTCGCTGCGCTGGTACGAAGCGCTCACGCGCGACACCAAGATCGTCGAGGGCTTCTGGCTCTCGCTCAAGATCGCGGCCGTCACGGGCGTGCTCTCGGCGGTGCTCGGCACCTTCGCGGCCTTCGTGCTCGTGCGCTACCGGCGCTTCCCGGGCCGCACCGTGTTCAGCGGCATGGTCAACGCGCCGCTGGTGATGCCCGAGGTGGTGATCGGCCTGTCGCTGCTGCTGCTCATGGTGGGCGCGCAGAACGCGTTCGGCTGGCCCGAGCGCGGCATGCTCACCATCATCCTGGGCCACACGCTGCTGGGCATGGCCTACGGCATGGTGGTGATCCAGAGCCGCCTGATGGAGATGGACCGCGCCATCGAGGAGGCCGCCATGGACCTCGGTGCCAAGCCGCTGCAGGTCTTCTTTCTCGTCACGCTGCCCAACATTTTCCAGGGCATCCTGGCGGCCTTCCTGCTGGCGTTCACGCTCTCGTTCGACGACGTGGTGATCTCCGAATTCCTCTCCGGACCGGGCGTGAACACGCTGCCGCAGGTGATCTTCGGCTACGCCCGGCGCGGCATCAACCCGACCATCTACGCGGCGGCCACGCTGCTGATCGTGACGGTGACCATCGGCATCGTGGCGTACGCGGTGTGGGTGGCGCGCTCCACGCGGCGGCGCGAGCGGGAGATCGCGGCGGCCACCCGGGCCGAACTGGTGGCGCTGAACCCGAACTGAGGGGCGCGACCGGGGTCACTGGATCGCTGTGGGTGAGGGCAAGTGGATGCTCTGCGGCCCGGGTTTCGGGCGTAGCATGAGGCCACTTGCGGCTTCCCTGCACACCCGAGACACCGATCCATGACCACCCCGACCTTTGACGGCCGCGCCTTCATCAACGGCGAACGCATCGCCGCGCGCGACGGCCAGACCTTTGACTGCATTTCACCCGTGGACGGCCGCCTGCTGACGGCGGTGGCGCGCTGCGGCGAGGCCGACATCGACGCCGCCGTCGCGGCCGGGCGTGCCGCGTTTGAAGACCGCCGCTGGAGCGGCCTGGCGCCGGCGCACCGCAAGCGGATCATGATCAAGTTCGCCGAGCAGCTCACCGCCCACGCCGACGAGCTGGCGCTGACCGAAACGCTGGACATGGGCAAGCCCATCAAGTACGCCAAGGGCGTGGACGTGAACAGCGCGGCCAACTGCATTCGCTGGTATGGCGAGGCGGTGGACAAGGTGTACGACGAGATCGCACCCACGGGGCGCAATGCGCTGGCCATGATCACGCGCGAACCGGTGGGCGTGGTGGGCGTGATCGTGCCGTGGAACTACCCCATGATCATGGCGGCCTGGAAGATCGCGCCCGCACTCGCCGCCGGCAATTCGGTGGTGTTGAAGCCTTCGGAGAAGAGCCCGCTCACCGCGCTGCGCCTGGCCGAGCTGGCGCTGGCGGCGGGCATTCCGCCCGGTGTGTTCAACGTGGTGCCGGGCTACGGCCCGGAGGCCGGCAGCCCGCTGGCGCTGCACATGGACGTGGACTGCATCGCCTTCACCGGCAGCACGCGCGTGGGCAAGCAGATCCACGTGATGGCCGGTCAGAGCAACCTCAAGCGCGCCTGGACCGAGCTCGGCGGCAAGTCGCCCAACATCGTGTTCGCCGACTGCCCCAACCTCGACCGCGCGGTGGAGGCGGCCGTGGGCAGCATCTTCTTCAACCAGGGCGAGAGCTGCAACGCACCGTCGCGCCTGTTCATCGAGGCCTCGATCAAGGACGCGTTCCTGGAGAAGGCCTTGAAGCTGGTGCCGCAGTACCAGCCGGGCAACCCGCTGGACAAGGCCACTGTCATGGGCGCCATCGTCGACAAGGTGCAGATGGACACGGTGCTGCGTTACATCGAGTCGGGCAAGAGCGAGGGCGCCACGCTGCTCGCCGGTGGCGAGGCGTCGATGCCGGTGGCTGGTGGCCACTACGTGCTGCCCACGATCTTTGACGGCGTGACGCCGCAGATGACGATCGCGCGCGAAGAGATCTTTGGCCCGGTGCTCTCGGTGCTGAGCTTCACCGACGCGGCCGAGGTGGTGCGCGAGGCGAACAACAGCGTGTACGGCCTGCAGGCCGCCGTGTGGACCAGCGACATCAACAAGGCGCACGGCGTGGCGCGTGCGCTGCGCGCCGGCACGGTGCACGTGAACCAGTACGACGAGGACGACATCACCGTGCCGTTCGGCGGCTTCAAGCAGAGCGGCGTGGGGCGCGACAAGTCGCTGCACGCGTTCGACAAGTACACCGAGACCAAGACGACGTGGATCAGGATCGACAGCCCCGTGTGACGCGAGCCCTCACCCCAACCCTCTCCCAGGGGGAGAGGGGGTAACTTCCCCTCAATGAAGGAGACACCCATGAACGCCATGAACGAACTCAAGACCGACAACACCAATGCCGCCTGGCACCAGCGCCGACTCGACGCCACTCCGCGCGGTGTGGGCGTGATGGGCGACTTCTTTATCGAGAAGGCGAAGAACGCCGAGTTCTGGGACATCGAAGGGCGTCGCTTCATCGACTTCGCCGGCGGCATCGCGGTGCTCAACACCGGCCATGTGCACCCCAAGGTGCAGGCGGCCATTGCCGCGCAGTTGCAGCGCTTCACGCACAGCTGCTACCAGGTGGTGCCCTACACCGAGTACGTGGCGCTGGCCGAGCGCATCAACGCCATCGTGCCGATCGACGGCCCGGTGAAGACCGCGTTTTTCTCCACCGGCGCGGAAGCCATCGAGAACGCGATGAAGATCGCGCGCTACAGCACCGGGCGCACCGGCGTCATCGCGTTTGGCGGCGCGTTTCACGGCCGCAGCATGTTCTCGGTCGCGCTCACCGGCAAGGTGCAGCCCTACAAGGCCGGCTTCGGCCCGTTCCCGCCCGAGATTTACCACGTGCCGTTTCCGTGCCACTGCGCGTCGCTCGACGACACGAAGCACGCGATGGAACAGCTCTTCAAGTGCGACATCGAGCCCAGCCGCGTGGCGGCCATCGTGTTCGAGCCGGTGCAGGGCGAGGGCGGTTTCAACCCCATCCAGCCGGCGGCCGTGAAGTGGCTGCGCGAGCTGTGCGACCAGCACGGCATCCTGCTGGTGGCCGACGAGGTGCAAACCGGTTTTGCGCGCACCGGCAAGATGTTCGCCATGGAGCACTACGGCGTGAGCCCCGACCTCATGACCATGGCCAAGAGCATGGCCGGTGGCACCACGCTCTCGGCCGTCTCAGGCAAGGCCGCCATCATGGACGGCCCGGCGCCGGGCGGTCTGGGCGGCACCTACGCCGGCAACCCGCTGGCCATCGCCGCGTCGCACGCGGTGCTGGATGTGATGGCGGAGGAGCGCCTGCCCGAACGCGCGCAGAAGCTGGGCGACCAGCTCATCGGCCACCTCATCGCCAAACGCGCCGTGTACCCCCAGCGCATGGGCGATGTGCGCGGTCTGGGCGCCATGGTGGCCTGCGAGTTCATCGACGCCAAAGGTGCACCCGACGCCGACACCACGAAGAAGGTGCAGGCCGCCGCGCTCAAGCGCGGCCTGCTGCTGCTGACCTGCGGCGTGTACGGCAACGTGATCCGTTTCCTCTTTCCGCTCACCATTGAAGACAGCGTGTTCGCCGAAGGCCTGGCCAAGTTTGACGCTGCGCTGGCCGAGGTGCTCGCTTGAGCGCAGCGCCGGGCCGCTCCCAAGCAAGCTCGCACCGCAGTGCGGAGCACGGAGGTTTTGCTGATTCGCTGGATGAGCGCATCCAGGCCTTGCGCGCGCAGGGCATCCACTCGGTGCTGACCACCTTCACCGACCTGCCCGGCGGCCCCAAGGGCAAGCTGGTGCCGCTGGATGGCCTGCCCGGTGCGGTGAGCAGCGGTGCGGGGTTTTCCGGCCCCAGCATCAGCGGCACCGGCCTGCCGCGCATGGGCCCGCGCAGCGAATACATGGGCCGCGTGGTGCCCGAGAGCCTGCGCCCGCTGCCCTTCATGCCTGGCGTGGCGCACGCAGTGTGCGACGGCTTTGCCGGCGGCGAGCCGCTGGACACCTGCTCGCGCCAGGTGCTCAAGCGTCAGGTGGAACGTTTGAAAGCGTGCGGCTGGACGCTGTGGGTCGGCATCGAACCCGAGTTCTTTTTGCTCAAGCGCGACGCGCAGGGCCGTTGGCAGGTGGCCGATGCGTTGGACACGCACGCCAAACCCTCGTACGACCTGCAGGCCATCGGCCGCAACTTCGCGTTTCTCGACACCATGCGCGAGACGCTCACCGCGCTGGGCTTCGGGCTGGAGCAGATCGACCACGAAGACGCCTGCGGACAGTACGAGATCAACTACCAGCACGATGACGCGCTGGCCGCGGCCGACCGCTACCAGCTGTTCAAACTCACGGCGCAGGCCGTGGCGGCCCAACACGGCACCGTGTTCTCCACCATGCCCAAGCCGCTGGCGCACGCGCCGGGCAGCGGGCTGCATTTCCACCTGAGCCTGACCGATGCGAACGGCAACGCCGTGATGGCCGATCCGGCCGGCGCCTTGGGCCTGAGCCGCACCGGCCACCAGTTCGCCGCCGGCCTGCTGCACCACGCCGACGCACTCGCCGCCTTGTGCGCGCCCACCGTCAACAGCTACAAGCGCCTGGCCGCCAGCCGCAGCGCCTCGGGCACCACCTGGTCGCCGGTGTGGAAGGCCATGGGTGACAACAACCGCACCTGCCTCGTGCGCACGGTGGCCGGGCGCATCGAATGGCGCCTGCCCGATCCGTCGTGCAACGTGTACGCCGCCATCGCCGGCACGCTGGCCGCCGGCCTCTCCGGCATCGAGCAGGCCTTGCCCGCCGCCACGCCTTGCGCCGACGACCTGTACGAGCTGCACGCGCGTGGCGAGCCCTTGCCCGAGCGGCTGCCGCGCGACCTGTTCGCCGCACTGCAGGCGCTGGCGCAGGACGCGCCCTTGCGCGCCGCCGTGGGCGAATCGTTCTGCGCTGAATTCCTCGCGCTCAAGCACGCCGAGTGGGCCAGTTACAGCCAGCAGGTGAGCGACTGGGAGCTGGAGCGCTACGCGAACGCGCCCTGACCAAATGCACCCCCCCGCGCCGCCGGCGGCGTCACCCCCTCAAGGGGGCGCACCCTGCGGCCTGGCAAAGCCAGTTCCGCGGGTGCTCTGGCTTTCTGGATAATCCGGCTGCTTGAACACCCCCGCCGCCACTGCCGCCGCCACCGCGTCCGCCAAGACCTGGACCAAGACCGCCGACCGGCCGCTGCGCAGCTGGCGCAAGTCCGCCAGCATCTGGGTGTTTGCGCATGTCGTGGGCGTGCCCGTGCCGTGGCACGCGGTGCGCCAGACCGATGGCGCCGAGCTGCTGGCCTTTGAACACCAGCGCCTGCTGGCCCTGGCCGCCGCCGGCGAACGCGTGCCCACCGTGCTGGCCTTCGACGGGTTTTCGCTCACCACCAGCGACATCGGCGAGACGCTGGACCACGTGCTGCACCGCTTGCCCGAGGCCGAACGCCTGGCGCTGATGTGCGCCTCCAGCGCCGACCTGGCTGCGTTCCACACGCGCGGCCACTGGCACGGCGGCGCCCAGACCCGCAACCTCACCTGGAACGGCGAGCACTTCGCCCGGCTTGACTTTGAAGAGCGCCTGCAACCCGGCATGGCGCTGTCCACGGTGCAGGTGTACGACGCGCTGCAGCTGCTCTTGTCGCTGGCGCGCTACCTGCAGCCGCTGGGGGCCGATGCAGTGCGCGCCGTGCTGCAGGCCTACGCCGACGCGGGCACCGGCGGTCCCGCCCTGCGCGACTTCATCGCGCACCTGCTGCCGCGCCTGGGCTGGGTGTCGAAGCTGGCGTCGTGGTCACCCCGGCTGGACGGTTCGCGCGAACTCATGCGCTTGCGCACGGTGCTCGAAGGCATGACAGCGTTCGTGGCGCGGGAGGTCTGAAGGCTGGTCGTGGGTCGAGAAAGCAGACGGCTGTCGCTGCCGTCCCTCGGATCCCTACCTTTTTCTATGGATGTATAGTCTCATGGAGATATACTTTGATAACAACCCATAGAGTTCAAGCCGCAGGAGATCCCATGGATGCCGTGAGAAACCCTTTTGCTCCGGGCGCCGGGAGCAAGCCGCCAGAGCTTGCCGGACGTGAAGCAATCCTCCAAGACGCGCAGACAGCCATTCAAAGGGCGCTGTTGGGCAAGCCAAGCCGTTCGCAGATGCTGCTTGGTCTGCGTGGCGTTGGAAAAACGGTACTGCTGAACACGATCGAAGAGATGGCCGAAACCGCCGGGCACGTCACATCTTCGATCGAAGCGCCAGAGGGAAAGGCGCTCAGTGAGTTGCTCGTACCGAAGATCAATCAAGCCTTGCGCAAACTCTCGTCTTCAGCGAACGCAAAGGCCAAAGTCCATCAGGCTCTTCGGGCACTTCGCTCGTTCGCCTCTGCGTTCAAGCTTTCTTACGGCGATGCTTCCATTTCGGTGGATCCGGAAGTCGGGGTCGCTGACAGCGGCGATATGGAGACGGACCTGCCAGAACTGTTTGTGCGCGTAGGGGTGGCCGCAAAAGCCGCTGGTAAGGCCTGGACACTTCTCATTGACGAAGTTCAGTACCTGCGTCCGGCGGATCTGGCAGCTCTGATCGTCGCCCTCCACAAGGTCAACCAGAAAGATTTGCCTGTTTTGTTCTTCGGTGCAGGGTTGCCACAGGTTGCAGCGCTTTCTGGAGACGCGAAGTCCTACGCTGAGCGTCTCTTTCACTACCCTGCGGTTGGTGCGCTTGCGGAGGGGGATGCGAGGATCGCAATCAGGCAGCCCATCGAGGATGAAGGTGAGCAAATTGACGACAAGGCGATCAGAGACATCCTGGCAAAGACCAAGGGATACCCCTACTTTTTGCAAGAGTGGGGCTATCAGTGCTGGAATATCGCGAAGGGACCGCGCATCCAGCTGGACGATGCAACGAAGGCTGCAGGAGAAGCGACAAAACGGCTGGACGAAGGCTTCTTCAAGGTGCGATTTGATCGCTTGACGCCAAAGGAGCGGGAGTATGTCATTGCGATGGCCAAACTTGGGGCCGGGCCATACAGGTCATCGGATGTCGCGGAAGCATTGAAAGAAACCCACCAAAGCCTGGGCCCGCGGCGTGCGCAGATCATCAGCAAGGGAATGATCTACAGCCCATCGCATGGCGACATTGCGTTCACCGTTCCCATGTTCAACGAATACCTGATTCGCAATTACGTGGAGAAACCGAACAACGCGTAGCTGCGCAGAGGGCAAATGAGCGTACGACCTCTGCGTTTCACACCGTTGGACGTCGTGTTGCCTGGCCGTTCAGAGATCCTCAGGACCTGTACCCCGCATCCAACTTCTCCACCTTCCTCAACAACGCCGGCCAGGCCAGCTGCGAGCCCAGCCCGGCGGTGGCCACGCGCATCACGTCGGCCATGCCGGCCAGGATGGCGGGGTCGACCTGGGTGAGTTCGGTGCCGCCGGCCATCGCGTCGATCTGGATGCGGCAGGTGTTCTCCAGCGTGTACATGGCCAGGAAGGCGTCGGGGATGGTTTTGCCCACGGTGAGCAGGCCGTGGTTGCGCAGCACCAGGTGGTTGGCGGTGCCCAGGTCGGCCTGCAAGCGCACCTTTTCTTCCGCCCGCAGGGCCACGCCTTCGTACGTGTGATACGCCAGCGAGGCGAGCACGAAGGTGCTTTGCTGGCTGATGGGCAGGATGCCGGCCTTCTGCGCGCTCACGGCCACGCCGGCGCGCGAGTGGGTGTGCATCACGCAGCCGGCTTCGGGCCGCGCTTCGTGCACGGCGCTGTGGATCACGAAGCCGGCCGGGTTCACCGGGAAGGGCGAGTCCAGCAGTTTGTTGCAGGCCATGTCGACCTTGACCAGGCTGCTCGCCGTGATCTCGTCGAACATGAGGCCGTAGGGGTTGATGAGGAACTGGTGTTCACCACCGGTGACCGAGTCGGGCAATTTGGCGCTGATGTGGGTGAAGACCAGATCGCTCCAGCCGTAGGCCGCCACCAGCCGGTAGCAGGCGGCGAGGTCGCAGCGCAGCGCCCATTCTTCGGCGCTGACGACTTCTTTGAGGGATGGGATGTGCATGGTGTGTCTCCGGTGGCACGGCAGCGGATGGCCGTGGCCGCTTCACTGTACGCACCTCCGCGGCCCGTGGGGGTCGCGGCGACGACAGGTATTCCCCGCGTCACTTGGGCGGGATGTGCAGCACCGTGCAGGGGATGTAGGTGTCGTACCAGTCGTGCTCGTTCATGGGTGGATAGGGCTCCTGGTTGTCGCTGGGGGCGCTGCGGGCTGCGCCGTGGCGGCGCCAGAGGTGCACCGACACGTCGAACAAGGCCCCGCTGAGGCTTTTGGCGGTGACGTGCAGCGCCAAGGCCTCGTTGTTGCGCAGCGGGGTCACCACGCCGTCTTCTGTGACCAGGGTGGACGCGCCACTGAGCCATCGCCGGTGGTAGCGCTGTTCTACCCAGCCCCAATCGGCCGGACTCAGGGGGCAGGCGATCTGCCCACCCGAACGCCGCCCGCGCTTGAGGGTTTCGCGGGCCAGTGCGAGGGTCAGGGCCCGGTCGAACTGCTCGCGAAGGCGCTCGTCGCCCTCGGCCTTCTTGATGGCCTGGCGCATGGCTTGGATGACGAGCTCGGCTTGTGCAAAGGTGCGCCGAGGACCCGACTCACGCACAGGCGGGTCTTTGGCGATGGCGTCCAGCGTGGACACCAGCGAATGCGCTTGTTCGATCACCGGTGTGGGCGCGCCCAGCAACTTCGCGCGCTCGATCAGGTCGTTGATCTCGTCGCGGAAGTAGTGCGCCGAGTGGCTCAGGGCTTGCTGCAGCAGCAGGGTGACGTCGTTGTCGGTCCAGTCGTCGTCGTTTTTTGTGGGTTTGGCCGGCGCAGCGGGTTGGGTCTGGCGGGGGGTGTTGGGCACCACGCTGGATGGTGTGCGTGCCCGGGTGTTGCGGGCCTGCAGTTTTTCCCGGGCTTTGCGGCGGTCGAGGGGTGGAGCTTCTTCTGTGGTGGCCACAGGCCCCTCGAGCAGGTCGACGGTTTGTTGGTCGATCCACGCCGTGGTCACGTCGTCGGACGACATCGCGCCGGGCAGCGGCGCGGTCTCGGGGGGGCGGTTGCCGACGGCCTGGCGGCGAAGCCAGCCGCCGCTTCGCGCCACGGCCTGTTCCTGCTCCCGTTGCGCTTGCTCGGCACACCATTGCAGCGCCTGCGTGCCGCGCTGGCCCATGGGCACGCCCTGGTCGAGTGCGTTGACGAGTTCGTTCATGGCTTTTGCTGCAGCCTGAACAAAGCCGTTGTGCATGTGTTGGCCGGTCGCGGCGGCGATCTCGGCGGCCTCGGCAGGGCTTTCCAGCTTGTTGTCAACCATGTGCCTGAGCTGCATCATTCCCTGATTGAGGGCATCGCAGCGGGCTGTGATGTAGCCGGGAAACGAAGGATCTGACACCCCTGTCAACAGTGCGTTGATCCAATCTGCGCGTCCTGCGTTTTTGAAATCGAGCAGCATTGCGACCATGCTCAGCCGAAGTCCAGGGGGTGCGAGCAGCGAGGCTGCCATCAGGGTTGACTTGGCGCAAGGGACGTGGCGCCCACCACAGACCTCGATGATGTGGTTGACGGCCTGCTCCAACGCTTGCTCATCTTTCGTCAGTGCCTGCATGCTGCTGCGAGCGCTGAAGTCAGCGGCCAGATGGGTATAGATGACCGAGGGCAGGTGGTCGTGCATGAACGGGTTGGGGGTGAGCACGGCCATGCGTTGCACGGCTTGCAGTGCCTCGCGCCGACTCGCTGGCCATTGCGCAGGTGGTCCGAGCACTTCGGCCATGTGCTGCGCGATGGTTTGCTCCCGTTGGGCACGCTCAGCAGCGGGCTGGCTGTGGTGCAGCAGCCCCAGGCGCAGTCCGTGCTCCAGCGCCACCGGTTCGGCCGGGAGCCACGGCAGCATCGCTTCCAACGCGGTCTGCAGGCGCGTCTGTTCGGCGTCGGGTTGTGTGTGCCGCCGTTCTTCGAGCAGCGCACGGATCGCCTCAAGCCCCCGCGGTGGTGCCGCGGGTGGAGACGTGCAGTCCAATGTCCACCACCGCAGTTGCAGCTTGTCGTCGGGCGGTGCTTTTTCGATCCAGGCGTACATGGTGGTTGCTCCGTTTCGTCAGGAGTGGGTGGCGGGCCGGCTTCACGTGGCGTGCGGGATGTGCAGCACCGCACACGGGATGTAGCTGTCGTACCAGTCCTCTTCGTTCATGGGCGGGTAGGGCTCGGTGTTGGTGCTCGGGGCGCTGCTCTTCCCGGGCTGGCGGTACCAGAGGTGCACCGAGATGTCGAAGGCGTAGCCACTGAGGCTTTTGGCGGTCACGTGCAGGGCCAGGGCGCAGTCGTCGGGCAAGGCGGTGGAGATGCCGTCTTCGGTGGTGTAGCGGGTGACGCCGCTGAGCCAGCGCCGGTGGTAGCGGGCCTGCACCCAGCCCCAGTCCTTGGGTCCGAGGGGTTGCGCGATCACGCCACCGTGGGCTTTGCCATGCTCCATCGGCTCGCGGGCAAGGGCCAGCGTGAGGCAGTGGTCGAACCGCCCGCGCAGCCGGGCCTCTGCCTCGGCGAGGGTCACCTGCCTGCGCAGGTCGGTGATGGCCTGTTCAGCCTGCGCAAACATGTCGCGTGCCTGCAGCTCGTCGCTGGCTTCGGCCTTGATGATGGTGGCCAGTGACGCTGCGTCGACCGTGCAGGCGTGGATGGCTGGCTCGGGCGCACCCAGCGTTCGCGCCAGCTCGATGAGATCGTTGGCCTCGGCCAGGTAGAAGGTGGCCGACTGGAGGAGCGTGTCGCGCAGCAGCTGGTCGACGTCGCGGTCGGTCCATGTGTCGACGACCGTGGGCTGCCTGGTTTGCACCGGTTGGCGGACCTTGAGTGCCCTGTCTTGCAGTTGCTGGCGCGCCGCTGCCCGGTTGACCCGCTCCTGGGCCGGGCCGCGCCGTCGCGCCACCGGACCTTTGTAAATTTCGAGGCTGCGCTTGGTCCGCCAGGTCTGGGCCGTCTCGGGCCGTTGTCCGGCGGTGACGGTGAGTTGTCGCGGCGTCGCCGGGGCCGGTGTCGGCGTCGGCGTCCTCAGGATGGCGGGTGTCCAGTTGGCGGACAACGCCAGGATCCAGGCTTCGATGGCTGCTTCACTCTCCAGCGTCTTGCGGCCCATGGCGCCGAGGTTCACACCCCGGTGCAGCGCTGCCAGGGTCACGGCTTGCGCCCGCCGCTCGGCTGCGAGCTGTTGCGCCTGCATGCGGGTGATGGCGAGCTGGATCAGCTCGGTGCTGATGTCTGTTTTGGGGTCATGGTCGGGCTGGCTCATCCAGGCGTCCAGCGCACTCAGTGCCTCCCACAGGGCGTCCTGGCGGATGACCGTGGGTCCCGTGGTCTGGGCTGTGCCGACGGCGTAGACGTATTCCCACAGGCGAATCTTGTGGCTGGAGTTCATGATTCGCTTGACGCATGCCCGTCGTTGCGTGCGTTCACCGGGCAGGGCGTGGTGGCAAAGGCCTTCCAGGCCCTGGAACAAAAATATCTGCCCGCCCGACATCGACAAGGTGAGCCGCAGCAGGTCATTGCGCTCTTGGACTTCTTCGGGTGTCAGTGGTGAGGGCTTTTGCTTGAGCCGGGCTTCTTCCCACTGCAGGGTTTTGCTGCCGCACACGGATCGCAGGTGGTTGTCCAGCAGGTCGTCGGGGGTGAGCACCGCGGTGCGTCGAACGCCGCCGAGCACGCCGGCTTGCTCGTTTGTCCAACCCGTTTCAGGGCCGAAGTAACTGGTCAGCACGGCGTTGATCCGGGCCTCGCGCCGGGCCCTCTCAGGGGCCGGCAACGTGTGGTGCTCCAGGGCGACCCGCAGCATGAACTCGAGCATCTCAACCTCGCAGCCCGACACCCATCCAACCAGCGCCTTCAGCTCGGCGTGCACGCGGTCCCGGTCGGGTGGCGCCAGCGCAGGCTGGTGTTGCGTGAGGACGGCGGTGATCTGCTGCTCATCGGCCGGGGTCGTTGGCACAGGTCCGGTTTCGCAGTAGTAAGTCGCCCAAGAGAAGCGCAGGTTGGGGTTGAGTTGGTTGCGGTCGCAGTTCAGAACACCGTACATGGAGCGTCCTTTCGTGAAGGGCCGCAGCGGGTGGCGGCGGGACTTCAGTCTGGATGTTCCGGCATGAAAACGTGTGACCAAACCCTGACCCGCACGCCCAGCGCTGCGGAAGGATTGACACGAACGGTGAGGTTGGCCAAGCGGTGTGCGGACCACACGCGCCGGGCTGCACGCAAAGGCGTTGGCCGGGGGCTCAGCCCACGCTGGTGAGCCCCATGGCCTCGTTCACTTCTTCATCGAGCAGGTGTTGAAGCCCAGCAGGGCGTAGGGCGGGCACCAGCCCATGAGGCCGGTCAGCAGGGGGACGACGCCGAGGTAGCCCCACCAACCCACGGTGCCGGTGGCGGCCGCGGCGATCAGGGCCAGGCCGATGGTGATGCGCAGGATGCGGTCGATGCCGCCGACGTTTTGGGTCATGGTGTTGCTCCGTTGACTGAGGCCACCGCAGAACCGGGTGGGGTGCAGCCATTGGGCCCTCATGTCTGCCCTGGGTATGTGACCTGGGTCACAGAGCCGGGCGGTGGGACTTCAGCGCGGCTGCAGCGCGGCCAGCGACCGCAGGGCGGCGCTGTCGCGCACGGTGATGCACTCGCGCGAGAGTTCGACCCAGCCGTCGCGCTCGAAGCGGTGCAGCAGCCGGGTGACGATTTCGCGCACCGTGCCCAGCTCGTCGGCCAGCGCCTGGTGGGTGGCGTGCACCTGTGTGCCGTGGCCCAGCAGCGCGGCGGCCAGTCGGCTGTCCAGGCGCTGGAAGGCGATGGCTTCGATCAGGCCGGTGAGGTCGGCCAGGCGCGCGGCGAAGAGGCCGAGCACGAAGTCGCGAAAACCGGCGTGGGCCAGCGCTTCGCGAAACGCGGTGGGCGAGAGCAGTGCAAGCCGGGTCGGTTTGACGCTGACGCCGTGCGCGCTCAGCGGCTGGTCCACGAACAGGCACGACGACGACACCAGGCACATGTCGCCCGGCACCACGCGGTAGAGCTCCAGTTCGCGCCCGCTGCTGGCCGAGCGCGAGACCCGCACCTCGCCGCTGAGCAACAGGGGGAAACCGCCGCAGGGCTCCTGCTCGCGGAACAGGGTGGTGCCGGTGGGCACCTCCATCACGGTCAGCGCATCGGATGCCGGCACGGCCTCGGCGAGCGATGGGTAGAGCTGGGCCAGGGCCTGCCGGTCGGTGCTGTTCATGTGCGTTGCGGTTGGGTGGCGTGTTCCAGCCGGGTCAGCCAGGCCATGGCGTGTTCGCGGCTCCCGCCGCACATCTCGGGGCCGGGTGCGAGCGAGCTGCAAACCGGCGGGCGCTCGGGCAGGCCGAACAGGCGGCAGCGCAGATCCGCGTCCAGCTGCGGGCACGCCACGCCGGCTGGTTTGCCCAGCGGCAGCCCGGGCAGCGCGCTGCTGATGGAGGGCGCGGTGCAGCAGGCGGCGCAGCCGGGGCGGCAAGCCTGGGCGGTTGAGGCCATGGCGGTGGCGTCAGCCTCAGGCGTGCAAGCGTTGGCCGGCCCACAGCACCTGGTCCACCACGCCGTGCACCGCGTTGCGCGCCGCCTCGGTGGAGAGCTGGCCATCGGGGTCAAATGCCTCGCCGGCCCGGGACAGGGCAAACTGCTTCGGTGCCACCCAGCACTGCAAATTCGATAGCAACGGAGCGAGGTGGGACAGGCTTCTAAGGCCGCCCAGTGCACCTGGTGAGGCGCTCAGCAGACCCACCACCTTGCCGGCGAACGGTTTGGTGCCGCTGGACCAGAGCGGGTCGCCCTTGATGGGGCTGGAGACCCAGTCGATGGTGTTTTTGAGCAAGCCGGTGTAGCTGCCGTTGTATTCGGGCGAGGCAATGATCCAGGCCGGGTGGGCGTGGAACAGCTCCTTGAGCTTCACGGCCGCGGCGGGCGTGCCGCGTGCTTCGAGGTCGGCGTTGTAGAGCGGCAGGTCGAAGTCGGCCAGTTCGATGTGGGTGACCTGGGCGCCTTGGGCTGCGGCGTGCCGGGCGGCGGCGGCGGCCAGTTGGCGGTTGAAGGACTGGGCGCGGGTGCTGCCGGCGAAAACGAGGAGGGAGGGGAGTGTGCTCATGCCGCCATTGTCGCGGCCTTCGCTCAGAACGAGCTGTCGAAGAAGCCGCTGTCTTCAAACCCGGGGGGAGAGGCTGGTGGTGCGGCTTGAGCGGGCGGGCAGCGGCGGCTGGCGATGCCCCAGGCCACCTGGAACCGCTCCATCACCAGGTCGCGGCCGATGGTGACGGTGGTCTGGCGGAAGTTGTAGCCCACACCCACGTCCAGGCCGATGCGTCGGCCCTCGCCGGGGAAGAAGCTCACGCCGGCGGCCACCACGGGGCGGTTGCGCCGGTCGGTCGACAGGATCTTGAAAGTGACGCCGGTGTCGCCGCCGAAGTTGTGGCTGATGCCGAACATGAAGCCGGCGGCTTGTGCGTTGAAACAGGCCAGCGCGGTGGTGCTGGCCACGAGCCAAGGGATTTTCATGGGGCTTGTTTCCTGTGGTGGGCCCGGGATTGGGCTGCCATGCAGGTTAGAAATTCGGGCGCGGCGGCGCCATCCGGCCAGCGCCGTGGGCGGTGCGCGCGGGGTGGGGCAGAAAACGCCCAACGGTGGGACAATCGCGGGTTGCCCGGGGCGCCGGGCAGACAGCCCCCCACAAGCGACCACCACCATGTTGTATCCCCAGGAATTTGACGTCATCGTCGTCGGCGGCGGCCACGCCGGCACCGAGGCCGCGCTGGCGGCCGCCCGCATGGGGCAGAGAACCCTGCTGCTGACCCACAACATCGAGACCCTGGGCCAGATGAGCTGCAACCCCAGCATTGGCGGTATCGGCAAGGGCCACCTGGTGAAAGAGGTGGACGCCATGGGCGGCGCCATGGCGCTGGCCACCGACGAAGGCGGCATCCAGTTCCGCATCTTGAACAGCTCCAAGGGCCCGGCCGTGCGCGCCACCCGCGCCCAGGCCGACCGCGTGCTCTACAAGGCCGCGATCCGCCGCATGCTGGAGAACCAGCCCAACCTGTGGCTGTTCCAGCAGGCGGTGGATGACTTGATGGTGGAGGGCGACCGCGTGGTGGGTGCCGTGACGCAGGTGGGCATCCGCTTCCGCAGCCGCACGGTGGTGCTGACCGCCGGCACCTTCCTCGACGGCAAGATCCACGTGGGTCTGAACAACTACGCCGCGGGCCGCGCGGGCGACCCGCCGGCGGTGTCGCTGTCGGCCCGCCTGAAAGAGCTGAAGCTGCCACAGGGCCGTCTCAAAACCGGCACGCCCCCGCGCCTGGACGGTCGCAGCATCGATTACAGCCAGTGCACCGAACAGCCCGGCGACGGGGTGCCCGGCGGCATGAACGCCGACCAGCCCGTGCCGGTGTTCAGCTTCATGGGCAACGCGGCGATGCACCCGCAGCAGGTGCCGTGCTGGATCACGCACACCAACGAGCGCACGCACGACATCATCCGCAGCGGCTTTGACCGCAGCCCCATGTTCACCGGCAAGATCGAGGGCGTGGGCCCGCGCTACTGCCCGAGCGTGGAAGACAAGATCAACCGCTTTGCCGACAAGGACAGCCACCAGATCTTTCTGGAGCCCGAGGGCCTGACCACGCACGAGGTCTACCCCAACGGCATCTCCACCAGCCTGCCGTTCGACATCCAGTACCAGCTGGTTCGCAGCATGAAGGGACTGGAGAACGCGCACATCCTGCGGCCCGGCTACGCCATCGAATACGACTACTTCGACCCGCGCTCGCTCAAGAGCAGTTTCGAGACCAAACAGATCCAGGGCCTGTTTTTCGCGGGCCAGATCAATGGCACCACCGGTTACGAAGAGGCTGCAGCGCAGGGCATGTTCGCCGGCATCAACGCCGCGCTGCAGTGCCGCGGCGAGGGCGCCTGGCTGCCGGGGCGAGATGAAGCGTACTTGGGCGTGCTGGTCGATGACCTGATCACCCAGGGCGTGACCGAGCCCTACCGCATGTTCACCAGCCGGGCCGAGTTCCGCCTGCAGCTGCGCGAAGACAACGCCGACATGCGCCTGACCGAAGCCGGCCGCCGCATGGGTCTGGTGGGCGACGCGCAGTGGGACGCCTTCTGCCGCAAGCGCGACGCTGTTTCACGTGAAACAGAGCGGCTGAAAGCCACCTGGGTGAACCCGCGCAACCTGCCGCCGGTGGAGAGCGAGCGGGTGCTGGGCAAGTCGATCGAGCACGAGCACAACCTGTTTGACCTGTTGCGCCGGCCGGGCGTGCACTACGACGCCTTGATGGCCATGAACGGCCATCAACACATGCACCCGGATGTTTCACGTGAAACCCTGGGCGATCTGCACGCCGTGGTGGTGGAGCAGGTGGAGATCGCCGCCAAGTACTCGGGCTACATCGACCGTCAGAAAAACGAGGTGGAGCGGGCGTCGCACTACGAAGGCCTGAAGCTCCCGACCGACCTGGACTATCTGCAGGTCACGGCCTTGTCGTTTGAAGCGCGGCAGAAGCTGGCCAAGCACCGGCCCGAAACGCTGGGCCAGGCCTCGCGCATCTCGGGCATCACCCCGGCGAGCATCTCGCTGCTGCTGATCCACCTCAAGAAGGGCGGGTTCAAGGGTTTCGCCACCCTGGCGGTGGCGGCGGACGCCGAGGCATGAGCGATTTGAAGACGACACTGCAGGCCGGGCTGCAGTCGCTCCAGCTCGCGCTCGACGCGCGCCAGGTCGATCTGTTGCTTGACTACCTGGGCCTGCTCCAGAAGTGGAACAAGGTCTACAACCTCACGGCCGTGCGCGACCCGGCCGAGATGATGACCCACCACCTGCTCGACAGCCTCGCGGCCATCCGGCCTTTGCTCCAACAGGTGGGTGAACGACCGGTGAAACTGCTGGACGTCGGGTCCGGCGGTGGGCTGCCCGGCGTGGTGATCGCCATCGCCTGTCCCCAGATCGACGTGACCTGCGTGGACACGGTGGCCAAGAAAGCGGCGTTCATCCAGCAGGCGGCCGCCACGCTCAAGCTGCCCAACCTGCGGGGGCTGCACGCCCGCGTGGAAAGCCTCAACGCCTTGTCGGGGCAGGGCTTCGACGTCGTGTGCTCGCGCGCCTTTGCCTCGCTGGTGGATTTCACGAACTGGTCGAGCGGCGCGTTGAACGAAGGCGGCGTCTGGATGGCCATGAAGGGCAAACACCCCGGTGACGAGTTGGCCACGCTGGCTGCCGAGGCGCCTGCCGTGGATGTGTTTCACGTGGAACAGCTTCACGTGCCCGGGCTGGACGCCGAGCGCTGCATCGTCTGGATGCGTCCCGGCCCTGCCGCGATGGCCTGAGCAAGGCGGCGCGCGGATGGCGCCCGTGACGCCAACACCCTTCACGTAAACTCGACCCTCCACTTCCCGGGGGTTCTCCATGTTCGGCATCGCAGATTACGGCGCTTTTGTCGCCGCCATCGTCGTGTTTCTGCTCATTCCGGGGCCAGGCAATCTGGCGTTGGTCACTTCCACCGGCAAAGGCGGCATGCGCGGCGGGCTGGCTGCCACGCTGGGGCTGATCGCCGGTGATCAGGTGCTGATGTGGCTGGCGGTGGCCGGTGTGGCGGCCTTGCTCGCGGCCTACCCGGCGGCGTTCAGTGCGGTGCAGTGGCTTGGCGCCGCGTACCTCGCCTGGCTGGGGTTCAAGATGTTGGTGGCCAAACCGGGTGATGCACCCATTCTCAACATCCGCCCGCGCCAGTATTTCCAGCAGGCCATGGTCATCACCCTGCTGAACCCCAAGGCCATCGTGTTCTACATGGCGTTCTTCCCGCTGTTCGTGGACCCTGCCCGCCACAAGGGTCTGGTGACTTTTGGCGCCATGGCCGCCACCATCGCGGTGCTCACCTTCGCTTACGGCTTGGCGGTCACGCTGCTGACCCACTTTCTTGCCGAGCGCATGCGCGCCAATCCGGCCATCGGCCGTGCGCTGGAAAAGATCGCTGGCATCTTCCTCATCGGTTTCGGCATCAAGCTGGCCATCTCCAAATAAGAAGAACCCATGGCCAAGATCTTTTGCATTGCGAACCAGAAGGGCGGCGTCGGCAAGACCACCACCACGGTGAATCTGGCCGCCGGCCTGGCCAAGGTGGGTCAGCGGGTGCTGATGGTCGACCTCGATCCCCAGGGCAACGCCACCATGGGCTCGGGCGTTGACAAACGCCAGATGGCGCTCTCCGTGTACGACGTACTCCTGGAGTCGGCTTCGGTGGCCGAGGCGGCGGTGTATTCCGAGAAGTGCGGCTACCACGTGCTCGGCGCCAACCGCGAACTGGCGGGCGCCGAAGTGGAGCTGGTGGAGGTGGAGCGGCGCGAGAAGCGACTGAAAACCGCGCTGGCCGACGTGCTGGACAGCTACGACTTCGTGCTGATCGATTGCCCGCCGAGTTTGAGCATGCTCACCCTCAACGGCCTGTGCGCCGCGCACGGCGTGATCGTGCCCATGCAGTGCGAGTACTTCGCGCTCGAAGGCCTGACCGACCTGGTCAACACCATCAAGCAGGTGCACGCCAACCTCAACAAGGATCTGGCCATCATCGGCCTGCTGCGCGTCATGTTCGACCCGCGCATCACCCTGCAGCAGCAGGTGAGCGACCAGCTCAAGGCCCACTTCGGCGACAAGGTGTTCGACACCGTGATCCCGCGCAACGTGCGCCTGGCCGAAGCCCCGAGCTACGGTCTGCCCGGCGTGGTGTTCGACCCCGCTGCCCGCGGCAGCCAGGCCTTCGTCGCGTTCGCCAAGGAAATGGTCGATCGCATCGACAAACTCTGAAGTCCGGTTGTTTCACGTGAAACCTCACAACGTCCTCATCCTGCCCGGCTGGCAGAACAGCGGGCCCGAGCATTGGCAAAGCCGCTGGGAAACGACCCACGGCTACCGCCGGGTGGACCAGCACGACTGGCTGCAGCCCCGGCGCGGCGACTGGATCGCCCGACTGGAAGAGGTGCTGTTCACCTGCGACGAACCCGCTGTGCTCGTGGCCCACAGCCTGGGCTGCCTGCACACGGCGGCATGGGCGTCCCACTCCCTGAACACCGGTCGCGTCAAGGCCGCTCTGCTGGTGGCGCCCGGTGATGCCGAACGCGAAGAGATGCGCCCGGTGCTGCCGAGCTGGGCGCCCATTCCGATGCAGCGCCTGCCGTTTTCCAGCGTGCTGTTCGGCAGCCGCAACGACCCGTATTGCAGCTTCGAGCGCGCGCAAGCTTTCGCCACCGCCTGGGGATCGCGCTTCGTCGACCTGGGCGAGGCTGGCCACATCAACGCCGAGTCCGGCCTGGGCGACTGGCCCACCGGTCACGCGGTGCTCGCCGAACTCCTGAACCTTTGACATTCGAAAGACGACCCATGGTCACCAAAAAACCCAAGGGCCTCGGCCGCGGACTCGAAGCCTTGCTGGGCCCCAAAGTGGTCGACAGCGCGCCGGCCGATCCCGACAGCCTGCCGTCGAACCTGCCCCTCACGGAGCTGGTGGCCGGTCAGTACCAGCCGCGCACCCACATGGACGAGGGCGCGCTGTACGAGCTGGCGGAGAGCATCAAGGCCCAGGGCGTGATGCAGCCGATCCTGGTGCGCCGGCTCGCCGCTGGTCCGGACGCTGGGAAATACGAAATCATCGCTGGCGAGCGCCGTTTTCGCGCATCGAAGCTGGCCGGGCTGGAGAGCGTGCCGGTGCTGGTGCGCGACGTGCCCGACGAGTCGGCTGCTGCGATGGCGCTGATCGAGAACATGCAGCGCGAAGACCTCAATCCGCTGGAAGAAGCCCACGGTCTGCAACGTTTGGTGAAAGAGTTTGGGCTCACTCACGAACAGGCCGCACAGGCCGTGGGCCGCTCGCGCAGCGCCGCCAGCAACCTGCTGCGCCTGCTGCAACTGGCCGAGCCGGTGCAGACCATGCTGATGGCCGGCGACCTGGACATGGGCCACGCGCGTGCGCTGCTGGCGCTGGACAAGGCCCACCAGATCACGGCGGGCAACCAGATCGCGGCCAAAAAAATGTCGGTGCGCGAGGCCGAAAGCCTGGTGAAAAAACTCGGCGCCGAGTTTGAGCTGTCGCCGCAAAAGCTCAAAAAAGACAAATCGCGCGACATCCGCCGGGTGGAAGAAGAGCTGGCCGACCTGTTGATGGCCGAAGTCGAGGTGCGGGTGAAGAAGCGCGTCAAGCGCCACGGACGCGTCGAGGAGATGGGCGAACTGGCCATCCAGTTCGGTTCGCTGGACGAACTCAACGGCCTGATCGACAAGCTGCGCGGCGGCCGCTGAGCAAGCCGCCACCCCATCCGCGCATCAAGCGCCTTCTTTGACCACCGTGGTGGGTCCGTTGGTGCGCACCGACTCCATGCCCGACTGACGCGCGGCGGTGGTCTTGTACATCTGGCTGGTGCCGATGACCTGGTGGTTGGCGGCCTTGAGGTTGAAATAGAAGCGGCCGTCCGACGAGTCGCTGTGCGCGTAGGCCGACTCCACGGCACAGTTCTTCTGTACCGAAGCGATCCCGTTTTCGGCACCGGAGCGCGATTCGTAAGTTTCGCTGCGAAGAACGACTTCGCCGTTGCCCGCTTTCAGGACAAACGAAAATTGCCCCTTGTCGTTCTTGTTCAGTTCGTACCAACCCGCCATGTGACCCCCGTGAAGTGTGGATGAATGGACTTTTATCCTATCCACGCTCGGTGCAGCTCGGGAGCGGGTGATCCCTTGGGCTTGGCGTTGGAGCCAGCGAACCCTCACATCGAGAAGATCTTCCCCGGATTCATGATGTTGTCCGGGTCCAGCGCGCGCTTGATGGTGCGCATCATGTCCACCGCGCCGCTGCCGGCCTCGGTGAGCAGGAACGCCATCTTGTGCAGGCCCACGCCGTGCTCGCCGGTGCAGGTGCCTTCCAGACTCAGCGCGCGCGCCACCAGCTGGTGGTTGAGCTGCTCGGCCAGGGCGTGCTCCTCGGGCTTGGTCGGGTCGATCAAATAGCCGAAGTGGAAGTTGCCGTCGCCCACGTGGCCGACCAGGAAGTAGGGCAGGCCGGCCGCGTCGGCCTCGGTCACCGAGTCGAGCAGGCAGTCGGCCAGGCGGCTGATGGGCACGCAGGTGTCGGTGCTGATGGCGCGGCAGCCGGGCTTGCTCTGGATGGCGGCGAAGTAGGCGTTGTGCCGCGCGGTCCACAGGCGGGTGCGTTCTTCGGGTGTGTCGGCCCATTCAAAGGCCTGTCCACCGAAGTCGCCCGCGATCTCCTGCACCGTCTCGGCCTGTTCCTTCACGCTCGCGGGCGAGCCGTGGAACTCCATGAGCAACATGTTTTCCTCGCGCAGGCCCAGTTTGCTGTGGGCGTTGACCATGCGCACGGTGTTGTGGTCGATCAGTTCGCAGCGCGCGATCGGCACGCCGAGCTGGATCACCTGGATCACGGTGCGCACCGCGGCTTCGATGCTGGGGAACGAGCAGGTGGCCGCCGAGATGGCTTCGGGCAAGGGGTAGAGCTTGAGCGTGACCTCGGTGATCACGCCCAGCGTGCCTTCGCTGCCCACCATCAGGCGCGTGAGGTCGTAGCCGGCCGATGATTTTTTGGCGCGCGTGCCGGTGCGGATCACTTCACCGCTGGCCGTGACGACCTCGAGCGCCAGCACGTTCTCGCGCATGGTGCCGTAGCGCACCGCGTTCGTGCCGCTGGCGCGCGTGGCCGCCATGCCGCCGATGGACGCGTCGGCTCCCGGGTCGATCGGGAAGAACAGGCCCTCGCTCTTCACCGCTTCGTTGACCGCCTTGCGCGTCACGCCGGGCTGCACCGTCACGGTGAGGTCTTCGGCGTTGATGGCCAGCACGTTGTTCATGCGGCTCACGTCGATGCTGATGCCGCCCTGCACCGCGAGCAGGTGGCCTTCGAGCGAGGAGCCCACGCCGAACGGGATCACCGGCACGCGGTGGGCGGCGGCGAGCTTCACCGCGTCGGCCACGTCCTGCGTGCTCTGTGCGAACACCACGGCGGCGGGCGGTGGCACCTCGTAGACCGACTCGTCGCGGCCGTGCTGCTCGCGCACCACCAGGGCGGTGGAGCACTGCGCGCCAAAGCGGGCCTGCAGCGCCGCGATCAACGCCGGCGGCACCATGCGCTGGTGCACTGGGGGCGCGAGGTGGCTGTGGGCGGTGGGGGCGTTCATGGGCGGTCTCCGGCGCGGTTGTATCGACCAACCAGTTTAAGCCCGCAGCCGCGTGCGCGGCGCCCCGCGCGGGCGCACTCAGCTGCGGACTTTCCCGGCTGGCAGCAAGACGGCCGGCGCCCGGCTGGAACGTGTGCTGCCGGTGAGCGTGGGGTGGCCCGTGGTCCCCGTGAGGCTGGCGGCCTGGCCGTTGACGCGTGCGGCGTGCGTCGGCGGCACACTGGCCATGCCGGCCAGGCCCAGCGTGCACGCGGCGATCAGTTGCACGCTGCGGGCTTCGAAGTCGGCGAGTCGTTGTCGGCGTTGCGTCATCGGGGTCTCCTGAGAGTGAACAGGTGGCCATTAGCGCCTGCAACGGCGATCAAAGCCAGCGTTCTTGCCTCACGTTGCCTCGGTCACATTTCCCTGCGCTCCGTTACGACGGGCCAACGCTGCACAATCCGGCAACCCCCATTCAAATCAAGGACCTCCCATGGGCAACCGCCTCACACAAATCGCCACCCGCACCGGCGACGCCGGCACCACCGGTCTGGGCGACAACACCCGCGTCTCCAAGAACAGCCTGCGCGTGCACGCCATGGGCGATGTGGACGAACTCAACTCCAACATCGGCGTGCTGCTCTGCGAAGAGATGGCGCCCGATGTGCGGGCCGTGCTGGTGGAAATCCAGCACCAGCTCTTCAACCTCGGTGGCGAGCTGTCGATTCCCGGTTACGAGCTGCTCAAGCCCGAAGCCGTGATCGCGCTGGACGAAGCCCTGGCCGCCTACAACGAGGCCCTGCCGCGCCTGCAGGAGTTCATCCTGCCGGCGGGCTCGCGCGCGGCCAGCCAGGCCCACGTGTGCCGCACCGTGGCCCGCCGCGCCGAGCGCGCGGTGGTGGCGCTGGGCAACGAAGAGGCCTTGAAAGACACGCCGCGCCAGTACCTCAACCGCCTGAGCGACCTCATGTTCGTGCTGGCCCGCGTGCTCAACCGCATGAACGGCGGCGACGACGTGTACTGGAAGAGCGAGCGCATGGCCAAGGGTGCGGCTGAATGAAAGCCGCGATCGTCACCGCCGCCTGTGTGGCCGCTGCATTGCCGTTCACCGCATCGGCACAAAACAAGGCGTCCCCCAACGCGGCTTCGCCCGCCAGCGAAGTGACGCTGGTCTGCGAAGCGGTCTACCTGCCGGCGCGCACCACCTGGACCCGCACGGTGAGCATCGGCTATGACAAAAAACGCGTGCGCTCGGTGCAGATCGACGGCGTGCCGGTCTACACCTTCGCGATCCAGGAAACCGTGATCCTCACCGCGGTGGACAACGAACGCATCCAGATCGACACGGCGGCGCAGACCTGGAGCAGCGATTTCCGGGGGCAGGCGACGGCGATGGGGCGGTGCGAGCGGAGCTGAGGCCCGACACACAGGTCATCTCGCCCGAGACGTTCGTCAGGCCTTGCCGCGGCTGAGCAGCCAATACAGAAAGATCGCGCCGAAGGTGGCGGTGCCGATGCCGCCCAGGCCGAATTCGCCGAACTTCAGCGTGTACTCGCCGGTGCCCAGGATGATCGGGATGGCGGCCACCAGCAGGTTCTTGTTGTCCGAGAAGTCGACCTTGTTGTCGACCCAGATCTTGGCGCCGGCAATCGCGATGAGGCCGAACACCACGATGGACACACCGCCCATGACGGCCAGCGGGATCGCCTGGATCAGCGCGCCGAACTTCGGTGAGAAGCCCAGCACGATGGCGATGACCGCAGCCACGACAAACATGGCGGTGGAGTAGATCTTGGTGGCGGCCATCACGCCGATGTTCTCGGCGTAGGTGGTCACGCCGGTGCCGCCGGCCGCGCCGCTGACCATGGTGGCCACGCCGTCGCCGATGAAGGCTTTGCCGAGATACGGGTTGAGGTCGCGCCCGGTCATGGCGCTCACCGCCTTGATGTGGCCCAGGTTCTCCGCCACCAGGATCAGCGCCACCGGGGCGATGAGCAGCATGGCTTGCGCCTGGAACACCGGCGCGGCAAAGGTGGGCATGCCGAACCACGGCGCACTGGCGATGCCCGAGGCGTCGATGGGTTTGCCCAGGCCCAGGCCGTTGGTGAGCACGGCGTAGATCACGCTGGCCACGATCAGGCCGACCAGGATCAGGAGGCGCTGCGTCATGCCGCGCGCGTACACCGCCACCAGCGCCACGCTGATGAAGGTGATGGCCTGCATCCAGGCGTCAAACCCGGTGGGGGCCATGTTCTTGATGGGAATGGCGGCGAGGTTCAGACCGATCACGGCGACCACGGTGCCGGTGACCACCGGCGGCATGAGGCGTTCGATCCACCCCGTGCCCGTGGCCTGCACCAGGAAACCGATGAGGGTGTAGACCAGGCCGCAAATGATGATGCCGCCCAGGGCCACGCCCAGGTTGGCGTTGGGGCCCGGGCCGGCGTAGCCGCTGGCGGCGATCACCACGCCGATGAAGGCGAAGCTGGAGCCCAGGTAGCTCGGCACCTTGCCGCCGGTGATGAAGAAGAAAATCAGCGTGCCGATGCCGCTCATGAGGATGGCGACGTTGGGGTTGAAGCCCATGAGCAGCGGCGCCAGCACGGTGGCGCCAAACATGGCGATGACGTGCTGCACGCCCATGACGGTCGTTTGCGGCCAGGGCAGTCGTTCGTCGGGGGCGATCACGCCGCCGTTGTCGAGCGTGGCCGATGATTTTTCTGTCCAGTGGAACAGGCCCATGTGCGGGTCTCCTTGAGGTGGGTGGTGGATGGCCTTGAGGCCCGCAAGGATTGTGCCCGCAAGCGCAGGGCCAGACCGGCGTTCGCCATCTTCCAGAACGCGGGCCCGCGCTGTTAACCTGATGGCCAAAAAAGGACAACGGCATGAACGAGACAAGCACACCACCCCACACCCCACAGATTCGCCTGTACCAGCAGTGGCTGGCCGACCAGCGCGGCCTGCACTTTGACAACTACGACGCGCTCTGGCGCTGGTCCACCACCGACCTCGACGCTTTCTGGCAAAGCATCTGGGATTACTTCGACGTGTGTTCGCCCACGCCGCACACGGCCGTGCTGGAGCGCAACGTGATGCCGGGTGCCCGGTGGTTTCCGGGGGCCAGGGTCAACTACGCGCAGCAGGTGCTGCGCCACGTGCAGCCTGCGCACGACGCCGGCTTCATGGCCATCGTGAGCCGCAACGAAAAGGGCCACCACACCGAGATGAGCTGGCCCGAACTGCGCCGCCAGGTGGCGTCGCTGGCCTTGCACCTGCAGGCCCAGGGCGTGCAGCCCGGCGACCGCGTGGCGGCGTATTTGCCCAACATTCCCGAAGCGATGGTGGCGTTTCTGGCCACCGTGAGCGTGGGCGGTGTGTGGAGCATCTGCGCACCCGACATGGGCACCCACGCCGTGCTCGACCGCTTTCGCCAGATCGAACCGGTGGTGCTGATCGCCTGCGACGGCGTGACCTACGGCGCGCGCGATTTCGACCGCCTGGCCGTGGTGGCCGAGCTGCGCGCGGCCCTGCCCACGGTGCGCCACGTGGTGCTGCACACCAACCTGGCCGCCGACGATGCACAGGCCGCCGACCAGGCGCTGCAAGCCGCCGCACCCTGCACCGCGTTTGCGGACGCCACCGCGCGCATGGACACGGCCGTGGCGCAGTTCGAGCCGCTCTGGCTGCCTTTTGACCACCCGCTGTGGATCGTGTATTCGAGCGGCACCACCGGCCTGCCCAAGCCCATCGTGCACGGCCACGGCGGCACCACCATCGTGGCGCTGGCGCTCAAGATCCTGCACAACGACATCGGCTGCAGCTACGAGCCCAACAGCTGGGGCGAGCGTTACCACTGGTACAGCTCCACCGGCTGGGTGATGTGGAACGCGCAGACCAGCGGCCTGCTGGGTGGCACCACCTGCGTGATCTTTGACGGCAATCCGGGTGGCTCCAAAGACCAGCCCGACTGGACCACCCTCTGGCGCTTTGCGGCCGAGCAAGGCGTGACCTTTTTCGGTGCGGGCGCAGCGTTTTTTGCGAACTGCCTGAAGGCCGGTGTGGACCTGTCGACGTGTGGTGATCTCTCGGCGGTGCGCGCCTTGGGCAGCACGGGCTCGCCGCTGTCGGAAGATGCGCAGAACTGGGGGACTGAGCAGTTCCGGCGGCTTCGTTCCGTTCGCCCTGGGCCTGTCGACGGGCTCACCCACGTGGGGCTTCGACAGGCTCAGCCCGAACGGAGTCGTGTTCAGCCGGAGCAGGAACCAGACATCTGGTGGTGCAATATCTCCGGCGGCACCGACTTCGCCGGCGCATTCATCGGCGGCAACCGCGAGCTCCCGCAGACCCCTGGCCGCATGCAATGCCGCCTGATGGGTTGCGCCGTGGAAGCCTGGAACGAGCAGGGTCTGCCGGTGATGGACGAGGTGGGTGAGCTGGTGTGCACGCAGCCCATCCCGTCGATGCCGCTGTACTTCGTGGGCGATGTCGACAACAAGCGCCTGCTCGGCAGTTACTTCGACATGTACCCGGCCGGTCATGGCCGAAATCCCGGGGGAGGTGATCTCGGCAACGACGCCGGCGCCGTCTGGCGCCACGGCGACTGGCTGCGCATACACCCCGACGGCTCCTGTGTGATCTATGGCCGCTCGGACGCCACCATCAACCGCCACGGCCTGCGCATGGGCACCAGCGAGCTGTACAGCGCGGTCGAAGCCTTGCCCGAGGTGATGGACTCGATGGTGGTCGATCTGGAGTACCTGGGTCGCGAGAGCTACATGCCGCTGTTCGTGGTGCTGCGCGACGGCGTGACGCTCGACGACGCGGTGCGCGCGCGCATCACCGACAGCATCCGCACCGCACTCTCGCCGCGCTTCGTGCCCAACGACGTGTTCCAGGTGGCCGAGATCCCGCGCACGCTGTCTGGCAAGAAGCAGGAACTGCCGATCAAGAAGCTGCTGCTGGGCCAGCCGCTGGAAAAAGTGATCAACAAGGAGGCCATGGCCAACCCGGGTTGTCTCGACTGGTACGTGGATTTCGCGGTGCGCCGCCCGGCGGCCTGAGCGCCCGGTCTTCGGGCTAACCCGCTGTTGGCCCGACCGTCCTTGCGCTAACTTGGAGATCCCGCCAAGAACCGGAGACGCGCATGCAGCCCACCGACCGTTCTGTCAGCCGCCGCCAGGCGCTCACCCTGGCTGCCAGTGGCGCCGCTGCGGTGGCCGCACCGGGCTTGTTCAGCGGCGCGGCGTGGGCGCAAGACAAGTTTCCGTCGCGCCCCATCACCCTCATCGCACCCTGGCCCGCCGGCGGCAGCAGCGACGGCGTGATGCGCGCGCTGGCCCAGAGCGCCAGCAAGGCGCTGGGCGTGCCGGTGGTGATCGAGAACAAGCCCGGGGTGGGTGGCACGCTGGGCGCCAGCGCCATGGTGCAGGCCAAGCCCGACGGCTACACCCTCACGCAGCTGCCGCTGGGCGTTTACCGCCTGCCGCACATGCAGACCATGCCGTTCAACCCGGTGACCGATCTCACCCACATCGTCTGCCTCACCGGCTACACCTTCGGCCTGGCCTGCACGGCCGACGCACCGTTCAAGACGCTCAAGGAGATGGTGGCCTACGCCAAGGCCAACCCGGGCAAGCTCGAATACGGCCACACCGGCACCGGCACCACGCCGCACCTGGCGATCGAAGAGTTCAGCGAGAAGGCGGGCATCCAGCTCAACCCGATCCCGTTCAAGGGCTCGGCCGAAATCATGAGTTCCATCCTCGGGGGCCACATCCGCATGATGAGCGGCACCACGGAGTTTGCGCCGCACGTGCAGAGTGGCAAGCTGCGCCTGCTGGCCACGCTGGGTCGGGAGCGCAACAAGGCCTTCCCCGACGTGCCCACGGTGAAGGAAAGCGGCTGGGACACCATCACCGAATCGCCGTTCGGCATCGGCGGCCCCAAAGGCATGGACCCGGCCGTGGTGAAGGTGCTGCACGACGCCTTCAAGAGCACGCTGGACGACCCCGAGGTCAAGGCCACCTTCGACAAGTTCTACCAGCCCACGATCTACATGAACACGGCTGACTACACGGCGTATGCGGCGCGCACGTTTGCGGCGGAGAAAGCGACGATCGAGCGACTGGGCCTGTCGAAAAAGAGCTGACGGCTATCGTTTGCTCACCAGCACGATGCCGACCGCCACACCCACCAGGGCCAGCACCAGCTGCGGCGTGAGCGGCTCGCCCAGCAGCACCACGCCGAACACCAGCGCGAACACCGGCGTGAGGAAGGTGAAGGTCGACATCTGCGTGGCCGGGTAGTGGCGCAGCATCCACATCCAGGTGAGGTAGCTCGCGAACGCGCCCACCACGGTCTGGATGGCCAGCGAACCCCAGGCCTGCGCCGAGTAATCCAGCGACCACGCCTCGCCCAACGCGAGCGAGATGAGGGGCGCCACCGCCGCCGTCACGGCCACTTGGTAGAACAGGGTTTTCTCCGGGCTGGCGCTGGCGAGTTTCGTGGCGCGGATCGTCAGTGTGGTCAGGCCCCAGAGCACACCCGCCGCCAGCGCCATGGCATCGCCCAGCCACGCGCCGGCCACGGGTGAGCCGTGCATGAAGCCTTCGCCGAACGCGAGCGCCACCGCCGCAAACGCGATCACCAGGCCCACCCACTGGATGCGCCGCAGCTTCTCGCCGGGCACCACGCGCGGCAGCAACAGCGCCACCACAAAGGGGCTGGTGTAGAGGAACACCGTGAGGCGCGAGGCGGTGGTGTGCATCAGCCCGAGGTAGATGAAGGCGAACTCCCCCGCGAACAGGGCGCCGGCGAGCAGGCCGGCCTTGAGCGTGCCGTCGCGCTGGAACAGGGGCACACCACGCACCGCGCACCACAGCCCGAGCAGCACCGCCGCCCCCCAGAAGCGCAGCGAGGCTTGCCACAGCGGCGGCACTTCGCCCACCGTGGACTTGATCAGGATCTGCTGAAACCCCCAGAAGGCACAACACACCACGAGCAGCGTGATGGCGAGGGCGTCGAGGTGGGTCTTGCGGGCGTTGGACGGGCTCATGCGCGCATTGTCGCGAGGTCGCGCGCGGCGCACTGTCGCTGGTGCGCGCGCCGGTCAGAGCGGGTGTTCGGTGTAGAAGCGCCCGCCGTGGAACAGCAGCGGTGAGGCGTCGGAGCGGTGGCTGCAGCGCTCCACCTCGCCGACAAAGATCACGTGGTCGCCTTCGGCGTACTGGCTGCGGTTGAAACACTCGAACGACGCGGCGGCGCCTTCGAGCAAGGGCGCGCCGTTGCCGCCCTCGCGAAACGCCACGCCGGCCCAGCGGTCGGTGTCCTTGGCGGCGAACTGTTCGGCCAGCGCCTGCTGGTCTGCTGCGAGCACGTTGATGGCGTAGTGGCGTCCATTGGAAAACGCCGCCATCGAGCCCGCTGATTTGCCCAGGCTCCAGAGCACCAGTGGCGGACTCAGCGAGACCGAGTTGAACGAATTGGCGGTGAGGCCCACGAGTTCACCCTGGTCGGTGCGCGCGGTGACGATGGTCACGCCGGTGGCGAACATGCCCAGCGAGGCTCGGAACTCGCGCGCCGAGAAATCGGGTGCGCGGGCCTGCAGGACGGTTGGGCGGGCAGAAGACATGGTGGGCGGGGTCCAGAGCGTGCAACGGCAAAGACACGATTCTCGGCGATCGCCGCGGTTGGCCGGTCCCATCCCTAGAATGCCGTGATGCCCAGCAGCCCATTGATCCGCGCGAAGCCCCGTTCGCCGTTGTTGCCCACCCTGATGCTGGGCGTCGGGCTGGCGCTGGTTCCGGGTGCGCAAGCCAGCTCGGCGCTGCGCGGACCGCCGCACCACCGCACCGTGGTGCCCGCCAGCGCGGCGCCCTGCGTGCACCTCTCGGCCCGCCTGCCGCACATGGGTCGCGCGCTGTGCGACGCCGCCGAACTGGCACCGACCACCGGCCGTTCGTCACAGGGGCGCACGCTCTACGCGCGCGATGTGGTGGCGCCACAAGCGCGCCTGCGCGTGCTGGTGGTGGGGGCCATCCACGGCGACGAAATGTCGTCGGCCTCGGTGGCCTTGCACTGGATACAGCACGCGCTCAAGGAACCGGCCGATGCGCACTGGCGCTTCATTCCCGTGCTCAACCCCGATGGCCTGCTGGCGCGGCCCGCCAAACGCGTGAACGCGCGCGGCGTGGACCTGAACCGCAACTTTCCCACCCCCAACTGGGCCAGCGACGCCAAGGTGTACTGGGAGCAGCGCACGCGCAAGGACCCGCGGCGCTGGCCTGGCCCCAGCCCGCTGTCCGAGCCCGAGACGCGGTTTTTGCACGAGGAAATGGCGCGCTTTCAGCCGCACCTGATCGTGAGCATCCACGCACCCTACGGCGTGCTCGACTTCGATGGCCCGGGCGCACCACCGCCCAAGCTCGGGCGGCTCTACCTGGACCAGGTGGGCATCTTCCCCGGCAGCCTGGGCAATTACGGTGGCGTGCACCGTGGCATGCCGGTGGTCACGATCGAACTGCCCAACGCCTTTCGCGCACCGCTGGAGAGCGAGATGCGGCAGATGTGGATGGACCTGCAGGGCTGGATGGTGGAGCGCCTGCGGCCCTGAGCCGATTCAGGCCTGGCCGGGCGGCTGGGCGACCCGCAGGCGCGCCGAGGTCGACGCACCGTGTGCCGCACGCGGCATGCCGTGAAAGCCGAAGTCCATGGCCGGTTGTTCTCCACTGATCAGCTCCGCCAGGGCCTTGCCGGAACCCGCGCCGTGGGTCCAGCCCAGCGTGCCGTGGCCGGCGTTGATCCAGAGGTTTTTCAAAGGCAGGCGGCCAATGAGCGGGATGTTGGTCGGCGTGGCCGGGCGCAGGCCGCACCAGAACTGGGGGTCGCCGCCCTGCTCGGGCGTGCGGGTGTCGGCCACACCCGGAAACACCTGCTCGATGCGGCGCACCAGCATTTCGCAGCGCTTCTTCGCCAGCGGGGTGTCCAGTGACAGGTCAAACCCGCCGAGCTCGATGGTGCCGGCCACGCGCAGCTGGTTGCCCAGGCGCGAGACCGCGATCTTGAGCTGGTCGTCGATCATGCTCACGCTGGGCGCTTTCTCGGGCTGGAGCAGCGGCAACGTGGCGCTGTAGCCCTTGCCGGGATAGATCGGCACGCTCAGTCCGATCGTTTGGAGCAGCGGTGTGGTGTAGGAGCCGCTGGCCACCACAAAGGCGTCGGCCTTGAGCACGTGCGCGCTGCCGCTCTGGCGGTCGCGCACCCGCACTTCGCGGATCTGTTGGCCGTCGCTGTCCAGGCGCTCGATGTCGTGGCCGAACATCAGCCGCGCGCCGCGCTGACCGCACAGGGCGGCCAGTTGTTGCGTGAAGCTGCGCGCGTCGCCCGATTCGTCGCTCTGCGTGTAGGTGCCGCCTTTGATGCGGTCGGCAAACGCGCTGAGTGCGGGCTCGATGGCCAGCAGCTCATGGCGCGAAACCACCCGGCGCTTGACGCCGAAACGCTGCATGACGGCAGCCGCTTCGGCGGCCCCGTCGAAGGATTTCTGGTCGGTGTAGTAGTGCGCAATGCCGCGCTCCAGCCGGTGGTAGTCGATGCCGGTGGCGGCCACCACGGCCTTGAGCGCGCTGTGGCTGTAGGAGCCCAGCGCCACCAGTTGCGCCACGTTGCGTTCGAAGGCGGCGTCGTTGCACTGCGCCAGGAACTGCAGGCCCCAGCGCCATTGCGCCCAGTCGAGCTGCGGGCGGAACAGCAGCGGCGACTCGTCGGAGAACATCCACTTCAGGGTCTTGAGCGGCGCGTCCTTGTTGGCCCAGGGCTCGCAGTAGCTCACGGAAATCTGCGCCGCATTGGCGAAGCTGGTTTCCAGCGCGGCGTCGCTCTGGCGGTCGACCAGCGTCACCTCGTGACCACGTTCCAGCAGGTGCCACGCCGTGCTGACTCCAATGATGCCCGCGCCCAAAATGGTGACCTGCATGATCTGTTCCTCAAAGGGATGAAACTGATCGAAGTATGAAAAGAAGCGGCTTCTAAGTGAAGCGAAATTAAACTAAAATTTCGAGCATCAGAACTGCTTATACGAGCAGCGAGCACCCTCAAGCACCCCATGAGCACCTTCGATCCCGACGCCCTCGAATGCCTGGCAGCCATCATTGAAGAGGGTGGCTTCGAGCGCGCTGCGCAGCGCCTGTCGATCACGCAGTCGGCGGTGTCGCAACGCCTGCGGGCCCTGGAGGCGCAGGTCGGCACCGTGCTCATCGTGCGCAGCCGCCCGCTCAAGCCCACGCCGGCTGGCCAGCTCATGCTCAAGCACGCCAAGATGATGCGGTTGCTGCGTGCCGATCTGGAAAAAGACCTGAAGGAGCTCGCCCCCAGTTCCACCGGCAGCGGCCGCGAAGAGGAGCGCATTTCGGTGGCCATCAACGCCGACAGCATCGCCACCTGGGCCCTGCCCGCACTGGACGACCTGGCGCAGAACGGGCTGCCGATCGAAATCATCACCGACGACCAGGAGTTCACCCACGAGTGGCTGCGCGAAGGCCAGGTGCTGGGCTGTGTCACATCGCTCGGGCAGGCGCTGCGCGGCTGCAAGATGGAAGCGCTGGGCAGCATGGACTACGTGGCCGTGGCGCGCGCCGATTTCGCTTCGCAGCATTGCCCCAAGGGGCTGAACGCACACAACTTCCACAAGGTCCCGTTCGTGGCCTTCAACCGCAAGGACAACCTGCAGCACGGCTTCGTGATGAAGGCTTTCGGCCTGCCGCGGGTGATGCTCAAGCAGTTGTTTGTGCCGTCCAGCGAAGGGCAGGTGCGCGCGGTGCAGGCCGGCTGGGGCGTGAGCGTGGTGCCCGAACTGCAGGTCCGCGAACTCATTGCATCGGGCGAACTGGTCAACCTGGCGCCGCGCCACCGGCTGGGCGTGGCGCTGTACTGGCACTGCTGGAACCTGAGTTCGGACGTGCTCGACGCCCTGAGCAAGGCCCTGCGCAACGCCGCCGCCAACAACTTGCGCCCGGCCACCTGAAACAGAAAAGCCCCGCCGAAGCGGGGCTTTTTGCGAGCAAGTGCCCGCTTACTTGGGCATGATCACGGTGTCGATTACGTGGATCACGCCGTTGTCGGCCGCGATGTCGGTCTTGACCACGTTGGCCGAGTCCACTTTCACACCGCCGGTGGTGGCCACGGTGATCGAGCTGCCTTGCACGGTTTTGACCATGCCGGCTTTCACGTCCTTGGCCATCACCTTGCCGGGCACCACGTGGTAGGTCAGCACCTTGGTCAGGGCGGCTTTGTCTTTCAGCAAGGCGTCCAGCGTGGCCTTGGGGATCTTGGCGAAGGCTTCGTCGGTGGGTGCGAACACGGTGAACGGGCCGGGACCCTTGAGCGTGTCGACCAGGCCGGCGGCCTGAACAGCGGTCACCAGGGTTTTGAACGAACCCGCGGCCACGGCGGTGTCCACGATGTCGGCGGCTTGGGCCGAGGTGAGTGCGCCGAAAGCCAGGAGGGATGCGAGCAGTGTCTTTTTCATGGTGATTTCCTTGAGAGGGGTTGAAGAGACGGGAGACCGGGGCAGAGACGTTTGCCCCTGCTTGACCGCAATCCTACCTTCACAAGTCAAAACGTGACCAATGAGTATGTAACAATACTTATCGGTAGGGATATCGACGAATTCGTCGGTATCGGGCAGAATCCAACCCGTACCAAAAGGCTTGCCCCATGACCAGCGCTGTCGAAAAAACGCCCCCCGAAACCCCGCAAAAACGCAGCTTCCGCCAGCAAATGCACCTGGCGCGCGAGGACGCGATCGTCTCCGCGGTGAACCGGTTGCTGGCCGAAAAAGGCTTTGACGCCATGACGGTGGATGAGGTCGCCGCCGAAGTCGGCATCGCCAAGGCCAGCCTCTACAAACACTTTCCCAGCAAGGAAGACCTGGCCGCCGCGGCCATGGTGCGTGTGATGGAGCGCGCTCGCGCCTTTCTCGACAGCCTGGAAGGCCGCGTCGGGAGCGCGCCGATCGAGCAGCTCAGGGCCGTGGCCCGCTGGACCATGGAAGTGCAGCTCGCGGGGGAGATGCCATCGCTGCCCAGTGCCAATTCCAGCCTGCGCGCCTCGCTCACCACCAACAAAGCCTATGTGGACGGACTCATGGACGTGAGCGAGCGTTTGGGTGGCTGGATCACGCAGGCGCAGGCCGACGGAAGCCTCAACAACGCCCTGCCGCCGGTCGCCGTGCTTTACACGCTCTTTGCACGGGCCTGCGATCCGGTGCTGGGTTTTCTCAAGGGCTCGGGCCAGTACAGCGTTGAGGAGATCATCGAGATGGTGCTCAGCACCTGCTTCGATGGACTGAAATCGCGCTGATCGCCAGCGTTCGACGCACAAGAAAAAAGGCCGCAATCGCGGCCTTTTTTGTCTGCGCAAGCGGGTTCAGCGAACCAGCAACACCGGCACGCCGCAATGCGCCAGCACCTTCGTGGCCACCGAGCCCATGACCAGGTTGCCCAGCGCACTGTGGCCGTGGGAGCCCATCACCAGCAGGTCGTACTTGCCGTCGTTGGCCACCTTGGCGATGGCTTCACCCGGAGAGCCCACTTTGGACACCACCGTCGGCTCCATGCCGTGGCGCTTGAGGAACTTGACCACCGGGGCTGTGATCTTCGCCGACTCATCGGCGTAGTACCCATTCGCAATGTCGGCACCCACCGCGGCGCGCGCGCGCGGCGGCAGGGGCAGCTGCACCGTCACGAGCGTGACGGTGTTGTTGGTGCCGAACATCTCGTCGTGCGTGGCAAGGTAGGCCAGCATCTTCTTGGTGTACGCGCTGCCATCAACGGCGAGCAGGATCTTCATGGGGGTCTCCTTGTGTGGTTCGTCGGGTGCCTTGGAGTTTAGAGGCATCGCAGGCCATTTCCTTGCGCTGGCTCAAACAGGTTGCGGGTGGTCGCCCGCCATCCTGCGCGCGTTCACCTCGATGCATTGCGCGGGCACGAAGGCCGCTTGCTCTTGCTTGTCGTGGTACCCCAGCGGATTGGCTTTGATGCGGCAGCGCCCCACCTGCACATCGGTCGGACAGTGCAGGTGGCCGTGCAGCCAGAGGTCGGCCAGCGGCAGCAAGTCGTCCAGGCCATTGCAGAAGCCCGCCGTCCCCGGGCTGCGGCCATAGCGCGGGTCCATGCTGTGCAGCGTGGGTGCGAAATGGGTGACCACCACGGTGGGTCCGTCGAACGGCACGTTCAGCGCGCGGCGCAACCAGTCCTGACATTCCAGTCCCAGTTCACGCATGGCCTCGGCGTCGAACAGGCGGCCCCGTCGCTGGCCACCCATCTTCACGAGGTAGTGGTTGGCCGCGCGAAAGGCCTTTTCGCGTTGCTGCAGCCGGTGGGTCAGCGGATCGGTTGTGCGCCTGGGTGCCACCGCACCGGCGCGGCCATGGCGCGGTGGTGTGGGCGCCGCAGCTGGCTCGCCCAAGGCGTCGTAGTCGCTCCAGAGTGTGGTGCCGATCAGGCGCACGCCCTGCATCTGCAAGGTTTCGCGTTCCAGCCACTGGATGCCAAGCCGGTCGCAGGTCTTGCGCAGATCGGCGTGTGCCTGATCCAGATCCAGTGCGTCGTACTCGTGGTTGCCCGGCACGAACACCACCGGCGTGGGCCAGCTGGCGTGTTGGGGCAGGGGCGAAAAGCGCTGCAGGCCCCAGTCCGGCTCGTCCATCACGCTGCCATCGCGTCGCACCTGGTACGAACCGATGTCGCCGGCCAGCACGAGCAGGTCGGCGCCGCTCGCCGGCTCGGGCACGAACGTGGGATTGGCCTCGAGGTGCAGGTCGCTGAGCAGCTGGATCTTCATGCGGCCATTGTCAACCAGCGTCCGTGGCGCGCACGCGCGCCTGGCGGGCTTTCGGCGGCCCCAGCGCCGCCTTCACGTTGCGAAAGCCGATCGCCGAGGCCCGCTCGACGGCTTCACGCAGCCAGCGGTGTGCGCTGTTGTGGGTGGCCTGCCGGTGCCACAGCGCATCCACATGCACCGGCGTCATGGGCAGGGGCAGGTCGGCCAGGGCGAGTTCGTGTTCCATGCCGGTGGCGCCCACAAAGTGGCGAGGCAGCACCGTGAGCAGGTCGGTCGTGGCCACCACGCGCCCGGCCGTGAAGAACTGGTTGACGGTCAGCACCACCCGCCGCTGGCGTGACAGTGCAGCCAGAGCCTCGTCCACGAATCCAAAGGGCCGCCCGGAGAAGCTCACGAGCAAATGTCGCGCCTCGCAGTAGGTGTCCAGACTCAGGGGTTGCCCGGCCAGCGGGTGACCTTTGCGCATCACCACCACGTATTCGCCGTCGTACAGGCGCTGGTGCAGGAACTGCGGGCTGTTCTCCTGCAGGTGCAGCGCGCCCAGCTCGGCCAGCACGCCGGGGAAGTGCCCGATGGCCAGATCCGCAGAGCCGCTTTCGAGCAGATCGCGCGGATCGCGGGTGGTCAGTGGCAGCACCCGCAGGTTCACCCCGGGCGCTTCGGTTTCAAAAATGTCCATCAGGCCAGGCACCAGCTTGGCGGCGGTGGCGTCTGCCATGGTCAGCACAAAAGCGTTGTGGGCGTTCAGCGGGTCGAAGGTGCCCGGGGCCAGCGATTCGCGCAGCAGGTGCAGCGCGTCCCGCACCGAGGGCCAGAGGCTCAGCGCCAGCGGCGTGGGCTCCACCCCGTAACCCGAACGCCGCACCAGATCGTCACCGACCACCTCGCGCAACCGGCGCAGTGCGTTGCTCACGGCCGGCTGGGTCATCGCGAGGTTGTGCGCGGCACGGGTGAGATTGCGCTCGGTCATGACCTCGTCGAAAACCCGGAGCAGGTTCAGGTCCAGCGTTCGAAAGTTCAGGCTATTTATCACCGTGGCGAATGTAATCCATCACAAAGATAAATTGGGAATATGCGCGGGTTAACCCTAGTATTGCGTGGTCCAAAAGACATAACTTCCTCCTCAGGAGCCCGCCATGAGCACCCTCGCATCCACCTCTTCTTCCGTTTCTCTGGGCCTCGGTCGCACACCGTCGACCCCACCAGCCCGACGCAATGCCGACGGCGCCCGCGGCCTGGCCGCCATGTTGTTGGCCGCTGTGGTGGCGGCCATGGTGGTCCTCGCCGACCGCTTGATCAGCACCTGGGCCGATGGCCACCTGTTGCTGGCCTGGGTGTTCCTCTGGGTGGTGGTGTTCGCTGGTCTGGCCTTGTTCGCAGACTCGGCCCGCCGCGTGGCCCGCCGGGGCATCGTGGTGCTGGACAGCTGGTCGCAGTCGATGGCCGAGGCCCGCGCCGAAACGCGCCTGTGGGAAATGGCCAAACACGATCCTCGCCTGATGAGCGAGCTGACCCTGGCCCGCACCCGCGCCGATGTCGAAGAGCCGGTCGGCGCCTTCGACGACGCCCTGGCGCCGCTGGGATTGCCGGTGCAAGCCGCGGCCGTGGCACCCGACGTGTCGTACTGGGAGCGCCTCGGTCAAGCCCGTGCCGCGCGCCACTTGCACAACCGCTACATCTGAACGCCTGGGCCCGCGGGCCCTGCGCCCACAAAAAAGCCACCCGGTCCGGTGGCTTTTTTTTCGCCCGGGCTTCATGACCCGGGGGGTTTTCGGCCAGCGGCAGATCGTGCCGCTGGCCGTGTCGGGGGCTGCCGGCTTCAGGCGGCCAGGCGCTTCTCGATCTTCGTTTTTGTCTCCTCGAGCTCCTTGGGCAGGTGATGGGCCAGCTGCGTGAACAACTCGCTGTGCAGCGCGAGTTCCTGTGTCCACGCAGCCTTGTCGATGTGGGTCACGGTCTTGTACTGCTCGGTGGAGAAGTTCAGGCCATCCCAGTGGATGTCTTCGTAGCGCGGGCTGACACCAAACGCGTGTTCGGTGCCCTGGCCACGGCCTTCCAGGCGGTCGATCATCCATTTGAGCACGCGCATGTTCTCGCCAAAACCGGGCCAGACGAACTTGCCGGCTTCGTCCTTGCGGAACCAGTTGACGCAGAAAATGCCGGGCAAGGTCGCGCCCTGGCCCTGCAGCTTCGCGCCCAGGTCGAGCCAGTGCTGGAAGTAGTCGCTCATGTTGTAGCCGGCGAACGGCAGCATGGCGAACGGGTCGCGGCGCACCACGCCCTGCGCGCCGAAGGCGGCGGCGGTGGTCTCCGAACCCATGGTGGCGGCCATGTACACGCCTTCGGTCCAGTTGCGGGCTTCGGTCACCAGCGGCACGGTGGTGGAGCGGCGACCGCCGAAGATGAATGCGTCGATCGGCACACCGGACGGATCGTCCCAGGCCGGGTCGAGCGCGGGGTTGTTGGTCGCCGCCACGGTGAAGCGCGCGTTGGGGTGGGCGGCCTTGGCGCCGGTTTCCTTGGCGATCTGCGGCGTCCAGTCCTTGCCCTGCCAGTCGATGGCGTGGGCCGGCGCATCGCTCATGCCTTCCCACCACACGTCGCCGTCGTCGGTCAGGGCCACGTTGGTGAAGATCACGTCGCGGTCCAGGCTGGCCATGCAGTTCGGGTTGGTCAGGGTGTTGGTGCCCGGGGCCACGCCAAAGTAACCGGCTTCCGGGTTGATGGCGTACAGGCGGCCATCGGCACGGGGCTTGATCCAGGCGATGTCGTCACCGATGGTGGTGACCTTCCAGCCTTCAAAGCCTTTGGGCGGGATCAGCATGGCGAAGTTGGTCTTGCCACAGGCGCTGGGGAAGGCCGCGGCCACGTGGTACTTCTTGCCCTCGGGGCTGGTCACGCCCAGGATGAGCATGTGCTCGGCCAGCCAGCCCTGGCGCTTGCCCATGGTGGAGGCGATGCGCAGCGCAAAACACTTCTTGCCCAGCAGCGCGTTGCCGCCGTAGCCCGAGCCGTAGCTCCAGATCTCGCGGGTTTCGGGGTAGTGGACGATGTACTTGGTGGTCGGGTTGCAGGGCCAGGCCGTCTTGTCGGTTTCGCCCGCCGCGAGCGGCGCGCCCACGGTGTGCACGCAGGGCACAAACTCGCCGTCGGTGCCCAGCACGTCGAACACGGCCTTGCCCATGCGGGTCATGAGCTTCATGTTGACGGCCACGTAGGCGCTGTCGGAGAGCTCGATGCCGATGTGCGCAATCGGGCTGCCCAGCGGACCCATGCTGAAGGGCACCACATACATGGTGCGACCGCGCATGCAACCGTCGAACAGCGGCTGCAGCGTGGCGCGCATCTCGGCCGGGGCCTTCCAGTTGTTGGTCGGGCCGGCGTCTTCCTGCTTCTCGCTGCAGATGAAGGTGCGGTCTTCCACGCGCGCCACGTCCGACGGGTCGGAGCAGGCCAGGAAGCTGTTGGGGCGCTTGACCGGGTTCAGGCGCTTCATGGTGCCGGCACTCACCAGTTGTTCGCACAAGCGGGCGTATTCCTCGTCGCTGCCGTCGCACCAGACCACGGTGTCGGGCTTGCACAGGGCGGCCATGTCGGCCACCCAGGCGACCAACCGGGCGTTCTTCACATAGGACGGGGTGTTGAGGGTCAGGCCCTGCATCACAGGAGAGTTCATGGAAAAGGCTCCAGAAGTTGATAACCGGTGCGCACCAGAGACGCGGACAGCCGCGGGCTGCAGGGCGTGCAGCAGGGCGGCTGTCAGGGGTCCCTTGTGCTTGAAAGGGTGGTCGGCGCTGTGGTCGGGAGGCGGTTGGCGCCTGCCGGCAAGAGGGACAAGGGGCGGGTTGGTGTGCCCGCGGCTCGGTCCGTGTGTCGTCCAAGGTTCTGATTTTATGAAACCGGGCGCCGGGTTACGAACTGGTTACATGCAAAACCCGCATAACGTGATGCATTGGACAGTCTGGGCGAACCGGCGATTTCGCCAAATGAAACGGCCGGCCGCCCCGAGGGGACGTCCGGCCGTGGCGCCGACAGCGGGGGGTGTCAGGCCATGAACACCGCGATGAAGGCCAGCAGGAACATCAGCACGCCGCCGGCGATGGGCAGCACGATGGGCATCAGGGGGACGATGGACTCGACCACGTCTTCGGGCTGGTCGCTGGGGGTGTGGTGGTCGTGCTGGGACATGGTGTTTTCCGATGGGAGGTTCAAAAACTCCAGGGATTTTAAAGGCAGATGCCTCAGAGCAGTGCGTAGGTGGTGCTGGCGCGGCACACGCTGCGTCCGTCGGTGGCACCAGAAATGTCGATTTCGCCAAACACCAGGTTTTTGCCAGCGCGCACCACGCGCGCGGTGACGCGGGCGTCCTGGCCCGAGATCGGCTTGAGGAAGCTGGTGTTCTGCTGCACCGTGGTCATGTGGCGTTCGCCGAGTTGCGAGACGATGGCCAGCACCATGGCGGTGTCGGCGGCCGACATCATGGCCTGGCCGCACAGCATGCCGCCCACGCGCGCGAGCTGGTCGCTTTGCGGCAGGCGAAGCGTGACTTCGCCGTCGGCAAACGACTCGACCTGCATTCCCAGGCCCTGGACCCAGGGCGCGAACCACGCGGACAGCAGATCCTGCAGCGATTGAACCGAGACGGGGGATGGCGAATGGGGCATTCAGTCCTCTTTGCGCAAACGGGCGAGCCAGTGGTCCATGAGTTTGCCAGCCGCCTCGCGCCCGCCCAGGCCGAACGACAGGGCAAACGCCACCGCCACCGCCCCGAGCGTGAGCCCGAAGGCGAGGTTGACGATGTCGTCGGCGATGCCCATGGCGCGCAGGCCCATGGCGATGACCAGCGCGAGGATGGCGTAGCGGCCCAGACGCGCCAGGCCCTGCGTGCGCGCGCCGCTGGCCCGGTCGATGGCGTCGTGCGCCACGTTGGCGAGCCAGAAGCCAATCACCAGGATGGCCGAGCCCAGCAGGATGTCGCCGCCAAAACGGATGAAGCTGGCCACGATGTCGCTGACCTGGCGGAAGCCGAGCTGAGCGGCGGCCTCCACCGTGGCGAACAGCATGGCGAAAAACAGCACCACCCGGCCCACCGTCTGCGATGCGCTGGTTGTCTCGAACGCATGGGCCAGCTGCACGCGCGCGGGCAGGGTGTCAAAACCCAGGGCGGCCAGCAGGCTGGCCAGCAACTGACTGGCGAAACGGGCAACCAGCCAGGTGACGACCAGGATCAGCCCGGCGGCCACGATGTTGGGCACAGCCAGCATCAGCTTGCCCAGCATCTCGGTGGCCGGGCGCGAGATCGCCTCGATCTTCAAGGCATCCAGTGCGGCGATGAGCGAAGGCAGGAACACCGCGATGAACACCAGCAGGCCGATGGCGCTGGAGAGCTGCACCGTTTCACCCAGACCCGCGCGGCCGCCCAGCTGGTCGATGCCCGCCGTGCGGCTGAGGTGGGTGGTGAGCTTGCGCAGCACGGTGGCCACAATCCAGCCCACGCCACCGATCACGAACGCCGCCACCGCGTTGGGCAGCATGTCCAGGGTTTTGGTGACCATGCTGCGCAGCGGGTCGAGCAGGCCCTCGAGTTGCAGCGCGCCCAGAATGGCCGGGACGAACAGCAGGATCACCAGCCAGAACAGCGCGCCCGCCAGGCTCTCGCTCATGGGCGCCATGTCGGCGTGTGCGGAGAGCTGGTCGTCGAGCGTGGTCCTGTCGAGCAGTTTCTGCGCCAGCGCCCGCACCACGCTGGCCACCAGCCAGCCCACCAGCGCCAGCACCAGGCCGCCCAGCAAGCGCGGCGCGTATTCAAACAGCTGCGTGGTGAAGGCCGAGAACGGACCGGAGACGATGGCCAGGTTCAGCGAATTGAACACCGCCACCAGCGTGAGCAGGATCACCAGCCAGAACAAGGCGAGCGCCACCGCGCCTTCGATGTCCACCCCCGTGCCGGTGAGCTTGCCGAAACGGTGGTTCACACCGCTGAAGCCCAGCGTCTTGCGCGTGGCCGCCCGCACCAGCACCGCGATCAGCCAGCCCAGGATGAAGATGGCCAGCGCCCCGAGCAGCTGCGGGATGTGGGTGCCCAGGTTGTTTTGCAGCGAGTCCCACAAGGCGTTGGTGTTCATGGTCTTCCTCCGGTTGGTGTGTCGGGCCCCGGACCATGATGCAGAGCGCTGTCGCCAGCGTCAACCGCCAGCGGCGCCGGGACTCACAACAGCGCGGTCTCGAAGCCCGCCTGCTGCAGGCGCTCGATCACCTGTGCGATGTGCTCGCGCCCGCGCGTTTGCAGCACCAGTTCGATGGCCACGTTCTGCGCCGCCAGCAGCGTGAAGGCGCGCTGGTGGTGCACCTCGTCGATGTTGGCGCCCGCGTCCGCCACGGTGGCGGTGATGCGCGCGAGGTTGCCCGGCACGTCGCGCGCGTTCACCTGGATGCGCGCGAGCCGACCGGCGCGCACCATGCCGCGCTCGATGATGGAGGCCAGCAGCATCGGGTCGATGTTGCCGCCGCACAGCACCAGGCCGACGCGTTTGCCGGCAAAGCGCTGCGGATGCTTGATGAGCGCGGCCAGACCGGCGGCGCCCGCGCCTTCCACCAGCGTCTTCTCGATCTCCAGCAGCATCACGATGGCCTGCTCGATGTCGCCCTCGTCGACCAGCAACAGGTCGTCCACCTTCTGGCGCACGATGGCCTCGGTGATCACACCCGGTGTGCCCACCGCAATGCCTTCGGCGATGGTGCTCGTGCCTTGCGGCAGGTGGGTGCCCTTGATGGCATTGACCATGGCCGGAAAGCGCTCGGTCTGCACGCCGATGACCTCGATGCCCGGCTTGATCGCCTTGGCTGCGGTGGCCATGCCGGCGATCAGCCCGCCGCCGCCGATGGCCACCACCAGCGTGTCCAGGTCGGGCTGCTCGCGCAGCATCTCCAGCGCCACCGTGCCCTGGCCAGCCACGATGTCTTCGTCGTCGTAGGGGTGCACGAACACCAGGCCTTCCTGCGTCGCGAGCTCGCGCGCGTGGGTGCGCGACTCGTCCAGCGAATCGCCGTGCAGCACCACCTCGGCGCCGAAGCCACGCGTGCGCTCCACCTTCACGCCGGGCGTGAAGCGCGGCATGACGATCACCGCACGCAGTCCCAGGCGCTGCGCGTGGTACGCCACACCCTGGGCGTGGTTGCCCGCGCTCATCGCGATCACGCCGCGCGCGCGCTCCTCGGCACCCAGCTGCGCCAGCTTGTTGCAGGCCCCGCGCTCCTTGAACGAGGCGGTGTACTGCAGGTTCTCGAACTTCAGGAACACCTGGCAGCCGGTGAGCTGCGAGATGGTGCGCGATTCCACGAAGGGCGTGTCCAGCACCTGCCCGCTCAGGCGGGCGGCGGCGGCTTGAATGTCTTGGAGTTCCAGCATCGCGCGATTGTGAACCGGCAGCGCGCTGGGCGCATGGGCTCAAAGCCGGACAAATCCCACAAACACCGACCATCACTCACTTCCATGAATCATCAAGCTGGGTTATGGTCCATTTGAATACCGGATGTCCCGGTACGGCGTCACTGGAAGCACGTTCTGGAGGTGTCTGGATGAGCAAGCGTTCCGTGCAGCCTGCAATCACCGCTGGCCGCACCCCGACCGACCCTCGCGAGGGCCGAGCGCCCTTCGTGGGCGAGGGTCGCGTGTTCGTGCCGCACGGCCTTCGTCAGGCCCCGGTGCTCGATCTGATGTGCTCGCATTTCGTGCTCACCCTGGCCGCGCGCCAGGGCCCGCGCTTCAACGTGCGGCGCGACCTCAACACCCTGCTCTCGCTCGCCGGTCGCCATCTGGTCTGGCCGCTCACGGTGCTGTCGCGCCTGCGCGAATTTCTGGAGCGCCGCTGCAAGGACAACGAGCTTTGGAGCGGCCACGACAAGCTGCCGACCACCGCCTTCATGGAGCGCTACGGTGTGTGGCGTGGCCCGTACGAAGAAGGCACCTTGTTTTTTTACCTCGACGAGTACGCCAAGGAGTCGCCCAAAGACCTGCTCTCGGTGCTGGCCGTCACCGGTGAATGGCTCAGCCACTCGTTGAAGAAACAATCCACGCTGGTCGAGAAAAACATCGACGCGCTCGCCGGCCTGCTGCAGCTCAACCGTGCCGAACGCGCCTTGCTGCTGTACGGCACGCTCGCGCGTTACCAGCGCGACCTGCGCTCCATCCTGGTGGAGTTCAAGGTGAACAACGCGCCCGAAGCCTACGCGGCCATCGCCGACGTGGCCGGCGTGAAGGCCAGCGAGGTGGGCGAGGCCCTGCGCGCCGGCTCGCGGCTGGAGCGCATCGGCATGGTGGAAAACCTCATCTCCGAGCACAACATCACCGACCTGGCCGACCTCATGAAGGTCAGCGAAAAACTGCCGCCGGTGCTGATGCGTGAGTACCGCACGCAGAGCGAACTCATGGCGGTGTTCACCCGCCCGGCCGCGCGCTCGGCGCTCACGCCCAAAGACTTCGATTACGTGGGCGAAGACGTGCGCCTGCTCTGCGGCCTGCTGCGCGAAGCCGTGGCGCGCAAGGAACCGGGTGTGAACGTGCTGATGTACGGACCACCCGGCACCGGCAAGACCGAACTCGCCCGTGTGGTGGCGCAGGCCGCCGGGCTGGAACTCTTTGAAGTCGAGTACGCCGACCGCGACGGCAATGCGCTCTCGGGCCGCGACCGCTACCGCTCGCTGCAGATCGCGCAGGTGTTCCTCAAAGGCACGGCGCATTCGGCGCTGCTGTTTGATGAAGTTGAAGACGTGTTCCCGCCGATCTCCAGCGAGGCCGCGCAGATCATGGCGCGCGCCGAGCACGTGGCGGCCTCGCACACCGGCAGCGTCAGCGGCAAGGCCTGGGTCAACCAGATCCTGGAGACCAACGCCGTGCCCACGATCTGGGTGACCAACCGCATCGAGCAGATCGACCCGGCGTTTCGCCGCCGCTTTGCCTACCACCTCGAACTCAAGAGCCCGCCGCCCGGAGCGCGCGAGCAGCTGGTGCGCAAGACGCTGGAAGGCGCGCCGGTGTCCGACGCGCTGGTGGCGCGACTCACCGAGCGCAAAGGCCTCACGCCCGCGCAGATCCGCACCGCGGTGCGCTTCGCCGAGCTGGCTGCCAGCCCCGCCAAACCCGCCACGCGTCGCACCACCAAAGCCCGTCTCGCAGCGGCACCCATGCTCGACGAGCTGATCGAACGGCAGCTGAAAAACGCCGATCTCGCGCTGGGCCGCAAGCCCGACCTGGTGCAGCGCCCCAGCGTCACGCAGTACAGCCTGGACATGCTCAACGTCGAGTCGCGTTATGAGTTGCCGCGCGTGATCGCCGCGCTCAAGGCGCGCGGGCACGGCTGTCTGTGTTTTCACGGCGCGCCCGGCACCGGCAAGACCGCGCTGGCCGAGCACCTGGCCCAGCAGCTGGAGCGCCCGTTGATGATCCGCCGCGCGAGCGACCTGGTGAGCAAGTTTGTGGGTGAGACCGAGCAGCAGATGGCGGCCATGTTCCGCGAGGCCGAGGCCGAGAAGGCCGTGCTGTTGCTCGACGAGGCCGACAGCTTTCTGCAAGACCGCCGCGGCGCTCAGCGCACCTACGAGGTCACCGAGGTCAACGAGATGCTGCAGGGCATGGAGCGCTTCGCCGGCATTTTCATCTGCACCACCAACCTGATGGACAGGATCGATCAGGCGGCGCTGCGGCGATTCACCTTCAAGATCCGTTTCAAGCCGCTCACCGCCGAGCAGCGCGAAACCATGTTTGTGGTGGAGGCGCTGGCGGGTGACGTGTCGAGGCTGGACGGGGCACACGCGGTGCGGCTGAGCAAACTCGACCAGTTGTGCCCCGGTGACTTTGCTGCGGTGAAACGGCAGGTGGAGATCCTCGCCGAAGTGCTCGAGCCCGAGGAGTTCATCGCCCAACTCGAAGCCGAACACCGCATCAAGCCCGAGGTGCGCGAAGCGCGTGGCATGGGGTTCGTCCACTGAGGGCGCACGCCCAAAGAAAAGGCCACCTTGCGGTGGCCTTTTCTCATCCAGGGCAGCGTGGAACCGCCCTTCGACAGGCTCGGGACGGGCCACAGCGGACGTCCCCAGGGGGGTGACGCCGCAGGCGGCGCGGGAGGTTCAGTGAACCAGCATCATGGGCTTGCTGGGCAACTCGTCCGACGAATAATCGGGGTGGTGTTCCACGAAGAAGCGCAGCTTCTGGTCGAGGCGGCCGATGCGGGTGTTGGCCACGCTCTCGCAATGGTGTTTGGAAATCAGGCCAAAGAGCTTGCTGCGCAGGAACCAGAGGTCCTTGGGGCTTTGGCAGGAGAGCAGCGCGGCGTGGATGCGCACGCGCACCGGGTCCTGGATGTCGGCCATCGCGGCGTGGAACTCGTCCACCAGGAAATCCAGCTCCAGCACTTGCGTGTCGTGGTACTGAACCCTTTTGCTTTTGCCAATCCAGGGCAGCCAGGAAAACATGCAGTGCTCCGTTCGAGATGTTCGGGGTGAGGGGACCGTTCCCCGGGTACACCTCAAGCATCGTCATGTGGGGGGCGTTCTTGAGCAATGACAGGGCTGAAAACGGCCGCTTGCGATGAGCGGTCGGGCGTGTCAGCCGATGGTGGTGGTCGGGGCCTGAAGCCCGACTCTGCGCTCAACCGAAAGCACTCACCACCCGCAACACCTCGTCGCCGTAGGCCTCCCGCTTTTTGACGCCCAGGCCGGCAATGCCGTCCAGATCGGCCAGCGTGCGGGGCTGGCGGGCGGCGATCGCGCGCAGCGTGGCGTCGTGAAAGATCACGAAAGCGGGCAGGTTGTGCTCCTTCGCCACGCCGGCACGCCAGGCCTTGAGCGCGTCCAGACTGTCGCGCGCAGCCAGGGTGAGCGGCTGGCCGTCGTCGGCCACCGCGGCGCGGGCGTTGCGCGGGCGGCTCACGCGCCCGGAGCCGGCGGCCTTTTCGGCCAGCGACTTCAGCCACACGGCGCTCTGGCCCTTCAAGATCTCGCGCGCCGCGTCCTGCAGGTGCAGCGTGTTGTAGTGCGCCGCGTCCACCTGCACCGCCTCGCGGGCAATCAGCTGGCGCAACAGCGCGCGCCACTGGGTCTCGGACAAATCGGCGCCGATGCCGAAGGTGGAGAGCTTGTCGTGCCCGTGCTGCGTCACCTTCTCGGTGACCTTGCCGCGCAGGATGTCCATGATGTGGCCGGCACCAAAGGCCGTGCCGCTGGACTGCTGCACGCGGTAGATGCACGAGAGCAGCTTGCGCGCGGACTCGGTGGCGTCAAAGAGCTGCGGCGGGTGCAGGCAGTTGTCGCAGTTGCCGCAGGGCTCGCTGTGTTCCCCGAAATAGGAGAGCAGGCGCACGCGGCGGCAATCGCTGGCTTCGGCCAGCGTCAACAACGCGTCAAGCTTGCCGCGCAGCACCTGCTTGAACTCTTCGGCCGCCGGGCTCTCGTCGATCATGCGGCGCTGGTTCACCACGTCCTGCAGGCCGTAGGCCATCCAGGCGTTGGCGGGTTCGCCGTCGCGCCCGGCGCGGCCGGTTTCCTGGTAGTAGCCCTCGATGTTCTTGGGCATGTCCAGGTGGGCCACGAAACGCACGTCGGGCTTGTCGATGCCCATGCCGAACGCGATGGTGGCCACCATGATCAGGCCCTCCTCGCGCAGGAAGCGGTCCTGGTGTTTCTGCCGCACGGCCGCGTCCAGCCCGGCGTGGTAAGGCATGGCTTGGAGCCCGGCCTCGCCCAGCAACTGGGCCACCTCTTCCACCCGGCGGCGCGACTGGCAGTAGACGATGCCGGCGTCGTGTTCGTCGCCGCTGGTGTGTTCGTCGCGGATGAAGCGCAGCAGCTGCGCGGTGGCGTCTTTTTTCTCCACCAGCTGATAGCGGATGTTGGGCCGGTCGAAGCTGCTGATGAAGGTGCGCGCGTCCTGCAGCTGCAAGCGCTCGACGATGTCGGCGCGCGTGAGGTCGTCGGCGGTGGCGGTGAGCGCCACGCGCGGCACGCCGGCAAAGCGCTCGTGCAGCACGGCCAGGCCCCGGTACTCGGGGCGGAAATCGTGGCCCCACTGGCTCACGCAGTGGGCTTCGTCGATGGCGAACAGCGCGAGCTTGCCGCGCTCCTTGAGCGAGTCGAGCAGGGCCAGAAAACGCGGCGTGGTCAGGCGTTCGGGCGCCGCATACAACAGCGTGAGTTCGCCGCGCAGCATTTCTTTTTCCACGCGCTGCGCGTCTTCGCTGGAGAGGCTGGAATTCAGGAAGGCCGCGGCCACGCCGGCTTCCAGGAGCGCACCCACCTGGTCGTGCATGAGCGCGATCAGCGGCGACACCACCACCGTGAGGCCCTGACCGCTGCGCTCGCGCACGATCGCCGGCACCTGGTAACAGAGCGACTTGCCACCGCCGGTGGGCATGAGCACCAGCGCGTCGCCGCCACCCCCCACGTGCGCCACGATCTCGGCCTGCGGGCCGCGGAAGGCGTCAAACCCGAAGACCTCTTGCAGAACGCCGACGCTGGCCTCCAGGATCTCGCTTTCCGGCGCGATGTCGATCACATCTGCTCCCACGGCAACCCATCGTGCCGCCAGCCATTCAGGCTGGAGCGTTTGAAGTCCTCGTTGAGCTCGCCCTCGAAGCCGTGCACCACGTGCGCCACTTCGCTGAAGCCGGCGGCTTCGAGTGCCTTGCCGGCGTCCAGCGTGCGTTTGCCGCTGCGGCAGATCAGCAGCACCGGGCGCTGTTTGTCGCCGGCCTCGCGCTCCACCGCCTGCGCAAAACGCGCCGGGTCGGGGGTGAGGTCGGGGTATTCGTACCAGGGAATGTTCTCCACGCCGGGCGGGCGGCCCACGTAGAGGGATTCGATTTCCATGCGCACGTCCACAAACAGCGGCGGGGCGTCGCCGCGGGCTTCGCGCTGCTCGCGTTCGGCCTGCAACCAGGCCCAGGCCTGTGTGGGCGAGAGGTGTTTCATGCCGCCTATTGTCGGGGAAAGCCCGAGGCCGCCCATCCGGCTGCGCCCCCCCGACCCGACCGGTTCTTACAATCCTGGCATGACTTCCCCTGCCTACACCCGCGCCCAGGCGCTGCCCGAGATCCTGAAACACCGCATCGCCATCCTCGACGGCGCGATGGGCACCATGATCCAGCGGTTCAAGCTCGGCGAGGCCCAGTACCGGGGTGAGCGCTTCAAGGACTTCCACAAGGATGTCAAGGGCAACAACGAGCTGCTGAGCCTCACGCGCCCCGATGTGATCCGCGACATCCACGAGGGCTACCTGGCTGCGGGTGCCGACCTGATCGAGACCAACACCTTTGGCGCCACCACCATCGCGCAGGACGACTACGAGATGGGGCACCTGGCCCGCGAGATGAACCTGGCCTCGGCGCGCATCGCGCGCGCGGCCTGCGACAAGTTCAGCACGCCCGACAAACCGCGCTTCGTGGCCGGCGCGCTCGGCCCCACGCCCAAGACCGCCAGCATCAGCCCCGACGTGAACGACGCCGGGGCGCGCAACGTGACCTTCGAGCAGCTGCGCGCCGCGTACCTGGAGCAGATCGAGGCGCTGGTCGAAGGCGGTGCCGACGTGCTGCTGGTGGAAACCATCTTCGACACGCTCAACGCCAAGGCCGCGCTGTTCGCGATCGACGAGTTTTTCGAGAACAGCGGCGAGCGCCTGCCGGTGATCATCAGCGGCACCGTGACCGACGCCTCGGGCCGCATCCTGAGCGGCCAGACCGTCAGCGCCTTCTGGGCCAGCGTGCGCCACCTGCAGCCGCTGGCCGTGGGCCTGAACTGCGCGCTGGGTGCCGCGCTGATGCGCCCCTACATCCAGGAGCTGGCCAAGGTCGCGGGCGACACCTTCATCAGCTGCTACCCCAACGCCGGCCTGCCCAACCCCATGAGCGACACCGGCTTTGACGAAACCCCCGAGGACACCAGCCGCCTGCTGCGCGAGTTCGCGGCCGAGGGTCTGGTCAACATCGTGGGGGGTTGCTGCGGCACCACACCGGAGCACATCGCGGCCATCCACCAGAGCGTGGAGCCGCTGGCTCCGCGCAGTCTCAAGCGCGAGCTGTTTTACAAGGAAGCCGCTTGATTCAAGTGCGATCTTCAGGAAAATCCTGAGGGTGGTTCAGTTGGTGGAACTTGTGTTTCGCCACCACAATCGCGCTTCCCTTCAAGGGGAGTAGTCAACCTGCCACCCGGCGCACAGCCGGGCCTCGGCGGGTGGGATTTTCGTCAATACGCGGCCTGACGGTCGCCGGAAATCCCCAACCGCACACCGTGCGGCCATGGCAAGACCTTGGGGTGTTCCTTCAACACCAAATCTGAGGTTTCTCATGGAAAGCATTGCCCCGTTGTGGCTGTGGATCGTCTTCGTCGTGTTCGTCGTGGCGGCCCTGTTTGTCGATTTTGTCGTGCTCAAGAAGCAGGGCGCGCAGGAGGTGAGCGTCAAGCAGGCGATCAACTGGTCGCTGGTCTGGGTGGGCTTGAGCTTCGTGTTCAACGTGTTGTTCTGGTTCGCCATCAAGGACACCACGGGGTCAAGCGCGATTGCCAACGAGAAGTCGCTCGAGTTCCTCACGGGCTACCTGATCGAGAAGAGCCTGGCGGTCGACAACATCTTTGTCTTCCTGCTCATCTTCACCTACTTCGCCGTGCCCGCGGCTTACCAGAAGCGCGTGCTCATGATCGGCATTGTGGGCGCCATCGTGCTGCGCACGGTGATGATCCTGGTGGGCGGCTGGCTGATCTCGCAGTTCCACTGGGTTCTGTACGTGTTCGGCGCCTTCCTGGTGCTCACCGGTCTGAAGATGTGGTGGGCCGCCGGCCAGGAGCCGAGCCTGGAAGACAACCCCGCGCTCAAGCTGCTGCGCAAGGTCTTGCCGGTGAGCAAGAACTTCGACGGTGAGAAGTTCTGGACGGTGGAGAACGGCAAGCGCATTGCCACGCCGCTGTTCATGGTGATCTGCCTGGTGGGCCTGACCGACGTGATCTTTGCGGTGGATTCGATCCCCGCGATCTTCGCCATCACCAAGGACCCGTTCATCGTGCTCACCAGCAACGTGTTCGCCATCCTGGGCCTGCGCGCCATGTTCTTCCTGCTGCAGGCCGCGGCCAGCCGCTTCCACTTGCTGAACTACGGTCTGGCCGTGATCCTGGTGTTCATCGGCAGCAAGATGCTGTTGATCGACGTCTTCAAGATCCCGGTGGCTGTTTCTCTTGGCGTCGTCCTGTCGATCCTCGCCATCACCATGATCTGGAGCTCGAAAACGGCTCCAAACACTTAAGGCTGTTCGGGAATCAGGCGGTCGATCTCCTGCTGCATCGACAGCACGAGTTGACCGTAGAGCTGCAGCTTGGTGTCGGTCTCGCGCAGCCGCTGGCTCAGGCGCTGGGCCACGGCGCTGAGCAGCTTGGCGGCGGTGGTGGCTTCCTCGGCCATCAGGCTTTGCAGGGCCGCGCGGGTGAGCACGGCGCAGCGCACCTCGGTGCTGGCGGTGCAGGTGGCCGAGCGGGCTTCGCCGTCCATCAGCGACATCTCGCCCATGAGGTGCCCCGGGCCGAGCACGTTGACCGTGAGCGGTTCGGTGCGGCTCACCGTGACGGCTTCGACCGTGATCTCGCCCTCGATCACCAGCGCCATGAAGCCGTCGTCACCGCCGCTGTGGCCCTGGCGGATGATGGCCTCGCCCTCGGCGCAGTGGCGCAGTTCCATGTAGGCCACCACCGTCAGCGCCTCCGCTTCGGTCAACTGGACCAGTGCCGTGTTGGAGCGCAGCAGCTCGGCGGCCCGGTGGGCGGTGTTGGACTGGCCATCCCGCTGGTGTCGGCGCTTGCGCGCGCTGGCGGCGGTGGAGCGCTCGCCGAACAGTTTGTCGAACAGGGCCATGGGCACTACTGGTGGGCTGCGGGGATGGGCCCCATTGTCGTCGCTCCCCGGCCATGCACCGCTTTGGCACATTCATTGCGTGCAACGGGTGCATGCAGATCGACGCACCCACACCGAACACCCGCGCCTGGGGCGATCCGCTGGCTTTGCTGCTCGCCTCCACCGGCGAGGGCGTCTTCGGCATCGATCTGGACGGCCTGTGCGTGTTCATCAACCACGCCGGCGCCCGCATGATCGGCTTCGAGCCCGGCGAGCTGCTGGGCTGCAACATGCACGACCTCACCCACCATTCGCACGCCGACGGCGCGCACTACCCGGTGGAAGACTGCCCGATCTTCAAGGCGTTTCTGGAGGGGCTGCCCTGTCGCATCGACACCGAGGTGTTCTGGCGCCGCGACGGCTCCAGCTTCCCGGTGGAGTACTCCAGCCACCCCATCATCGACGGCGGCGCGGTGCGCGGCGCGGTCGTGACCTTCGTCGACATCACCGAGCGCAAGCGCGCGGCCGACGCGCTGCAGCGCGCCAAGGACGAGCTGGAAGAGCGCGTTGGTGAGCGCACGCTCGCACTGGCCACCGCGCTCAAGCAGGTGCGCGAGCTGGCCGCACGGTCGGAGGCCGTGCGCGAGGAAGAGCGCACCCGCATCGCCCGCGAGGTGCACGATGAGCTCGGCAGCCTGCTGGTGGCGCTGAAGATGGACGTGAACTGGCTGGACAAGCGCCTCTCCGAGCAGGAGCAGCGCACGCAGGAAGCCGCGGGCGACATGCGCGAGCGCATGCGTTGCAAGTGCCAGAACATGAGCCGGCTGATCGAGAACGCGGTGGACAACGTGGGCCGCATCATCACCGACCTGCGCCCCAGCATCCTGGACCACCAGGGCCTGTGGGCCGCGCTCGAATGGCAGGCGCAGGAATTCGTGCAGTCGGCCGAGATGGCCCTGAACTGGTGCATGGAGGTGGACGACGCACCCGACCCGCCCGACCCCCTGGCCATGGGCGTGTTCCGCATCTTCCAGGAGATGTTGAGCAACGTGGGCCGGCACGCGCGCGCGCGCCATCTCGATGTGCGCATCGCCGTGCAGGCCGGGGTGCTGAGCCTTTCGGTGCGGGACGACGGCGTGGGTGCACCGGCCCAGGCCTTTGAAGCCGCCGATGCCTACGGGGTGATGGGCATGCGCGAACGTGCCCGCCATTTCGGCGGCGACATCCAGATCACCAGTGCACCAGGACAGGGCACGCTGATGCGCCTGTCGATCGAACTGCCTCTCCAGACACCCAGCGGAGCCCCTGCATGACCACCGTGTTCGACGTGTTGTCCGAAACCATCCGCGTGCTGATCGGCGACGACCACCGCATCGTGCGCGAAGGCCTGAAACAGATCCTGGCCGACGCGCCCGACGTGCAGGTGGTGGCCGAAGCGCAGAGCGGCGACGAGGTGCTGGCCAAGGTGCGCGCGCTCGGCGGGCTCGACGGCCTGGACCTGGTGCTGCTCGACATCGCCATGCCCGGGCTCGACGGGCTAGACGTGCTGCAGACCATCAAACGTGAGCACCCGCTGCTGCCGGTGCTCATGCTGAGCACCTACCCCGAAAAGCAGTACGCGGTGCGCTGCATCCGCCTGGGCGCGTGCGGGTACCTGAACAAGAGCGCCGACCCCGACGACATGCTCTACGCCGTGCGCAAGGCGGCGGGCGGCGGGGTGTTCCTCACGCAGGCCACGGCCGAGGCGCTGGCCGCCGCCGTGGGCAACGCCACCGCGCAGGCCGGGCCCGAAACCCTGTCGCACCGCGAGCACCAGGTCTACCGCCTGCTCACACAAGGCCAGACCGTGAGCGAAATTGGTGCACAGCTCGGCCTGGCGCCCAACACGGTCAGCACCTACCGGGCCCGCGTGCTCGAGAAAACCGGTACCAAGAACGACGTGGAGCTCGCGCTCTACGCCGAACGGCACCGCGCCAAGCCCTGATTCGCCGGTTTTGACCACCGCCGTGTAGGGCTGGCCCTACACAAGGTCGGCCAAGGCCCCGCGACTTGGCAAACACGGCGATCAACGGGTACCCCTGGCCCGTATCTGGCCCGGTGCTTGCAATGTCCACCTCGTCCATCAACTCACGAGGTGCGCGCCATGTCCGAATTCTTCGATCCCTACAACGCCGATCGTCCGCTCATGCTCAAGTGCAGCTGCGGACGCGACCACACGATCGCTGACCACCACGCCGAGGTGGCCGCGGACGGTGCGGCCATCGAGTTGCGCCGGCGCAGCGAGACCGCCGAGTTCGAGGCCTACAGCAACGAGTTCATCGAAGCCACGCTGGTCAAGGCGCTGTTCCCGCACGACGAGGTGCGTCGCCGCTTCCTGCGCGCGGTGGGCAAGGGCACGGCCATGGCGGCGATCGCCAGCGTGTTGCCGGTGGCCAGCCTGCAGGCCATGGCCCAGGAAAAACAGGGCTCGCTGGAGAAGACCAACCTGAAGATCGGCTTCATCCCGATCACCTGCGCCACGCCGCTCATCATGGCCGCGCCGCTGGGCTTCTACCAGAAGCAGGGCCTCAACGTCGAAGTCACCAAGACCGCGGGCTGGGCCCTGGTGCGCGACAAGATGATCAACAAGGAATACGACGCGTCGCATTTCCTCTCGCCGATGCCGCTGGCCATCAGCCTGGGCCTGGGCAGCAACGCCGTGCCGATGAACGTGGCGACCATCCAGAACATCAACGGCCAGGCCATCACGCTGGCGCTCAAGCACAAGAACAACCGCGACCCGAAGAACTGGAAGGGCTTCAAGTTCGGCATCCCGTTCGACTACTCGATCCACAACTTCCTGCTGCGCTACTACCTGGCCGAGAACGGCCTGAACCCGGACACCGACGTGCAGCTGCGCGTCATTCCGCCGGCCGAGATGGTGGCCAACCTGCGCGCCGGCAACATCGACGGTTTCCTCGGCCCGGATCCGTTCAACCAGCGCGCGGTGTTCGACGAAGTCGGGTTTATCCACGTGCTGACCCGCGACCTCTGGAACGGCCACCCCTGCTGCGCCTTCGGCACCAGCACCGAGTTCATCCAGAAGAACCCCAACACCTTCGCCGCGCTGTACCGCGCGGTGCTCACCTCGGCCGCCATGGCGCGCGACCCGAAGAACCGCGAACTGATCGCCAAGGTGATCGCGCCCAGCCAGTACCTCAACCAGCCCGAGGCCGTGCTCACGCAGGTGCTCACCGGCCGGTTTGCCGACGGCCTGGGCAAGATCCAGAACGTGCCCGAGCGCGCCGACTTCGACCCGATGCCGTGGCAGAGCATGGCCGTGTGGATGCTCACGCAGATGCAGCGCTGGGGCTACATCAAGGGCGACGTGGACTACAAGGCCGTGGCCGAGAAGGTGTTCCTGATCACCGACGCGCGCAAGCACATGAAGGACCTGGGCCAGCCGTTCGCCGCCGGCGGTGGCTACACCAAGCACACCATCATGGGCAAGGCGTTTGACGCTTCGAAGCCGGCTGAATACCTGAAGAGCTTCGCCATCAGCAAGGCCACCTGACCATGAAAGCCACCAGCCTCAACCTGCGCGCGGCCCTGGTCTCGCTGATCATCTTCTGCGTGTTCATCGGGGCGTGGCAGCTGTCCACCTCCGGCCCGAGCATCGGTGGTGCGTCCACCGGCATGACGGCCGAGCAGATCGAGTACGCCAAGATGATGGGCAAGGATCCCGGTGCCGAGAAAAGCTCCGGCTTCCCGCCGCCCATCGAGGTGGCGAAGGCCACCTGGGGGCATTTGTCCGACCCCTTCTACGACAAGGGTCCGAACGACAAGGGCATCGGCATCCAGCTCGCGCATTCGCTCGGCCGCGTGGGCCTGGGCTTTTTGCTCGCCATGGCGGTGGCCATTCCGCTGGGTTTCCTCATCGGCATGTCCCCGCTGATGCGCAAGGCGTTCGATCCCTTCGTGCAGGTGCTCAAGCCCATCAGCCCGCTGGCCTGGATGCCGCTGGCGCTCTACACGCTCAAAGACTCCGATGTGAGCGGCATCTTCGTGATCTTCATCTGCTCGGTGTGGCCCATGTTGATCAACACCGCGTTCGGCGTGTCCGCCGTCAAGCGCGAGTGGCTCAACGTGGCCAGCACGCTGGAAGTGAACCCGATCCGCAAGGCCTTCCAGGTGATCCTGCCGGCCGCGGCGCCCACCATCCTCACGGGCATGCGCATCAGCATGGGCATTGCGTGGCTGGTGATCGTGGCCGCCGAGATGCTGGTGGGCGGCACCGGCGTGGGCTACTTCGTCTGGAACGAGTGGAACAACCTCTCGCTCACCAACGTGATCTTTGCCGTGCTGTTGATCGGCGTGGTCGGCATGTTGCTCGACCTCATGTTTGCCCAGCTGCAGAAGGCGGTGACCTATGTGGAGTGACACCAGCGTGCGCGAAAGCCCCGTGGCCACCCAGCCCGCCGCACCGGCCCCAACGAAAGCCCCCAAGATGACCGGTTTCCTCCAGGTTGAAAAACTCGCCAAGGCCTTCCAGGCCGACAAGCCGGTGTTCGCCGACGTGTCCTTCGCCATCGACAAGGGCGAGTTCGTCTGCATCATCGGCCACAGCGGCTGCGGCAAGACCACCATCCTCAACGTGCTGGCGGGTCTGGACACCGCCAGCTCCGGCCACTGCTTCATGGACGGCCGCGAGATCGCTGGCCCCAGCCTGGAGCGCGGCGTGGTGTTCCAGAGCCACGCGCTCATGCCCTGGCTCACCGTGCGCCAGAACATCGCGTTCGCCGTGAAGTCGCGCTGGCCCGACTGGAGCCGCACGCAGATCAACGAACACGCCGAAAAGTTTGTGGCGCTGGTGGGTCTGTCGCCGGCCATCGACAAGAAGCCCAGCCAGCTCTCCGGCGGCATGAAGCAGCGCGTGGGCATCGCACGCGCCTTCGCCATCCAGCCCAAGATGCTGTTGCTCGACGAGCCCTTCGGCGCGCTCGATGCGCTCACGCGCGGGACCATCCAGGACGAGCTGATGGGCATCGTGCGCAAGACGCAGCAAACCGTTTTCATGATCACGCACGACGTGGACGAAGCCATCCTGCTGGCCGACCGGATCCTGCTCATGAGCAACGGAACCGAAACGCCGAACGGCTACAAGCCCGGCGGCATGGCCGAGGTGGTGGTGAACCCGCTGCCGCGCAGCCGCACACGCGCGCAACTCCATCACCTCGACGGTTACTACGACCTCCGAAACCACATTGTTGATTTCCTGGTGAGCCGCGCCAAGGCGCACTGACCCCATTTCCGTTTTCCTTTTTTCATCACAAGCAACGAGGCAACCATGAACCGACTCGACGTCACCGAAAAGATCATCTCCACCAAAGTCGCCAAAGGCATCAGCTGGGCCGACGTGGCCAAAAAAGTGGGCCAGTCCAAGGAATGGACCACGGCGCTGTGCCTGGGCCAGATGACGGCGTCCGCCGCCGAGGCCAAGGTGGTGGGCAAGATCTTCGGCCTGACCACCGAAGAGCAGAAGTGGCTGCAGGTCGTGCCCTACAAAGGCTCGCTGCCCACGCCCGTGCCCACCGACCCGCTGATCTACCGCTGGTACGAAATCGTCAGCGTCTACGGCACCACCATCAAGGAACTGATCCACGAGGAATTCGGCGACGGCATCATGAGCGCGATCGACTTCAGCATGGACATCCAGCGCCAGGCCGACCCCAAAGGCGACCGCGTGAACGTGGTGCTGTCCGGCAAATTCCTCCCGTACAAACAGTACTGATGGAGCCGCGCCCGCCGCTGCCGCCGTTCACGGCCGAGACCGCTGCGCAGAAGGTGCGCATGGCCGAGGACGCGTGGAATTCACGCGACCCCGACCGCGTGGTCAAGGTCTACACCGAGGACACGCGCTGGCGCAACCGCGCGGAGTTCCCGGTGGGCCGCGAGCAGGTGCACGCCTTCCTGGTGCGCAAGTGGGCGAAGGAACTGGAGTACCGCCTCATCAAGGAACTCTGGGCCTTCACCGACCACCGCATCGCGGTGCGCTTCGTCTACGAATGGCACGACGACTCGGGCCAGTGGTTCCGCTCGCACGGCAATGAGAACTGGCAGTTCACTGCCGAGGGCTACATGGAGCAGCGCCACGCCAGCATCAACGACCGGCCGATTGCGGCAGATGAACGCCTGTTCCATTGGCCGCTGGGTGCGCGACCACAGGACCATTCGGGCCTGACCGAACTCGGGCTGTGAGCACAAGGCGCCGGGTCAGGCGCGCAGGCTGTTGGTCCACGCACCCAACTGCGCCTTGAGCCAGTCGCGCAAGGCGCGTGCAGCGGGCGTGATCTGGCGCCGGCCCGGCAGCACCAGGTGCAGCGGCGCAGGCTCGCCGAGCCAGGCCGGGTTCACGCGCACCAGCTGGCCGGCGGCGAGTTCGGCCGACACATCGAGCCACGACTTGTGCGCCACGCCCAGCCCGGCCAGAGCCCAGCGCTTGACCACCTCACCGTCGTTGGTTGAACGGCTGCCGCGCACCGGCACGTCCACCCACTGGCCATCGATCTGCAGGCGCCACACCTTGGGCACTTCGCCGCCGAGCATGAAGCGCAAGGCTTCGTGCTCCACCAGGTCCTGCGCCTGCGTGGGCGCGCCGTGCCGCGCCAGGTAAGCCGGCGAGGCCACCAGCACGCGGTGGTTGTCGGGCATCAGCGGCAAGGCCACATGCACCGAGTCGGCGGGTGTGCCATAGCGGATCGCAATGTCCACCGGCACGCGCATCAAATCGGCGTTGTGGTCGGACAGGTGCAGGCGCAGCGCCAGTTGCGGGTGGCGCTGCTGAAACGTCTCCAGCCACGGCAACAGCACATGGCGACCGAGGTCGGACGGCATGGAAATCTGCAGCTCGCCCCGCAGGGCCAGGCGGTGCGGCTGGGCTGCCGCGCGCGCCTCGCCCATGGCCTGCAGTGCCTGGCGCACATGAGGCATCAGGCGCTCGCCCTCGGCTGAGAGGCGCAGGCTGCGCGTGCTGCGCACGAACACGGCCACACCCCACTCGGCTTCCAGCCGCTTGAGCGCCGCGCTGGCGGCGGCGGGCGACCAGTCCAGCGCCAGGGCGGCGGCGGTGAGACTGCCCAGGTCGGCAATGTGGGTGATGAGTTCCAGGTCGGCCAGGCGCGTCATCGTTCGATTTTCATTGAAACTGATTCGCCCCTGCGGGGCTTCAACCGGCGCGACCCTGCGCGCACACTGCCGGTCATTCATTGACCACCCGGAAGCCCTCCATGAAAGCCATTGCCTACCAGCAAGCCCTGCCCATCACCGATCCGCTGTCGCTGCAAGACGTGGACTTGCCCGAGCCCGCACCCGGCCCGCGCGACCTGCTGGTGGAGGTCCAGGCCATCGCCGTCAACCCGGTGGACACCAAGATGCGCCTGCGCTCCGTGCCGGCCGAGGGCCAGTGGGCCGTGCTGGGCTGGGACGCCGTGGGCACGGTGCGCGCGGTGGGCGCGCAGGTCACGATGTTCAAGCCCGGCGACCGCGTCTGGTACGCCGGTGCCATCAACCGCCCCGGCGCCAATGCCCAGCGGCACCTGGTGGACGAGCGCATCGCCGCGCTGGCGCCGAGCTCGCTGTCGGACGCCGACGCCGCCGCGCTGCCGCTGACCGCCATCACCGCCTGGGAGATGCTGTTCGACCGCCTGCGCGTCTCGCGCGACACCGCGCCAACGGGTGACGCCCTGCTGGTGATCGGCGCCGCCGGCGGCGTGGGTTCGATCCTGGTGCAGCTGGCGCGCCGGCTCACGGGCCTGACCGTGATCGGCACCGCGTCGCGGCCCGAAACCGTGGAATGGGTGAAGGCGCTGGGCGCTCACCATGTGATCGACCACAGCCAGCCCCTCGCCGATGCGCTGAAGCAGGCCGGCCTGCCCGCGCCGCGCTACGTGGTGAGCCTGACCCACACCGAACACCACTTCGCGCAGATCGTCGAGCTGATCGCGCCGCAAGGCCAGCTCGGCCTGATCGACGACCCGGTGCCCGGCAGCATCGACATCCTGGCGCTCAAGCGCAAGGCCTTGTCGCTGCACTGGGAGCTGATGTTCACCCGCTCCCTGTTCGAGACACCCGACATGGTCGAGCAGCACCAGCTGCTGACCGAGGTGGCGCGCCGGGTGGACGCGGGCGAGTTGCGCACCACGGTGGGCGAACACCTGGGCACGATCAACGCCGCCAACCTGCGGCGTGCCCACGCGCTGCTCGAGAGCGGCAAGGCGCGCGGCAAGATCGTGCTGGAAGGGTTCTGACCGGCGCAGGCGGTGGCGGCACGCGATGTGCTTTGATACCGCATGCCCACCACCCCCTTGATCCGCCTCACCCACTCCTGGCTCGACGACGGCCATGCGCTTGTGGCCGGGTCGCTGTTTGTGGCGCTGGGCATGACCATGTTCGCCCACGCGGGCCTGCTCACGGGCGGCGTGGCGGGCGTGGCGTTTCTGGTGAGCTACGCCACCGGTCTCAACCTGGCGCTGTGCTTCTTTGTGTTCAGCCTGCCGTTCTTCTGGCTCTCGTGGACGCGGCTGGGCGTGGAGTTCACGCTCAAGAGCCTGGCGGCGGTGACGCTGGTGTCGCTGTGCACCGCCTTGGCGCCGCGCGTGGTGCGGTTTGAACTGCTCAACCCCTGGGTGGCCTCGGTGCTCGGCGGCTTTCTCATCGGCTTCGGCCTGCTGGCCTTGCTGCGCCACCAGGCCAGCGTGGGTGGCGTGAACATCGTGGCGCAGTGGCTGCAGCAGACCCGCGGCCTGCGCGCCGGCACCATCCAGATGTCGGTGGACGTTCTGGTGGTGCTCACCGCGTTCGCGGTGGTGCCGCCCGAGCGCGTGCTGCAGTCGGTGGTGGGTGCGGTCGCCATCGGCGCCATCCTCACCTTGAACCACCGGCCGGGGCGCTATCTGGGGGTGTGAGTCGACGAATCCCGGGGAATCAGCGCACGGGCGACTTGGTAACCAGGATCACGCCGGGCAGTCCTTCGAAATGGGCGTCGCAGGTGAGCAACTCGGCACCTTGTTGTACCGCCGTGGCGTACACGATGGCATCGGCCGTGGCCAGCTTGTGTTGGCGGTGCAGATCGGCGGCCAGCAGCGCGGTGGCGGTGTCCAGCGGTGCCACCTGGCACTTCATCGTGTAAGCGATCACCTGATCAGCCTGCGATTCACCGAGTTCGCGCCACAACCATTTGGACAGCTCCAGCTGCACGATGGTCGGTACGACACACAGGTCTTTGTCAGGAATTTCCTTGGCGAGCCTTTTGCCGACCGGCGAGGCGATCAGCCATTCGATCCACGCCGAGGTGTCGACCACCCGCAAAGACGCCGCCATCAGTAGCGGTCCTTGCGATCCCGGTAACCCGCCGCGTTCGCGCCTTTGGCGATGCCGGCAAGTTCTTTGAGCTCTGGGACCGGCATCACCAGCACGCCCTTGTCCTTGGGAATGAACACAAACTCCTGGCCCGCCTCCCAGTGCAGTTCGTCGCGAACCGCCTTGGGAATCGAGATCTGGAATTTGCTGGACAGGGTGGCGGTGGCAGACATGTCTGGCTCCTGATGGATCGATTGATGAATGGTAAGAATACACCAAACGTCGTCAACATGCCGTTGGTCTACCCCGGCAGCGGAATCCACTCCTGGTTGTCGTCGGGTGGCAGCGCAAAACGCCCCGCTGCCCAGTCGGCCTTGGCCTGTTCGATGCGCTCCTTGCGCGAGGACACGAAGTTCCAGAACACGTGGCGCTCGCCCAGCGGCTCGCCGCCAAAGACCATGAGCGTGCTCTGGGTGCGCGCGGTGATCACGGCGTCGGTGTCGTTGCCGAACACCAGCAGCTGGCCGGGCACATAGGTTTCGCCGGCATGTTCGATCTCGCCGCGCGCCACGTACACGGCCTGCTCGCTGTACCCCCCGGGCAGGGCCAGGCTTGCACCCGCCTGCCACTCGGTGTGCAGGTAAAACAGCGGCGAATGCGTCTTCACCGGGCTGATCATGCCGTAGGCCGAGCCTGCGATCACGCGCATCCAGACGCCGCCTTGGTCGCGCACCGGCAGGTCGGCGGAAGGGTAGTGGGTGAAGGCCGGGTCGGTTTCTTCATCGGCTTCGGGCAGGGCCACCCAGAGCTGCATGAGTTCGAGCCCGCCGCCTTGGAACGAGTCGGGGTGCGTGAAGCGCTCCGAATGTGAGATGCCGCGCCCGGCGGTCATCCAGTTCACGTCGCCGGGGTTGATGAGCTGGTGCACCCCCAGGCTGTCGCGGTGGTGGATCTGGCCGCTGAGCAAATAACTCACGGTCGACAAGCCGATGTGCGGGTGCGGGCGCACATCGGCGGCGTGCGTGTCCTCGGGGGCGATGGTCACCGGCCCGGCGTGGTCGACAAAGATCCAGGGGCCGACCATGCGGCGCTTGGCATAGGGCAGCACACGCCGAACCTTGAGGCCGTGGCCCAGGTCGGCGGCACGCGCGGTGATGACCATTTCAAACATTTTCTTTTCCTTGTGGTGATGCGGAGTTCTGTCCCAAGGCACCCGCGGAACCGGCTTTGCCGGGCCGCCAGGTGCGCCCCCCTTGGGGGGTGACGCCGCAGGCGGCGCGGGGGGTCACACCTCCGCCGTGATGCGGCCCATCTTGCCGCTTTGAAAGTCCGTGAAGGCCTGGTGGATCTCGGCCTCGGTGTTCATCACGAACGGACCATAGCCCACCACGGGCTCGTCGATCGGCTCACCGCTCAGCCAGAGCACGGTGCTGTCTTCCAGCACCTCCAGCGTCACGCCCTCGCCGTCGCGCGAGAACACGGGCAGGTTGGCCGCCACCACTTCCTTTCCGTCGGACAGGCGCAAGCGCCCGCGCAGCACCAGCGGTGCCGTGGTGTGGCCCGCCGCGGCCGGCAGGGTCACGGTGTGGCCGGCCTTCAGGCGCAGGTCCCACACCTGCATGGGCGTGAAGGTGTGGGCCGGGCCTTTTGCACCGAGCAGCTCACCCGCGATGATGCGGGCCGTGCCGGCACCCACCCCGTTCATGTCCGGCAAAGCCACCTCGGGAATCTGCTCACGGGTAATGCCCTGGTAACCCGGCGCGGCCATCTTGTCGCGCGCCGGCAGGTTCACCCACAGCTGCACCATCTCGAACGGGCCGCCGGTTTTGGCAAAGCGCTCACCGTGGTATTCCTCGTGCACGATGCCGCTGGCCGCCGTCATCCACTGCACCTCACCCGGGCCGATGGTGCCGCCGCCGCCGCTGGAGTCGCGGTGCGAGACCTCGCCGTCGTACACGATGGTCACGGTCTCGAAGCCGCGGTGCGGGTGCTGGCCCACGCCGCGCTGTTTCGTGGTGGGTTCGAAGCGCGTGGGGCCGCCGTAGTCGAGCATGAGAAACGGCGAGAAGCGCTCGGGCCGGTCGTTGTACGAAAACATGCTGCGCACCGGAAAGCCGTCGCCGACCCAATGGCCGCCGGCGCTGCGCTGGATGAAAGAAACGGTTTTCATGGGGGTGTTCTCCTGTTGAAGGGTCACTGTACCGGGCCTGCCCCGTGCTGATAAGTCGGTAAGATCACAAATCATTTTTCAATGAGCTGAACAATCCAATGAACCCGCAGAACCCCGACCTCAACGACACGCTGGTGTTCGTGCGCGTGGCGCAGGCGGGCGGCTTCAGCGCGGCGGCGCGGCTCATGGGCATGCCCACGTCCACACTGAGCGTGCGCGTTTCCCGGCTGGAGCAGCGCCTGGGTGTGACGCTGCTGCAGCGCACGACGCGCCGCCTGCACCTGACCGAAGCGGGCCAGACCTACCTGGCGCAGGCCGCGCGCGGGCTCGAAGACATCCTGCAGGCCGAGGCGCAGCTCGATGCCGGCAAACACGAAGCGCAGGGCCTGCTGCGCATCACGTTGCCCATCGACATGGGCGACGACCAATTGCTCAACATCCTGAACGGCTACCGCGCGCGCCACCCGGGTGTGGCGGTGGAGCTGGTGTTTTCCGACGCCCGGCTCGACCTCGTGGCGCAGGGCCTGGACCTCGCGCTGCGCGCCGGCGAGCTGGCCGACTCGAGCCTGGTGGCGCGCCAGATCGGCCAGGCGCGCTGGGCACCGTTTGCCCACCCCGACTACCTCGCGCGCGCACCGGCGCTGCGCACACCCAAAGACCTCACGCAACACGCCACGCTGTGCTTCAGCCCGCTGGGGCGCGACAGCTGGACGCTCACACGCGGCAAGACCCGCGCACAGGTGCCGTTGCGCTGCGCCTTCGCCGCCAACGACATGCGGCTCATCCGCCAGCTCGCACTCGACGGCCAGGGCGTGGCGCTGCTGCCCGACTACGTGTGCCGCCGCGAGGTCGACCACGGGCACCTGGTGCCGCTGCTGCCGGGCTGGCACGCGCGCACCGACCCGATCCACCTCGTGTACCCGGGCCAGCGCTTCGTGCCCGCCAAGCTGCGGCATTTCATCGACGAGGCCGGGCCTGCGTTGTCCGCCCTGTTCGAGCGCTGAGCGCTAAGCTTCACCCCCCCATGCGCATCGAACACCTCCGCCAACGCTTGACAGCCCTGGGCGCCAACCCGCGCCACACCCAGCGCGTGCTGCGCCTGTGGTCGCAGGCCTTGCCGCAGGACAGTGGGCGGCGCGAGCTGTCGCACTTTTTGCCGGCCACGCTGGTGGCCGCGCTGCCCGAGGTGGCCGACCAGCTCGCGGGCCTGGCGGTGCTGCAGTCCGAGCACCCGGGCGAAGACGGCTCGGCGCGCCTGCTGGTGGCGCTGGCCGACGGCCAGACGGTGGAGAGCGTGCTGCTGCCGCGCGACGGCCTGTGCGTGTCCACGCAGGTGGGCTGCGCGGTCGGTTGCGTGTTCTGCATGACCGGCCAGGGCGGTCTCATTCGCCAGGTGGGCAGCGCCGAGATCGTGGCGCAGGTGGTGCTGGCCCGCACGCTGCGACCGGTGAAGAAGGTGGTGTTCATGGGCATGGGCGAGCCCGCGCACAACCTGGACAACGTGATGGAGGCCATCGACCTGCTGGGCACCGTGGGCAACATCGGCCACAAGCAACTGGTGTTCTCCACCGTGGGCGATCCGCGCGTGTTCGAGGCCTTGCCGCTGGCCCGTGTGAAGCCGGCGCTGGCGCTCTCGCTGCACACCACCAAGGCCGACCTGCGCGAACAGCTGCTGCCCCGCGCCCCGCGCATGACGCCCGAGGAGCTGGTGGAGGCCGGCGAGCGCTACGCGCGCGCCACCGGGTATCCCATCCAGTACCAGTGGACGCTGCTGGCCGGCATCAACGACGGCGACGACGAGATCGAGGGCATCGTGCGTTTGCTGCACGGCAAACACGCCATCCTCAACATGATTCCGTACAACACGGTGGACGATCTGCCCTACCGGCGCCCGAGCTGGGAGCAGGCCGCAGACATCGCGCGCCGCCTGCACCGCCGCGGCATCCTCACCAAGCTGCGGCAGTCGGCCGGGCAGGACGTGGAGGGCGGCTGTGGGCAGTTGCGGGCGCGGGCCGGGAAGCCCGCGCGGCGCGTGATTCCGCTGCGCCCACAAGCCGCCGACGCCTGATGGTGCTCAAAACCCGCTGAAGCCACCCTCTTCACCGGGGGCGTGCCGGGCGAACACCACCTGCGTGCAGGGCCCCTCGCGCGTCGAGGCCATGCGCCGCAGGTGCCGACGCCACGCCGGTCCGGTCGCGTTGCCGGTACCGGGCGCCCGCAGGGGCGGGCGCGTTTCGTCGTCGAACACCACGGCGCGCGGCAGGCGCGCGAGGCATTCCAGCACTTCCAGGCGCCCGTCGGTGATGGCGATCACCCCGTCGCTCATGGGCTGGCGCACGAACTGCGCACCGCTGCAGACGCTGGCGCACACGAAGCCGTACACCTCGTTTCGGCGGTGGTCGGGAATGAGCAGCTCGGCCTGCCGCACCAGACCGGCGGTGCCGAAATTGCGAGCGCCGTGCGCCCCGGGCACCGGCTCCCCGCAGAACGCGTCGAAGAGGCGTTCGCGCGCAGCGGCGTGGTGGGCCACGGCCACGAAGTGGTTCGTGAAGCGCGGGTCGTCGCGTCCGGCGGCAAGGGCATCGTTGCGGTTGAGCAGCTGCCAGAGCATCAGGGCCAGCAGCACGCGCATGGGGTCGATGCCGGGCGGCAACGCCACCCGGTGCACCGGCCGCACGCGCGCGGGCGCGTTGCCGTGCAGCGCCTCGTGCCTGGCGATCGTTTGCAGAATCATCCGGCGCTGTTCCTCGTGAAAACCGGGGCCGGTGCGATCGCGCGGCGACCGCGGATCAAACCACCAGCGCATCAGCTCTGCGGTGGTGGGCGTGACGTTTTGCGACACGACGGGCTGCATGTTGTCCTCCCTGAGCATGTGGTCTTGGGTGAAAGATTCAATCAACAAGTGAATTCAGCATACAACACGATGTTGATTGAAGACGCGACCGAAAACTAGCGTTCGGTCCATGGAACACAAGCTCGAATTCGCCCAACGCCTGCGCGATGCCATGGCGGGCGCCGGGCTGGAGCCCCGTCCGGGGGTGCTGTTGAACCTGTTCAATGCCCATTACTGGGGGCGTTCGGTGTCGTTCCAGGCGGTGTCGCGCTGGTTGCGCGGCGAGGCCATTCCCGCGCAAGACAAGCTGCTGGTGCTGGCGGAGATCCTGCGGGTGGAGCCCGAGGTGCTGCGTTTCGGCCAGGCGGTGCGCCACCGCGTGCAGGAGCACCGCAAACGCTGGGACGAGGGCGTGGGTTTCCAGGAGCGCGAAGTGTTCGAGGCCTTCCTCAGCCTGCCGGCGCCGCAGCGCAAGCTGGTGAGGGAGGTGATACTGGCGCTGGTGCAGGTGCAGGCGGAGCGCCGGGAATGACCCCGTGCCGTCAATGCAAGGTCAACGGCCGTGACGTCGTCTTGACCCGCACCACCGCCGCGCGCGGCTCGTAGGGCGCCGGGGTGGCGCCGCAGATGTCGGCAGCGATGGCCCGGGCCTGGCGGGCGATGGGTTCGATGAAGCGGCTGGGTTGGCCGTTGATGGCGATGCAGTCGCCCATGGCGTGGATGTGCTCGACGCTGGTCTTCAGGTTCGCCGGGTCCACCGCGATGCCGTTGTCCCACTTCAGGTCGGCGCTCTGCGCCAGGCGCGGCGGTGTGGCCAGGCCGGCGGCGGCGATCACCTGGTCGGCCGCGAAGCGCTGGCCGCAGGCGGTGGTGATGCGGTAGCGGCCCGCCACCTGCTCCAGCTGCGCCACCTGCACACCGCCCACGAAGCGGATGGCCAGGTCTTTCCATGCGTCGAGCAATTGACTGCCCGCGCCCTCGGCGCTCCAGCGCGCCAGCGGCTCGGTCTGCACGTCCAGCAGCGTGATGCGGTGGCCGCCGAGTGCGAGGTCGTTGGCCAGCTCGCTGCCGATCAGGCCGGCACCGACGATGGCCACGTCTTTCGGTGTGTCGCCGAGTGCGGAGCGCAGCTTCTGGTACGCCGCGAGGTGGTTGATGCGCCAGCACATCGCGGCGGGCAGCGTGGGGGGTAGCGCGGCCTGCGCGCCGTGGGCCAGCACCAGCCGGTCGTAGCGCAGCACGCCGCGCGTGGTGCGCAGCTGCTGCGTGTCGGTGCAGATGCGCACGGCGTGGGTGTGGCCGAGCAGGCGCACGTTCAGGCGGGCGGCCGCGGCGGCACCGCTTTCCTTGACCATGGCCTCCAGCGCGGTGCTGCGCGCCATGGCGATGGACAGCAGGGGCTTGTCGTACACATCACCGGCGCAGGCCGTGACCACGGTGATGGGCAGCGTGGCGTCGAGCGCGCGCAGCGCCTCGGCCATCTGCCAGCCGGCACGCCCGGCACCGACGATGAGCACGCCCGCCGCGCCGCGCGTGGCCACCGGCGTGCTGGTTTGAAGGCCGGCGCGCAAGGCGTCGAGGCTGGGGGGTGTGTACGGTGTGAAGTCGGCCTTGGTCACGCCGCAGAGCGGGCAGGCCCAGTCGTCGGGGATGTCGGCGTAGCGCGTGCCGGGGGCCAGGCCACCGTCGGGGTCCCCGTCGGCTTCGTTGTAGATGTAGCCGCAGGCGTCGCAAATGTATTGCTGCCACGGCGCCAGGGCCTGCACGGTGGCGTCTGGTGAGGGCTTCGACAAGCTCAGCCCGAACGGTGGGGTGTTCATGCCGGCATCACCTCGGCGGAGAGCCGCGCGATTTCCTTGCGCAGGTGTTTGATGGCGGGTGTGACGATGGCCACAAAGTGCGATTCGCGCACGCGGCGCTGCACGGCCGAGCTCATGAGGTAGCCGCGTGCGCCCTGGTGCAACAGGGCCGACTGCGCGGCGCGCAACGACAGTTCAGCGCCGTGGGCGCGGGCGTCGAGCACGTCGATGAAAAACTCCACCGAGGCGTTGTAGGGCGTCTCGGCCAGCTTCATCACGCGCGCGGTGAGCGCGTCCAGCTCGGCCTGCAGCGCGTCGGGCCGGTCTTCCAGAAACTGGTTCACATGACCCAGCTGCGCTTCGACCTCCCAGATGGAGTCGATGGCGCCTTGCGTCACGCCCACCGCCATGCCGCACTGGAGCATGACGAAGGCCGCGCGGATGCGGGCAATGAAGGGTTTGGCGGCGTCGGCGATCACGTCGTCGGCGCCGATGAAATGGTCTTTGAGGCGCAGGGCGTAGGTGCCCGTGCCTTCCATGGCCGAGAAGCTCGGGCATTCGCGCAGCTCCACGCCGGGCGCGTCGCAGCGCAGCAGAAACATCACCTCACGGCCGATGTGCTCGTCGCCGTTCACCACCGCCGCAATGGCGCCGCAGGCGTGGTCGGGCCCGAGGTTGCTCACCCAGGGCAGCGAACCGTTGACGAGGTAGCCACCTTCGACCGGCGTGGCCTTGAGCAGCAGGCTTTCGATCTGCGCGTAGCTCTTCATGGGGTTGGACAGCGCGGTGCCGCCCAGCGTGTCGCCGCGCACATGGGCCATCAACGCCTCGCCGTTCAGCGCGGGGTTGCCCGACTGCTGCATGTACAGGCCGCACACGGCCTGGCACCACATCATGAAGCCGGTGGCGCCGCACACGCGCGAGGCCTCGGCCATGGCGCGGATCGAGAGGCCGAAATCACCGGGGCCGGCGTCGCCGTCCAGGTGGGCGCTCATGGCGCCCAGCGCGGCGAGCTGCTGCAGCTCTGCGCGCGGGTAGTAGCCGGTGCGGTCGATGGACTCGACCACCGCCGCCAACGGGCCCTGCGCCACCTCGCGCACCGCGGCCAGCAGCGCGTGGGCCGGTGTTTCGTGGGTCAACTCGGGGGGCAGGTCATTCGGGTTCATTCAAGCTCCAACATGTGGGTGAGCCCTTCGACAGGCTCAGGGCGAACGGAGGGGGTGGGTTAGGACGAGCGTACAAATCCCGTTCGGGCTGAGCTTGTCGAAGCCTTCAGGCCAGCGCGATCTCGAACGGGATCGGGTTGCGCATGCTGTTGGCCACCGGCGAGTAGAAGTTGGCGTGCTTGACGATCTCGTCGAGCACCTCGCGCGGCGCATCGCCCTCCACCACCACCTTCACGCGGATCGCCTGGAAGCCCATCTCGGCCGGCAGCTTCTCCAGCGCGCCACCGGCGCCCCAGGCTGCGGGGTTGCCGATGTCGCCTTCCATGAAGACCTCGAGCTTGCTGAGCTTCACGCCCTTCCAGGTGGCCACCGCCGTGATGCCCACCGCGAGACACCCGCCCAGGCCCGACAGCACGATCTCGCCGGGCGCCGGGGCCGTGTCTTCGCCAAACAGGTGTAGCGGCTCGTCCACCACCACCGGGGCGTGGTTGCCCACGGTGGAGAGCGAACGGTACTGCCCCTCCATGACGGTGTGGACCTTGTTGGTGCCACGGCTGGCGGGGTTGGCCTTGCCCTTGGCGGCGAAGGCCGCGAGGCCCTCGCTGTCGATAGGGCGCAGGTACGCCTTGACGGTGGTCACAGGCTCGAGCGTGTCGGTAGCGGACATGGTGTCTCCAGGTGTTCAGGAATCGGGGAAAAGGAAAGGCTCAGGCGGCCAGCGCCAGCGCAGGCTTCTTGGTGGACTTGGCCACCGGCAGACCGGTCTCGATCGGCAGGCTCTCGTCGCGCGACCACTCGTTCCACGAGCCGAAGTACATGCGCACATCAGAGAAGCCGGCCTGCTTGAGCGCCAGGAAGGTGTTGGACGCGCGCGCGCCCTTGAAGCAGTAGAGGTAAATCGTGTCGTCGGTGGTGATGCCGGCGGTGGCGCACTCGGCCTTCACTTCGTCGGGCGTCTTGAACACCGGGCCTTGGGCCGAGGGCTTCATGAAGCGGTACCACTCCAGCCACTTGGCGCCCGGCAGGCGGCCTTTGCGCGGCGCGAAGTCCTTGCCGTAAGGCGACGACGATTCGCCGATCCACTCGTCGATGTCGCGCACGTCGAGCAACACGGTGTCGGTGCCCAGCGCGGCCTTCACCTCTTCCTGCGTGAGCATCACGTCGGCGGTGGGCAGGTCGCTCGGGAAGGTCACGGGCGTGGGCGCCACGGCCGTGGTGGAGATGGGCAGGCCCGCGGATTTCCAGGCGCTGAAGCCGCCGTTGAGCACCTTGATCTTGGGGTAGCCCAGCCAGGTGAGCAGGTAGTAGCCGCGGCACGACTGGCCGTAGCCGCTGTTCATCGCGTCTTCGTAAAACACCGCCGTTTCTTTGCCCGACAAACCGGCCGCGCCCAGCGCTTCGGCAAACGTGGCCTTGAGCGCCTGCAAGCCTTCGGGCGAGGAGGTGGCCAGGTAGGTGAACACTTCGCGCAGGTTCACGGCACCGGGAATGTGACCGGCGGCAAAGGTGTCCGCGTCACGCGTGTCGATGACCACGACGGGTTCGGACGACTGCAGCGCAGCAAGCTGGGCGGGGGCGATCAGGGTGGCTTCAATGCTCATGGAGACCTCGCGGAAGTGGCGGAAGGCGGGATTGCCTGAGGTCTCTAGCGCAACCAACGTGCCAGGGCGGCAAGCGGGTGTGTCAACGCTGGAAGGGCGTTGAATTTGTTGGGTTTATGGGGGTTGGGGGGAAGAAGGCGCTGGCGGTGGGCGGCGCCTGGGCACGCCACTGTGTCGACACATTGTCGACACAGTGTTCGTGAGGTTCACGGGCGCTGCTTGAGCGGCACGGGTGGCACACACGAGTTCACCGCCTCGTCCGAACACGCCACCTTGCCCTCCAGGCGGTACCAGTGCGCTTCGGCCTGGCCCACACACAAGCGGTTGGCCAGTTGCCGCCCGCTCTGGTCGAAGACGCGAACGCCCGCCGTGGGTTGCGACGGTGCCTCGTACTCCGAGAACACCTCGTAGACAGCGGCGGGTGTCTGCATGGTCAGCCACGTCCTGTCGACGCCCGCCCGAAAGTAGTGGTAGTGGCGAAACGCATCGGGATGCGCGATCCCCGGGTCGGCCAGCTCCAGTTCCGTTTTCTGCTTTGTTCCGAACCGGTAGCTCAGCCCGGCGTCGCCCGAACAAACAGACACCCACTGGCCACCTTTCGTGTGGCAGGCAAACACCACCGCCTCAGACGGCTGACACAGGGACGGCCCGGCCCAAACCAAGGACGGGACGATCAGCATCGCGGCGCACATCAGCAGCTTCATGGCGTGGCCAAGGGTGGGTGGTCTTGCGATGGATGCTATCGAGTTGGGGTGATGCCTGAACACGTTGATCGCAGAACATGATTACCCTGCAACCGCCATTCGAAGACAAGCTTGGGTGGAGCGGAGGCTTTTCAGTGCTGACACCGACTTTGGTGGTGGACTTTCAGTTTCCGCTATGCAGCGATGGACTAAACCGCTTTCGCGGTAATCGCTCCGGCAGCATCGTGGT
>NZ_JAOASO010000084.1 GCF_030158645.1 Hydrogenophaga sp. | reverse complement strand
CGCACGCGCGAGAACAGCACCGAGCGGCGCACCAGCGCGCCCGAGATGATGCAGCCACCCGAGACCAGCGAGTCGACCGCGCAGCCGCGGCGGCCGTCGTCGTCGAACACGAACTTGGCCGGTGGCAGTTGTTCCTGGTAGGTCCAGATCGGCCACTCGCGGTCGTACATGTCGAGCTCGGGAATGGTGTTGGTGAGGTCGAGGTTGGCGGCCCAGTAGGCGTCGATCGTGCCCACATCGCGCCAGTAGGCCGGCGCCTCGGGGGAACTCTTCACGCACGACAGGCCGAACGGGTGCGCCACCGCGTCACCGGCGGCCACCATGGCCGGGATGATGTCCTTGCCGAAATCTCGGCTGGAGCCGGGGGTGGTGGCGTCGCGCTTGAGCGCTTCAAACAGGTGCTCGGTGTTGAACACGTACACGCCCATGCTGGCCAGCGCGGTGTCGGGCTTGCCGGGCATGTGCGGCGGTTTTGCAGGCTTTTCCAGGAAGCGCACGATGTTGCGCTCGGCGTCGATGTCCATCACGCCGAAGGCGGTGGCCTCGGCCAGCGGCACCTCGATGCAGGCCACGGTGCACTTCTTGCCCAGCGCCACGTGGTCGGCGATCAGGCTGGCGTAGTCCATCTTGTAGATGTGGTCGCCCGCGAGCACCAGGATGTACTCGGGCTTGTGCGCGCGCAGGATGTCCAGGTTCTGGTAGACGGCGTCCGCCGTGCCGAGGTACCAGCTCTCGTCGTCCATGCGTTGCTGGGCCGGCAGCAGGTCGATGAACTCGTTGAATTCGTTGCGCAGGAAACTCCAGCCGCGCTGCAGGTGGCGCAGCAGGCTGTGCGACTTGTACTGCGTGAGCACGCCGATGCGGCGCACGCCGGAGTTCAGGCAATTGGAGAGCGCGAAGTCGACGATGCGGAACTTGCCGCCGAAGTACACCGCCGGTTTGGAGCGCCGATCGGTCAGGGCGTGCAGGCGCGAGCCGCGTCCGCCCGCCAGCACCAGGGCGATGGTGCGCCGGGCGAGTTGCTGGGGGGATGTCTTTTCCATGTGTGTCTCCGTGGGTGTGTTGGGCGGGTGCGTCTTGGTGCGCACTGACGGGATGGATCGCGTGAACAGGGCGTGTGGCTACGGTATTCGGCCGTGTGCGCGCGCCATGGCGAGCAGGCGTTCGGCGGGGCGGTGGTCCACCTGGCGCCAGTCAAAGCGCCATTCCCAACAGCCGGTGGCCTGCCCCGGCGTGTTCATGCGGTGTTTGCCGTCCAGGCCCAGCACGTCCTGAAACGGCAGCACCAGCGTGTTGGCCACCGACTGCGACAGCGCGGTGATCAGCGTCCAGTGTGGCTCGGTGTCCACCGCCGGGCCAAGGTAGGCGCGCGCGGCGGCCTTGTCGTGCACCGAGGCGGCGCGCCACCAGCCCAAGGTGGTGTCGTTGTCGTGCGTGCCGGTGTAGGCCACGGAGTCGCGGGTGAGGTTGTGCGGCAGGTAGGGGTTGGCCGGTCCGCCACCAAAGGCGAACTGCAGGATGCGCATGCCGGGAAAGCCACAGGCCTCGCGCAACGCCGTCACCTCGGGCGTGATGAGACCCAGGTCTTCCGCGATGATGGCCAGCGGACCGAGCTCAGCCTGCAGCTCGGCAAAAAACGGCAGACCCGGGCCGCTTTGCCAGCGGCCCGCCACCGCGGTGGGCTCACTCGCCGGGATTTCCCAATGCGCCTCGAAGCCGCGAAAGTGGTCCAGCCGCACCACGTCCACCTGCTGGAACAGGTGGGCCACGCGGTCCTTCCACCAGCGGTAGCCGTTTTGCGCCATGACCGGCCAGTTGTAGAGCGGGTTGCCCCAGCGCTGGCCGGTGGCGCTGAAATAGTCGGGCGGCACGCCGGCCACCACCTCGGGCTCGAAGTCGTCGCCCAGCAGGAACTGGTCGGCGTGGGCCCACACGTCCGCGCTGTGGTGCGCCACGAAGATCGGTGCGTCGCCCACCACCTGCACGCCCCGGCTGCGCGCGTAGTCGCGCAGCGCCTGCCACTGCACCCAGAAGCGCCACTGCACGAATTGCCAGAAACCCAATGCCTTGGGCGCGTGCTGGCGCACCTCGTCCAGCGCGGCCGGGTCGCGCTGCGCCAGCGGCGCGGGCCACTGCGGCCAGCTGCCGATGTGGCGTTCGCTGAGCACCATGAAGAGCGCGTAGTCGTCGAGCCAGTGCGCGTGTTCGGTGCAGAAGTCGGCCAGCGCTGCGCGGCAGTCGTCGCTGGCGCGCAGGCTGAAACCGTCCCAGGCCTTGCGCAGGCTGGCCATGCGCCAGGGCGCCACGCGGGTGAAGTCGCAGCGGTGGTGGTCGAAACCCTGGGAGGGCATCCAGGGCAGCCAGCCCATCTGCACCAGGTCGTCCAGATCCACCATGAGCGGGCTGCCGGCAAACGCCGACACGCTCTGGTATGGCGAGTTGCCCGGGCCGGCCGGCGACAGCGGCAGGATCTGCCACATCGACTGGCCGGCCGAGGCGAGCCAGTCCACGAAGTGGCGCGCACCGATGCCGAGGTCGCCCGAGCCGTTGGGGCCGGGCAGGCTGGTGATGTGCAGCAGCACGCCGCTGGTGCGGCGCGAGAGAAACGGGTGGAGGTGGGTGTTCATGGCGGATGGCCACTGGATGCATGCAAGGGCTGGACCAGCACCCACACGCTGGCTTCTTGCAGCGGCAGGTGGCCGACGGCCGAGTCGCCCGCCTCACCCGGCAGCACCACCCGTGCGCGCGCGCTGTTGAGCAACACGCCCCAGTCGCCGGGCGGCAGTTGCAACTGTGCGCGGCCGTGGTCGGCGTGCCAGACCAGCAGCAGGCGCTCCCGCGGCGGTGCGCCGCCTTCGCCCACGGTGACCAGGGCGGTGAGCGTGTGGCGGTCGCGGGCCTGCCAGGCGTCTGGCCGCAGCGGCTGGCCGTCGGTGTCGAGCCAGGCGATGTCGGGCACGTTGCCAGTGCCTTCGAACCAGCGCGCGTGGCGCAGGCCAGGGTGCTGCCGCCGCAGCGCCGCGAGGCGGGCCACGAAGTCCGTGAGTTCGGCGTCGGCACGGGTCCAGTCCAGCCAGGTGGTGGCGTTGTCCTGGCAGTAGCTGTTGTTGTTGCCGTGCTGGCTGTGGCCCAGTTCGTCGCCGGCGAGCAGCTGAGGCGTGCCCTGCGCGCAGAACAGCGTGGCCAGCAGCGCACGGCGCCACTGGCCGCGGCGGTGCAGCACCACGGGGTCGTCGGTCGCGCCTTCCACACCGCCGTTGGCGCTGAGGTTGTGACCGTGGCCGTCGCGGTTGTTTTCCCCGTTCGCGGCGTTGTGTTTGTGCTGGTAGGCGGTGAGATCGGCGAGGTTGAAGCCGTCGTGCGCGGTGACCATGTTCACGCTGGCCACAGGCCGACGACCGCGCTGGTGGAACACATCGCCGCTGGCGCACAACCGGGTGGCGAGTTCGCCGCGCGTGCCGTGGTGGCCGAGCCAGAAGGCCCGCACGCCGTCGCGGAAGCGGTCGTTCCACTCCAGCCATCCCGCTTCAAATCCACCCAGCTGGTAGCCGTTCGGCCCCACGTCCCAGGGCTCGGCGATGAGGCGCACGTTGCGCAGCACCGGGTCGTGCGCCATGGCACTCAGCAAGGCACTGCGCGGGTTGAAGGCGTGGCCCAGCGCCGCGTCGCGACCCAGCGAGACGGCGAGGTCAAAGCGGAAACCGTCCACGCCGAAGGCCTGCACCCACCAGCGCAGGCTGTCCAGCACCCACTGCTGCACGCGCGGTTCGCTGAACGCCAGGGTGTTGCCGGTGCCCGTGAAGTTGTGCGGCACGCCGTGTTCGCCCATGGCGTACCAGCGGTTCTGGCCCAGGCCGCGCCAGCTCAGCGTGGGGCCGTCGAGGTCGCTTTCGGCCGTGTGGTTGAAGACCACGTCGAGCACCACCTCGATGCCGGCGCGGTGCAGGGTGTCGACCATGCGGCGGAACTCGGCGCGCACGGCAGCGGTGTCGTTGGCCAGGATGGGGTCCTCTCCAGCGGTGGCCGCCGCGTAGGCCGGCTCGGGCGTGAACGCGTTGAGCGTGTTGTAGCCCCAGTGGTTGTTCAATCCCCGTTCGATCAGGTGGCGCTCGCTGATGTGCTGGTGCACCGGCAGCAGGCAGACGGTGGTGATGCCCAGGCGCTGCAGGTGCTGCACCACGGCGGGGTGGGCGAGGGCCGCGTAGGTGCCGCGCTGGTGCTCAGGAACCAGTGGGTGCAGGCGGGTGAGGGCCTTCACGTGCGCTTCGTAGATCACCACGCGGTCGCTGGCGACGGCGGGGCGGGGCGCGATGGCCCGGCCCGCGGCCAGCTCGGCCTGCGCGTCCACCACCACACAGCGCGGCAGGTGGGCCGCGTTGTCGGTCGGGTCGGGCTGGTGTTCGTTCCAGGCTTGCGTGGGGTGCAGCGGGTCGGCGCAGGCGTGGCCGGTTTGCAGGGCCAGGCGTTCGGTGTTGCCTACCAGGGCGAGTGCCCACGGGTCGAGCAGGAGGTGCGCGGGATTGAAGCGGTGGCCGGCTTCGGGCTGCCACGGGCCGCTGGCGCGCAAGCCGTATGGCTGACCCGCGCCGATCCCGGGCACGAAGGCCGACCACACGCCGTCACCGGCGGGCTGCAGCGCCACGCGCCGGTGTTCCACCGGGGCGCCGGGCTCGAACAGGCAGACGTCCAGCCCGTGGGCATCGGGCGCCCAGACCGAGAAGTGCACGCCGTTCTCCCCACTTTGGACGTGGAGATGCGCACCCAGTGCAGGAGCGTCGCAGGGGACCGTCATGCCTGTTCTGGCTGGAGCCACAACACACCGAGCGGCGGCAGCGTCAAAGCGGCCGACCAGCGCTGGCCGTGCTGTGCCAGGTCGTCGGCCAGCACGCGGCCGTGGTTGCCCACGTTGCTGCCGCCGTAGTGGCTGGAATCGGTGTTGAGCCGCTCGTGCCAGTCCCCACCGTGCGGCAGGCCCACGCGGTAGCCGTGGCGCACCAGGGGCGTGAGGTTGGCGATCACCACCACCGTGTCTTCGAGCGCGTGGCCGTAGCGGGCGAAGGCCAGCACCGAATGGTCGGCGTCGTCCACCACCAGCCACTGGAAGCTGTAGGGATCGGTGTCGCGCGCGTACAGGGCTGGCGCGCTGCGGTAGATGTGGTTGAGGTCGCGCACCAGGTGCTGCACGCCGGCGTGCGCCGGGTCTTGCAACAGTTGCCAGGGCAGCTCGGCGTCGTGGTCCCACTCGGTGGCGGGCGCCAGCTCGGCGCCCATGAAGAGCAGCTTCTTGCCCGGGTGGGCGTACATCCAGGCGTAGAGCGCGCGCAGGTTCGCCAGCTGTTGCCAGCGGTCACCGGCCATCTTGTTCAGCAGCGAGCCCTTGCCGTGCACCACCTCGTCGTGCGAGAGCGGCAGCACGTAGTCTTCGGTGTGCGCGTACATCATCGCAAACGTCATCTGGTTGTGGTGCCAGCGCCGGTGGATCGGGTCGAGACCGAAGTACGACAGGGTGTCGTGCATCCAGCCCATGTTCCATTTGTGGTCGAAGCCCAGCCCGCCCTCAGCCACCGGACCGGTCACGCGCGGGAACGCGGTGGACTCTTCGGCCATGGTGCTGGCGCGGGGCGCCTCCTGGTGCAGCACCTCGTGCACCTCGCGCAGGAAGGCAATCGCTTCCAGGTTCTCGCGCCCGCCGTGCTCGTTGGGCACCCATTCGCCCGCCGGGCGGCTGTAGTCGCGGTACAGCATGGAGGCCACCGCGTCCACGCGCAGGCCGTCGATGCCGTACTGCTCGACCCAGAACAGTGCGTTGCCCACGAGAAAGTTGCGCACCTCGTGGCGGCCGAAGTTGTAGATGAGGGTGTTCCAGTCGCGGTGGAAACCTTCGCGCGGGTCGGCATGCTCATAGAGCGCCGTGCCGTCGAAACGGGCCAGCGCGTGTTCGTCGGTGGGAAAGTGGGCGGGCACCCAGTCCAGGATGATCTTCAGGCCGGCGGCGTGCGCGGTCTGCACGAACCGGCGGAACGATTCGGGCGAGCCGTGACGCGCGGTGGGGGCGTACAGGCCGGTGGGCTGGTAGCCCCACGAGGCGTAGAACGGGTGCTCGCTCACCGGCATCAGTTCGAGGTGCGTGAAGCCCATGTCCACCGCGTAGGGCACAAGGTGGGTGGTGAGGTCGTCCCAGGTGGGCACGGTGTGCGGCCCGTCGGGCCGGCGCCACGACCCCGCGTGCACTTCGTAGATGGCCATGGGCAGGTCGGGGCGTTCGTGGGCGGCGCCGCCCCGGTCGGCGGGCGCGCGCAGGGGCGCGCACACGCGCGCGGCGTTGCCCGGGGGCAGCTCGGTTTCCCGGGCGTAGGGGTCGGTCTTGAACACATGGCGGCCATCGCTGCCCTGCACGTCGAACTTGTACCAGTCGCCCACCGAAGCGCCGGGTACGAACAGCTCCCACACGCCGCACTCGGGGCGCAGGCGCATGGGCTGCGCGCGCCATTGGTTGAAGTCGCCCACCAGGCCCACCTGGCGCGCGTGGGGTGCCCAGACGGCGAACGCGGTGCCGCCCTGCCCGTCCAGGGTGGTGGCGTGGGCGCCGAGCTTCTGCCAGGGACGCAGGTGCTTGCCTTCGGCCAGCAGCCAGACATCGGTCTCGCCGAGCCAGACACTGGCGGTGGAGGGGGCTGCGGTGGGTGTGGGTGTGGGTGTCATGGGTGCGGCGTGTCGGCTCATTCTGGCACCGCTCGCACCGGGATGGTCGTTGTCCTTCAGCTTCACACCAGGCGGTTGCCCGACAATCCGTTCATGACGCCCGCCCAAGCCCGACTCCTCACGCCCCAACGCCTGCTCATGGCGTCGGTGGTGGTGGCCCTCATGACCATCGCCCTCAAGACGGGGGCCTGGTACATCACCGACTCGGTGGGGTTGCTGTCGGACGCCATGGAGTCGCTGGTCAACCTGGCCAGCGCGATCTTCGGCCTGGTGATGGTGACGATCGCGGCGCGCCCAGCCGACGAAGACCACCCCTATGGCCACCACAAGGCCGAGTACTTCTCATCCGGTTTCGAAGGCATCCTCATCATCGCGGCGGCGCTGGGCATCATCTGGGTCGCCGGGCACCGGCTGTTCGATCCGCAGCCGATCGCGCAGGTGGGCTGGGGCCTGGCGCTCTCGGTGGTCAGTTCCGCGCTCAACGGCCTGCTGGCCTGGGTGATGTTTCGCGCCGCGAAGGAACACCGCTCGATCGCGCTGGAGGCCGACGCCAAACACCTGGTCACCGATGTGTGGACCTCGGTGGGTGTGGTGGTGGGCATCGCGCTGGTGAGCTTCACCGGCTGGCTCTGGCTCGACCCGCTGGTGGCCATGGGAGTGGCGGCCAACATCCTGAAAGAAGGTTTTCACCTCCTGTGGCGCTCGTCGCAGGGCCTGATGGACGAAGCGGTGGAGCCCGAAGTGATGGTCACCATCCAGCAGACGCTGGATGAGCTGGTGTCCGCCAACCGTGGTGCCAACGTGATCCGTTTTGACCATGTGAGCACGCGCCGGGCCGGTCAGCGGCGTTTCGTGGACCTGCACATGCACATGCCGCCGGGCTGCACACTGGGGCAGGCCGCTGCGGTGCGCGGCACCGTGGAGCGAAAGCTCATGAGCGCCGTGCCGGGGTTGCGGGCGACCATCCAGCTCCTGCCCAGCGATGTCGAGGCACACCTGGACGACGCGAAGGATCCGGTGTGATTGGCCTGTTGCAGCGCGTGAGCGAAGCCCGCGTGGACATTGCCGGTGAGGTGGTGGGACAGATCGGCCCCGGCCTGCTGGTGCTGCTGTGCGCCGAGCCCGACGACACCGAGGCCGTGGGCGGGAAGATGCTGGCCAAGATCCTGAAACTTCGCATCTTTGGCGACGCCGCCGGCAAGATGAACCTGAGCGTGCAGGACATCGCGGGGGGCTTGTTGATCGTGAGCCAGTTCACCCTGGCGGCCGACACCAAGAGCGGCAACCGGCCCGGCTTCACCGCGGCCGCGCCGCCCGCGCTGGGCGAGGCGCTCTACGACGCCTTCGTGAAGGCCGCGCGCGCGGCGCACCCGTCGGTGCAGACGGGCCGCTTTGGTGCCGACATGAAGGTGCACCTGGTCAACGACGGACCGGTGACCATTCCCCTGCAGATCAAGGCTTAACGGTAAGGGTCCGGTTGGCCCAGGCCGGCAAGAATCTCGGTTTCGCGCGCTTCCATTTCCTCGGCGTCGGCCTCGCTGGTCTCGTGGTCCCACCCCTGCGCGTGCAGGGTGCCGTGCACCAGCAGGTGCGCATAGTGCTCGGCCAGCGGCTTCTTGAGCTCGGCGGCCTCGCGTGCCACCACCGGCGCGCACAGCACCAGGTCGGCCATCACCATCGGTTCGGTGGCGTAGTCGAAGGTCAGCACATTGGTGGCGTAGTCCTTGCCCCGGTAGTCGCGGTTGAGCGCCTGGCCTTCCTCCGCGTCGACGATGCGCACGGTGATCTCGGCATCGGCGTCCAGCGCGTGGCGGATGCAGCGCGCGACCGTGTGGCGCGGCAGCGCGGCGCGGTGGGTGGCGGCGTCCTGCAGATCGCCGAACTGCAGGGACAAGGTGAGTGCGGGCAGTGCCATCAGCGTTTGGCCGGTTGGGCGAAGCAGTTGGCCAGCAGCGTCTGCTCCTGCGCCGTGTGGTCGGCGGCCAGAAAACTCAGCTCACCTTTCATGCCTTGCGTGTACCAGCGCAGGCTGTTCTGTTCGTCCAGCGCGATGAAGCGCACCCCGGTGGTGGCGCGGCGGCCTTGCAGCATCACCGTGCGGCCGTTGAAATGCAGGGCGGCGAAGGCGTTGCCGTTGCTCAGGTTGAGGTAGACCAGCTCGATCTCGGTGCCGCCGTCGCAGCGGTAGGTGACGGACTGGCTGCTGAAAACGAGCGCCGGCGCGGCCGGAGCGGCTGCGGGCGGCGTGCCCTGGGCGGCCACGGCCAAAGGCAGCCAGGCCAGCAGAGCCGCGAGTGTGCGGGTGGTGCGAATGGATGGCATCGATTCGACCTCAAGCCGCCTTGCGGCGCGTGCGTTTGACCGGCGCGACGTCTTCCACCTGCGGCGTGCGCGCGTCGTAGGCGTCGACGATGCGCGCCACCAGCGGGTGGCGCACCACGTCGGCGCTGGAGAGGCGCGTGATCGCGATGCCCTGCACGCGCTTCAGGACGCGCTCGGCGTCGATCAGGCCGCTGAGCTCGGTGCGCGGCAGGTCGATCTGGCTCACGTCGCCGGTGATCACGGCCTTGGCGCCGAAGCCGATGCGCGTGAGGAACATCTTCATCTGCTCCACCGTGGTGTTTTGCGCTTCGTCGAGGATCACGAAGGCGTGGTTGAGCGTGCGCCCGCGCATGAAGGCCAGCGGTGCGATCTCGATCTGCTGCCGCTCGAAGGCCTTCTGCACCTTCTCGGCGCCCATCAGGTCGTAGAGCGCGTCGTACAGCGGGCGCAGGTACGGGTCCACTTTCTGGCCCAGGTCGCCGGGCAGGAAGCCGAGCTTCTCACCGGCTTCCACCGCGGGGCGGGTCAGCACGATGCGCTGCACCGCGCTGCGCTCCAGCGCGTCCACCGCGCAGGCCACGGCCAGATACGTCTTGCCGGTGCCGGCCGGGCCGATGCCGAAGGTGATGTCGTGCGTGGCCATGTTCTCGAGGTAGCGCGCCTGGTTGGGCGTGCGCCCGCGCACCTCGCCGCGCCGCGTCTGCATGGCCAGCGCACCGTCGCCCGGATCGGCCAGCGCGGTGTCGCCGCTGAGCATGAGCTGCACCTGCTCGGGCGGGATCGGCTTCTTCGCCATCTCGTACATGGCCTGCAGGGTTTCCAGCGCCTGGTTCACCTTGGGCTTGGTGCCTTCGATGCGGAACTGCTCGAAACGGTGCGCCACCTTCACGTTCAAGGCCGCCTCGATGCTGCGGATGTGGGTGTCCAGCGGGCCGCAGAGGTGACCCATGCGGACGTTGTCGGGCGG
>NZ_JAOASO010000083.1 GCF_030158645.1 Hydrogenophaga sp. | reverse complement strand
TCATGCGCCAGATGCGTTTGCCGGTGGTGCCGTCGCTGTAGTTGAAGGTCTCGTCCAGCACGCCGTCGTCGCCGTTCCAGGTGCAGACCATCACCACGGTGAAGCGCTTGACCACCGCACCCGAGCGGTCGGTGAACACCCCGTAGGCGTCCAGCGTGCCGTTGAAATAGGTGCGCAGATCGAGCAGCGGTTTTTCGCTGGCGTACTGGTCGATCTGCGGGCCGGCACAGCCCGCGAGGGCGGCGGCGGAGGTGATGCCGGCGGCGAGCAAGAGTCGTCTTTGCATGGGGTGGTCTCAGGAGGGAATGGAGGTCGGAGTGGTCAGGCCGGCGCGCTGCTCGGGGCGGATCACGAGCGCATAGAGCGCTCCGCCGGCCAGCAACTTGAGCACGCAGGGCAGCAGGCAGTACGCGATGGTCAGGGTCTGAAGCGCCGCCGGATCGCGCGCACCGGGCTCGTAGCCGAACACCGCCAGCAGCGGCAAGGCCAGACCCGCGGCCAGGGCGAGGTTGAGCTTGGTGGCGAAGCTCCACCAGCCGAAGTAGGCGCCCTCGCGTTGACCGCGTTCGCCGAGCTGGCCAATGAGGCCGGCGAGCATGGCGCTGGGCAGCGTGAGGTCGGTGCCCAGGGCAATGCCCGAGAGCGCGCAGACGATGAGGAAAGGCATCACGTCGCCCGCACCCAGCGTGGCGGCCCAGATGAACACCGCCACGGCCAGCGCCATGCCCACCAGCCAGGTGCGCGCCAGGCCGATGCGCGCGACCAGCCGCACCCACAGCGGGATGGACAGCGCCGCGCACAGGAAGTAGGTGGCCAGAAACGCGGGCTCCACCGAGGGGGCTGCCTGCAGACGGTCCTGCACGAAGAACAGCACCAGCGTGGCGGGCACGGCGCTGGCGGTGCCGTTGATGACGAACACCGCGAGCAGGCGCAGGAACGCGGGTTGGCGCAAGGGCGATGGACCCAGGCGGGGGGCCGGTCCGGCGGCTTTGAGCGCGATGGGTGTGGACGAGCGGCTCCAGGCCCACCAGCCCAGCGTGAGCAACACCGCGAAGGTGGCCACGGTGGCGCCCAGGCCCAGCGTGGCCGGCAGCACGGCGGCGATCAACACGCCCAGCAAGGACAGGCCTTCGCGCCAGGCCACCACACGGCTGCGCTGCGCTTCGTTGCCGCCCAGGCGTGCGCCCCACGACTGGTGAGCGACGGCCACCACGCTGTAGGCGGTGTAGGTGATGGCCATCAGCACACCGGCCCACGAGAGCAACACGGCGGTGCCCGATGCGCGCACCGCCTCGGGTGGAAACAGCAGGCCCCACAGACCGAGCGCGAGCACGACGGCCGACGCGGCCGCAGCGCCCAGCACGGCGGCCACCGAGCGGGAAAACAGCCGGTCGCACCAGCGGCCGATGATGGGGTCGAGCACCGCGTCCACCAGGCGCGCGGCCAGCAACACCAGACCCAGCAAGGCCAGCGGTGCGCCGAACTCGCGGGCGTAGTGGTTGGGCAGGATCACATACAGCGGCAGCGCCACGAACGCCAGCGGCAGGCCGAGCAGGCCGTAGCTGAAACCCCGGCGCCAGGCGCCCGCGCCGATGAAACGCGCAGCGGGTTCCTGGGCAGAGGCGGGCGCCAGACTCATCGCGGTGTTCCGGCGATGTTCTGGATCAGCGTTTCGCGCATGCGCGGCTGCGAGGTCTTGGGCGAGAGCCAGATGCCGAAGAACAGGCGCGAGAAGGCGTCGTCCGCCACCTCGCCGAGCAGCTTGCCGTTCAAGTAGAAACGCGCGCCGCTGCCGGGCACGTGCACGCCGGTGATGCGGTCGCCGCGCTTCACGTCGGGAAACAGCTTGCTCATGGCCTGTGTCCAGCGGGTGGCCTGCGCGGGTTCGATCGGCGCGAGGTCTTTCATCTCGTCGATGGACCGCTCGGCGATGTCCGCACCCTTGAAGTCGCGCAGGTAGGCCAGCTCCAGGCCGAAGCGCTGGCTCTCGAAACGGGCCACGTCGAAGCCGGGCAGGGCCCACAAGCTGGCGTCGTACACATCAAAACCCCAGTAGCGCAGGCGCGCCTTGCCCACGGCGGTCTTGTCCTGCAAGGCGGCGCTGAGCGTGGCTTCGGGCGCCTGCGCCCAAGCGGGCGCGCCCGCCAGACTGCCCAGAGCCAGTGCGAAGGAAATGGCGGCGCGCTTCATCGTCTTGTCCTCAACCGGGTTTGCGCAAGGTGTACTGGACCACGTCGGTGCTGCCCTGCTCGAACGCCGCTTCGCAGTACGCCAGGTAGAACTCCCAGATGCGCAGGAAACGCTGGTCGAAGCCGAGCTGCAGCACCCGATCCTGCTCGTGCAGGAAACGCTCGCGCCAGATCGCCAGCGTGCGCGCGTAGTCCTGGCCAAAGGCGAACTCGTCCACCACCTCCAGCCCGGCCTTGGCGGCCTGCGCACGGAACTCGCTCGGGCAGGGCAGGCAACCGCCGGGGAACACATACTGCTGAATGAAGTCGGTGCCCTTGATGTAGCGCTCGAAGTGTTCGTCGTCGATCACGATGCTCTGCACGCAGGCCTTGCCGCCCGGCTTGAGCAGGCGTGAGACGGTCTGGAAGTAGGTCGGCCAATACTCGCGGCCCACGGCTTCGACCATCTCGATCGAGCAGATCGCATCAAACGGTGCATCGGTGATGTCGCGGTAGTCCTGCAGGCGCAGATCGGCCCGGTCGGCGCGGCCGACGCGCTGCATGCGGTCGTTGGCAAATGCCAGCTGCTCGGTGGACAGCGTCACGCCGGTGACGTGGGCCTCGAACTCGGTGGTGGCCTTCTCGGCCAGCGCGCCCCAGCCGCAGCCGATTTCCAGCACGCGGTCGCCCGGTTTCACGTCGGTCATGCGCAGCGCGCGGCGCACCTTGGCGTGTTGCGCGGCTTCCATGCCCTGGTCGGGCGTTTCGAACCAGGCCGACGAGTAGTTCATGGTGTCGTCCAGCCACAGGCCGTAAAACGCATTGCCCAGGTCGTAGTGGGCGTGGATGTTCTTGCGGCTGTTGGTCTTGCTGTTGCGGTTGAGCAGGTGCTTGATGCGGTAGGCGAACCGACCCAGCCACGAGCCGTAGATCACGTCTTCCACCTCGCGGCGGTTGGCCACCAGCAGCGAGAGCAGCGCGGGCAGGTTCGATGTCGTCCAGTCGCCGGCGATGAAGGTTTCGGCAAAGCCGATGTCACCCGACTTGAGCGAGGCCGAGCACACGTTCCAGTTGTTGAGCTTCATGCTCGCGTGCGGGCCGTCCACCTGGCCGAAGCGCTGCACCGAGCCGTCGGGCAGTTGCAGCGTGAGGCTGCCGTGCACCAGGCGCTGCAGCAGTTGCAGCGTGGTGCGGGCGGCGGCGGGTGCATTGCGTGGCAGCGAGAAACCGGCGGGGCTGGTGGAAGCGGTGGAGCTGTTCATGGATGGCTGTGTTCGGCGTTCACGGGGGTCGCGGGCAGGGAGGCGGCGGTGACAAAGTCGCCCGGTGCGGGCGGCTGGCGGAAAAAGGGCGCACGCTTGATCCACAGGCGCACGGCCTGCCAGTGGATGCGCGCCATGACGCCCAAGGTCATGGCGGGGTAGGTCCACAGCGCGCGGCGCAGGCTGCGCGCGTTCAGCGGCTGCAATTCACCGCTCACGCTGGTGTTGAGCAGGGGCTCGCTGTCGGCGTCGCCACCGAGGTCGTCGAAGTAATCGATGCGCGCCACGGTGCGTGGCAAGGCGTGTTGGGTGGCGCCGTCGGCGCGCATGAAGACAAAGCGGTAGCGCCCGCGCACCGGGCAGAACGGCGACACGTGGAACACCTTGGTCGCCTCGCACGGCTGGCCGTAGTGCGGCGCATCGAGCAGGTAGCAGTGGCGCTCGCCAAAGGTGTTGTTCACCTCGGCCAGCACCGCGCGCAGCGTGCCGTCAAGCCGGTGGCAGTACCAGAAGCTCACCGGCTTGAAGGTGTAGCCCAGCACGCGCGGGTAGGTGTGCAGCCACACCTCGCCGGTCGCGTCGTCAATGCCGTGTTGGTTCAGCAGTTCGTCGAGCCATTGCAGGCTGTCGTTTCGGCCATCGCCGTGATCGGCGTCGTTGAAGGTGAGTGCCGCGCGGCGGTTGCGCGCCAGCGCGCCGGGGCCGTGCTGGCGCAGGCTGCGCATGGGCAGCATCAGGAAGTAGGTGGGGTAGGCGAAGGCGTTGCGCTGCGGGCGGTGTCGCGTGTGGCGCACCTGGCCGAAGCCGATCTGGGCGACCGGTGGCGCAGGGGCCTTCGAGGTGATCAAGCAAACACCCCGGGCAAGGCCGCACGCTGGGCCTCGGTGCGTTGGGTGGTGGGCACCAGGTGGTGGGCGTCGATCAGCGAGCGGGCTGCGTGCAGGCCCGACTTGAGACCGTCTTCGTGGAAACCGTAGCCGGTCCACGCACCGGCAAAGTAGGTGTTGAGCTGCCCCTGCATCGCCGGCACGCGGGCCTGTGCACGGATGGCGGCGAGGTCGAAGACCGGGTGGTCGTAGGCGTACTCGCCCACCACGTGCTGTGCGGCAATCTCGCGTTGCGGGTTGAGCGACACCACCACTGGCTGCGAAACCGGCAGCGGCTGCAGGCGGTTGAGCAGGTAGTGCAGGCAGACTTGGGCCGACTCCACGCCCTGGCTGGGCGCACGTTCGTAGTTCCACGCCGCCCAAGCGAGCTCGTTTGTCGGCAGCACCGAAGCGTCGGTGTGCAACACCGCTCGGTTGGGCTGGTAGCGGATGGCGCCGAGCACCTCGCGCTCATTGGCCGAGGCTTCACCACCCAGCAGGCGCAGCGCCTGATCGCTGTGGCAGGCGAGCACGATGGCGTCGAACCGCTCGACCTGGCCATCGGTGACCACGCGCACACCCTGGTTGTCGCGCAGCACCTGCTGCACCGGGGTGTTCAGGCGCTTGTCGGCGATGTTCGCGGTGATCTTCTGCACGTACTGGCGCGCGCCGCCTTCCACCGTGTACCACTGGGGGCGGTTGGTCACCTGGATCAGGCCGTGGTTGTGGCAGAAGCGGACCATGGTGGCGACCGGGAAGGCCAGCATCTGGTCGGTCGGGCAGCTCCAGATGCAGCCCATCATGGGCAGGAAGTACCAGTTGCGGAACTCGTCGGAGAAGCCCTGTGCCTTCAGAAAGTCGCCCAGCGGCTGCAGCAGCGGACTGTTGTCGCGCAGGTCTTCGCCCTGCTCGGCCAGCTTGGTGGTGACGCGGTTGAAGCGCACGATGTCGGCCAGCATGCGCAGGAAACGCGGGTTGAAGAGGTTGCGGCGCTGGGCAAACACGGTGGAGAGGTTGCAGCCGCTCCACTCCAGCGGCCCGCCGCCGGGCGCAGCACCCGGCGCCTGCACCGAGAACGACATGTCGGACTTGGCGATCGGCACGCCGAGCTGTGCGAACAGCGCCAGCAGGTTGGGGTAGGTGCGCTCGTTGAGCACCAGGAAGCCGGTGTCCACCCCGAAGGTGGTGGGCACGCCTTGGGCGTTCGGCAAGGTCATGTCGACCGTGTGCGTGTGGCCGCCGAAGTAGTCGCCCGCTTCAAACAGCGTGATGTCGGCCAGACCGTGCAAGGTGTGGGCGGCGGCCAGTCCCGAAATGCCGGAGCCGACGACGGCCACGCGGGGAGGCCGCTTGGCGGTGCGGGTGGTGTGGGGTGGGAGGTCCGTGTACATGGTCGGACCTCAGCGAGCGCCAGCGGTGCTGGTCGGGATACAAAAGCCTGCGAAGCGCCCCGAAACGAACAAGGGAGGGAGGGAGGAGGAGGAGAAGCGCCTCGGGATTTCAGTCCGGCCACCAGGACCGGACAGGCTTCGCAGTGCAAAACGGAATTCGGTGACCGGCGTTGAAACCGATCTGCCCACTGAGAGAAATGCGCGCTCGAAAAAGTTCCGGACGTGTGCTCGGGAGCGTGGGAACCGGTCGGACAAGTGGGCGTGCATGGTGGTCAACGTGGTCAAAATAGACTGAGCGGTTTTATTGTGACTGATCAGTCACGATTTGAGCGACAGAAATCGCTCAATGTCCTTCACGATGGAAGGGTTTTTCGGATCCAGGGTGCTCGGGTAGCTGCGCACGGTCTGCCCGTCCCGCCCGATCAGGTACTTGTGGAAGTTCCATTGCGGGGTTTCGCCGGTCTTTTGTGCGAGCTGTTTGTACAGTGGATTGGCCTCGCGGCCGACCACGCTGGTCTTGCTGAACATCGGGAATTTCACGCCAAAGGTGTTCTCGCAGAAATCGGCGATGGCCTGGTTGTTGCCCGGTTCCTGGCGGCCAAAGTCGTTGGCGGGAAAACCCAGCACCACCAGGCCCTGCGTCTTGTACTTGGCGTACAGCGCCTCCAGCCCTTCGTACTGGCTGGTGAAGCCACAGAAGCTGGCGGTGTTGACGACCAGCACCACCTGCCCGCTGTACTGGCACAGCGACTGCGGCTTCTCATCCTGCAAACGGTCGAACCGGTGTTGCAGCAGCGCCGGGCAGGCCACCGGGGAAGTGGCGGGCCTGGACGCCGGCGCCGGGGCCTGGGCCTGCGCCACGGTGCCCGACAGGGCGCCGCCGGCGATCAGGCAGGCCGCTGCGAACTTTCGAAACACACGGACATTGCCGTGGACAAGCGCTGGTTTCATGACAAAAACTCCATAATCTGACGAACCATTGGATCATTTGTCCATGACAAGCTCAAGCCCTGACACCCCCAGCTGGCACTCGATCGCCGACGTCGAACGCGACACCGGCCTCTCCAAAGACACGCTGCGGGTGTGGGAGCGGCGCTATGGCTTTCCCATGCCGGCGCGCGACGCGCTGGGGGAGCGCCAGTACGACAACGACCAGCTGATCCGCCTGCGCCACATCCGCCGCCTCATCGACGCGGGACACCGGCCCGGCCGGGTGGTCGCGCTGCCGCTGGACGGGCTTGTTGAATTGAATACGCAGCGCCAGCCCGAGCGGATTCAACCCGACGCAACGCCATCCGATCTTGCCGTGTCGAACCCCTCCCGGGACGAGACCGGCCTGGCCACCGAGCGCTGGATGCAGATGCTGCGCCGCCAGGACGCCCACGGTCTGCGCCAGGCGTTGGCGCAGATGCAGCTGGAGCGCGGCCTGGCGAGGCTGATCACCGAGTGCGTGGCCCCCATGAACGTGCTGGTGGGTCAGGCCTGGCTGGAAGGTCGGCTCGCGGTGTACGAAGAGCACCTCTACACCGAGATCGTGCAATCGGTGATGCGCCAGGCGCTCGGGCAGCTGTCGCAGGCGCGGTCGCCCCGGCCCCCGCGCATCCTGCTCACCACGCTGCCCGGCGAGGTGCACGGCCTGGGCCTGCTCATGGCCGAGTGCTTCATGGTGCTGGAAGGTTGCCACACGATTCCGCTGGGCGTGCAGACACCCTTGCCCGACATCGTGAATGCCGCTGCCACCAGCGAGGCCGACATCGTGGCGCTGAGCTTCACCGCCGCGCAGAACCCGCGCGATGTGCGCACCGCGCTCGGCCAATTGCGCGAGCGCTTGCCGGCGCACGTGGAAATCTGGGCTGGTGGCAATTGCCCTGCGCTCTACAAGCCACAGCGAGGCCGGCCCGCCAGCGCTGCCCCGACGTTCCTGCCCATGGGCCGTCTGCAGGACATTCAGGACGGCGTGGCACGCTGGCGCGCGCTGGCCCCGGCGGACGCGGCATGAGCGGCTTCAAAGGCAACAAATCGACCCTGCCGCAAAAGCCCTGCGCCGCCTGCGGTCGCCCCATGACCTGGCGCAAGAAGTGGGAACGCACCTGGGAGCAGGTGAAGTACTGCAGCGACCGCTGCCGCGCCCGGTCGGACAAAACGCCTTCATGAAAAACCTTCCGTTGCTGCCCCGGCCTCTGCGCCGGCTGGTGCTGGTGCTGGGCGACCAGCTCTGGCTCGACAACCCGGCCCTGGCCGGCTTTGACCCCGCGCAAGACGCGGTGCTGATGATCGAGGCGCCGGGCGAGGCCAGCCACGTGTGGAGCCACAAGGCCCGCATCGCGCTGTTCCTCTCGGCCATGCGCCATTTCCAGCAGACCCTGGCGCGCAAGGGCTGGCCGGTCCGTTATGTGAACCTGGACGACGCTGCGCTGGACCAGCCCGACACGGCCACCCTGCAGGCACGCCTGCGCAGCGTGTTGAGCGAACTCAAGCCGCAGGCTTTGTGGATGTGCGAAGCGGGCGAGTGGCGGCTGCAGCAAGACATGGAAGCCGCCGCCGTGGACGCCGACGTGCCGCTGCGCAGCTTTGACGACACCCACTTCTTCTGCAGCCGCCAGCGCTTCGCGCGCTGGGCCAACGGCCGCAAGGAGTGGCGCATGGAGTTCTTCTACCGCGAGATGCGGCGCGAACACGGCGTCCTCATGGACGGTGGCCAACCGGTGGGCGGGCAGTGGAACTTCGACGCCGACAACCGCAAGAGCTACCCCAAAAAAGGGCCGGGACTGATCACGCCGCCCGCGCAGTTCGCGCCCGACGCCATCACCCGCGAGGTGATCGAACTCGTGCAGACGCGTTTTGCCGACCACCCCGGTGAGCTCAAAAGCTTTGCCTGGCCGGTCACGCCCGAGCAGGCGCGCGAGGCGCTGCGGCATTTCGTGGACGAGCGCCTGCACATGTTCGGCACCTACCAGGACGCCATGTGGACGAAGACGCCGTTTGGCTGGCATTCGCTGCTGTCGGTGGCGCTCAACCTGCACCTGATCGACCCGCGCGAGGTGGTGGCCGCTGCCGAGGCCGCCCACCGCGACCGCGGTCTTCCGTTGGCGGCGGTGGAGGGTTTCATCCGCCAGATCATCGGCTGGCGCGAGTTCATTCGCGGCGTGTACTGGATGGACATGCCCGGCATGAAGACCGCCAACCACTACGGTCACCAACGCGATCTGCCGGCGTGGTACTGGACCGCACAGACGACCATGGCCTGCATGAAGGATGCTGTCGGTCAGACACTCGAACACGGCTATGCCCATCACATCCAGCGCCTCATGCTCACCGGACAGTTCGCGTTGCTGGCCGAGGTGAACCCTCAGCAGGTGGCCGACTGGTACCTCGCGGTGTATGTGGACGCGATCGAATGGGTCGAGCTGCCCAACGTGGCCGGCATGGCGCTGTTTGCCAACGGCGGGCGTTTCACCAGCAAACCGTACGTGGCCAGCGGACAGTACATCGACCGGATGAGCGATCACTGCAAAGCGTGCCGCTACCAACCCGCATTGCGCGTGGGCCCCGAGGCTTGCCCCGTGACCACGCTCTACTGGAACTTTCTCGACCGCCACGAGACCGAACTGGCATCGAGCCCCCGGTCTGCGCTGATGGTGAAGAACCTGCAGCGCCTGGACGACACCGAGCGCCAGGCGATCCGTGACCAGGCTGTGTCGACCCTGGCCCGCCTGAATGATTTGTAAGCGCAACCGCCGTCCCCCCGCATAAAATGCGCCCGTACCGAAAGGCCACCATGCTCTATCCCGAACTCTTCAAACAACTCGAATCCGTGCGCTGGGACATGGACAAGGACATTCCTTGGGACCAGTTCGACGCCCAATCGTTGACGGACGAGCAGGCGCAGACGATCAAGATGAACGCGATCACGGAATGGGCGGCGCTGCCGGCCACCGAGATGTTCCTGCGCGACAACCGCGACGACTCCGACTTCTCGGCCTTCATGTCGATCTGGTTCTTTGAAGAACAGAAACACTCGCTGGTGCTCATGGAGTACCTGCGCCGCTTCCGCCCCGACCTCGTGCCCACCGAACAGGAACTGCACGACATCCGATTCGAGTTCGACCCCGCCCCTCCGCTGGAAACGCTGATGCTGCATTTCTGCGGCGAGATCCGCCTCAACCACTGGTACCGCCGCGCCAGCGAATGGCATTCGGAGCCGGTGATCAAGAAGATCTACGCCACGCTGAGCCAGGACGAGGCCCGCCACGGCGGCGCCTACCTGCGCTACATGAAGCGCGCCATCGGCAAGTTCGGCGACGAGGCGCGTGTGGCGTTTGCCAAGGTGGGTGTGCTCATGGCGAGTGCGCGGCGCACCGCCCAGGCGCTGCACCCGACCAACCTGCACGTGAACAAGGACCTGTTCCCCAACGACACGATCCAGAGCCGCCTGCCCAACCCCGAGTGGCTGGAGCACTGGCTGGACAAACAGATCGACTTCGATGCCGTGTGGGAGAACCGCGTCGTCGATCGCATCCTGCACAACATGAGCTTGCTCATGGAGCAAAGCTTCAAGACGGTGCAGGAGCTCAACCGCTTCCGCAAATCGCTCGCGCCGGCGGCGGTGGTGGCGCCGGTCTGAGACCGTCTCGGCGGCATTCACAGCCCGCAGCTCCTGGCAAGGCAGCGGGTTTCCACTCTCTCTGCCCATGTCTGGAGCACCCCAACTCAGCATGCGGCAACAGTCGGTCCTCCATGGCTTCCGCTACGAGTTTCTGGATGGGGCCGGCGAGGTGGTGGGGGGCTTCGAGTTTGCGAACTTTGCCCAAGCCAAGAACGCGCGGCTGAAGGTTCACGCGCCCGGCTCGCGGCGGGGTGAAATCGCCCTCGACTTGCGGGGGCGGCGTGCGCATGTGGCCTTCGAGTACCTGCGCCGGGGTTGGACCAACGACATCCGGTACACCTTGGAGCAGGATCCGACACACGGCGCTGCGGGTGGTGTTGTCGAGACCCTGGCCACGGCCGACGTGCTGTTCGAAGCCGGCCGGCGGCTGCCACGCATCCTGCTCAAGCACCCGTTTGATGCAGAGGTGCTGCCCTCGGATTCGTTGTTCAAGAAACGCTTTTCCGTCGTGGGCCCCGGCGGCCGGGCATTGGGTGAGGTGCGCGAACCGCGTGCGTTCTCGCTGCGACGGTTGCTGGACGTGTCCGTGTTGGGCGATGGGGGCCATCCGCCCGAAGACCCATCCGGGTTTCTTCAGGCCTTCCTGGCCGTGGTCGTGCTCTGCGTGAGGTACTGAACCCTCGGGGCGTTGTTCGCAGTGTCGCGCTTCAGTTGACCGCAGCAGGGCCGAGCACGTGTTGCCACAGCGCGCGCACCGCTGCCGCACACGGCGCCACCGATGCCGCGTCCACCTGCGTGGGCGCTTCATCCAGGCGCGCGCGGTGCTGGATCTGGCGCAGCTCGCGGTACGCCTGCGCAGCCGCTTCACCCATGCCGGGTGCGAGCAGGCCGGCCGCTTCGGCACGGCGCAGCAGGTTGATGTTGCCGGTGTTGGCACGCAATTCGGGGTGGGTGCGCGAGTGCAGCAGCACCAGGTACTGCATGACGAACTCCACGTCGACCATGCCGCCAGCGCTGTGCTTCACGTCGAACATGGTGCCGCGCACCGGATGCGCCTGGCGCACCTTGTCGCGCATGGACACGATCTCGCGCGCCAGCGAATCGCCGTCGCGCAGCGCGGTGATCACGTCTTCACGCACCTCGTCAAAGCGGCCGGCCAGGGCCACGCTGCCGAGCACGAAACGCGCGCGCGTCATGGCCTGGTGTTCCCAGGTCCAGGCGGTGTTGCTGCCGCGTTGCTGCTGGTAGTTGGTGTAGGCCTGGAAGCTCGTGACCAGCAGGCCCGAATTGCCGTTGGGGCGCAGCGCGGTGTCGATCTCGAACAGGTCGCCCTCGCCGGTTTTCACGGTGAGCCAGTTGATCATCTTGCGCACGAAGGCGGCGTAGATCTCACCCGCGTTCTCGTGCTCGTCTTCGTAGACGAACACGATGTCCAGGTCGCTGCCGTAGCCCAGCTCCTTGCCGCCGAGCTTGCCGTAGCCGATGATGGCGAACGCCGGCTCGTCGCGGTGGCGGTTTTTCAAACGCGCCCAGCACCAGCGCGCGGTCAGGCGCAGCACCGAGTCGGCCAGGGCCGAGAGGTCGTCGGCCACCTGCTCCACCGTGAGCACTTTTTCCAGGTCGCGTGCGAGCGTGCGGAACACCTCGGCATGGTGGGCGCGGCGCAGCAGGTTGAGCAGGGCCTCCTCGTCGTCTTCGCCGGTGGAGTGCAGCGCGGCGCGGCGCGATTCGAGTTCGGCCTCGAACTGGGCGGCATCGAATCGGTCGCTCAGCAGTTGCTGGCTGGCCAGCTCGTCGATCACGCCGGGGTGTTGCAGCAAATAGCGCGCGGGCCACTTGGCTGCGCCCAGCAGGCGCAGCAACCGCTCGTGCACCGAAGGTCGCTCCTGCAGCAGGGCCAGGTAACTGTCGCGGCGCAGCAGGGGCTCGATCCAGTCGGCCATGCGCAAGGCAGCTTCTTCGCTCACGCGGCCTTCTTCCAGCCAGGCGCCGGTGCGCTGCACCAGCCGCACCAGGCGCAGGCGGCTGTCTTCCTTGAGCGCGAGCACGCGCGGGTGTTCGCGCCACTGCGCGACCTTGGCGGCAAACGCCACCGGCAGTTGGGCCAGCACGCTTTGCAGGTCGTCGGCCGAGCTGCGTGGCGCACCGCCGTTCTTGCCGTTGCAGCCCTTGCCGCTGCAGCCGCCGTTGGTGGGGCCGCCGAGCAGGGTGTCGAACTCCTGTGCCACCAGTTCGCGGTGCGCGTCGAGCGTGTGCAGGAATTCGCACACATTGGCGCAACCCATGGTCGCGGCCAGCCAGGCGAGGTCGTCGTCGCGCGTGGGCATCACGTGGGTCTGCTGGTCGTCCAGGTACTGGATGCGGTGCTCGACCCGGCGCAGAAAGCGGTAGGCCTCGGCCAGCGCGTCGGCCGAGGCCTGGGGCATGAGGCCGGCGCGGCACAGGCGCGGCAAGGCATCGAGCGTGGGTCGGGTGCGCAGCTCGGGGAACTGGCCGCCGCGCACCACCTGCAGCAGCTGCACGGTGAACTCCACCTCCCGGATGCCGCCGCGCGAGAGCTTCACGTCGTTTGCACGGCCCGGGTTGCCCGCGGCGCGTTTGGACGCGTGCTCGCGGATCTGACGGTGCAGCGTGCGCAGCGCTTCAAACACGCCATAGTCGAGGTAGCGGCGGAACACGAAGGGCAACACCGAGCCGCGCAGCGCGTTGGCACCACCGGCGGCGACGCAGGCGGTGGGCGCGATCACACGGCTCTTGAGCCAGGCAAAGCGCTCCCACTCGCGGCCTTGCACCAGGAAATACTCCTCCAGCGCGCCCAGCGACACGGCGCTCGGGCCCGAATTGCCGTTGGGTCGCAGCGCGAGGTCGACACGGAACACGTTGCCGTGCTCGGTGGTTTCGCCCACCGTGTTGTAGATGTGTTTGACCGCCTTGCCGAAGTACTCGTGGTTGCTGATGCGGTTGCGCCCTTGCGCATTGCCGGCGGTCTCGCCATCCTGGTCGTACACGTAGATCAGGTCGATGTCGCTCGACACATTCAGTTCACGCGCACCCAGCTTGCCCATGCCCACCACCCATAGTTGGGCGCGCACGGTCTGACCCTGCGCGTCGGGGTGCTGCGGCGCGCCGTGGAGGTCGTCGAGTTCCTGGAAAGCCAGTTCGCAGGCCGCATCGAGTGCGATCTCGGCCAGTTCGGTCACGGCGCGCGTGACCGCTTCCAGAGCAGCGCCTTGCTCGCAGTCCAGCACCACCAGGCGCTCCAACACCAGCTGACGCAGCACGCGCAACGCAGCGGGCATGGGCAGGCCGCGCTGGAGGAGCGTGGCCAGCCCGGTCTGCATGGTGGCGCGTTCGGGGGCACCTTCGGGCAGGCAGGCGAGTTCGTCGGGATAGCGGCGCCGCACGCGCTGAACGAAACGGGAATGGTCGGCCTGGCGATCGGCCAGCGTCAACCCAGGCAAGGTGTTCACATTTGATGACAAAGCGGAGACGCCTGTGGTGGAACCCGTGAGATGACTGGCCGTCATAATTTGCGTTGGACATGAACCATCAAAGCCCGGCGCCCAATGCCTCCTCTGCGTCACACGCAAGAGCCTCGAGAACCCTCAAGACATTTGCCGTGGCCAGCCGCCTGTTGCTGTGGCTGTTGCTGGGTGTCTGGGGGCTCTTCGCACTGACCTGGGCCGGTTTGAATGGCGCGATTGTGCCCCGAATCGGCGAATGGCGTCCCGACCTGGAAAGGTGGGCGACCCAGGCGGTGGGGGTACCGGTTCGCATCGGTGAAATCCGTGCCGAATCGGGCCACAGCGGTGCCGGTTTTCTGCCGACGCTGATGCCGTCTTTCGAGCTGCGCGATGTGCAGCTCATCGATGCGCAAGGTCGCGTGGCGCTGCAGTTGCCCCTGGTGCGCACGGCGGTCTCGGTTCGATCGCTGTGGCGGGGCGGGTTCGAGCAGGTGGTGATTGAAGCCCCGGTGCTCGATGTGCGCCGCACGGCGCAGGGCCGCATCGAGGTGGCCGGACTGGACATGTCGGGCCCGGGCTCCGGTGACCACGCCGCCGCTGACTGGTTTTTCGCGCAGAGCGAGTTTGTGATCCGCAACGGCACGCTGCGCTGGACGGACGACCTGCTCAGCCAGCCTGCGCTGGCCTTGAACGAGCTCGATCTGGTCGCCCGCAACACCGCACGCACCCACCACTGGCGCGTCGATGCCACCCCGCCGCCCGCCTGGGGCGAGCGCATCAGCCTGCGGGGCCAGTTGCGTGAGCGGCTCATCAGCCTGGGTCAGCGTTCCGCCGGACAGCCCGTCTGGCACGACTGGAGCGGCGAGCTGTTTGCCGAATTCACGCGGGTGGACGTCGCGCGTCTGCGCACCTACGTGGACCTGTCGGACTGGGGCGTGGAAGTGCGCACCGGCGAGGGTGCGCTGCGCGCCTGGGCCGAGGTGGAGCAGGGACGCGTGTCCGGTGTCACGAGCGACCTGGCGTTGCAGAACGTGCAGGCCCGGTTGGGGTTGGACCTGCCCACGCTGGCGCTCGACCACGTGCAGGGGCGGCTGTCCGCGCAGTGGGGCGACGACGGCTTCGGCGTGACCTCCGAGAACCTGAGCTTCCGCACCCGCGAGGGCGAAACCTGGCCGGGCGGACGCCTGCAGCTGACGTACATCGCTGCCCAGGCCCGGCGCGCGAACAGCGTGGCGCTCAGCGCCGAACAGCTCGACCTGGCGGCGCTGTCGGCCATCGCCGAACGCCTCCCGCTGCCCGAAGCCACGCGCGGCCTGTTGCAGCGCTTGAAGCCCGCCGGTCGCATGGACGGGTTCAACGCGCGCTGGCAGGGGCTGACGAACGCGGTGAGCGACCACACCGAGGCGCCCATCGACTGGACGCAAGGCACCTACCAGGCGCGTGGCCGTGTGCAAGGACTGGCCCTGGCGGGCGAGCCCAGCGGACAGATGTCGAGCCGGGGCGACTATCCGCTGCCCGGGCGACCCGGCATCAGCGGGGCCACGGTCGATTTCGACCTCACCCAGGACGGCGGTCGCGCGCGCATCTCCGTGGCCGACGGTTCGCTGGAGCTGCCCGATGTGTTTGAAGACCCGCGCATCCCGCTGCAAAGCCTGGAGGCCGATGCCACCTGGCGCGTGCAAGGTGAGCGCATCGAAGCCCAGCTGGACAAGCTGACGATGGCCAACGCCGATGCCGAGGGCACGGGCTCGGTGAAGTGGCACACGAGCGACCCGGCCACCAGTGCGTCGAAGTCGCGCTTTCCCGGCGTGCTTGACCTGACGGCCAACCTCACCCGCGCCGACGGCACCCGTGTGCACCGTTACCTGCCGCTGACCATCAACCCGCAGGCGCGGCGCTACGTGCGCGAGGCGGTGCGGGCCGGCCGCGCGAGCCAGGTGGCGTTCCGCCTGCAGGGCGACATGGATGGCATGCCCTTCAAAAACGCCGCCGCGCCGAGCGAATTTCGCATCACGGCCGATCTGAGCGGGGTGGATTTCGATTACTTGCCCGCCAGTTTCCAGCCCGCCGACACGGCTCCGTGGGCGGGTCTGCGCGACTTCTCGGGCCAGCTGGTGCTGGATCACCTCCAATTGCGCGTGACGGGCGGCACATCGGGGCTGGCGGGCGCGGCGGGCGTGCGCCTGAGCGAAGGCGAGGTCGGGCTCGACGATCTGGCGCGCGACACGACACTCACCGTCAAGCTCAAAGCCAAAGGTTCGGCCAGCGACATGCTGGGTTTTGTGCAGACCTCGCCGCTCAACGCCATGACCGACGCCGTGCTGGCCCAGGCCCGGACCGGCGGCAACGCGCAGGTGGGGCTCTCGCTCAAGCTGCCCCTGTTCGACCTGAATGCCACCACGGTGGCGGGCACGGTGCAATTCGAGGGCAACGACCTGAAGATCAGCCCCGCCGCGCCGCTGCTGGCGCGCACGCGCGGCACGCTGGCCTTCACCGAGCAGGGCTTTGTTGTGCTGGGGGGCAACACGCGCCTGTTTGGCGGCGATCTCCGCTTCGAGGGCGGTTTGCGCAAGAACCCGCAAGGCGTGGGGCGGCTGCAGTTCCGCGGTCAGGGCGTGGTCAGTGCCGAGGGCCTGCGCGACGGCGACCTGGGTGCGGCCTCGCGCTTGTTCCAGAACGCCTCGGGCACGGCGGCCTACACCGCGCAGCTCGGGTTTCGCGCCGGCGTGCCCGAGCTGCAGGTGAACAGCAACCTGCAGGGCATGGCCTTGAGCCTGCCCGCACCCCTGGGCAAGACCGCCGAGGCCGTTCTGCCGCTGCGGCTGGAGAGCGCTGCACTGGCGGTGGCCGACGACGTGGCCCGCACCGACCGCGTCGCGCTGGAGCTGGGCTCGGCGCTGGCGCCGCTGGTGGTGCTGCAGTACGAGCGCGACATCACTGGCCCGCAACCCCGCGTGTTGCGCGGCAGTGTGGCCGTGGGACTGGAGGGCGGTGATCTGGCGCCCCTGCCCGCGGCGGGTGTGGTGGGCAACCTGCGTTTCGACCAGCTCGATCTGGACGCCTGGTCGCGGCTGGCCAGCGCATCGGGTGTGCGCGTGCCCACACCCGCCACGCTCGGCGCCATGGACCCGGACGCCGAGCTGGCCTACCTGCCCACCACGTTGGCGCTGCGCGCCAACCGCCTCGCGCTGGAAGGCCGCACCTTCAACCGCGTGGTGGTGGGGGGCTCGCGCGAAGGTGCGCAGTGGCGCGCCAACGTGACCGCCGACGAACTCAACGGGTACGTCGAAGTGCGCCAGGCCGGACCCAACACCGCCGGCAGCGTGTTTGCCCGGCTGGCCCGCCTGAAGCTGGAGCCGACCGTGGCGAGCGACGTGGAGCAGCTGCTGAGCCAGCCCACCAGCGTGCCCGCGCTGGACATTGCGGTGGACGACCTCGAGATCGCCGGGCGGCGACTGGGGCGCGTCGAGGTGGAAGCCACCAACCGCGGCGGGCCGACACGCGCGGGTGAATGGCGGCTCACCAAGCTCAAGCTCACCGTGCCCGAAGCCCGCCTGAGCGCCACCGGCAACTGGGCGCCGCTGTCGGCGGCCAGCCGCCCGCAGGAACAGCGCCGCACGGCCCTGAGCTTCCGGCTCGATGTGGACGACTCCGGCGCGCTGCTCACGCGTTTCAACCGGCCGGGCCTGGTGCGCGGCGGCAAGGGTCGCATCGAAGGCAGCATCGGCTGGATCGGCTCGCCGCTGGCGCTGGATTACCCGACGCTCTCCGGCCAGCTGCAGGCCGATTTCGAGCGCGGCCAGTTCCTCAAGGTCGAGCCCGGCGCGGGCCGCCTGCTCGGCGTGCTCAGCCTGCAGGCGCTGCCGCGCCGCCTGGTGCTGGATTTCCGGGATGTGTTCTCCGACGGCTTCGCCTTCGACTTCGTGCGCGGCGATGCGCGCATCGAGCAGGGCGTGCTGTTCACCAACAACCTGCAGATGAAGGGCGTCAACGCCGCCGTGTTGATGGAAGGCACGGCCGACCTCGCGCGCGAGCAGCAAGACCTCAAGGTGGTGGTGGTGCCCGAGATCAACGCCGGGACCGCGTCGCTGATCGCCACCGCCATCAACCCCGCCATCGGTCTGGGCAGTTTCCTCGCGCAGTTCCTGCTGCGCCAGCCGCTGCAAAGCGCCGGCACGCAGGAGTTCCGCGTCACCGGCAGCTGGGCCGATCCACAGGTGGCCAAGGTCGACCGCGCGCCGCCCGCCCCACCGTCGCGCGCCCCCGCCGGTCCACTGCAGTAAGCTGAATCCCCCAGTGCGCCGGTTGTTTGCGGCAATCCTCTGAAAGAAACGCCATGACCCTGCCTCACCAACCCCCCGCGAGCGGTCGCCTGAAGGTGGCCGCGATCCAGATGGTCTCGGGCATCAGCCTGGACAACAACCTCAGCGAAGCTTTGCGGCTGTTGCGCCAGGCCGCCAGCGCGGGGGCCGAGCTGGCGGTGCTGCCCGAGTACTTCTGTTTCATGGGCGCGAACGATGAAGACAAACTGGTGCTGGCCGAGACCCCCGGCCTGGGCAAGGTGCAGGACTTCCTCTCCGACTGTGCGCGCGATCTGAAGCTGTGGATCGTGGGCGGCACCCTGCCCATGGCCACCGACGATCCCACCCACGCAGCGAACGCCTCCCTGGCCTACAACCCGCGCGGCGAATGTGCCAGCCGCTACGACAAGATCCACCTGTTTCGCTACGACAACGGGCGCGAGCGTTACGACGAAGCCGCCGTGTTGCGCGCCGGTGAAACACCCACGGTGTTCGACTGTCGCGATGCCGGCGGACACCACTGGCGCGTGGGCCAGAGCGTGTGCTACGACCTGCGCTTTGGCGAGCTCTACCGCATGCTCGCCGCCGACGTGCTGCTGGTGCCGTCGGCCTTCACGCACACCACGGGCCAGGCGCACTGGGAGGTGCTGCTGCGCGCCCGCGCGATCGAGAACCAGGCCTTCGTGATCGCCAGCGCGCAGGGCGGTGTGCACGAAAACGGCCGGCGCACCTGGGGTCACACCATGGTCATCGATCCGTGGGGCGGCGTGATGGCGATGCAGGCCGAAGGCCCGGGCGTGGTGATGGCCGAGCTGGATTTCGAGCAGCTGCGCAGCGTGCGCGAGCAGCTGCCGTCCTTGCAACACCGCCGCCTTTGAGCCGGCTGGCCGTGGCGAAGGGGCAGGCACCCGAGCGCACCGACCCGAGCGCGCGCCGCTGGGGCCTGTGGGCCACCCTCGTCTTGCTGGTGCTGGCGCTGCTGGTGGTGCTGGTGTTTCTGGCGCGCGAATACGAAGAAGCGCGCGACCAGCAGGCGCTGGATCAGGAAGCGGCGGCCGTCGTGAGCGACATCCGCAACGCGTTCCTGCGCAATGTGCAGACGCTGCAGTCCCTCAACAGCGTGTCGCCCACCGCCGACAGCTGGAATGCCCCGGCCGCCGAGCTGCTCTCGCAGCACCGCGAGCTGGTGCGCCTGGAGTGGCGGGACACCGCTCAGCGGCTCATCACCCACCGTGACACGCCGTACCTGAGCGATGTGTTCGGTTACCTGGACCGCACCCGCGCGCTGGCGGATGTCAAACTGGCCTGCGACAACGCACAGCGCCTGTCGGGTCCGGCTTATTCGGCGAGTTATTTCTGGCCCATGCGCGACGGCCTGGGCATGGAACTGATGGAAATGTGCCTGCCGGTGGTGCGCTCGGGTGTGGCCAACGGGTATCTGGTGGCCACCTATTCCCTGCCCGGCGTGCTCTCGGAGCTCACCCAGCGGGACGAGCTGCGCGGCCGTGGCCTGTCGTTCAACGACGCCGATGGCACCCGGCTGGCGCTGCACCGCATGGTGCCCGGCACCCGCCGCACGCTCAGCGCGAACGCGGTGCTCGAACTCCCCGGGCACACCATGATCCTGCAGTTGCAGAGCCCGCGCCTGGTGGGCGGCCTGTTCCCCAACGTGCTCACGGCGGTGGTCAGCGCGCTGTCGCTCGCGCTGCTGGCCGTGCTGGCCCTGCTGGCGCGCGACACGCGCCTGCGCCAGCGCGCCGAACTCGGGGTGGCCGACGCGCTGGCGTTTCGCAAGGCCATGGAAGACTCGCTGGTCACCGGCCTGCGCGCGCGCGACATGACCGGCCGCATCACGTATGTGAATCCCGCGTTCTGCGACATGGTGGGGCTGAGCGCAGAGCAGCTCATCGGCACCGGCCTGCCCGCGCCGTGGTGGCCGCCCGAGCTGGTGGACGAATACCAGCAACGCCAGCTGGTGCGTCTGGCCGGCCAGACGCTGCCGCGCGAAGGCTACGAGTCGGTGTTCCAGCGCAGCGACGGCACGCGCTTTCCGGTGCTCATCATCGAAGCGCCGTTGATCGACGCGCAGGGCAAACAGACCGGCTTCATGAGCGCCATCCTCGACCTCACCGAGCAGCGCCGGGTGGAAGACCTCAACCGCACCTCACAAGAACGCCTGCAGGCCACCGCCCGCCTGGCCACGGTGGGCGAGATGGCCTCGCTGCTCAGCCACGAACTCAACCAGCCACTGGCCGCAATCTCCAGCTACGCCAGCGGCGCCATGAACCTGCTGGAGGCACCCGCAGCATCGGTGCCGCAGGCCGACCTGTCGCAAGCCATGAAGCGCATCAGCGAACAGGCCGAGCGCGCCGGACGCGTCATCAAGAGCGTGGCCGACTTTGTGCGGCGGCGCGAGCAGGTGCGCGAAGCCGTGAGCCCGCAAGACCTCATCGACGCCATCCAGCCGCTGCTGGTGTTGCAGGCCAAAAAGCAGGGCATCCAGCTGCAGATCGGGATCGCGCCGGGCTGCCCCGCCGTGCATTGCGACCGCACCATGGTCGAGCAGGTGCTGCTCAACCTGGCGCGCAACGGCATGCAGGCCATGCCGCAGGGCGACCCGGCGCTGGGTCAGGGGCTTCGGGTGTTGCGCATCGCCGTGCACCAGACACGGCTGCATTCCGGTTTGCGCCCGGGCGGTGACCAACACAAGACCTGGATCACCTTCGAGGTGAGCGATCACGGGCTGGGCCTGAGCCCCGAGGTGCAGGCCAAACTCTTCACACCTTTTTTCACCACCCGCGCCGAGGGCATGGGCCTGGGCCTGAGCCTGTGCCGCACGGTGGTGGAGCAGCACGGCGGTGCACTGACCTTCGAGTCGAACCAGCCGCGTGGCACGGTGTTCCGGTTCACACTGCCAGCCCACCTATCATCACGGCCATGACCCCGCACCTGGACGCCAAGATCTACCTGGTTGATGACGATGCGGGCGTGCGCGAGGCGCTGGCCTGGCTGCTGCGCACGCGTCGCCTGGTGAGCGATGGCTACGACAGCGCCGAAGCCTTCCTGGCCGACGCCAGCGTCTTGCAGCACGAGCCCACCGCGCCGTGCTGCGTGCTGCTGGATGTGCGCATGCCCGGCATGAGCGGGCTGGCCGCCTTCGAGCTGTTGCAAGCCCTGCCCTGGCAAGCCTGCTTGCCGGTGATCTTTCTCTCCGGTCATGCCGACGTGGCCACGGCGGTGGACGCGGTCAAGCGGGGGGCCTTCGATTTCTGCGAGAAGCCTTTTTCCGACAACGCGCTGGTCGACCGCGTGGAGCGTGCGCTGGAACAGTCGGCCCAGGTGCTGGCCCAGCGCCGCGTGCAACGCGAGCTGCAGCAGCGCCTGGAAAGCCTCACCGAGCGCGAGCGGGCGGTGATGGACCTGGTGGTCGCCGGCCTGCCCAACAAGCTGGTGGCCGACCAGCTCAACATCAGCGTGCGCACGGTGGAGGTCCACCGCTCGCGCGTGTTCGACAAAATGGGCGTGAAGTCGGCGGTGGAACTCGCCAATGCGCTGCGACCGTGATGGCCGGCGCTGCTTCAGCGGTCTTGCGGCGTGTCCTTGCCCGGCGGATGCTCGAGCTTCTGCCGCTCCACCTCGTCGGGCAGCTCGCCACCCTTGCGCCCTGAGAACATGGTCCACCACACGATGAACACCAACAACACCAGCGCGCCGAGCGCTTCAAGCAACAACAGAGTCATGGATCGGTTCGGTCGGTTTTTTCAATCGGTCATGCGGGTGGGAGCGAGCGGGGTGATTGTAGGAAGCCTGGCCTCCTGTGCGGTCGGTCCGGTGCAGAGTCCCCCCGCCAGCAACCTGCCCGGCCCTGCCGTGGCGAACCTGCCGGCAGACACTGCCCCCCTGCCGCCCGCGATCCAGCGCGGCAAGAGCCGCTGGACACCGGTGCGCTGGAGCGAGCTGCCGGGTTGGGGACAAGACAGCCTGTTTGAGGCCTGGAACGCCTGGGTGCGCGGCTGCGAGCGGCCGGCGCCTGGCCAGGCCGCTCCGTGCGCCGAATTGCGCCAGCTCGCCATCGGCACGCCCGCCGAGCAGCAGGCCTGGGTGATGCGCCGCTTCCAGCCCTACCGCGTGATCGAGGCCGACGGCAGCCTGCCCGATGGCCTGCTCACCGGCTACTACGAACCCATCATGGCGGCCAGCCGCGTGCCCACCGCCACGCACCGCACACCGCTCTATGCACCGCCCGCCGGTCTGCGCAACGGCCAGCCCTGGTACAGCCGCCAGGAAATCGACACCCTGCCCGCCGCGCAGGCGGCGCTGCAAGGCCGCGCGGTGGCGTGGCTGGCCGACCCCATTGATGCTTTGATCCTGCAGATCCAGGGTTCGGGGCGGTTGAACCTGGTGGAGGCCGATGGCCGTGCGCAGCAGGTGCGCGTGGCCTTCGCCGCGCACAACGGCCAGCCTTACCAGAGCGTGGGCCGCTGGCTGCTCGACCAGGGCGCGATCCGCGAAGCCTCGTGGTCGTCCATCAAGGCCTGGGCCGCGCAGAACCCGCAGCGCTTGAATGAAATGCTGTGGAGCAACCCGAGAACGGTGTTTTTCCGCGAAGAAGCCTTGTCCGAGTTCGATGCCCGCTTTGGCCCCCGCGGCGCGCAGGGTGTGCCGCTCACGCCCGGGCGTTCGATCGCGGTCGACCCGCAAAGCATCCCCTACGGCACACCCGTGTGGCTTGCGTCACAGGGGCCCACTTTGAATGTGCAGAAGCTGGTGATGGCGCAGGACACGGGTGGCGCCATCGTCGGCGCTGTGCGCGCCGACCTGTTCACCGGCTGGGGTGGCTGGAGCGACGAGGCCTACGTCACGGCCGCCGCGCTCAAGCAGCCCTTGCAGATGTGGGTGCTGGTGCCGCGCTGACCCAGGCGCCGCCGACTGCCCGGGTGGCGGCCAGAGGCCGCGCGTCTTCTGGCCGAGCAAGCCGTGTCGATTGTGAGTACTGTCGTTCGTCGATGGGATGCGGGGCGCTCAATGCGGGGCACGCCGTCCATTCAACCCAACAGGAGTGAAGCCATGTCCTACATCGACGGTTTCGTGATCGCGGTCCCCACCGCCAACAAGCAGAAGTTCATCGAGCACGCGCGTCATTTCGACACCTTGTTCATCGAGCTGGGCGCCATCCGCGTGATCGAGGGTTGGGGTGACGACGTTCCCGACGGCAAAGTCACCGATTTCCGCCGCGCAGTCCAGGCCACGGCCGAGGAAACAGTGGCCTTTTCGTGGGTCGAATGGCCGGACAAGGCCACGCGGGACGCCGGCATGAAGCAGATGATGGAAGACCCGCGCATGGACCCGTCCACACCCGGCAACCCACCCATGCCGTTCGACGGCAAGCGCATGATCTTCGGCGGTTTCGAGCAGGTGGTTGAGGTGAAGGCTTGAGCGGTGCGGGGGAAGCCTCCCCTGATCGCCCGCCAATGCTGTGGCCACGCCACCCTGCCATCCCACCCGTCCCGTCAGCATCTGCCACCACCTCACCCAGTCGCCCATGAAGGAACGAAGCGCCCGCTTGAAGCGGGGTCGGTGCGGCTTGGGCGGGGAGCACCCGACCGGGTCTGTGTCGCAAGCCGTCTTGCCCGCGCTCTCTCAGCGCAACGAGCGCCGCCTTGAAAACCACGCGCTCATCATCGAAGGGCGCGCCGCTTCCTTTGGTGTCAATGCCTGGTCCTGCGGCGGCAGGTGGTCCGCTCAGATGGCCGAGATGTCGGTCTGCACCGGCCAGTTCAGGGCATTGGCGCTGCCGTCGCTGGTGCCAAACTGGTGCTGCAGCACCACGGTGTAGCGCCCCGGCCGGGTGCCGCACAGGCTGTAGCCGTCGGCCGCCGGGCTGAGCTGGATTCCGCTTTGCGGGGCGGTTTGCAACTCCCAGGTGCCGAGCTCGACCGCGGTGCGTCGCAGCGAGACGCAGAACCCCCCCTTCATGTTCGACAGCACCACCAGACGCTGCTGGGCGCTGACCCGGCCATCGGCGAGCGCTTCAAGCCGCCGGGGATGGCTGTTCTCCAGCACCCGCATGATGGGCGGAATGATGATGCGGAAGTCCAGCGAAGCGCCTGAGTTGCCCTGCGTGATCATCAGGCTCTCGCCCATACCAGGCATCGGCGTCATGAGCAGCACGCTGGAGGTCAGACAGACAAGGAAGGGGCGCGATGAGCGGGGCATGTCCCACTATCGGCCCCCTGTGCGTGAACTTGAGACCCTGGCTCGCGGTTCTGAAGAGCTCCGCGCCGGCTATTCGTTGCGCTGCACTGGAATGGTCAGGGTCACGTTCTCGCGCAGACGGACGTCCACTTTGGTCTGCCCTTGGTCGACCACGTTCCATGGCAGTGGCAGGGTATCCCCGCGCACGCTCACCGTGCGCGGCCCGCTGGCCACGAAGGGAAACTCGAAGCGGCCCTGGCTGTCGGTACGCACGGCATAGCGGTTGTCCAGGAACACCGTGACGTTGGGCACGCCAGTTTCGCTGGCTTCCTGCGTGCCGGTGCGGTTGGCATCGAAGTACACCGTGCCTTCGATTCGGCCACCGCCGTCGGCGGGCTTGCCGCCCAGCGGGACGTTGCGGCTGCCCGCTTCGAACTCGTACCGCACCACCACATAGAAGGACCGGTCGTTGTCCGGAACGACCAACCCAAGCGGTGCCAGCGGGTCGATCGATGGGGTGAAACGGCTGCGGCCGTTGGTCCGGTTGTAGTTGCCTTCCATGCTCCAGTGCTTGTCCAGGCGCCAGTTGGCACCCACGTTCAGGCTGTGACGAACCTGTCCGCTGTCGTTGCGCTCGACACTGAAGTTGCCGCGCATGCTGGATCTGCTGGTCAGCGGCACCGCGCCGCTGATGGCGCCCGTCGAGGTGTTTTCGGCCGGCAGGCTGCTGGTGGCGCTGTACGCGGTGTAGCCCAGGCTGGTCGACAGTGCCCAGCCCTGCGGAACCACCCACTCCTGATCCCAGATCAGCGCGCGCGAGTCGCCCTGGCCTTCACCTCCTGTGAACTCCACGCGCAGGCCGCTGGTGCCCCAGCCGTTCTGGAAGCGCCAATCCCCGTAGGTGCTCCAGGCGGTGCCATTGAAGCTGCGCAGCGCTGTTCCAGCGCCCAGCGTGTGGTCGCGGTTGATGCGCCAGCGCGCGGAACCGGTGGCGAAGACGCCATTGGTGGTGCGGCCACTGATGGAATCCAGCCAGTCCAGCGAACCTTCGGCCGACCACTGGCGGGTGCGCCAGCTCGACCGGACGTAAGCGCCGACGATGTCGCTGGCCACTGGCAGGTTGGCCCATGTCAGATCGGGCTCGAGCCGGTAGGCACCCAAGCCGTGCCTGCGAGGGCCATCTTCCCACTCGCTGTCGATCCAGAAACCGTTGCGCGCGCCCTGAACGTTGCTCGCTCGCGTGCTCATCAGCTGACCCTGAATCTGGTACTCCCCGCTTTCGTGGCGCAGGGCCAGCAGCGTGGAGTTGGCGTCGACGAAGTCACCCGCCTGCTGCGGGTTGTCCAGCGTCGAGACGCCGCGTGCATCTTCATGCCGCAGCGCGGCCGTCCAGCCCTGGCGCGAGAGCACATCGGCACCGGACGCGTTGATGCGCCATTGACCCCCCAGCGTGGTGCGGCGACCCGGCAATTGCCGAAAACCGTTGGCGGGCTGGAAGTCAAGCCGCCCAGGTTCACCGGTGGAGGCCTGCAGTTGCAATCCCCCTTCCGGGTTTTCCCATTCGGTGCTCAGGCCCCGAAGAATGGCCGAGGGCAGGTAGATCCGCGCGGGCAAACGTGTGATGTCGGGTGCCGGTGCGGTGATCACGCCGAGTTCGTTGCTGGTGAACCAGCCACCTTCGATGGGCATGGCGCGTTGGCGCAGCGTGAGCGTGCCACTGCTGTCGCGCGGCGCGTAGGCGCCGTCAATCGACAGCGTGCCGTGGTTGGGCGTTTCCAGAAGCCCATAAATGCCGTAGCCGATGCGTACGCTTTGGGCCTGATCAAAGGGCTGAGTGCCCAGCCGTGTCTCCAGCCGCAGGAAACGCGGCAGGCCCTCTCGGCTGTATTCGTCTTTGTCACTGTCGTCCAGCGCTTCGGGTGGGAGGTTCTCCATGACCCGGTCCACGTATGCCGGTGCGGGTTGGGGAGCCGTGGCAGCGGATTGCACGGCCTGCGCCCAAGAGAGCAGCGGGGTCAGGGATGCACCTAGAAAAACCAGCAGGCAACGGGTCCGGCGTGCCAACCCTGCGCTCATGGAGCAAATCGCGCGTCCAGCGGCACGCTGTTCTTGCCCCACTCCAGTTTGCCCCTGACCACCAGTGGGAAACGGACAGCGGGGGCGGTCTTCCCATCTTCGACGATCGGACTGATGGGCACGGCGCGTGTTTCGCCTGGCAGGATGGGCAAGTCCGAAGGTGCCATCTCGAAGCGCGCTCCGTCCGCGTCGGTGCCGTTGACGAAACCTTCAAGTCGGCCGTGTGCGTTGCCGCGGTTTCGCACATCGACCACCGCGACCGGTTTGCCGGCGGCCACCACCACACGGGTGCCAGCAATTTCCAGCTGAGGTGCTGCGTCGCCAATGGCGGCATAGACGATGACGCCGATGCGACCACCCACCGGGAAATTCAGACTGCCTTGCACCTGAGCGGGCTCAAGGCCTTCCACCATGATCGCAAAGCGGCATTCGCGGGCCGGTGTGCCGGCCGGGGGGGTGATTTCGAACCGGTAGCGGTAGCGCGCGCCGGCCTCGATCACCAACTCGCGTCGCTCGATGGCCACCCAGGGACGGCAGCTGTCGGCGGCCAGTTCGTCGCTGAACGTCACCGAATTGTCGGGATTGAGTATCCAGTCGGTGGTGTAGATGCGGTAGTTGCCTCTTTGCGGGCCGACATGCTGGATTTCAAGCACCTGGCGCAGTGACTGGCCCGCAGTGGCCTGCACTTCAAAACGCGGTGGCGTGATGTAAGCGGCAAAGCCCTGGGCCTGTCCGGTCAGTGGTGCGAACGCCAGAAGACCAGCGAACACCCAACCCGGTAGCGCCTTCGATGCGCGAAGCAGAGATGTTGAAAGCGCAGAAGGCATGGCAGGGTCAGTCGGCGTCGAGTTCGAAGTGGAAGTTCAGGCGCCGGCTGTTCGATGACCAGTCGGCGTTGGAGCGCAGGCGCACCTGCATCTGGTCCTCCAGGGTGGCGCCGGGGATGGTACCGGCGAAAACCAGGGTGCGTTCGCCCGACACCAGGCGCCCGGGTTGCAAGCGCCCCTGGGTGGTCCAGACGGCTTCGATGTTGGAGGCCTCGTCGCGCGGCAAGACCATGTAGATGCGCCCGCTGCGGCCCATCCAGTTGCGCGTGTCGATGCGGATGTTGACGCGCACCCAGGCTTCCATGCCGCCAGCGTATTGCTGGCCCGATTTCAATGGAAGCCACTGCATTTGCACATTGGGCGGCACGGTGTGGCTCAGCGAGTCGTCCAGCCGGTGGGGGTTGGCCCAGGCCGTCCCGACCAGGAGCCCGCTGGCGAGCACTGCAATGAAGCTTGCTCGCATCGTCATGGGCTCGCCAGGGTGTAAGTCACCCGGCCGCTGTAGGTGCCGGCTGCGCGCACGGCGCTGTTGGCGTAGCTGAAGGTGTGGCAGTTTTCGATGTAGGTGTTGCCAGGCAGCGTCGCCAGTGTCTGGGTGCCGCCGTTGAAAGTGCCCGCCGGGATCACATTGGGCACGCCACTGCCAGGGGCGGAGACGGTCCAGCTGATTTGGGTGAACGGTATGGTGTCTCCACTGGCGTTGACCAGTGAGGCGGGTGATGCCACCGTCAGCGTGGCGCTGTTTGAGCCGCCATTGCGGCGGAATCCGGCACCGACCATCACCTGGCTGCTGGGTGTCGGGCATGTGTTGTTGCCGTCACCATACCGACTGACACTTTGGGTGCTGTCGCTGGTCATTCCCAAGGCGGTGCCATTGCCCAGTTGGGCCACCGGCACAGTGACTTGCACGGTGTTGACGATGCCGCTGGTGCCGGCGGTGCCGTTGAGCGTTCCGCTGGATCCGCTCAACGCGCCGTTGCCCACGTGCAGGAACAGACGGCGGTCACCCGATGTGACACCCAAGGACCAGGCATGTGCCGCAACGATGTCCGCACAGACCAGCACAACCAGGCAGACGCTTGCTGCTTGGCGGGCCGTGATGCGGCGAAGGTTGCACTTCATGGGGTCATTGTGACGGGGGCTGTGCAAGGGATCTCCCGAGGCGCACTGGATGGAATGGAAGTGCAAGGACCTGAAATGACGACGGAGGGCTGCGCTGTGCAAGCCCTCCGTGAAGTCGGTAGCAACGGGCTTGCCGCTGCTTCAGAACGACCGACAGACTCAGGGCATGGCCGCGGTATAGGTCACGCGGCCGTTGGTCGTGCCGTAAGTGCCAGGAGCCACCACGGCCGTGTTGGCGTAGCTGAAGGTCCAGTTGGCCGAGCGGTCGGTGATCTTGGTGCCGGAGGAAAGGGTCACGTTGCTGGAGGTACCCACACCCGAGTTCGGGATGATGGGGCTGGGCAGCGTGAGGGGCAGGCTGGAAACTGCGGAGATCTCCGACCACTGGATGGTGTCTGAGGTGCCGTTGGTCAGCGCGCCGGTGGTGGTTGCCGTGAGGGTGATCTGACCGTTGTTGCCGATCACTCGCACCGGCACCACGGCGCCCGAAATCACGGCGGCTGCTGCGCCCGTGCCAACAGCGGCCGCATTGGTGGTGTAGTCGAAGGTCACCGTGTCAACGGTGGTGTTGTTGACGACGCCGCCAGCACCGGTACCCACGCCGAGGAACAGCACGCGGGGAACGATGACGCGGAAGTCCAGGCGCGCGACCGCGCTGCCGGTGGGTGCTGTGATCAGCTGCGACTCGGCCGACGCCAGCAGCGGGGTGGCCATGGCCACGGCCAGGGTGGTTTTCAGGAGCAGGGATTTGTTCACGACGTTTCCTTCTGGTGGAGGTGATGGGGCGTGGGCTGAGGACTTTCAGGTACCTGCTCCACGGGATTCGATGGGGCGATGTTACGAAACGACACGTGTGAAGGCAAGAAAAGAAACGGAAAAAATGCACATATCTCAAAGACTTACGGCGACTTTGTTACCCAGCGGTCTAAAAGCTGAGACGAATGGTTCCAAATGTCCTCAAGTTTTCGGATGGTTTGCCGTGCTCGTACTTTTAGCCAACAGGTGCGACAACGGAAGTGCACTCCCCGACTTCACTTCGCCGAGCGAAAAACTCGTGTGCAGGTCTTTCACGTTGGGCAGGTTGAGCAGGACCTCGCGGGCGAACTGGCTGAAGTGGTTGAGGTCGCGGCTCACCACCTGCAGTTCAAACGTACCGGAGCCGCTGATGTAGTGGCACGAGACGACCTCCGGAATCTCGCGGATCGCGTTTTCCAGCTTGCGCGTCACGTCGCCGCTGTTGCGGTCGGCGTCCAGCCGCACGAAGGCCAGCACGCCCAGGCCGATCTTTTCGCGGTCGATCTCGGCGCGGTAGCCGCGGATGAAGCCGGCTTCTTCAAGCGCGCGCACACGTCGCCAGCAAGGTGCAGCCGACAGGCCCACGCGCTGGGCCAGCTCGGCGTTGGTGAGGCGGCCGTCGCTTTGCAGTTCTTGCAGGATGGTGATGTCGAACTTATCGAGTGTTTCCATGAGGGTCTCCCTCTGGAAAGAATGTTGCTCGATCATCGATAAAACGGGCATGAAACGCAAACACCTGTCGCGCAGCGGGGCATACACTGTGCGCCACACTGGAGTCGTGTGCCCACGAGGCGAGCGGCTTCGGTCTTTGAGACGCCCACGACGCGACCCTGCCCATCACGGAGACAACAACGATGAACGCCCCCCTGCCCGACCACATCCGCCGCGCGCTGGAAACCGTGACGCTGGACGACAAATACGCGCTCGATCAGGGTCGTGCGTTCATGAGTGGCGTGCAGGCGCTGGTCAAGCTGCCCATGCTGCAGCGCCAGCGCGACGCCCTGGTGGGCAAGAACACCGCAGGTTTCATCAGCGGGTACCGCGGTTCGCCACTGGGCGGCTACGACCAGGCCTTGCAGAAGGCAGCACCCCACCTCAAGGCGCAGAACATCGTGTTCCAGCCGGGCGTGAACGAGGAGCTGGCCGCCACCGCGCTGTGGGGCACGCAGCAGCTGGGCTTTGCGCCGCCCGGCACCAACAAGTTCGACGGCGTGTTCGGCATCTGGTACGGCAAGGGCCCGGGCGTGGACCGCTGCTCCGACGTCTTCAAGCACGCCAACATGGCCGGCACCACGCCCTGGGGCGGCGTGATCGCCGTGGCGGGTGACGACCACGTGGCCAAGAGTTCAACCGCCGCGCACCAGAGCGACCACATCTTCAAGGCCTGCGGCCTGCCGGTGTTCTTTCCGACTTCGGTGCAGGACATCCTGGACCTGGGCCTGCACGCCATCGCCATGAGCCGTTTCAGCGGCGTGTGGGCCGGCATGAAGACGATCCAGGAGATCGTGGAGTCCAGCGCCACCGCCATCATCGACCCGGACCGCGTGAACATCGTGGTGCCCGAGTTCGTCATGCCGCCCGGCGGCGTGCACATCCGCTGGCCCGACCACGCGCTGGACCAGGAAGCCCGCTTGTTCGACTACAAGTGGTATGCCGCACTCGCCTACATCCGCGCCAACAAGCTCAACCACAACGTGATCGCCGGCCCGAACGACCGCTTCGGCCTGATCGCCAGCGGCAAGGCCTACAACGACACGCGCCAGGCCCTGCTGGACCTGGGGCTGGACGACGACACCTGCCGGCGCATCGGCCTGCGCCTGCACAAGGTGGCGGTGGTGTGGCCGCTGGAGGCGCAGACCACCCGCGAGTTCGCCACCGGCCTGCGCGAGATCCTGGTGGTGGAAGAGAAGCGCCAGGTCATCGAGTACCAGCTCAAGGAAGAGCTCTACAACTGGCGCCCCGACGTGCGCCCGAACGTGCTGGGCAAGTTTGAGGAAGCCGAAGGCGATTTCAGCGGCGGCGAGTGGTGCATGCCCAACCCGAGCGAGCGCACCCTGCTGCGCGCCAACGCCGACCTGTCGCCCGCGATCATCGCGCGCGCCATTGCCAAGCGCCTGAAGAAGATGGGCCAGGTGCCCGAAGACGTGATGGCGCGCATCGACGCGCAGCTGGCCATCCTGACCGCGCAGGAACAGTCGATGCAGACCCTGCTCACGCAGGGCGTGGCCGGTGCCGAGCGCCAGCCCTGGTTCTGCTCGGGCTGCCCGCACAACACCAGCACCAAGGTGCCTGAGGGTTCGCGTGCCATGGCTGGCATTGGCTGCCATTTCATGACGATCTGGATGGACCGCGCCACCGTGGGTTTCACGCAGATGGGGGGCGAGGGCGTGCCGTGGGTGGGCCAGCAGCCCTTCAGCCATGACGAGCACATGTTCGCCAACCTGGGCGACGGCACCTACTTCCACAGCGGCCTGCTGGCGGTGCGCCAGAGCATCGCGGCCGGGGTGAACATCACCTACAAGATCCTCTACAACGACGCGGTGGCCATGACCGGCGGCCAGCAGGTGGGCGAGCGCCCCGAGGGCCACAGCGTGGTGCAGATCGCGCAGAGCATGCGCGCCGAGGGCGCGGTCAAGATCACCATCGTCACCGACGAACCCGAAAAATACGACGGTGTGAAGGGCCTGCCCGAGGGCATCGCCATCCAGCACCGCGACCTGCTCGATGCGGTGCAGCGCGAGTTCCGCGAGATCCGAGGCACCACCGTCATCATTTACGACCAGACCTGTGCCACCGAAAAACGCCGCCGCCGCAAGCGCGGCACGCTGGTGGACCCGGCCAAGCGCGTGGTCATCAACGAGCTGGTGTGCGAAGGCTGTGGCGACTGCGGCGTGCAGTCCAACTGCCTGTCGGTGGAGCCGCTGGACACCGAGTTCGGCCGCAAGCGCACCATCAACCAGAGCACTTGCAACAAGGACTACTCGTGCACCAAGGGCTTTTGCCCGAGCTTCATCACGGTTGAGGGCGGCCAGCTGCGCAAGAAGGACAAAAAGGGAGCCGGGGCCGAGTGGACCGGTGGTGCCTTGCCCGAGCCGGCATTGCCGATGCTGGGCGCGGAAGCCTGGGGCGTGATCGTGGCCGGTGTCGGTGGCACGGGCGTCATCACCATCGGCCAGTTGCTCGGCGTGGCCGCGCACCTGGAAGGCAAGGGCATCGTCACGCAGGACGCGGCGGGCCTGGCGCAAAAGGGCGGCGCGACCTGGAGCCACGTGCTGATCGGCGCGCAGCAGGACGACATCCGCACCACGCGCGTCTCTGCCGCATCGGCCGACCTCATCATTGGGTGCGACCCGATCGTGAGCGCCAACAAGGAAACCTGGCAGCGCCTGCGCGCCGGCCGCACCCACGTCGCCCTGAACGTGAGCGCCACGCCCACCGCGGCTTTCGTGAAGAACCCCGACTGGCAGAACCCGGCGCAGGCCTGTGTGGACGCGCTGGTGCACAGCCTGGGCGCGGAATCCGTGGGCGCGTTCGACGCGGAAACCGCCGCCACCCGCCTGATGGGCGACAGCCTGTACACCAACCCGATGATGCTGGGCTACGCCTGGCAAAAGGGCTGGCTGCCGCTGGAGCTGGCATCGCTGATGCGCGCGATCGAGCTCAACGCGGTGCAGGTGGACAAGAACAAGGCGGCCTTTGAGTGGGGCCGCCGCGCCGCGCACAACGCGTCAGCCGTGGCCGCACTCTGGCAGAAGGCCGGCGCCGGCGAGCAGGTGATCCAGTTCAAGAAACGCGACTCGCTCGACGAGCTGATGGCGCGCCGGGTGGAGTTCCTCACCGGCTACCAGAACGCCGCCTACGCCGCCGACTACCAGCAGTTTGTGGCCCGTGTGCGCGCCGCCGAGGCGCCACTGGGCAAGACCACACTCAGCGAGGCCGTGGTGCGCAATCTGTTCAAGCTCATGGCTTACAAGGATGAGTACGAGGTGGCCCGCCTGCACAGCGATCCGGCCTTCCACGCCCGCCTGGCGAGCCAGTTTGAAGGCGACTTCAAGCTCAAGGTGCACCTGGCACCCCCGCTCATTGCCAAGAAGAACGAGCGGGGCGAGCTGGTCAAGCAGCCGTTCGGCCCTTTCATGTTCACCGCCTTCCGTTGGTTGGCGCGCTTCAAGGGCCTGCGCGGCACCGCGCTGGACCTGTTCGGCCGCACCGAGGAGCGACGCACCGAGCGGGCGCTGATCGGCGAGTACCGCGCCGACATCGAGGCGCTCTTGCCGGCGCTCAACGCCACCAACCTGGAGCTGGCCGCCGAGATCGCCCGCGTTCCCGAGCACATCAAGGGCTTCGGCCATGTGAAAGAGCGCAACCTGGCCGCCGCGCGCTCGCGTCGCGACGCGCTGCTGTCCCAATGGCGTCTGCCCGCCGGTGCGGCCAGCCTTCCCCGGGCGGCCTGAGTCCCGGCCACCCTGCGCGGCGCTCTTCAGCACCCCCCGGCATACAATCGCGGGTTGTGTTCCAGCGCCCGGGCGCCGCTTGTGGCGGCGCCCGGGCGCTCGGCCTTTTCTTGATCTCGAACCTGTTGGAGACCGCCCGTGTTCATTTCCTCCGCTTATGCCCAAGCCGCCGCTGGTGGCGACACCCAATCCACCATCCTCGGCATGCTGCCCCTGGTGCTGATGTTCGTGGTGCTGTATTTCGTGATGATCCGTCCGCAGATGAAGCGTCAGAAAGAGCACAAGGCCATGGTCGAGGCGCTCGCCAAAGGCGACGAAGTCGTGACCGCCGGTGGCTTTCTCGGCAAGGTGTCCAAGATCGGCGAAATCTACGTCGGTGTGGAACTTGCCGACGGCATGGAAGTCCAGATGCAGCGCACCGCCGTGGTTCAAGTTCTGCCCAAGGGCACGCTGAAAAACGTCTGAATGTGTGCAGTGGGGGCGGTTTGACCGCCCTCTGCCTGTCTGCCCAGACCCCCGTCCGACCACGCTGACACACCTGCGGCCTCCAGGGCCGGCAACACCATGAACCGTTACCCGCTGTGGAAGTACGCGATCCTCCTGATCGTCCTGCTGATCAGTGCGATCTACGCGCTGCCCAACCTGTTTGGTGAGTCGCCCGCCGTGCAGGTCTCAGCGGCACGGTCCACGGTGCGCATCGACAGTGGCACGGTCACCCGGGTCGAGCAGGCACTCGCAGCGCAGGGCGTTCAAGCGGCGCTGATCCAGCAGGACGCCAATTCGGTGAAGGCCCGCTTCGAGACCACCGACGACCAGCTCAAGGCGCGCGATGCGCTGGAGAAGGCGTTCAACCCCGATCCCGCCGACGTCAGCCACGTGGTGGCGCTCAACCTGCTGCCGCGCACGCCCAGCTGGCTCGCGTCCCTGGGTGCCTCGCCCATGTACCTCGGCCTGGACCTGCGCGGTGGGGTGCACTTCATGCTGCAGGTCGACATGGCCGCCGCGCTGCAGCGCCGTGCGGACGTGCTCGTGGCCGACCTGCGCACCCTGTTGCGCGAAAAAGGCGTGCGCCACGGCGGCATCAGCCGCAACGGCCAGACGCTGGAACTGCGCGCCGGCGATGCCCAGACCCTGGGCGCCGCGACCGACCTGATCCGTGCCCAGTTCCCCGACCTCGTGCTCACCGACACGCCGGACTTTCGCCTGATCGCGACCCTGCGCCCCGAAGCCGCCCGGCTGGTGCAGGACCAGGCCCTGAAACAGAACATCACCACCCTGCACAACCGCATCAACGAACTCGGCGTGGCCGAGCCGGTGATTCAGCAACAAGGTGCGGACCGCATCGTGGTGCAGCTGCCCGGCGTGCAGGACACCGCCAAGGCCAAGGACATCCTGGGCCGCACCGCCACGCTGGAAGTGCGCATGGTGGACGAGTCCACCGACGGGCTGGCCGCCGAGCGCGGCACCGGCGCGGTGCCGTTCGGCTCCGAGCGTTACCCCGAGCGTGGTGGCCGCTCGGTCGTGGTCAAGCGCGATGTGCTGCTGACCGGCGAAAACCTGACCGATGCCCAGGCCGGCTTCGACAGCCAGACCCAGGAAGCCGCCGTGCACCTCACGCTGGACGCCAAGGGCGCGCGCATTTTCCGCGACGTCACGCGTGACAACGTGGGCAAGCGCATGGCCATCATCCTGTTCGAAAAAGGACGTGGCGAAGTGGTCACCGCGCCGGTGATCCGCGGCGAAATCAGCGGCGGCCGGGTGCAGATCTCCGGCGCCATGACCAGCGTCGAAGCGAGCGACACGGCCCTGCTGCTGCGCGCCGGTTCGCTGGCAGCGCCCATGGAAATCGTCGAAGAGCGCACCATCGGCCCGAGCCTGGGTGCGGAGAACATCGCCAAGGGTTTCAACAGCGTGATCTGGGGCTTTGCGGTCATCGTCCTGTTCATGTGCGCCTATTACATGCTTTTCGGCATGTTCTCCAGCATCGCACTGGGCTTCAACCTGCTCCTGCTGGTGTCGCTGCTGTCCATGCTGCAGGCCACGCTGACCCTGCCCGGCATTGCCGCCATGGCGCTGGCACTGGGCATGGCCATCGACTCCAACGTGCTGATCAACGAGCGCGTGCGCGAGGAGCTGCGGCGGGGTGCATCACCGCAAGTGGCCATCAACACCGGCTACGACCAGGCGTGGGGCACCATCCTGGACTCCAACATCACCTCGCTGATCGCCGGTCTGGCGCTGCTGATCTTCGGCTCGGGACCGGTGCGCGGCTTCGCGGTGGTGCACTGCCTGGGCATCGTCACCAGCATGTTCTCTTCGGTGTTTTTCTCGCGCGGCCTGGTCAACCTCTGGTACGGCCGGCAGAAGAAACTCAAGACCGTGTCCATCGGCACCGTCTGGCGCCCCGATGACCAGACCCCCGCCGTCAAGGCCGACTGAACGAGGCACCGCACCATGGAACTCTTCCGCATCCGCAAGGACATCCCGTTCATGAAGCACGCGATCGTGCTGAACGCGATCTCGTTCATCACGTTTGTGCTCGCCGTCTTTTTCCTGACCACACGCGGCCTGCACCTGTCGGTGGAGTTCACCGGCGGCACCGTGATGGAAGTCGCCTATGAGCAACCCGCCGACCTGGAGTCGGTGCGCAAGGTGATCGAGAACCTGGGTTACGCCGACGTGCCGGTGCAGAACTTCGGCACCTCGCGCGACGTGTTGCTGCGTTTGCCGGTGCAGGCCGGCCAGTCGTCCGGGCAACAGAGCGAAACCGTGTTGGCGGCGTTGAAGGCACAGAACCCGGCGGTGGAGCTGCGCCGGACCGAGTTCGTGGGACCGCAGGTGGGTCAGGAGTTGGTGTCCAGCGGCCTCATGGCCCTGGGGCTGGTGATCGCGGGCATCATGATTTATCTGGCCTTCCGGTTTGAATGGAAGTACGCCGTCTCGGCCATCGTGGCCAACCTGCACGACGTGATCATCATCCTGGGCTTCTTCGCATTTTTCCAGTGGGAGTTCTCGCTCGCGGTGCTGGCCGCGGTGCTCGCCGTGCTGGGTTACTCGGTCAACGAGTCGGTGGTGATTTTCGACCGCATCCGCGAGACCTTCCGCAAGCAGCGCAAGATGGCGCCCCAGCAGGTGATCGACCATGCGATCACCTCCACGATCAGCCGCACCATCATCACCCACGGCTCGACCCAGATCATGGTGCTGTCCATGTTGCTGTTCGGCGGCCCGACGCTGTTTTACTTCGCGCTCGCGCTGACCATCGGCATCTGCTTCGGCATTTATTCCTCGGTGTTTGTCGGCGCGGCCATGGCCATGTGGCTGGGCATCAAGCGCGAGGACCTGATCAAGTCCAGCAGCAAGAACGAAGGCGATCCGGACGATCCGAACGCAGGCGCTGTGGTTTAAGCGCGAACACCCTGCCGGGCTTACCCTTTGTGAGCACCTTCAGCGCGAGGCGCTGAAATCTTTCGTGTCATACTGAAAATATTGTGGCGCCCCCCGATCAGCACGTCTCCTCCCTGGCCAAACAGGCACGTGAACTTTTCGTGGTTCACGTGGGACGCGCCCTTCCCGAAATGGTCAAGGCCTGCGACACCCGGCTGACCACCGTCCTCGATCAGGTCGGCTCAGCCCGCGACATGCAGGTCCGGCGAGACGCCTGGACCGCCTTCCAGAAAAACCAGACCACCTGGCTCAACCAGAGCCGCAAGGCGCTGCAGCGCACACTGCTGCCGCGCACATCCAGCTCGGGTCAGCCCATCAGCCTGTCGGGCGCGCTTGAGCTGGTGGCTGAAGGCGCCATCGACGACCAGATCATGGCTTCGCGTCTGGCCATGCGGGTGCTGGAAAAAGCGTCCACCGAGCTCAACGAATTGCGCCTGCGGGTGCAGCACCTGGAGAAACGCCAGGAGTTGTCGCGCGGTGATGTGCTGTTGCCCGACGTGACCGCCCGCATTCTCGTGGACCAATGGCTGGACGCCGGCATGACGCGCGAAGCCTGGGCGCTGGTGCAGGATGCACTGGCGCCGGTCATGACAGCCAAGTTGCACGACGCTTACAAGGCCGCCAACGAATTTCTGGTGGCCAGCGGCGTGATGAAGGAAATCGACCTGCAGGCCCTGGTCAGGCGCGCTCCCGGAGCGCGCTCTGAAGGCCCGCCCGGCGCGCCACCACAGTCCCGTCCGGTGGGCGCACGGGTTCCACCCAGTGGCGCTGCACATCCGGTCGGGGCGTCTGCGGGGTTCCGGCAAGCGGCTGGCCCGGGTGCGGAGCCGGGGGCTCCTCACAACGACGGCCCGAGCGGCCTCGGCGGCGCCAACCCGTCGGGTCGCTCCAGTGCCACCGGCCTCTCGGGCGCGGGTGTGCAGGACGAAACCCGCATGATGACCGGTGCTTCGCCCTTGGCCCGTGCGCGCATGCGCGCGCAGGGCGTGGTGGGTCGGTTGCGGCGCATGCTGATCGAGAAGGTCGGCGGCGATTTCGAAGCCACACAGATCTTGCCGCCGTCGCCCGGCCTGGCGCAGGCCATGCAACGCGCGGTGCCGGGTGACAGCGCCGGTGCCGGCTTTTACGTCTCGGGCAACAGCCGCCCGGGCGGCGTGTACATGGACGCTTCCCATGTCGAGAAGGCCGCCGTGGTGCTGCGCCAGCGCACTGCCGAGCTCAAGCAGGCCGCCAGCACGCCCACGGAGAAAGCCACCATCGAGGTGGTGGCCCTCATGTTCCAGAGCATCCTGGCCGAGGAGCGCATTCCGCCGAGCGTGCGGGTGTGGTTCGCGCGCCTGCAGATTCCGGTGTTGCGGGTCGCCCTGGCCGAACCCGAATTTTTCAGCGCCTTGCAGCACCCCGCCCGCCGACTGATCGACCGCATGGGCTCGTGTGTGATGGGGTTTGAGTCCAACGTCAGCTCGGCCGCGCTGGAAGCCGAGATCAAGCGCGTGGTCCAGGTGATCGAGCAGTACCCGGAAACCGGCCGCCGCGTCTTCCAGCTCGTGTTCGACGAGTTTCAGAAATTCCTCTCCACCTACCTGAGCGAGCAAGGCAGTGCCAGCCGTTTTGTGAGCGTGGCACAGCAGGTCGAGCAGAAAGAAACGCTGTCGGTGCAGTACACGATCGAGCTGCGCAAGCTGCTGGACGACGTGCCGGTGCGCGACGAGGTCCGCGATTTCCTGTTCAAGGTGTGGGTCGATGTGCTCGCCGTGTCCAGCGTCAAGTACGGCCTGCGGCATGAGGAGACCAGCGCACTCAAGCAGGTGGCGTCCGACTTGTTGTGGGCCGCCAGCGCCAAGCCCAACCGCGACGACCGTGCCCGCGTGATCCAGCAACTGCCCGCCTTGCTGCAGCGCCTGCGCCAGGGTATGGGGTTGCTGGGCTTCACCACGGGCATGCAGGACCAGCACATCAAGACCGTGAGTGACACGTTGGCCGATGCCTTCATGTCCCGCACCGAGGCTATATCGCAGGAGCAGCTGGACAACCTCTCCGACCGGCTGGCCAACCTGGAAGACTACCTGCCCGCCGACGGCCTGGGCGACCTCGACCTGAACAACGAGAGCATCGAGATGATCACGGGCGTGGACGCCAGCAACATCGAGGTGATCAACCAAGGAGGCAGCCAGCCCAACGAGGCGATGCGCTCGTGGGCTGTGGAGTTGCAGATCGGCTCGTGGTTTGGTCTGGACCACAACGGCAAGCTCAACAGCGTGCAGCTGGCGTGGCGCAGTCAGCGCGGGCAGCTCTACCTGTTCGTCACCAACGGCGGTCGTTGCTTCCTGATCCAGTCGACCCGCGTGGCTTCCTATCTGCAGGCCGGCCTGCTGGTGCCGAGCGAAGAAGAAGCGCTGACCGTGCGGGCCACCCGCGACGCCCTCACCAAGCTCGACGCCAATCCCGAGCGCCTTTTGAACTGAGTCGCCTCAGCCTTTGCGGGCTTGCTCGTACAGGCCTTGCACCCGGGGCACGTTGGCCTCGAGTTCGCGGATGCGGTTGGGGCCGCTTGGGTGGGTCGACAGAAAACCGGGGCCCGCACCGCCGCCGTTTGACGTCATTTTTTCCCACAGGCTCACGCTGGCCTGCGGCCGGTAGGCCGAGCGGGCGGCCAGTTCAAGCCCCACCAGATCGGCTTCGGTTTCATCTTCGCGGCTGAACTTGAGCGTGAGCAACTGCGTGCCCAGGTTGGCCGCCACATCCCCCAGCTGACCCAGCCCGAACAACTGGGCCGCAATCGACAAACCGATGCTGGTGGCACTGCTCTTGGCCACGCGAGCGCGCGCATGTTCTCGAAGGGCATGGGCCATTTCGTGGCCCATGATCATGGCGGTCTCGTCGTCGGTGAGCTGCAGTTTTTCCAGAATGCCGGTGTAGAAAGCGATCTTGCCGCCCGGCATGCAGAAGGCATTGACCTGGTCGCTGCGGATCAGGTTGACTTCCCATTTCCATTCGGTCGCCCGCTGGTTCCATTGGGACGAGTGGGGAATGATCTTGCGCGCAATGTTGCGCAGCCGTTGCACCTGGGGGTGACCTGCTGGCAGCAACAATTTCTTGGCGTTGGCTTCGCCCATCATCTGCGCGTATTGCTGGTTGGCCGCCCCTTCCAGCTCTTCCGCGGGAATCAGATTGCGCAAAGCCGAGGCCTGGCCCACATCCACCTGTGCGGCGGCCGGCAGCACGCTGCCCGCTGCCGCTGCAGTGCCCGCCAACAGAAAGCCGCGGCGGGCCGACCAGACGTGATCGGGCCGCGATGCGGAGGATGGGGGGGATTTGAGATCGCAGATGAAACACATGCGTGAATAATAGTCAAAGCCACGGGGGAGTGCCCACCCCACCGAACCCTACCCTCTCAACGGCGCGCCGATGTCCCCACCCACCTCCGTGACAAGCCCGTCGGCCGCCGAGCCGACACCACAGCCCAGCCCGACCTGGGGTGAGACCCTGCGTGTTTACCTCGAACCTGCGAGCCTGCGCATGTTCGCCCTCGGCTTCTCGGCCGGGCTGCCCCTGTTGCTGGTGCTGGGCACCTTGAGTTTCCGCTTGCGCGAAGCCGGGCTGGACCGCACGACCATCGGCTACCTGAGCTGGGTGGGTTTGGCGTACGCCTTCAAGTGGTGCTGGGCGCCGCTGGTGGACCGCCTGCCGCTGCCGTTTCTCACGCGGTGGCTCGGGCGGCGGCGCAGCTGGCTGCTGCTGTCGCAGTTCCTCATCATGGCTTCGTTGGTCGGCATGGCGTTGTCCGACCCCCGCACCGGTTTGACCATGGTCGTGTGGTGCGCACTCGCCGTGGCGTTTGCGTCGGCGACGCAGGACATCGCACTGGATGCGTTCCGCATCGAGTCGGCCGATGCGCGCCACCAGGGCGCCCTGGCCGCGACCTACCAGACCGGCTACCGCCTGGCCATGATCTGGGCCGGTGCCGGCGTGTTGTGGATCGCAGCGCGCGCCGAAGTGGCGCCCGTGGCCGCTGTGGCCGGTGCAGCGCCGGGTGTGCTGTATCAACAGGCCGCATGGACCACGGCCTACCTCGTGATGGCGGCCAGCATGCTGGTGGGCGTGTGCACCGTGCTGTTCTCGCGCGAGCCGGCGCATGTGGTGCTGCCACCGTCGAAGAACGCAGCTGAGTGGCTGCGCAGCGCGCTGGTGGAGCCTTTCGCCGACTTCCTCAAGCGCTACGGCAAGCAGGCTGTGCTGATCCTCGCGCTCATCGGGGTGTACCGCATCAGCGATGTGGTGATGGGCATCATGGCCAACCCGTTTTATGTGGACATGGGCTACACCAAGGACGAGGTGGCCGCGGTCACCAAGGTGTTCGGCGTGATCATGACCTTGGTGGGAGCGTTCATTGGCGGCGCGCTTTCGCTCAAGCTCGGTGTGATGCGTGTGCTGATGCTCGGCGCTGTGCTGTCGGCCGCGAGCAACCTGCTGTTTGCCTGGCTGGCCGGGCATGGCCACGACGTGACCGCGCTGGTGCTGGTCATCTCGGCCGACAACCTGAGCTCGGGCGTGGCATCGGCCGCCTTCATCGCCTACCTTTCCGGCCTGACCAACGTGAGTTACTCGGCCACGCAGTACGCGCTGTTCAGCTCGATGATGCTGCTGGCGCCCAAGTGGCTCGCGGGTTACTCGGGCGCGTTCGTCGACACCTACGACTACCCCACCTTCTTCACCGCCACCGCGTGCCTGGGCGTGCCGGTGTTGCTGCTGGTCTGGCTCGCCTCGCGTGTGGCGCCGGTGGGCCATCGCACGTGAACGGGCTCAGCGTTCACGTTTCTTTACGCCCACCACAACCCATGTTCACACCCGGCCCGCACCCTCACCTGTTCTTGTCACCCGACGCCACAACACACCCATGACATCCCAGCTGCTGATGATTGAAGACGACGCCCGTCTGGCCAAGATGGTTGTCGAGTACCTCGGCCAATCGGGCTTCGAGGTGACGCACGCCGCCGATGGCGAAGCAGGCCTGGAGCAGCTGCAACTCATCCAGCCGGAGCTGGTGATCCTCGACCTCATGATGCCAGGCATCGACGGCCTGGAAGTGTGCCGCCGCATCCGCGCGTTGCAGGGTGACGTGGCGCGTGTGCCCGTGCTCATGCTCACCGCCAAGGGCGACCCCATGGACCGCATCATCGGCCTGGAGCTCGGCGCCGACGACTACTTGCCCAAACCGTTCGAGCCGCGCGAATTGCTGGCCCGCGTGCGCGCCGTGCTGCGTCGCCGTGGCGAAACCGGCAGCGCCAGCGTGTCGCGCAGCACCCCCGTGATGCGTTTCGGCTCGCTGGACATCGACCGCGACGCACGCACGGTGCTGGTGGCGGGTCAGGCGTGTGAACTCACCTCCTACCAGTTCGATTTGCTGGTGGCCATGGCAGAACGCGCGGGCCGCGTGCTCACGCGCGACCAGATCATGGAGGCGGTGCGCGGGCGCGAACTCGAAGCCTTCGACCGTTCGATCGATGTGCACATCGGCCGCATCCGCAATGCGATTGAAGCCGACAGCAAAGACCCCAAGCGCATCCTCACCGTGCGCGGCGTGGGCTACGTTTTCGCGAAGCAACAAGATTGAGCACGATGCCCCCACGCTCCGCCGCTGCGCGGGTCGCTGCCCCCCGAGGGGTTGGGAGCGGCCCGGCGGCTGACCCGTCCTTGACCCAACGTTCCGCCGCAGTGCCATGAAAGCCTTCTTCGGCTCCAAGCTCTACCTGCGCATCTGGCTCGCGGTGGTGGCGGTGGTGACGGTGCTCACGCTCGCTGCGGGCTGGTTGTGGCAGCAAGCGCTGGACAACGACCGGGCCGAGCGCGATGCGCGCGTCACGCGCACGATCGTGGTTCGCGATGCCGGCCGCGAGGTGATTGGCGAGGCGCCTGCGCGCGCCGTGCGCATCCCCGGCGGGGGGTGGGAATTTGAAGTGAACATGAAAGACGGGCAGAAGCTGTTTGTGCTGCTGCCGCGTCCGAACCGGCCAGAAGGTGTGAACAACCCCGGTCGCCGGGCACCTGAATGGCTGCAGACACCCACCGGTTTTGCGTGGCTGCTGGGTTTTGTGGCGCTCGCTGTCGCGCTGGGTGCCTACCCGATCGTGCGTGTGCTCACCAAGCGGCTGGAGGGGCTGCAAAAGGGCGTGGAACGTTGGGGTGATGGCGACCTGTCCACGCGCCTGCCCGTGCAAGGCCAGGACGAGGTGGCCTTTCTCGCCGAGCGTTTCAACGCCGCGGCCGAACGCGTGCAGACGCTGGTGAAGTCGCACAAGTCGTTGCTGGCCAATGCCTCGCACGAACTGCGTTCCCCGCTGGCGCGCATCCGCATGGGACTGGAATTGTTGGAGCGCGACAGTGTGAGCGCCCAACAGCGCAGCGAGATGGCGCGCAACATCGACGAGCTGGACCAATTGATCGACGAGATCCTGCTGGCCAGCCGGCTCGACCTGCGCGACGCCAGCGACGTGTCGGCACTCGGCCCCACCGAAGAGGTGGATCTGGTGGGGTTGGCCGCCGAAGAGTGCGCGCGCACCGGCGCCGATCTGGACATCGCGCCCGGCGCCTCACCCGCGCTGGTGCAAGGTCACGCCAAACTGCTGCGGCGTGTGCTGCGCAATCTGCTGGAAAACGCGCGGCGCTACGGGCACACGGCAAGCCACACCCCCGCATCGCCGGCGCTGGAAGGCGCAGAGCCCGACGTGCGCCTGAATGTGTCGATCGAACACACGGCCCAGGCGCGCGCCGCCGTGCTGTGGGTGGAAGACCGGGGCCCGGGCGTGCCGGCGGACCAGCGGGAGCGCATCTTCGAAGCCTTTTACCGCCTGCCGGGCGCCAGCGAGCGCGAGGGCGGCGTGGGCCTGGGGCTGTCGCTGGTCAAAACCATCGTGGAACGCCATGGGGGTCGGGTGCACTGCGAAGACCGACCCGGTGGCGGTGCCCGCTTTGTCGTGCGTTTGCCGCTCTGAGCGTGTCTTGTGGCTCTTTCAACGGGGTCGTGATCGAAGTTGGTGAAAATTACCTAACGGCAGTGCTTCTTTGGTTCTCAAAAACCGGGCAAATCCCCCAGGTTGGGGATGGTGGAACCGTCCACGGCACAGCACAATCACTTCTGTTGCTGTCACAACAAGCCCAGAAGAACAGGCTCGGCAAACTCCACACGTCGCTCAGCGCGTTTGAAACCGGTCTCCCAACGACGTCCCTTCAAGGACTTTCAAAAGCCACCGCAAGGTGGCTTTTTTTTGTTCAACGCGAAGGATGCGATCCGGCGGGCCCGGTCACGCCACTCTCCGCCACGTGTACCCAGTCCACCACCTCCCCCGTGGGTTGGTAGCCTTGCACGCTGCGCTGCAACAAGACCCGCGCCGCGGGAATGTCCTGGGCGGTGAGCGCCGCGCTCAGCGCTTCCAGGGTGTGCTGAAACGCGCTCCAGGGTTGAAATTCTTCACGTGCGCGCAGGATGCGCGGGTGCTGCGTGGGCTGCGGATCGTCGCCAATCAACAGTTCCTCGTACAGCTTCTCGCCCGGGCGCAAACCCGTGGTCTGGATCTCGATGTCGCCCGTGGGGTTGAGGGCGGTCTTCACCTGCAGGCCCGAGAGCTCCACCATGCGCTGCGCCAGATCCATGATGCGCACCGGCTGGCCCATGTCGAGCACGAACACGTCGCCGCCCTGCGCCATCGCACCGGCCTGGATCACGAGCTGGGCCGCTTCGGGGATGGTCATGAAATAGCGGGTGATGTCCGGGTGGGTGAGCGTGATGGGCCCGCCGTCCTTGATTTGCTGGCGGAACAGCGGCACCACCGAGCCGCTGGAGCCCAGCACATTGCCAAAGCGGACCATCGAGAACGTCGTGGGACCTGGATCGGCCGCGAGAGCCTGCAGCACCAGCTCGGCCATGCGTTTGCTGGCGCCCATGATGTTGGTGGGGCGCACGGCCTTGTCGGTGCTGATCAGCACGAAGTGGCCCACGCCAGCGGCTTGTGCACTGCGCGCACAGACCAGCGTGCCCCACACGTTGTTGCGCAGCCCTTGAGCCGGGTTGTGTTCCACCAGCGGCACGTGTTTGTAGGCCGCGGCGTGGTACACCGCGTTCGGTCGCCAGGTCTGCATGATCTGGGTCATGCGCTCTTCGTCCTGCACCGAGGCGAGCAGCGGCACCAGCGTGACGGCCATGGGCACGTCATCAGCACCTTCCCCATCCAGCGGATCGGTCTGGCTGCCCACCAGCGCGGTGAGTTCGTGGTGGATCTGGTAGAGCGCGAACTCGGAGTTCTCCACCAGCAGCAGCGTGCGCGGCCGGCAGGCAGCGATCTGGCGGCAGAGTTCGCTGCCGATGCTGCCGCCGGCACCGGTGATGAGCACCACCTTGTCGTGCACCAGGCGCTGCAGCAGCAGTGCGTCGGGCGTCACCGGCTCGCGGCCGAGCAGATCTTCAATTTCCAGCTCGCGCACATCGTTCAGGCTCACGCGGCCGGCGGCGAGGTCCGACATGCCGGGCATGGTGCGCACCCGCACCGGCAAGTGGCGCAATGACTCCAGCACCTGCAGGCGCCGACGATGGGTGATCGAGGGCAGGGCGAGCAGCAGGTCGGTCACGCCCAGCTCGGGGATGAGCCGTGCCAGCGCCGCGGGCGGGTAGACCGTGCGGCCGTCCAGGCTGTTGCCGTGCAGCTGGGCGTCGTCGTCCAGGAAGCCCAGCAGGCGGTGTTCGGTGCCGCGCGCGAGTGCGGCCGCCAGCTGGCGGCCCGCAGCGCCTGCGCCGTAGATCAACACGCCAGGCATGTCTTTGCGTTGCAGCACGGAGCGGTACAGGCCGCCGAGCCAGTAGCGCACCACCACCCGGCTGAACCCCACAAACGCCATCAGAAGCAGCGGCTGGATCACACCCACCGTGCGAGGAATGCCCGGCACGCTGATGACCGTGAACAGGGTGGCGTAGAACAGGCCGTACAAGGCCATGGCCTGCACCAGGCTGACCATGGCGTTCCAGCCTGCGTAGCGAAAGATCGCGCGGTACAGGCCAAAGCGGACGAACAGCGGCAGCGCCAGCAGCACCGAGCCCAGCATGGCCCAGCCGTGCACAGGTTCGAGCCGCACCCAGTGCTCCAGCCGCAGGCACAAGGCCAGCCACACGGTGAGCACGCACAGCGACACGTCCACCGCCACCGCGACCACTCGTTTGGCAAAGCGAGGCATGTCCAGCAGCGCAGTCGCCGCAGAAGTTTCCGAATCCCTGTTGTTCATTGTTTTAGTGGGTCACGCCGTCGCGGCGCAACACCTTCACAAACGTCATCCACAGAATGCGAATATCAAAAATCAGAGTTTGACGGCGCATGTACTCGGCGTCCAGTGCGACTTTCTGCGGAATCGGCAGCTCGTCGCGTCCATTCACTTGGGCCCACCCTGTCAGGCCCGGCACCAGCTCGTGCACGCCGTGCTCGGTGCGCAGTGCGATGAGATCGTGCTGGTTGAACAACGCAGGCCTGGGTCCCACGAAGCTCATGTCGCCTTTGATGATGCTCCACAGCTGGGGCAGTTCGTCCAGGCTGCTCTTGCGCAGAAAGGAGCCGATGGGCGTGAGGTACTTCGCCGGGTCGACCAGAAGGTGGGTGGCCACCGCCGGCGTATCGATCCGCATGCTACGGAACTTGGGCATCTTGAAAATTTTGTTGTGGCGGCCCACGCGGTCGCTCCAGTACAGCGCGGGGCCAGGCGATGTGAGCCGCACCGCCAGCGCAACGCTGGCGACCGGCATCAACAACACGAGCGCCGCAGGGATGGCCAGGGCCAGGTCAAAGAGACGCTTGATCACGGCGCGAGCCCTGCCACCGCGCGTCGCAGCCCTTCATCCACCGAGACGGGCGGGGTCCAGCCCAGGGTTTGGCGGGTGTGGCTGATGTCGACCTGAAGGTTGCCGAGCAGGCGCTGCGCCATGTCGCCCTTGCCCAGCAGATTGGCGCCCAATTGAAGCAGCGAAGGCGGGACCGGGATGAGACGGGCCGGCTTGTTCATGGCCTGGCCCAAGCGGCGCAGCAGGTCGGTCGTTGACAAGTCTTCGCCGTCGCTGACCAGAAATGTCTGGTTGGCGGCGGCGGGGTGATCGATGCAGGTGATCAGCAGATCGACCAGGTTGTCCAGCGCGACGAAGCTGCGGCGGTTGTGGGTGACGCTGGCCAGCGGCAGGGGAACGCCGCGCTGCACGGCGCGTATCAGGGCGGCAAAGTTGGCTTTCACGCCGGGTCCGTAAACCAGGGGTGGGCGGACGATGACGACTTCCATGCCCGTTTTTGCAGCGATCTGGCGCAGGCCTTGTTCGGCTTCCATCTTGGAGATGCCGTAGGGGTCTTGCGGTGCGGGAATGTCGGCGGCGTTGAAGGCGTGGTCTGCTGCTGTGGACTCGCCATTGACCTTGACCGAACTGACGAAGACGAAGCGGCGCACGCCGGCGGCGGCGGCTTGTCTCCCCAGGTTGAGTGTGCCGTCCACATTGACGCGACGGAACTCAACGAGCGGGTTGCTGGCACGCTCGGCCATGACATGGACACGGGCGGCAAGATGCATCACGGTGGCACATCCATTCAGCGCAGGTGCCCAGTCGGTTGCTCCGTCGATAGCGCCAACCGCCATTTCGTTGGCTGCACCAGATGATTTCTTCATCGCGGTTCGCACGCATGCGCGCAAAGGCAACCCTTCGGCTGCGGCGCGCGAGCACAACGCATTGCCCAGGTATCCGTTTGCTCCCGTGACCAAGGTACTCACTGCTTGCGCCACACCGTGCGATTCACATAGTCTGTGTAGCTCATGACCAC
>NZ_JAOASO010000082.1 GCF_030158645.1 Hydrogenophaga sp. | reverse complement strand
ATGCAGCAGCAGGGCATCAACGCCAACGTGATGTCGCTCGGCGGCATCGCCATTGCCATCGGCGCCATGGTGGACGCGGCCATCGTGATGATCGAAAACGCCCACAAGCACCTTGAGCGCTGGGCTCACCGGCACCCGGGTGAGGTGCTGCAGGGTGAGCCGCGCTGGAAGGTGGTGGGCGACGCCGCCGCCGAGGTCGGGCCGGCGCTGTTCTTCTCGCTGCTCATCATCACGCTGAGCTTCATCCCGGTGTTCACGCTGCAGGCGCAGGAAGGCCGGCTGTTCGCGCCGCTGGCCTTCACCAAGACCTACGCCATGGCGGCCTCGGCCGGCTTGGCGGTCACGCTGATCCCGGTGCTCATGGGTTATTTGATCCGTGGGCGCATCCCGGCCGAGACCGCCAACCCACTGAATCGTGCGCTCATCGCGCTGTACCGCCCGGTGCTGGATGCTGTGCTGAAAGCGCCCAAGCTCACGCTGGTGGTGGCAGCGCTGGTGCTGCTGGCCACCTTGTGGCCGTTGCGCCAGCTGGGCAGCGAGTTCATGCCGCCGCTGGACGAAGGCGATCTGCTCTACATGCCCACCGCGCTGCCCGGCCTGTCAGCCGCCAAAGCAGCCGAGTTGCTGCAGCAGACCGACCGCCTGATCAAGACCATTCCCGAGGTGCAGAGCGTGTACGGCAAGGCCGGGCGCGCCGAGACCGCCACCGACCCGGCGCCGCTGGAGATGTTCGAGACCACGATCCAGTTCAAGCCGAGGAGCGAGTGGCGCGCCGGCATGACGCAGGACAAGCTGGTCGACGAACTCGACCGCATCGTCAAGGTGCCCGGTCTGGCCAACATCTGGGTGCCGCCGATCCGCAACCGCATCGACATGCTGGCCACCGGCATCAAGAGCCCCGTGGGCGTGAAGGTGGCCGGGCCCGACCTGACCACCATCGACCGCCTCACCGGCGAGATCGAGAGAGCCGTGAAAGACGTGCCCGGTGTGAGCAGCGCGCTGGCCGAGCGCCTCACGGGCGGGCGCTACATCGACGTGGACATCCGCCGCGCCGACGCCGCGCGCTACGGCCTGAACATCGCCGACGTGCAGGACATCGTGGCCGGCAGCGTGGGCGGCATGAACATCGGCGAGACGGTGGAGGGTTTGCAGCGTTTCCCGATCAACCTGCGCTACCCGCGAGAGCTGCGCGATTCGCTGCCCGAGTTGCGTGCGCTGCCCATCGTGGCACCGGGCGGCCAGCGGCTGGTGTTGTCCGACGTGGCCGACCTGCGCATTTCCGAGGGACCACCCATGCTGCGCAGCGAAAACGCGCGGCTGGCCGGCTTTGTGTACGTGGACATCCGCGGGCGCGACCTGCGCGGCGCGGTGCTGGACATGCAGCGCGCAGTGACCGAGCGGGTGGCGTTGCCGGCGGGGTACTCGGTGTCGTGGTCGGGGCAGTTCGAGTTCCTGGAGCGCGCCACCGCCAAGCTCAAGCTGGTGGTGCCGGTCACGCTGCTGATCATCTTCGTGCTGCTGTACCTGATCTTCCGCCGGTTTGACGAAGCGCTGCTCATCATGGCCACACTGCCATTCGCGCTGGTGGGCGGCGTGTGGTTTCTCTGGCTGCTCGGGCACAACCTGTCGGTGGCCAGTGTGGTGGGCTTCATTGCGCTGGCCGGTGTGGCGGCCGAGTTCGGCGTGATCATGCTGATCTACCTCAAGCAGGCGTGGCAGGAGCGGCTGGACGCCGGGCGCACCGATGAACTGTCGTTGCTGGAAGCCATCCGCGAAGGCGCGGTGTTGCGGGTGCGGCCCAAGGCCATGACGGTGGCCACCATCGTGGCCGGCTTGCTGCCACTATTCTGGGGCATGGGCACCGGCAGCGAGGTGATGCAGCGCATCGCAGCACCCATGGTCGGTGGGATGATCAGCGCGCCGTTGCTCTCGCTGCTGGTGGTGCCGGTGGTTTACCGATTGATGCGACGACCGCGCACACCCTCCAAGGTTCAGGAGTCAACTTGACCCACCCAGAAACCTCAATGCAACGGATCGCCTTTTACGACAGCTTTGTCCGCAAGCAGCCGTCCAGAAGACGCTGAAGAGTGACCGCTTTTGGCATGGAGTGCGTTTGAAACCCGACTGAGCCAAAGGCAGCAATCG
>NZ_JAOASO010000081.1 GCF_030158645.1 Hydrogenophaga sp. | reverse complement strand
GACTTCAACATGCGCTGGATCGCCAGCATGGTGGCCGAGGCGCACCGCATCCTCATGCGCGGCGGCGTTTTCATGTATCCGCGCGACACCAAGGACCCGGGCAAACCCGGGCGCCTGCGCCTGCTGTACGAAGCCAACCCGGTGGGCATGTTGATGGAGCAGGCCGGTGGCCGCGCCAGCACCGGACGCGAACCCATGCTGGGCGTGCAGCCCACCGAGCTGCACCAGCGCATCGGCCTGGTGTTCGGGTCCAGAAACGAAGTCGAGCGGATCGAGCGTTACCACGCCGAGCCGCAGGCTTTCAAGGACAACAGCAACCCGCTGTTCGCCGAGCGCTCCCTGTTCCGCGACTGATCGACGCCACAACAACAACCGAGGAAATTTCATGTCCGTGCGCCACCCCATCATCGCCATCACCGGCTCCAGCGGCGCCGGCACCTCCACCGTCACGCGGACTTTTCAGAACATCTTCCGCCGCGAAGGCGTGAGCGCGGCCATCGTCGAGGGGGACAGCTACCACCGCTTTGATCGACAGGAGATGAAGCTCAAGATGGCCGAGGCCGAAGCAGCGGGCAACCTCAACTTCAGCCACTTCGGCGCCGAGGCCAACCTGTTCGACGAGATCGCCAGCCTGTTCAAGACCTACGGCGCCACCGGCACGGGCAAGAGCCGCAAGTACCTGCACAACGCGGAGGAGGCCGCGCCCTACCAGCAGGAGCCAGGCACGTTCACCGCCTGGGAACCCCTGCCCGAGAACACCGACATGTTGTTTTACGAAGGGCTGCACGGCGCGGTGGTCACGCCCGAGGTGGACGTGGCACAGCACCCCGACCTGCTGGTGGGTGTGGTGCCGGTGATCAACCTTGAATGGATCCAGAAACTCTGGCGCGACAAGAACATGCGCGGCTACAGCGCCGACGCGGTGACCGACACCATCCTGCGCCGCATGCCCGACTACGTGAACTACATCTGCCCGCAATTCCAGCACACGCACGTGAACTTCCAGCGCGTGCCCATCGTGGACACCAGCAACCCGTTCATCGCGCGCGACGTGCCCACCGCCGACGAGAGCATGGTGGTGATCCGTTTCGCCAAGCCCAAGGGCATCGACTTCCAGTACCTGCTCAACATGATCAACGGCTCCATGATGAGCCGCGCCAACACCATCGTGGTGCCCGGCGGCAAGATGGAGCTGGCCATGCAATTGATCTTCACACCCTTCATCTGGCGCATGGTCGAGCGCAAGAAGCGAGCCATGGGCCTGGTCTGAACGCGAAGGGAACACACCCATGAAGAACCCATCGCCCGAACTTGCCCGCCAGATGGCCAACGCGATCCGCATGCTCGCGGTGGACGCGGTGGAGCAGGCCAGAAGCGGCCACCCCGGCGCACCCATGGGCATGGCCGACATCGCCGAGGTGCTGTGGAACCGCCACCTGCGCCACAACCCGGCCCATCCGCACTGGCCCGACCGCGACCGCTTCGTGCTCTCCAACGGCCACGGCTCAATGCTGATCTACGCGCTGCTGCACCTCACCGGCTACGACCTGCCGATGAGCGAGTTGAAGAACTTCCGCCAACTGCACAGCAAGACCGCCGGCCACCCCGAGGCGGGCGTGACCCCGGGTGTGGAAACCACCACCGGGCCGTTGGGGCAGGGCATCGGCAACGCGGTGGGCATGGCGCTGGCCGAGAAGCAGCTGGCCAGCGAATTCAACCGCCCTGGCCATGCCGTGGTGGACCACTTCACCTACGCGTTTCTGGGCGACGGTTGTCTCATGGAGGGCATCAGCCACGAGGTGTGTTCGCTGGCGGGCACCTTGCGTCTGTCCAAGCTGATCGCGTTCTACGACGACAACGGCATCTCCATCGACGGGCATGTGGAGGGCTGGTTCACCGATGACACGCCGCTGCGCTTTGCGGCCTGCGGCTGGAACGTGATTCCCAAGGTGAATGGGCACGATCCGCAGGCGGTGGAACTCGCGCTCATCGCCGCGAAAGCGCAGGCCCGCCGCCCCGACGGCAAACCCACGCTGATCTGCTGCCAGACGGTGATCGGTCAGGGCTCACCCAACAAGGCTGGCACACACGACGTGCACGGTGCTGCGCTCGGCGCCGCCGAGGTGCAGGCCACGCGCAACGCCTTGGGCTGGACCGCGCCACCGTTTGAAGTGCCGACCGACGTGGCCCTGGCCTGGCACGCCGTGGACCGCGGGCAGGCACTGGAAGCCGAATGGCGGCGCCGTTTTGACGCGTATCGTGCCGAGTACCCGAATGAGGCGGCCGAGTTTGAACGCCGCATGGCCGGTGACCTGCACGCCGGCTGGGCGCCGGCCCTGCCCGGCGTGTTCGAAGGTGTGGCCGCCAAGGCCGATGCCGTGGCCACCCGCAAGGCCAGCCAGAACGCGCTGGACGCGCTCAACACGCTGGTGCCCGAGTTCTTCGGCGGCAGCGCCGACCTCACCGGCTCGAATCTCACCAACTTCAAAGGCTGCGTGAAGGCCGGTCGCGACCGCTGGGGCAACCACCTGAGCTACGGCGTGCGCGAGTTCGGCATGGCGGCCATCATGAACGGCATGGCGCTGCACGGCGGCTACATCCCTTACGGCGGCACCTTCCTCACCTTCAGCGACTACAGCCGCAACGCCATCCGCATGGCCGCGCTCATGAAGCTGCGTGTGATCCACGTGTTCACGCACGACTCCATCGGTCTGGGCGAAGACGGGCCCACCCACCAGTCGGTGGAGCACGTGCCCAGCCTGCGCATCATTCCGCAGCTCGATGTGTGGCGACCTGCCGATGGGCTGGAGACCGCCGTGGCTTGGGCGAGTGCCATCGAGCGTCAGGATGGCCCCTCGGCGTTGTGCCTCTCCCGCCAGAACCTGCCGCGGTTGACCGATGTGTCGGCGGTGGACGGCATCCGCCGTGGTGGCTACGTGCTGGTGGAAGGCGCGAACCCGCGGGCCATCATCGTGGCCACCGGGTCCGAGACGTCGCTGGCCATGGAGGCGCACCACGCGCTGGCTGCCGAGGGCATCAGCACGCGCGTGGTGTCCATGCCCTGCACCAACGTGTTTGACCGGCAGCCGCGCAGCCACCAGGACGCCGTGTTGCCGCTGCACCTGCCCACGGTGGCGGTGGAAGCCGCGCATCCGGATTTCTGGCGCAAGTACGTGGGCCGCACGGGCGCGGTGGTGGGCATTGCGACGTTTGGCGAGTCGGCCCCGGCGAAGGCCCTGTACGAACACTTCGGCATCACCGTCGAGCGTGTGTGCGAAGAGGTCAAGAGGCTGCTCGCATGACGCGGCCCTTCGATCTGATCCTCTTCGACCTCGACGGCACGCTGATCGAAACCGCGCCGGAGATCGCCGACGCGGTCAACGACACACTGTCGCAGTTCGGCCTGCCCGCCGTGACACAAACGCAGGTGAACGACTGGATCGGCCACGGCACACGCGAGCTGCTGATCTCGGCCCTGGCCGACCGCCGCCACACCACCACCGACGCGGTGCGCCACAGCGCCGACTTCCCCACCATCGAGGCCGCGTTTGGTGGCCACTACCAGCAGCGCTGCGGCACGCGCAGCCACCTGTATCCGCACGTGCGAGAAACGCTGCAGGTGCTGCGCGATGCGGGCGTGAAGCTCGCGGTGGTGACCAACAAGGAGGGTCGTTACACCCAGACCGTCCTGGATGCGCACCAGCTCGCACCGATGTTTCACCGCGTGATCAGCGGCGACACCTTGATGGTGAAAAAGCCCAACCCGGCCGCCGTGCACGACTGCCTGCAACGCTTCGGCGTGAGCGCCGAGCGAGCACTCTTCGTGGGCGATTCGTCCATCGACGTGGCCACCGCGCGCAACGCCGGGGTGAGCGTGTGGGCGCTGCCCTATGGCTACAACATGGGCGAGCCCATCGAGGACTGCCACCCGGACCGCGTGATCGCCGATGTCTCCGCGCTGTTGAGCTGACTTCCCGTCTTCAGAAAGAATGCCCATGGGACTTACCGCAGCGGCTTCTGCAGCGTGATCATGGATGGCTCGTTGATGGACGACGCCAAAACGCTTGCGAGCCATGAGCTCAACGGGGCTGTCATGCGCGAGGCGGTGAACATGACCGTCGGCTGAGCCGGCATGGCGGGGAAGATCGCGCCACTGCCGCTGGAGAAGATGATGACGAGGCATGTCTGAAGCGACCCGCTGGCAGCGAGCAGGATGAGATCTAAGTCCCATTGCGGACCCGCTGCGATTGTGTTTCGCATGAACGGCTGCAAAGACATGTACACACGGCTCCAAATGCAAACACCCGCACAAAGGCGGGTGTTTGATGTTGCAGCGCTGCCGAGCAATCAGAGGATCTGGCGGCGACGGCGGCTCATCAGAAGGCCTGCGAGGGCCGCACCCATCAGGGCAAGGCTGGTGGGCTCTGGCACCGATGTCGGATCGCCAATGCCACCGCCGCCGGTGGTGTTCGCGCCGCGCAGGTTGGCCAAAAACACACCGCTGTCAAAGATGGTGTCTGATGTGTCGGCGATGCCGATCTGCAGCGTGTGCGTCGTCAAGCTGGAGTCCACCAGGCCGGCCAGGCTCAAAACCCGTGAAAGGCCGTTGTACTGCGTTTCGTAGAGGCCGGAGCCCACGGCGTTCAAGATGAAGTTGGTGGGGTTGCCGGGTGTGTTGGAGATGAGGTCACCACTGGCGAACTTGGCAAAATTCACACCATCAACGAACACGCCAAAAATGTCGGTCACGGACTGTGTCGGGAACTCTTCGGTCATGAAGACGAAGTCGAGGGCGATGGAGTTCAAACCCGCCGCCAGCGTGAATGTGTACTCGAGCACGTTCGCGTTCCGGGTGGTGGTGCCGGCGAGCGTCGTCAGCGGTGCAAAGCCCCCGCTTCCTGTGTCGAACGAGGTGTTGTTGGAGTTGTTGACGGCACCGATGTCTGCGCGCCCACTGCTGAGGGCGACACCGCTGGAAAGCGTCAACGTCGGTGTCGAACCGGAGCTGGGGGCGAGATTGAGACCGGTGTGCGTGCCTTGTTGCGCCGCATTTCCGGAGATCAAGTTGCTGGTGACGACCGTGATGCCGGATCCGGGCTGGAGAAGAGCGTTCGTCAACACCGCGACGTCGTTCGAATTGGTGACGACCACGGGTGCCGCGATGGCGCTTCCTGCGACGAGCGCGGCTCCCGCGATGACAGGACGGATGTAAGTTGAGATGAGCTGTCGCATTTTTTTTCCCTCGATGAAAGGACTGACCGAAATGGGTCAGCCCACCCATAAGCAAAGAGTGTGCCCAAAAAAAGATCTTTGATATTGCTGGACTTTTTACTTTTTACAAAGATGCATGTCATTTTTCCCGACAATTTGCACACGCCACCCATGGCATGGGCGCTGGTTAAGAGCATCTGTTTCATGGCAGCTGTCCGTCAACGTTCGGGCCTCCGGATGGAGCGTGTGCAACGGGCTGAAGATCGGTGCCGTGCGCGATCACTGGTCTTGACATCCAAGTCCGAGCAGATGCTGTGCGAGTTGTGAAGGTGCGGCGGTTCGCCAGTTCACAAGACCCCGCTCTGCGTCCGGGTGAGTGACCGCTGTGCGGGTGCTGCAAGTGGTGCATGGGTCGCTGCGACGCCGACGGTGCGATCAGCGAGGTGTCCGGTGGCTCGGACAGTCGGACGGAACGGGGTGCGGGTCGCGATGGATGGATCGAATCGAACGCGTCTCACCCCGGTGGTGTCCGTCAAGCACGGCGCAGACGGTCAGCGCGCCCTTGAATCAAACGATCCGGCTGCCGCCCTGACGACGGCCGGTGCGGCTATTTCGTCGAGACGTCCCGAGCGTAGGGCCAGGCAAGAATGCCGCCCCAGACGAAGACGTGTGGGTATCCGTCGGCCAGCATCTGCTCGCCTGCGGCAGGCGACTTTCTGCCGCCGTGGCAATAGACAACGATGTACTTGTCTTTGTCGGGCGGGGTGTTCATGCCAGTGGTGATGCCGCCCGGGATGTTGATGGCGGTCGGAATGTGCCCTGCGGCGTATTCATCGGGCGGGCGCACATCAACGATGACGAAGCGCGGGTCTTGGCGCTCCACGACCGCTCGCAAGCCTTCCGGGGTTCGTATCGCCTGGCTCAACCCATCGGGCAAGGTGTCCGTCTGGGCCCAGACCGTTCGGCTGAGCGGCCCAACGAGCAGCAGGGTGAGGAACGCTTTCCGTTTCATGTGACAACCTCCTGGGCGCCAGCCGGGGGCAACGCTGTGGGTTTTATAGAGGGTCAGCGAGCCGTCCCTGTTGAGGCGGCTCAATGAAGGCAGCCAACGAGCGTTCCGGTGCGCCCATGCAAAACGCCCCGGACAGCCGGGGCGTTTTCGCTCGGAGGCCGATGGCGTCAAGCCAGCGAATCGGCCCAGATGTTGCGCGCCCAGGCCTTGGCATAGGCGCCTTCGAGTTCGCTCGCCGCGCTCGACAAGCCGCCCGAACCCGGCACCGTGACCATGGTCTTCTTCTCGGCGTCGTACTTGTGCACGCTGGCCACATGGACCACGTCCTTGGCGGTCACGAAGCTGTAGCAGGTGTTGGCGTAGAGCGGGTTGGCCGGTGGTTCCTTGCCTTGCAGCAGAGAGACCACGGCGGCAGCACACGTCTTGCCGTGCTGGTTGGCCATGTGGCCCGACTTGGGCATGGCCGGCGCGATCTGGATCGCGTCGCCGAGCACGTGGATGTTTTTCTGCGCCTTGGATTCGAAGGTCAAAAAGTCCACCTCGCACCAGCGTGCGTTGGCCGTGGCCAGACCGGTCTTCACCGCGATGTTGCCCGCGCGCATGTCGGGCAGCACGTTGGCCACGCCGGCCTTGAAGTCGTCGTTGAACTCGAACTTCAGGGTGTTGGTGGCGGCGTCCACGTCCACCAGCTTGTGCTTGGGGCGGTACTCGATCATGCCGGCGTAGTGGTCGGCCCAGGCCTTGGTGAACAGGCCCTTCTTGGAGGTGATGTCGTCGTTGGCGTCGAAGATCACGACCTTGCTCTTGGGCTTGGCCACCTTGAAGTAGCTGGCGACCATGCAGGCGCGCTCGTAGGGGCCGGGCGGGCAGCGGTAGGGCGCCAGCGGAATGCTGATGGCGTAAGTGCCGCCGTCGGGCAGGGCTTCGAGCTGCTGGCGCAGGGCCACGGTCTGGGGGCCGGCTTTCCAGGCGTGCAGCACCTTGTCGGCCGCGCCGGCCTTGGCCATGCCGGGCAGGGTGGGCATGAAGTCGATGCCGGGCGAGAGGATGAGGCGGTCGTAGGGCAGTTCACCGCCGCTGGCCAGCTTCACCGTGCGCTTGACCGGGTCGATGCTGTCGACCATGTCGCGCACCACCTTCACGCCGTGGCGCTGGCTCAGGTTGCTGTAGGGCGTGGTGATCTCGGCCATGGTGGAGTGGCCACCCACCACCAGGTTGGACATGGGGCACGAGACAAAGGCGGCGTTGGGCTCGATCAGCGTCACGTCGATGCTGTTGTTGGAGAACAGGCGCACGTATTTGGCGGCGGTGGCACCGCCGAAGCCGCCCCCGACCACCACCACCTTGGCGCTGCTGCCACCGGTGGTGGCGCAACCGCTCATGAGACCCAGGCCGGCCAGTGCGGAGCCCGCGCCGATGCTTTGTACGAATTGACGACGTTTCATGGCGGGCTCCTCAGGGTTTCTGTGCGGCGAAGTAGGCGGCGATCTGGCCCAGCTGCTCGTCGGTGTAACCCTTGGAGATCTGGTGCATCAGCGTGGCGGGGCGGGTGCCGGCCTTGTATTCGAGCAGGATCTTCTGCAGGTCGGTGCGGCCGGCCAGCGAAGCCATGCCGGGCTGGGCGCGCCCGTCGGTGCCGTGGCAGCTGGCGCAGGCTGCGGCCCACACGCGGGTCTGGTTGACCTGAGCGTGCGCCCCGATCGCCGAGGCGCACAACACGCCGGCCGCCAGCCATTTCATGGATTTCCCCATCGTCGTCTCCAAAAGGGTGGTTGAAAGAAGTTGCATCCAAAACTGTAGCAGCCACTTGAAACACAACGGGTGTGGGGTGTGATCGCTTGTGGGTGTGCCGCATCGTAACGGCCCCGGTTTTGCAGCGCCAACACATGAAAACCCTGCTGGGGTTTCTACCTATCCAAATATCAGCAAACACTAATACAGTTGCAGATGCCGACGCGGTCAGACCGCCCCAACAGGAAGATTCCCATGCCGCCCAACCTGAATGATGTGATCGGACGCGTGCTCCCCGCGCCCGAAAACCACCTGAGTCCCGAGAAGCTGGAGCTCGCCCGCAAGGCGCGCCGCAGCTTCATGGGCAAGGCCCTGGCCATGGGGGCAGGCGTGGTGGCCAGCGGCGCTGCGGCCACGCGCGCGGTCGCGGCCGAGGGGGAAGAGGCCATTCTGAAACTGCCCACCCACACCACCGGTCTGGGGCAGGGCGTGGCCACCGACGGCTACGGCAAGCCCAGCCAGTGGGAAGCCAACCTGCAGCGCCGCCAGAGCCCGGGCCTCACGCGCGTGCCGCAGGCTTCCGTGAGCTTCACGCCGTTGCAGGGCCTGTTCGGCATCATCACGCCCAGTGGCCTGCACTTCGAGCGGCACCACCAGGGCTGGTGGGACATCGACCCCTCCAAACACCGCCTCATGGTCAACGGCCTGGTGAAGCGCGAGCGCGTGTTCACCATGGACGACCTGATGCGCCTGCCCAGCGTCTCGCGCATCCACTTCATTGAGTGCGGCGCCAACTCCGCGCCCGAGTGGGGCAACGTGGCGCTGCCGGCCGTGCAGTACACCCACGGCATGGTGAGCTGCTGCGAGTTCACCGGTGTGCTGCTCTCCACGCTGCTGGAGATGTGTGGCTACGACAAGAAGAACGGCAAGTATGTGCTGGCCGAGGGGGCGGACGGTTCTTCGATGACGCGCACCATCGACATCGACCGCGCGATGGACGATTGCATCGTGGCCTGGGCCATGAACGGCGAGATGCTGCGCCCGGAAAACGGCTACCCGCTGCGCCTGGTGGTGCCGGGGGTGCAGGGCGTGAGCTGGGTGAAGTACCTGCGACGCCTGGAAGTGGGCGACAAGAAGTGGGCCGCCAAAGACGAGGCGATCCACTACATCGACCACATGCCCGACGGCACTCACCGCCAGTACACCGGCATCCAGGAATGCAAGAGCGTGATCACCACGCCCTCGGGCAGCCAGACGTTGCTGGACAAGGGCTACTACAACGTGACCGGGCTGGCGTGGTCGGGCCGTGGCACGGTCAAGCGGGTGGACGTGAGTGTGGACGGTGGGCGCAACTGGCGCACCGCACGGCTCGAAGGCCCGGTGCTGCCCAAGGCGCTCACGCGCTTCAACATCGACTGGGTGTGGGACGGCAAACCGGCTGTGTTGCAGAGCCGTGCGATCGACAGCACGGGTTATGTGCAGCCCAAGATCAACCAGTTGCGCGCCGTGCGCGGCACGCGCTCGGTGTACCACCAGAACGCCATCCAGTCGTGGCGCGTCGCTGAAAACGGCGAAGTCTCGAACGTTCAAGTCTATTGATGAGGCCCGCCATGCGAACCCTGACATTTTTCGCCGCAGCGCTCATCAGCACGGTTGCCTTGGCTCAGGCCCCTGCCTGGCACGACCTGGGCCGCAACGCCACCAAGGCCGAAGTGCAGGCCTGGGACATCGACGTGCGCCCCGACTTCAAGGGCTTGCCCAAAGGGGCCGGCAGTGTAGCCCTGGGCGAGCGGGTGTGGGAAGCGCAGTGCGCGTCCTGCCACGGCAGCTTTGGCGAAAGCAACGAGGTGTTCACGCCCATCGTGGGCGGCACCACCAAGGCCGACATCGAGCGCGGCCGGGTGAAGAACCTGGAGCAGGGCAGCACCTTCCCGCAGAAGACCACGATGATGAAGGTCGCCACCGTCTCGACCCTGTGGGACTACATCAACCGCGCCATGCCCTGGAACGCGCCCAAGTCGCTCAAGCCCGACGAGGTGTATGGCGTGCTGGCCTACATCCTGAGCCTGGCCGAGGTGGTGCCGGCCGATTTCACGCTGAGCGACCAGAACATCGCCGAGGTGCAGAAGCGCATGCCCAACCGCAACGGCATGGTGTTCTACGAGCCGCTGTGGAAGGCCAATGGCAAGGGCGATGTGACCAACGTGGCCTGCATGAAGGACTGCCCGGTGGAGACCACCATCCGCTCGTTCCTGCCCGACTTTGCGCGCGACGCGCACGGCAACATCCAGGAGCAGAACCGCGTGATCGGCCCGGTGCGCGGTGCCGACACCACCAAGCCTGCGCCCACGGCGCCGGTGGGCAGCGGACCCAAGCCGGCGGCGGTGGTGGTGGCCGCGGCCACGCCGGCGGGCGGCGACGTGAAGGCGCTGCTCGCGGCCAACAGCTGCACCGCCTGCCACGGCATGGCGCAAAAGATCGTGGGCCCGGGCTTCACCGAGATCGCCAAGAAGCACAAAGGGCAGGAGCGCCTCGAGGCCTACCTTGCGGTGAAGATCCGCGAAGGTGGTGTGGGTGTGTTCGGTGCGGTGCCCATGCCGCCCCAGCCGCAGCTCAGCGCTGCCGAGGCCGCCACCATCGCCCGCTGGATCGCAGCGGGCGCGAAGTGATCCAATTGCGGTCTTTCTTAAATATTTGCATTTACTCGTATTCCCCATTTCCCCCTTGTCCCGGAGTGCCTAACCTATGACCATGACTTCCATCCAGTTGATGAGCGCCGCTGTGCTCACCTTGTTCAGCGGCGCTGCACTGGCCCAAAACGCGGCGGCGGCCAAGGCACTCGCCTCCAAAAACGCTTGCCTGGCTTGCCACGCGGTGGACAAGAAGCTGGTGGGCCCGGCCTTCAAGGACGTGGCGGCCAAACACGCCGGCCAGGCCGACGCCCTTGAAAAAGTGTCGGCGCGCATCAAGTCCGGCGGTGCCGGCCTGTATGGCCCGGTGCCCATGCCGGCGCAGGCCCAGCTCAAAGACGACGAACTCAAGTTGCTGGCAGGGTGGATCCTGGCCGGCGCCCCCGATCAGTAACCCCCGCCCGTACACTCTCGCCCTTTCCTCATTTCACAGGAGCCCCCCATGAACAACTCACGCAGAAATGCTCTCAAGACCACCGGGGCCCTGGCCACGCTGGTGTCGCTGGGCCTCGCCACGCAAAGCCAGGCGCACGCCGCCATGGACCGCGCCGGTTTTGAGATCAAGAGCATGGCCGATGCCGTCAAGGCCCTGGGTGGCACCGCCGCCAACAGCGACCAGGTCACCGTGGTCGCGCCCGACATCGCCGAAAACGGCGCCGTGGTGCCCGTGGGCGCCACCAGCAAGATTCCCAACACCACCGAGATCTACCTGATCGTCGAAAAGAACCCCACGCCCATGGCCGCCGGTTTCAAGATCCCCGCCGGCACCGCGGCCGACGTGCAGACCCGTCTGAAGATGGGCCAGAGCTCCAACGTGTTTGCCGTGGTCAAGGCCGACGGCAAGCTGTTTTCGGCCTTCAAGGAAACCAAGGTCACGCTCGGCGGTTGCGGCGGCTGATCGCCTCGCCACCCGACGTTTTGCACAACCCCATTCACCGAAATTCAGGAGTCCAACATGGCTGATCCGATGCGCATCCGCGCCGCCGTTGCAGGCGACGAAACCACCGTCCGCGTGCTCATGTCCCACATCATGGAGCCGGGCACCCGCCGCGATGCCGCCGGCGCCCTCATCCCCGGCCACTACATCAAGGATGTGGAAGCCACCCACAACGGCAAGGTCGTCCTCGAAGCTGCGTTCAGCGGCGCCGTCGCGCAGAACCCTTTCCTGTCCTTCAAGTTCAAGGGCGGCGCCAAGGGCGACAAGGTCGTCGTGAAATGGGTCGACAACAAGGGCGACACCCGCACCGACGAAGCGCTGATCGCCTGAGCTGAGCCGCGTTTTACTGCGACCCGATAACAAGAGGAGACCCCATGAAGAAGACCCTGACACCCTCGCTGCTGGCGCTTGCTGCGCTGTGCGGCGCTGTTGGCGCTGTTGGCGTTTCGCACGCGCAAGGCACTGCCGCCGAAGGCATTGCCAAGTACCGCGAGATGCTGCAGGACGGCAACCCGGCCGAGCTGTTCGAGATGAAGGGCGAGGAGCTCTGGAAACAGAAGCGCGGCCCCAAGAACGCTTCGCTGGAACAGTGCGATCTGGGCAAGGGTCCCGGGGTGATCAAGGGGGTGTTCGTGGAACTGCCCAAGTACTTCGCCGACACCGGCCGGGTGCAGGATCTGGAAACGCGCCTGATCACCTGCATGGAAACGTTGCAGGGCTTCAAGGCCGAAGACATCGCCAAGACACCGTTTGGCCGTGGCGAGATGGCCAACGTGACGGCACTGGCCACCTATGTGGCCACGGCCTCCAAGGGCATGCGCTTCAACCTGTCGCAGTAGCATGCGCAGGAAAAAATGATGTTCGAAACCGGCAAGCAGCTGTTCTTCACGCGCGGCGGTACGCACGACTTCTCGTGCGCTTCGTGCCACGGCAGCGACGACAAACGCATCCGCCTGCAAGACCTGCCCAACCTCACCAAGAACCCGGGCGACGGCATCGGCTTCGCCGCCTGGCCGGCGTACCGCGTGTCCAACGCGCAGATGTGGGGCATGCAGCTCCGCCTGAACGATTGTTTCCGCCAGATGCGCTGGCCCGAGCCCAAGTTCGGCAGCGACGCCACCATCGCCTTGTCGGTCTACATGGGCGTGAACGCCAAGACGGCCGAGTCCATCGTGCCGGCCATCAAGCGCTGATCCGGAGACACACCAGATGAAAAAAATCCATTCCCTGACGCTGTTGCCGGTGGTCGCCATCGTGTTGTCGGCCTGCTCCTCGGCACCGTCTCCGGCCGACGTGAACAAGGCCACCGCCGACATGCTCAAGAACTCGTTCCAGGCGCGCGGCATCGCCACCCTGGACCGCCTCAACCAGGACCAGGCCAACGCCGAATGCGCCGTGGCCGACGCCACCGGCAAACCGCTGGACGCCAAGATGACCAAGGCCATCGAAGAAGCCAACATGAAGACCGTGAAATGGCCCACCGATGGCAAGTTCATCGGTGACTGGAAAGAGGGCGAGAAGGTCGCACAGAGCGGTCGTGGCCTGACCTGGACCGACAAGGCCGGCGAAGCCAACGGCGGCAATTGCTACAACTGCCACATGATCAGCAAGGAAGAGATTTCCTTCGGCACGCTCGGCCCGAGCCTCTACAACTACGGCAAGCTGCGCGGCGTGACCGATCCCAACAGCGCAGGCAGCAAGCCCATCGTGGAATACACCTGGGGCAAGCTCTGGAACGCGCGCGCTTACAACGCGTGTTCACAAATGCCGCGCGTGGGTCACATGGGCATCCTGAACCAGAAGCAGATCCAGGATGTGATGGCCTTGCTGCTCGACCCGGCGTCGCCCGTCAACAAGTGACGACCCCACCCCGGTTGCCTCAGGCAACCGGGGTTTCTTGCTAAAAAATTTCGCTCAAATATCAGCGATCAATTATTGATAGGTGCAGAGATGAGTTTCAGCCGTCGTGAATTCATGCAGGTGCTGGCCGTGGCCAGCGCCACCGGCATGGCCCTCAACCACCGCGACGTGCTCGCCGCAGCACCGGGTGCCGGTGAGCGCCTGTACAACGTGCCGAAGTTCGGCAATGTGAGCTTTCTGCACTTCACCGACTGCCACGCTCAGCTCACACCCATCTACTTCCGCGAACCCAATGTGAACCTGGGCGTGGCCGAGGCGGTGGGCCGCCCGCCGCACATCGTGGGCGAGAAGCTGCTCAAACAATTCGGCCTCAAGCCCGGCAGCGCACAAGCCCACGCGTTCTCCTACCTCGACTTCAGCCAGGCCGCCAAGACCTACGGCAAGGTGGGCGGCTTCGCGCACATGGCCACGCTCGTCAAACAGCTCAAGGCCACCCGGCCCAACGCGTTGCTGCTCGACGGTGGTGACACCTGGCAAGGCTCGGCCACCTCGCTGTGGACCAATGGCCAGGACATGGTGGACGCCTGCAAGCTGCTCGGCGTGAACATGATGACCTCGCACTGGGAGCACACCTTCGGCGCCAAGCGCGTGCAGGAGATCGTCGAGAAAGATTTGAAGGGGAACATGGAATTCCTCGCGCAGAACATCAAGACCACCGACTTCGAAGACATGGTCTTCAAGCCCTATGCGATGCGCGAGATGAACGGCGTGCAGGTCGCCGTGATCGGCCAGGCTTTCCCCTACACCCCCATTGCCAACCCCCGTTACATGGTGCCCGACTGGACCTTCGGCATCCAGGACGAGCACATGCAGAAGATGGTGGACGAAGCGCGCGGCAAGGGCGCGCAGGTGGTGGTGGTGCTCTCGCACAACGGCATGGATGTCGACATCAAGATGGCCGGCCGCGTGCGCGGCATCGATGCGATTCTGGGTGGCCACACCCACGACGGCATGCCCGCGCCGTTCGTGGTGAAAAACGCCGGTGGCCAGACCCTGGTGACCAACGCCGGCTCCAACAGCAAGTTCCTCGGCGTGCTCGACTTTGACGTGCGCGGTGGCAAGGTGCAGGGCTTTCAGTACAAGCTGCTGCCCATCTTCTCCAACCTGCTGCCGGCCGATGCGGCCATGCAGGCGCACATCGACAAGGTGCGCGCGCCCTACAAAGACAAGCTCGACGAAAAACTCGCTGTCACCGAAGACCTGCTGTACCGCCGTGGCAATTTCAACGGCTCGTGGGACCAGGTGATCTGCGACGCGCTGATGCAGAACAAGGGCGCCGACATCGCGTTTTCGCCGGGCGTGCGCTGGGGCACCTCGCTGCTGCCCGGCGACACCATCACCTATGAACGCATGATGGACCAGATGGCGCTGACCTACCCGGCCACCACGCTCAACACCTTCACCGGCGAGCAGATCAAGACCATTCTGGAAGACGTGGCCGACAACATCTTCAACCCCGATCCCTACTACCAGCAGGGCGGCGACATGGTGCGCGTGGGTGGCATGCAGTACACCGTGACACCGAACGCCGCCATGGGCCAGCGCATCAACAACATGACGCTCAAGGGCCAGCTGATCGAGGCCGACAAGACCTACAAGGTGGCCGGCTGGGCGTCGGTCCAGGAGGGCGCCCAGGGCGAACCCATCTGGGACGTGGTCTCGGGCTATCTGCGCGACAAGAAGGTCATCAAGGGCGTGCAGATCAACACGCCGCGCATCATCGGCATGGATGGCAATCCGGGGCTGGTGGCCTGACCATCAGGCCAGGCGCGCATTTCGCGCACCCATGAAAAAACCCACCGCCCTTTCGAGCGGTGGGTGTCAACAAGCCTTGGAGATTCGGAGGGCTTGAGAATCAGAAGACGTGAGCAACGCCCACGGCGTAGATGTCACGCTGGCGGAGCTTGACTCCTGCTGCGTTCTCGATGTCGCCGTTGGTCAACAGGCCATACAGGCGGGTGCGCTTGGACATGTTGTAGACCACGCCAGCGGACAGGGCATCACCCTTTTGGGTGGTGTTGCCGTTCAGCTTGGACTTGCCGGTGCTGTAACCCAGCGAGAAGTCCCAGGCGCCGACCGGAGCGTTCGCAGCGACCGTGTAGGTGTTCGCTTTCAGGTTGGTCGACGTTTTGGCCTGGTTCCAGCCACCCGACACGCGGAAGGCGCCGAAGTTGTAGGCACCCGCAACGGTGGAGTACTCGTTCGTCGAGCCCAAAGCGCCGAGGGCGTTTTGCTGGGCGTTCTCTTGGTACGCAGCGCCGATATCCAGGTTGCCGGCTTTGTACCGGATGTTGAATGCCGACACGTCGTCGCTGACGTTGGCCGTTTCGTCAAAGCCGTGGCTCAGACCAAAGCTGACGCCGCCGAACGATGGCGACTCGTAACGGATCTGGTTGCTGGCGCGATCGCCGTAGTCACCAATGCCGCCCACGCCGTTGGTGGCGGTGGCACCGGTGCCGACCACCGTCTCGGTGGTCGCGAAGTTGCCCGAATCCCAGACGTTGCTGCTGACCATCAGGTCGCGAATGTCGTCGAACGACGTGTCGTGACGGCCCAGCTTGACGGTACCGAAGCCGCCGGTGAGGCCCACGAACGCAGCGCGATCGCCCAGGGAACTGGCGCTGGGCGCATCGATGTTGAGACCGGTTTCGATCGCGAAGATGGCCTTCAAGCCACCGCCGAGGTCTTCAACGCCACGGAAGCCCAAACGGCTGGTGGTCAGGTTACCGCTGAACATCTGGGTCACGCCAGCGGGGCCAACGCCGTTGACGATGTTGCCGGTCTTGGCCGAACCCACGGACGCATCGAGGCGACCGTAGACGGTGACAGACGATTGCGCCAGGGCGGCGCCGGAAGCGGCCAGAACGGCCAGAGCGATGAGGCTCTTTTTCATGAGGGTGTACTCCAATGGATTGAGGTCGGGCCTGGGCCCCTGCCCCCTACCGTATGCAGGGCGACCTCTGTATTTTCGGCAAGAAACGCCACCCGCCCGTGGCAGACCCCCGGTTTTTTGCGGGTTCTTACCAATTTACAACGCCGCCACCGGCTTTGCGCGCTTTCACATGTTTGTCACGAAGCACAGCGCTGCGCACCGCACGTGCAAAACACCCACCGAAGGCCCAACAAAAAAGCCCGCTATCGATCAGATAGCGGGCTTTTGATGTGTACGTTGGTGCCGGAGAGATGAATCGAACACCCGACCTTCTCATTACGAATGAGCTGCTCTACCGACTGAGCTACACCGGCAACGCCCGAGATTATAGCCCGGTGTGGTACCCGGTCACGCGGTCGACCTCGTTCTTCGAACCCAGCACCACGCTCACCCGCTCGTGCAGCTTGCCGGGCTGGATGTCCAGGATGCGCTGCTTGCCGTTGGTGGCGGCGCCGCCGGCTTGTTCGACCAGCCAGCCCATGGGGTTGGCTTCGTACATCAGGCGCAGCTTGCCGGGCTTGTCGGGCTCGCGCTTGTCCCAGGGGTACATGAAGACGCCGCCGCGCGTGAGGATGCGGTGCACGTCGGCCACCATGCTGGCGACCCAGCGCATGTTGAAGTCCTTGCCGCGCGGGCCTTCCTTGCCGGCCAGGCATTCGTCCACATAGCGTTTCACCGGTTCGTCCCAGTGGCGCATGTTGCTCATGTTGATGGCGAATTCCTTGGTGTCGGGCGGGATCTGCACGTTCTCTTTGGTGAGCACGAACGAGCCCTGCTCGCGGTCCAGCGTGAACATGGCCACGCCGTCACCCACGGTGAGCACCAGTGTGGTCTGCGGGCCGTAGACGCAATAGCCGGCGGCCACTTGCTGTGCGCCGGGTTGCAGGAAGTCCTGCTCGCTCACGCCGGCGCTGCCTTCGGGCTTTTTGAGCACGCTGAAGATGGTGCCGATGCTCACGTTCACGTCGATGTTGCTGGAACCGTCAAGCGGATCGAACAGCAGCAGGTATTCGCCTTGCGGGTAGCGGTTGGGCACCACGTAGATGCTGTCCATCTCTTCGCTGGCCATGGCTGCGAGGTGACCGCCCCATTCGTTGGCTTCGATCAGCACCTCATTGGCAATGATGTCGAGCTGCTTCTGCATCTCGCCCTGCACGTTTTCGGTGGTGGCGGCGCCGAGCACACCGCCGAGGTCGCCTTTGTTGACGGCCTGGCTGATGCCCTTGCAGGCGCGGGCCACCACTTCGAGCAGCAGGCGCAGTTGGGACGGGATGTGGCCGTCGACGCGTTGTTGTTCGACGAGGTAGCGGGTGAGGGAAATGCGTTTGGTCATGGTGGGTCTTCGTTTCAGTCGGCCAGAGCCCGCGTCACCACTTCGCGCACGTCGTTGCTCAGGTCGGTCTTGGCGGCCACGCGGGCGATGGCTTCGCGCGCGGCACTGCGGTAGGGCTCGGCGAGCTTCTTCCAGCGGTCGAGCGCGCGGGCAAGGCGGGCGGCCACTTGCGGGTTGAACGCGTCGAGTTCGATGACGCGCTCGCTCCAGTACAGGTACCCCGCCGCGTCCGTGCGGTGAAAGGCGCCGGGGTTGGCGCTGCAGTAACTGAAGATCACGCTGCGCGCGCGGTTGGGGTTCTTCAAATGGAAGTCGGGGTGCTTCATGAGCTGGCGCACGGCGGGCAACACGTTGCCTCCCCGGTCGGGTGCACCGGCTTGCAGGGCAAACCACTTGTCGAGCACCAGGTCTTCGTGCTGGAACATCTGGTGGAAACGGGCCAGCGCGTCGCGCGCCAGGGCGTGACCGCTCACCACCAGGGCCGACAGGGCGTTGAACCGATCGGTCATGTTGCCGGAGTCCTTGAAACGCTGGTAGGCGCGGCCGGGCCACACCGCATCGCCGCTGGTGCGGGCGTCCAGGCACAGCATGGTGAGCGCCATGCCCGCCAGCGCGCGGCGGCCGGTGCTCACCGGATCGGGGCGGTAGGCCCCGTTGTCCTTGTTCGCATCAAATGCCCAGGCCCAGTCGGCTTGCAGTGCTTGCGCCAGCTGCGCGCGCATGGCTTCGCGCACGGCGTGCACGCGTTGCGGGTCGACTTCGTCGAGCTGCTCGGCCACGTAGCTTTCGCTGGGCAGCGTGAGCACGAGTTCCTTGAACGCGGCGTCCAGCGTGGGGTGGCGCAGCACGTCGCGCATGGCGTCGAGGTAAGCATCGTCCAGTGGCAGGGAGGGCACGTCCCCGCCGCTCTGAATCGCCATCAGAGCGCGGCGCAAGGCCAGGCGTTGCGCGGCCTCCCAGCGGTTGAACGGATCGGGGTCGAAGGCCAGCAGCGTGAGCAATTGCGCGTCGGTGTAGTGGCAGTCGAGCACCACGGGCGCCGAGAAGCCGCGCAGCAGTGAGGGAACGGGCTCGCTGTCGAGGTTCACAAAGGTGAAGCTCTCGCTGGCTTGCGTCAACACAAAAGTGCGGCTGCCGGTTTCGGGCTGGCTCCAGTGGGCCAACTGCAGTGGCAGCTGCGCACCATCTGCATTGAGCAAACCGAGCGATACCGGGATCACGAACGGCTCTTTGGCGCCCTGGCCGGGCGTGGGCGCGCAGCTTTGCGCGAGCGTGAGGGTGTAGCTGCGGGCGGCGGCATCAAACACGCCCTCGGCGCGCAGGCGCGGCGTGCCGGCCTGGCTGTACCAGCGCTTGAACTGCGGCAGCAGGCGGGCGAGGTCCGTGTCGGGATTGGCATCGGCCAGCGCTTGGGCGAAGTCGTCGCAGGTGACAGCCTGGCCGTCGTGACGCTCGAAGTAGAGCTTCATGCCGCGCGCAAAGCCTTCGCGACCGACCAGCGTCTGCATCATGCGCACGACCTCGGCGCCCTTTTCGTACACCGTGACGGTGTAGAAGTTGTTGATCTCCGCATAACTGTCAGGCCGCACCGGATGCGCCATCGGGCCGGCGTCTTCGGGAAACTGTGCGGTGCGCAGGACGCGCACATCTTCAATGCGCTTGACCGCTCGCGCCGAGGGCTCGGCGCACAGGTCCATGCTGAACTCCTGGTCGCGGAAGACGGTGAGGCCTTCCTTCAACGACAGCTGGAACCAGTCGCGGCAGGTGACGCGGTTGCCGGTCCAGTTGTGGAAGTACTCGTGGCCCACGACCGATTCGATGTTGGCGAAGTCGGTGTCGGTCGCGGTGGCGCTGTTGGCCAGCACGTACTTGGTGTTGAAGATGTTGAGGCCCTTGTTCTCCATCGCGCCCATGTTGAAGTCGGCGGTGGCCACGATCATGAAACGCTCCAGATCGAGCGGCAGGCCGAAGCGCGCTTCGTCCCAGGCCACGCTGGCGATCAGCGAGTTCATGGCGTGTTCGGTCTTGTCCATGTCGCCGGGGCGCACATACACCTGCAGCAGGTGGTTGCCGCCGCTGCGCGAGGTGATGCGCTGCTCGCGCGCCACCAGCTGGCCGGCGACGAGTGCGAACAGATAGCAGGGCTTTTTGTGGGGGTCGACCCACTTGGCGAAGTGGCGGCCGTCGGGCAGCTTGCCTTCTTCCACCAGGTTGCCGTTGGACAGCAGCACCGGGTACTTGGCCTTGTCGGCACGCAGCATCACGGTGTAGCTGGCCATCACATCGGGGCGGTCCAGGAAATACGTGATGCGGCGAAAGCCCTCGGCCTCGCATTGCGTGAAGAAGGTGCCCTGGCTCACGTACAGGCCCATGAGCTGCGTGTTCTTCTCGGGCGTGCAGGTGGTGAAGATTTCCAGATCGAAAGGCTCGGTGCCTTCGGGCAGGCTCTCCAGCACCAGTTGCTGCCCGTCCATCTTGAACGAGCATCCCGCGCCATTGACCAGCACGCGGGCGAGATTCAGGTCTTCCCCGTCCAGCCGCAGAGCCTGCGCAGCAACTTCCGGGTTGCGGCGCAGGCGCATTTTGTTGAGCACGCGCGTCTTCGCCGGGTCCAGGTCGAAGCAGAGGTCGACGGTGTCGATCCAGTAAGCCGGTGCGGCATAGTCTTCTCGGCGAACCACGGTGGTGGGGCCTTCACGCAGTGAGCTCATGGTCAGACGCCTTGCTTCAGTGATGCTTCGATGAAGGGATCCAGATCGCCGTCCAGCACCTTCTGCGTGGCGGAAATCTCGACGTTGGTGCGCAGGTCCTTGATGCGGCTGTTGTCCAGCACGTAGGAGCGGATCTGGTGGCCCCAGCCGACGTCGGTCTTGGTGTCTTCCAGCTTCTGCTGCTCTTCCATGCGCTTGCGCATCTCGAAGTCGAACAGCCGCGAGCGCAGCCGCTTCCAGGCGACGTCGCGGTTGCTGTGCTGGCTGCGACCGTCCTGGCACTGCACCACGATGCCCGTGGGGATGTGCGTCAGGCGCACGGCCGAGTCGGTCTTGTTGATGTGCTGACCACCGGCGCCGCTGGCGCGGAAGGTGTCGGTGCGCACGTCGGCCGGGTTGATGTTGATCTCGATCGAGTCGTCGATCTCGGGGTACACGAACACCGACGCGAACGAGGTGTGGCGACCACCCGACGAGTCGAACGGGCTCTTGCGCACCAGGCGGTGCACACCGGTTTCGGTGCGCAGCAGGCCGAAGGCGTAGTCGCCTTCGATCTTGATGGTGGCGCTCTTGATGCCGGCGGTGTCGCCCTCGGTCTCGTCTTCAATCACGGTCTTGAAGCCCTTGCGCTCGGCGTAGCGCAGGTACTGGCGCAGCAACATGCTGGCCCAGTCGCAGGCTTCGGTGCCGCCGGCGCCGGCCTGGATGTCCAGGAAACAGTTGAGTGGATCGGCCGGGTTGCTGAACATGCGGCGGAATTCAAGCTTTTCCACTTCGACGGCGACCTTCGCGGCTTCGCCTTCGATGGTGATCAGGCCGGCGTCGTCACCGTCTTCGCTCGACATCTCGAACAGCTCGGTGTTGTCGGTCAGCTCGCCGGTGAGGCGGTCGAGCACGAGCACCACGTCTTCGAGGGATTTTTTCTCGCGGCCCAGTTCCTGGGCACGTTTGGGGTCGTTCCAGACCGTTGGGTCTTCGAGTGCCGACTCGACTTCCTTCAACTTCGATGCTTTGGCATCGTAGTCAAAGATACCTCCGGAGCTCGACCACGCGTGTGGTCAGGTCTTCGAGCTGGGATCGGATGGCGTTGCTGCGTTCGGCTTCCATGGGGTGTTCCTGCGGTCAATGTTCAAAACCGCGATTTTCTCACGCCATGCCGCCGCCAGCGGCCGCACCCTTCAAAAGCGCCAGGTGGTTCCAAACATCACGGCAGCGGTGCCCAGCAGCTGGATCTCGAGCGTGCTCTTGGGTGACAGGCGGTAGCCGATGGCGGGAATGAGCACGGGCGAGAAGCCGCCCACGTTGAGCGGCACCTTGTCCTTGTACTGGCCCACGTAGCCATAAATGATCCCGGCACTCACCGACACGTACAGCTGCGGCTGCGCTTGCCAGAACCCCGGCCAGCTCTTGCCCACGAAGGCGTAGGCCGAGGGTTGGCCAAACGAGTTGTTGAACAGGCTGAAGCCGCAGTAGCGGTTGTTGGGCAGCAGCCGGCTCACGCTGACCGCGTACACCTGTTCGTGTTCGCTGTCGGGCGTCCAGTGGTGGGTGTAGGGCGAAAAGAAGGCCTCGTAGCGGGGTGCATCGGGCTCGGCACTGGCTGGCTGGTCGTGGCCCGGACACAGGTCCCAGCTCCCTGCCTGAGCCTGGGCACCCATGCAGAGACCCAGAACAGCCGCCGCGGCTGGCTTGAAAAATGTGCGCGGGATCAATTTCATAACGCGCGAGTATGCCCGGCGGCATTGGAACGCAAGGTCCCGGCGACCCAGAAACCCCCGCCGCCCGCCGAAGTGGCTCAGGGAGCGGTGCGAAGGAAGGTCTCGATGAGGTTGGCCAACTCGGCCGGCTGGTCGTGGTGCACCATGTGACCCGCTTCCTGCACCACGGCACTCTGCAAACGTGGCACGGCGCGGATGCGCTCCATGTACTGCGCCAGCGTGTACTGGCCCTTCCACCACTGGCCCAGGCTGTCGTCGCCTGCGGTGACCGACAGCACCGGTGCGCTGATGCGGCGGTAGATCTCCAGCGCCTCATCAAGCCGGTAAATGTGGGCGCTGGTCACCTTGTGGGCCGCGTCGCCCAGAATGTCCCACGCGCCTTGCGCGTTCGGTGCCGCCCATTGACGGGCCAGCCAGTCAGCCTTGTCTTGCGCCAGTCGTGGATTGGTTTTCATGAGCCGGCTCGCCACGCCGTGTGCGTCGGCGTAGCTCTTGAGTGCCTTGCCGCCGCGCTGCACGGCCTTGATCTCGTCCATCCACTGCGCGTAGCGGCCGGCGGCTTGTGCGGGCCGCGTTTCGGGCAGGCCGAAGCCCTCCAGGTTGACCAGGTGTTCAATGCGCTGCGGACGAACGCCCGCATACATCATGGCGATGTTGCCGCCCATGCTGTGGCCCACCAGGTCGACCTTGCGCTCGCCAGCATAGTGGTCGAGCAGAACGTCGAGGTCGGCCAAATAGTCGGGGAACCAGTAGCTGTCGACCGCTGGGCCTTCCAGTTGGGTGTGCCCGAACCCTCGCCAGTCGGGCGCGATGATCCAGCGCTCGGTCTGCAGTGCGTCCACCACAAACTGCCACGAGGCCGCCACATCCATCCAGCCGTGCACCAGCACCAGTGGTGCCACGCTGTCGCTGCGCTCACCCCACACGCGCACGTGGTAATTCAGGTTGCGGACCGGGACGTATTCGCTGCGTGAGGCTCTCAGTGCTTGGTACATTCATCGGATCATAAAGACGGAGACCGAGACCACCATGCGCCCGAGTCAAGCCAGAGACAAGACGGACAAGCCGCTGGACCTGTACGACACCTTGCACAGCCGCTTCGGCTGGCAGGTGCCCGAGCAGTTCAACATGGCGCAGATGTGCATGCGCCGCTGGGCCGAAGACCCTGCGCGTTCGACCGGTGCGGCGGTGGTGGACTGCGCGCCGGGCCGCACAGACCAAACCCACAGCTACGCCGATCTGCTCGACCAGGCCAACCGACTGTCCAACGCATTGGCCGCACTCGGCGTGCAACGCGGTGACCGTGTGGCCATCGTGCTGCCGCAGCGCTTCGAGACCGCGGTGGCCTACATGGCGGTGTTGCAGATGGGTGCGGTGGGCATGCCGCTGTCGCAACTCTTTGGCCCTGAGGCGCTGGAATTCCGCTTGCAGGACAGCGAAGCGGTGGTGGCCATTTGTGATCAGGCGACCTTGCCTGCCTTGCTCGACGTGCGCGACGACTGCCCGCTGCTGCGCTGTGTGATCGGGGTGGACGGCGACGGCACGCCCAAGGGCATGCGCGCCGACCTCGACTGGACCGCGCTGCTCGCACAAGAGCCGGCCGGGTTCACGCCGGTGAACACCTTGTCCGAAGAGGCGGCGGTGCTCATCTACACCAGTGGCACCACGGGCAACCCCAAGGGTGCGTTGATCCCGCACCGTGCGCTCATCGGCAACCTCACCGGTTTTGTGTGCAGCCAGAACTGGTTCGGCTTTGATCCGTTTGACGCATCCGTCCCGTCGAAGGCGGTGTTCTGGTCACCCGCCGACTGGGCTTGGACCGGTGGTCTCATGGACGCGCTGTTGCCCACGCTGTACTTTGGCCGGCCCATCGTCGCCTTCAACGGGCGCTTCAGTCCGCAGACCGCTTTCGAGTTGATCGAGCGCCATGGGGTCACGCACAGTTTCCTGTTTCCCACCGCGCTCAAGGCCATGATGAAGGCCGTGCCCAAGCCGAAGCCGCGATACAAGTTCCAGCTGGAAGGCCTCATGAGCGCTGGCGAAGCGGTGGGCGACGCGGTGTTTGCCTGGTGTCGTGACCACCTCGGTGTGACGGTCAACGAGATGTTTGGCCAGACCGAGATCAATTACATCGTCGGCAACTGCGCGCGCCTGTACCCGGCGCGGCCCGGTTCCATGGGCAAGGGCTACCCGGGGCACCGGGTGGCGGTGATCGACGAGGCCGGCAACGAGTGCCCAGTCGACGTGCCGGGCGACGTGGCGGTGCACCGGCTGGATGTGCACGGGGAGCCTGACCCGGTGTTCTTTTTGGGCTACTGGAAGAACGACGCATCGACCCGGGCCAAGTACACCGGCGACATGGCCAACAGCTGGTGCCGTACCGGCGACCTGGCCACGAGGGACGCCGACGGCTACCTCTGGTACCAGGGCCGCGCCGACGACGTGTTCAAGGCGGCGGGCTACCGCATCGGCCCGAGCGAGATTGAAAACTGTCTGGTCAAGCACCCGGCGGTGGCCAACGCCGCGGTGGTGCCCAAGCCGGACGCCGAACGCGGCGCGGTGGTGAAGGCTTACGTGGTGCTGGCGCCCGGGCATGTGGCGGGTGACGGGCTGGTGAAACAGTTGCAGTCGCACGTGAAGGGGAAGCTGGCGCCTTACGAATACCCGAAAGAGATCGAGTTCATCGACTCGCTGCCCATGACCACGACGGGCAAGGTGCAGCGGCGGGTGTTGCGGTTGCAGGAAGAAGAACGGGCTCGGGATTCATTGCGCGTTTGAACCTTGCGTGCTCGCGAGCGGTCGGCGCTCTGCCCGGAGGTCGCCGATGACCCGATCCGCCAGAGAAAAAAACTCAGGCCGCAGGACGCCGAGACCGCGACTGGTCCCGCGCCACCTCGACGAACTCCATGACCTCGGCGCGCAGCGGCGAACCGCGCCGCCACACCAGCCCCACATCCACGGTGGGCACCGCGTCGCGCAAGGTCCGAACCTCCACGTGTTCGGCGTCCAGCGTCCAGGGTCGGTACAGAAAGTCGGGCAGCACAGCCAGACCCGCCCCCACCCCCACGAGCGAACGCACCGCCTCCAGCGACGAGGTGCGCAACACCGTGCGTGGCTTCAACTGGTGGCGTGCCCACACACTGCGCATCAACACCTCGATGCGGTCGGCTTGCAGCACCACCAGATCGTGCTGCACGCACTCGGCCAGGCTCACCTCCGATTGCCCAGCCAGCGGATGGTCTGCCGCCATCCACACGCGGTTGGGTGAGCGGGTCAAGGTCTCGGCCATCAGCGCTTGCGGCTCGCCCAGCGCGTTGCTCACCATGATCGCGATGTCCAGTTCGCCGTTGATCAACAGGTGTTCGAGGAAGGGCGGGGCGTCTTCCACCACTTGCAGGTCCACCCCCGGGCAGGTGCGTCGAAAGCGGGCGAACACCTCCGAGAGGTAGTAGCCCGCCACCAGGCTGGTCACGCCGATGGTGAGTGCGCCGGCCAACGGCGTCGAACTCGGGTACACGCCACGCGTGGCGTCGGCCACCGCGCCGATCACCCGCCGCGCCTTCACCTGAAACCGATGGCCCTCGGGCGTGAGCCGCATGCCTTTGGTGCTTCGTTCGAACAGCACCAAACCCAGCTCGTCTTCAAGCTCCAGCACGCTCTTGGTGATGGCCGACTGCGCAATGCTGAGCATGCGCGAGGCTGCGGCCACCGAGTCCGATTCGGCCACCGCGAGGAAGTAGCGGAACTGCTTGAGTGTGATGTGGCGGCTCATGCTGGTGCACCGTGGGAACGTGGCGCCCTTTTGCGGTGCAGTAAAGAGCGGGGTAAACCCTTGATCACTATTTTCGAGATAGCTTACCGCAGCAATATTGAATTTTGAAAGCGGTGAAGGGCTTCATACGATGCGCTTCGGTTGGCCCGCCGTGCGGTGGGCTGCGTTTCACAAACCGTTCTCAAACCGAAGGTGATCGACCATGAAACTCGCACAACGCCCCCTTGCCCGCACCGTCGCGGGTCTCGTGACGACGGCCCTCACCCTGGCCTCCCTGGCACCCGCTGTGCAAGCCCAGTCGGCCCTCAAACAACTGGGCAAAGGCGAAGGTCAGGTCGACATCGTGGCCTGGCCCGGCTACATCGAACGCGGCCAGACCGACAAGAACTTCGACTGGGTGACCGACTTCGAAAAGAAGACCAGCTGCAAGGTGAACGTCAAAACGGCGGGCACCTCCGACGAGATGGTCGCTCTCATGAACGAAGGCGGCTTTGACCTGGTGACCGCTTCCGGCGACGCCTCCATGCGCCTCATTGCCGGCAAGCGCGTGCAGCCGATCAACGTGGACCTGATCCCCAGCTACAAGACGGTGGACCCGCGCCTGCAGAAGGCGCCCTGGCACTACGTGAACAACACGCACTACGGCACGCCCTACCAGTGGGGCTGGAACGTGCTCATGTACAACACCACCGTCTTCAAGGACAAGCCGCCGACCAGCTGGAGCGTGGTGTTCGAAGAGACGACGCTGCCCGACGGCAAGAGCAACAAGGGCCGCGTGCAGGCCTTCGACGGCCCGATCTACATCGCCGACGCCGCGCTCTACCTCATGAAGAAGAACCCGGCGCTGGGCATCAAGGACCCCTACGAACTCAACGAAGCGCAGTACAAGGCCGCGCTGGATTTGCTGCGGGGCCAGCGCAAGCTGGTGGGCAAGTACTGGCACGATGCTTTCGTGCAGATCGACGACTTCACCAACGAAGGCGTGGTGGCGTCCGGCAGCTGGCAGTTCATGGCCAACATCTTGAAGAGCAAGAACCGCCCGGTGGCCACCGTGGTGCCGGCCGAAGGCGCTACCGGCTGGGCCGACACCACCATGCTGCACGCCGAGGCCAAGAACCCGAACTGCGCCTACATGTGGATGGAGCACTCGCTCAACACCAAGCTGCAGGGCGATCTGGCCGCGTGGTTCGGCTCGGTGCCCTCAGTGCCCGCAGCCTGCAAGGGCAACAAGCTGCTGACCGACCAGGGCTGTGCCAACCAAGGCTACAACAGCTTTGAGCGCATCTCGTTCTGGAAGACGCCAACCTCCAAGTGCGCGACGCAGAACAACGCCTGCGTGCCGTACCACAAGTGGGTCTCCGACTACATCGCGGTACTCGGGGGCCGCTGACGCGGCACACCCCCGCGCCGCGCCGCCGGCGCGTCACCCCCTCAAGGGGGCGATGCCTGAGGCCCGGCAAAGCCGGTTCCTCGGCATCTCTGGTTGAGGTTTCTTCACTCGTTGCATCACTTGTATGACTGTTGCCGTCACCCTTGAGTCCGTGTCCTGCGTGTTCGGCAGCGGCGCTCAGACCGTGCGCGCTGTCGATCATGTGGACCTCACCATCGAAGGGGGAGAGTTCTTCACCTTGCTCGGGCCCTCGGGCTCGGGCAAGACGACCTGCCTGCGCATGATCGGCGGCTTCACACTGCCGACCTCGGGGCGCATCCTCATCGGCGGGCAGGATGTGTCGCACCTGCCGCCGTACGCGCGGCCGGTCAACACCGTGTTCCAGGACTACGCGCTGTTCCCGCACATGAACATCCGCGACAACGTGGCGTACGGGCTGATGGTGCAGGGCGTGGAGAAAGCGCAGCGCCATGCGCGTGCCGAACAGATGCTGGACCTCGTGCGCCTCTCCGGCGTGGGCGCACGCCGTCCGGGCCAGCTTTCGGGTGGGCAGCGTCAGCGCGTGGCGCTGGCGCGTGCGCTCATCAACCAGCCGCAGGTGCTGCTGCTCGACGAGCCGCTGGGCGCGCTGGACCTGAAGTTGCGCGAGCAGATGCAGACCGAGCTCAAAGCGCTGCAGCGGCAACTGGGCATCACCTTCCTCTTCATCACGCACGACCAGCACGAAGCGCTCTCCATGAGCGATCGCATCGGCGTGTTCAACAACGGCCGACTCGAACAGGTCGACGCGCCACAGGCCATCTACAACCGCCCGGCCACGCGCTTCGTGGCCGAGTTCGTGGGTGCTGCCAATGTGTTCGACGGCGCACGGGCGCGCGAGATCGCGGGCGTGGACAGCGTGATGCTTCGGCCCGAGCGCATACGGCTCGGCGCTGCGCCGCAGGCACGCCTGAGCGGCGCGGTGATCGACGCGCAGTACTTTGGTTCGTTCTCGCGCGTGCGGGTGGACTGGGCTGGCGAGGCTGTCTCGGTGGACCTCAACCCCGAGCTGCACCCCGAACTGCCGACCCCGGGTGACACCGTGCACCTGCACTGGCAGGCCGACGCGGTGCACCCGCTGCAGATGGTCGGGCTCACACCATGAGCGTGGCGCTGACCGCAGCCCCACAGCCGATGCCGCGCGCCGGTGCCTTGCGCTGGCTGTCCGACTTGCTGTACACGCGGCGCGGTCTGCTGCTGGCAGCACTCCTCGGCCCGCCGCTGCTGTGGTTCGGTGTGGTCTATCTGGGCTCGCTGTTCGCCCTGCTGGCCAACAGCTTCTTCACCCTGGACGAATTTTCCGGCGTGGTCGACCGCTCGCAGCTCTCGCTGAACAACTTCCGCGAGATGACCAGCCCGGCCAACGTGGACGTGGTGCTGCGCACGGTGCTCATGGCGGTCAGCGTTACCCTGGCCTGTGGGCTCATCGCCTTCCCAATGGCCTATTACATGGCCCGCTATGCCCGTGGTCCGCAGAAGGCGTTGCTCTACATCGCCATCATGCTGCCGCTGTGGTCAAGCTACCTGGTGCGGCTCTATGCGTGGAAGCTGCTGTTGGCCAAGGAAGGCGCGATCAGCTGGGTGCTGGCCGAGGTGCACATGACCTGGCTGCTCGACGCGCTGCTGTCCACGCCGGGCATCGGCGGCAACTCGCTGTCGTTCTCGCGCCTGGGCACCTTCATCGTCTTCGTCTACATGTGGCTGCCCTTCATGATCCTGCCGATCCAGGCCGCGATCGAGCGCATCCCTGGCTCGCTGCTCGAAGCCTCCAGCGACCTCGGCGCGCGATCCGGCACCACCTTCTGGCAGGTGATTTTCCCGCTCGCCATGCCGGGTATCGCAGCCGGTTCCATCTTCACCTTCTCGCTCACGCTGGGCGACTACATCATTCCGCAGGTGATCGGCGACTCCACGCTGTTCATCGGCCAGGTGGTGTACCGCCAGCAGGGTGTGGCGGGCAATGTGCCGTTCGCCGCCGCGTTCTCGCTCGTGCCCATCGTGGTGATCGGCGTCTATTTGTGGATTGCGAAGAAGCTGGGAGCTTTCGATGCGCTCTGACCCCTCGCGTGCTGGCTGGGGCCTGAAGGCCGCCACTTGGGCGGGCGTGCTGTTCCTGCACATCCCGCTCGCGCTCATCATCCTGTACGCCTTCAGCGCCGAGGACAAAAGCTACGTCTTCCCGCCGCCCGCCCTCACCACGCAATGGTTCGCCGCCGCCTGGGACCGCGAGGATGTGTGGGCTGCGATCGGCCTGTCGTTCCGCGTGGCGCTGGTCTCCACCGCATTGGCCATGGTGCTGGGCACGCTGGCCGCCGCGGGTCTGGCGCGCACGCGTTTCTTCGGGCGCGACGCGATCTCCCTGCTGCTCATCTTGCCGATCGCGCTGCCCGGCATCGTCACCGGCATCGCGCTGCGCACCGCGTACCACACAGCCGAGATCCCGTTCAGCTTCTGGACCATCGTGGTCGGCCACGCCACCTTCTGCGTGGTGGTGGTCTACAACAACGCGGTGGCGCGGCTGCGGCGCACCAGCCCGTCGCTGATCGAGGCCTCAATGGACCTGGGCGCCGACAGCTTTCAGACCATCCGCTACGTGATCCTGCCGCAACTGGGCTCGGCCCTGCTGGCCGGTGGCCTGCTGGCGTTTGCGCTGAGCTTTGACGAAGTCATCGTGACCACCTTCACCGCCGGCCAGCAGACCACGCTGCCCATCTGGATGCTGCAGGAGCTGATCCGGCCGCGCCAGCGCCCGGTGACCAACGTGGTGGCCGTGGTCATCATCGCGCTAACCTTCATCCCCATCCTGGCGGCGTACTACCTCACGCGTGCCGACGAGCAACCCGGCGGTCGCTGAGCCCGAACCCCTTCACACCCCAACGGAGAACACCATGGGCAAGACACCCGACTTCCAGGTTCCGATGTCGACCGAGCTCTTCATCGACGGCCAGTTCGTGGCCGGCGAGGGCGAGGCTGAGCGCGTGCTCAACCCGGCCACCGGCGAGGTGATCGCGCAGGTGCCCGAGGCCTCGTACGAGCAGATCCACAAGGCGGTGCTGGGCGCGAGCCGCGCCTTTGACACCTGGAGCGAGACCACGCCGATGGAGCGTTCGCGCCTGCTGCTGAAAGTGGCCGACGCGATCGAGCAGCGCGCCGAGCAGTTCGCGCGCCTGGAGTCGCTCAACTGCGGCAAGCCCTACCTGCGCGCGCTGGAGGACGAGATCCCGGCCATCGTCGACTGCTTCCGCTTCTTTGCCGGCGCGGCGCGCTGCATGACCGGCTCTTTGGCCGGCGAGTACCTGCCGGGCCACACCAGCATGATCCGGCGCGACCCCGTGGGCGTGGTCGGTTCCATCGCGCCGTGGAACTATCCGCTCATGATGGCCGCGTGGAAATGCGCGCCCGCGCTTGCGGCCGGCAACACGGTGGTGCTCAAGCCCAGCGAGCAGACACCGCTGACCACGCTGATGCTCGCGCGCGTGATCGCCGAGATCCTGCCCAAGGGCGTGTTCAACGTGGTCTGTGGACGGGGCCCGACCGTGGGACAGCCGCTGGTGGAGCACCCGCTGGTCCGCATGGTCTCACTCACGGGTGACGTGTCCACCGGCCGCAAGATCCTGCAGGCCGCCACCGGCACCTTGAAGCGCACGCACCTCGAGCTGGGCGGCAAGGCGCCGGTGCTGGTGTTCGACGACGCCGACATCGAAGCGGTGGTGGAGGGCATCCGCACCTTCGGCTACTACAACGCCGGTCAGGATTGCACGGCGGCCTGCCGCCTCTACGCCGGCGCCAAGGTGTACGACCGGTTGGTGGCCGACCTGAGCAGCGCGGTCAAGTCCATCCAGATGGGCACGCAGGACGAGCCCGGTGTGGAGCTCGGCCCGCTCATCACCGACCGCCAGCGCGACCGGGTGGCCAGCTTCGTGGAGCGCGCGCAGATGGTGGGCCACATGGAGGTGACGGCGGGCGGCAAGATGCGCGCGGGCAGCGGCTTCTTTTATGAGCCCACGGTGATTGCCGGTGCGCGGCAGGACGACGAGATCGTGCGCCGCGAGGTGTTCGGACCGGTGGTGTCCATCACGCGCTTCACCGATCCTGAGGAGGCCGTGACCTGGGCCAACGACTCCGAATACGGCCTGGCCTCGTCGGTGTGGACGCAGGACGTCTCGCGCGCGCTGCGCACAGCGCGCAAGCTGCAATACGGCTGCACCTGGATCAACACCCACTTCATGCTGGCCAACGAAATGCCACACGGCGGCATGAAGGCCAGCGGCTACGGCAAGGACATGTCGATGTACGCGCTGGAGGACTACACGGTGGCGCGGCACATCATGGTCAGGCTGTGAAGCTCCCCCCGCCGCGCTGCGCGCGACCCCCCTCGTGAGGCGGCGACACCTGGGACCGGCGGAGCTGCATCCTCGGTGTCTCTGAGCAGGGCACCTCTCTCCGGAAGCGAAAAAGCCCGGCAATGCCGGGCTCCTTCTTGTCAGAAAGCAAGCGACCGCCCCACGGGGCGAGCGTGCAGGTCCTTATTGACGCGCAGGCTCAGCCACGTAGATCTCGACGCGGCGGTTTTGTGCACGACCCTGAGCCGTGCCGTTGTCGGCGATCGGCTCGCGCGAGCCGCGGCCGTCGGTGGCGAAGCGGGCCGGCGACACGCCGCGGGCCACCAGGTAGTCGCGCGTGCTGTTGGCACGGTTGAACGACAGTGGGTTGTTCACCGCATCGCTGCCGGTGCTGTCGGTGTGACCGACGATCGCCACCGTTGTCACCGGGTTGGCGTTGAGCGTGTTCGCGAACTGGCCGAGCACGCGTTGGAGCGTGGGGCTCACCGTGGAGCTGCCGGTGGCAAAACCGGCGTCGGCCGGCACGTCGAGTTTCAGGCGGTTGTCCGAGGTCTGGCTCACGCCGATGCCGGTGCCGGCGGTGGCCGCTTCCATGGCGCGCTTTTGTTCCTGCATTTTGGTCGACCAGATGTAGCCACCCAGTGCGCCAGCGCCAGCGCCGAGCACGGCGCCTTGTGCAGCGCCCTTGGAGCCGCCGGTGGCTGCACCCAGCAGCACACCCGCGAGGGCGCCAATGCCGGCGCCCTTGGCGGAATCGGTCTGGGTTTCGCTCATGTTGGCGCAGCCGCCGAGGGCCATGGCGGCGGCGAGGACGGTGACCGTCAGGCCACGGGTGATGTTGGTGATGGGGTTCATGTTCAATGCTCCACTGGCGTTGTTGATGGATGGTTGCGCTGGATCAGCGATCCGACAGTCACGGTCACGCCACGCGGGCGTGTGTTGATGGTGACTGTGCTGGAGCGCGATGCCCTCTAAACTTATACCGCGCCTGATCGCTTAGGCATCAACTCCACCCTGACTTTACAAAAAATTGCATGAAAAATGTTCCATTGGGCGCCAGCGCGCTGCAAGTTCCGCCCATCTGCCTGGGCACGATGACGTTTGGTGAACAGGTCGACGAGGCCACCGCACACAGCATCCTCGACCGCTCGATGGAGCGCGGTATCCATTTCCTCGACGCCGCCGAGATGTATTCGGTGCCTGCACGCGCCGAGACTTGCGGTGCCACCGAGACGATCCTGGGCAACTGGTTCGCCAAGGATGCGAGCCTGCGCGGCAAGGTGGTGCTGGCCACCAAGGTCGCTGGCCCGTCGCGCGGCATGCCGTGGATCCGCGGTGAGAACTCGGGCGTGAGCAAGGCCGAGATCCTCAAGGCCTGCGACGACAGCCTGCGCCGCCTGCAGACCGATGTGATCGACCTGTACCAGATCCACTGGCCAGCGCGCAATGTGCCAGCCTTCGGCCTGCTGACTTTTGATCCCACCAAGGACAAGCCGTGTGCGTCGGTGCTGGAGCAGCTCGAAGCCATGGCCGAGTTGGTCCAGGCGGGCAAGGTCCAGGCCATCGGCCTGTCCAACGAGTCACCGTACGGGGTGCACGAGTTCGTGCGCCTGGCCGAGCAGCACGGCCTGCCGCGCGTGGCCACGGTGCAGAACCCGTACTGCCTGATCAACCGCAGCTACGAGAACGGGTTGGACGAGACCTGCCACCGCCTGGGTGTGTCGCTGCTGGCGTATTCCCCGCTGGGCTTTGGTTTGCTGAGCGGCAAGTACGACGCCACCGGGCTGGTGGGCGATGCCGGGCGCATGGCGCTGTATGAATCGATGCGCAAGCAGCGTTGGGGCCGGCCCGAGGCGCTGGACACCGCGCGCCGCTACAACACGCTGGCGTGCGAGCACGGTCTCACGCCCTCGCAGATGGCGCTGGCGTTTTGCTACACCAACTGGCGCGTGGCCAGCACCATCATCGGCGTGACCTCGATGACCCAGCTCGACGAATGCCTGGACGCCTGGGACACGACGCTGTCGCCCGAACTCCTGGCCGAGATCGACAAAATCCGCTGGGAAAGCCGCGACCCGGCTCAGTGAGCTGACGCTTGGCCAAAAAGTCGCACGTCAGCGAGACACCCGCCACTGCCTGGCTCAAGGCGCATGGCGTGGTGTTCACCGAACACAGCTACGGGTACCTGGAGCATGGCGGCGCGCAGCACAGCGCGCAGGTGCTCGGGCTCGATCCGTTCGCCGTGGTCAAGACCTTGATCATGCAGGACGAGTCGGCCAAGCCACTGGCGGTGCTGATGCATGGCAACCGCACCGTGTCGACCAAGAACCTGGCGCGGCAGATTGGCGTCAAATCGGTTGAGCCCTGCAAGCCCGAGGTGGCCAACCGCCACAGCGGGTACTTTGTGGGCGGCACTTCACCGTTCGGCTTGAAACGCGCCATGCCCGTGTTCGTTGAAACGTCCGTGTTGACGCTGCCCAGAATCTGGATCAACGGCGGGCGCCGGGGTTACCTGGTGGGCCTCGACCCGGCCGTGCTCAGCGGTCCGCTGGCTGCCCGGCCGGTCGAATGCGCGCTGGCAGAATAGGCCGGCGCCGCCCCGCAGAGCGCGGCCCGAACCACCGAGGAGATTCTGTTGTCATTGTTGTATCCCCTGTTGGCCACCCTGGCCGCCTACCTGATCGGCTCACTCTCGTTTGCTGTGCTCGTGAGCCGTTTCATGGGCCTGAACGACCCACGCACCTACGGCAGCAAGAACCCCGGTGCCACCAACGTGCTGCGCTCGGGCAACAAGGCCGCCGCGGTCATCACGCTGCTGCTCGATGCGCTCAAGGGCTGGCTGCCGGTGGTGGCCGTGAAATGGTGGGGCGAGGCCTACGGGTTGGGCGACGGCACGGTGGCGCTGGTGGGCATTGCGGCCTTTCTCGGCCACCTGTACCCGGTGTTCTTCCGCTTTCAGGGCGGCAAGGGCGTGGCCACCGCGGCCGGCGTGATCTTCGGTTTCCAGCCCTGGCTGGGGCTGGCGGCGCTGGCCACCTGGGTGATCATCGCGGCGTTCTTTCGATACTCATCCTTGGCCTCCATCGTCACCGCGGTGTTCGCGCCGGCGTTTTTCCTGCTCGGGCACCGCGTGGCGTGGGACGCGCCCGGGGTGCAGGTCCTCAGCCTGGTGGCCATGGGCATGCTGCTGGTCTACCGGCACGCTGAAAACATCAACCGCCTGATGGCCGGCAAAGAGAGCAAGCTGGGCGCGAAAAAACCATGAGCCAGCACATCACCCGCATCGGTGTGGCCGCGCGGTACAGCGAAGCGGCGGCGTTCAACGGTGTCGTTTACCTGGCCGGCATGGTGCCCGAGCGCGGCGATACCGACATTCGGGGCCAGACCGAAGACGTGCTGGAGCAGGTGCAACAGCGTTTGCTGGAGGCTGGCAGCGACAAATCCCGCATCCTGCGCGCGCAGATTTTCCTGGCCGACATCGCCGACATCGGTGCGATGAACGAGGTGTGGGACGCCTGGGTGGTGCCGGGCACCGCGCCTCCTCGGGCCACGGTGCAGGCCGCCCTGGCGAACGCCGCATGGCGCATTGAAATCGTGGTCACAGGCGCGCAGAAAGCGCCCTGATCAATAGCGCTTGTCCAGAGTGAGCTGGTCGTTCGTGCGCTGCATCTGGAAGCGGGTGAGAAAGCTGTTGCCCAGCAGCACAAATGCCATCGGCTGAGGCAGGACGATGGCCGACACATCGTAGACCTGTGCTTCACCGATGCGCACCGAATCCAGCCGGATCTGGTGCCCAACCACGTTGCCATTGGCCGTGGCCACGCCCACCTTTTGACCCTGCTCGAACTTGAGGTTGATGCGCCTGGCATCGGACTCGCTCATGATGACCTGCGTGGCCCCGGTGTCCACCATGAACTGGACCTGCCGGCCATTGATTTGACCCGGCGGCATGAAGTGGCCTTGGGCGTCGGCGGTGAGCACGATGCGTTGGGCGCCGGTGTCCGCCTTGGCACGCCCCAGACTCACCGGGGCTTCCCCCACACGCAGGGTCTGGCGCTGTCCGTTGATCTCGAGCACCGCCGCCTCACCCTGCAGGCTCAGCAGCTTCACGCCCTGGTGTGCCTGGCCGGGGCTGAGGAAACGCGGCGCGGCAGTGTCGATGGTCACGAGTGCCTTGCCGCCTGCAACGCCGGAGAGCGCCACCTGCTGCGCTGCTGCCGGCAAGGCCAGCAGCGCGCTCAACGCGAGGGCGCCGGCGCGGACCATCTCAATCCCTGAAATTGTTGAACGAGAGAGGAAGGTCCTTGAGTTCGGACTTGATGAGCGCCATGGCCGCCTGCAGGTCATCGCGCTTGGCGCCGGTGACCCGCACCGCGTCGCCCTGGATGGCGCCCTGCACCTTGAGCTTGCTGCCCTTGATGGCCTGCTGGATCTTCTTGCCGTCTTCGGTGCTCACGCCGTTGCGCACCTTCACCACCTGCTTGACCTTGTCGCCACCGACTTTTTCGACCTTGCCCACGTCAAGAAAGCGCGCGTCGACACCGCGTTTGGTGAGTTTGCCGCGCAGCACATCGTCGATCTGCTGGAGCTGGAAGTCGGCGTCGCCGTGCAGGATGATTTCCTTGTCTTTGAGCTCGATGGCCGCGCTCGTGCCCTTGAAATCGAAGCGGGTGCCGATCTCGCGCGCGACCTGATCGACCGCATTTTTCACTTCGACAAAATCGGCTTCAAGAACGGTGTCAAAAGAAGGCATGCTGGGGGTCTTGCAAAAAGGTGAATGAGAGAATCGAAGAATGGTAGTCGAGAACAACGTGGCGCTCCAGCCGCATAACACTTTTGGCATCGTTGCCCGGGCTCATCGCCTGGTGCGCGTGCGCTCAACCGACGACGTGCTGGCCCTGCTGGCCGATCAGGAAGCGCGCACGGCGACGGGTACACCGCCCTTTGTGCTGGGTGGCGGCAGCAACCTGGTGATCACCGGTGACATCAAGCAGCTGGTGATCAAAGTCGAAATTTCAGGCCGACGCCTCGTGGAGGAAACCGCCAAGGGCTGGCTGGTGGAGGCTGGGGCCGGCGAAGACTGGCACGACTTCGTGCGCTGGACGCTGGAGCAGGGTTACCCGGGCCTGGAAAACCTGGCGTTGATTCCGGGCACGGTGGGCGCCTCGCCGGTGCAGAACATCGGTGCTTACGGGGTGGAGCTGCAGGACCGTTTCAGCGCACTGGACGCGATCGATCTGCAGACCGGCCAGAGTTTCACGCTGGACGCCGCGAAGTGCGGTTTTGGCTACCGCGACTCGGTCTTCAAACACCCGCCGGCCGGCGACAAAGGCCTGGGGCTGGCCGGTCGTGCGCTCATCACGCATGTGCGCTTCTGGCTGCCCAAGCCCTGGAAAGCGGTGCTGGGTTATGCCGATCTGGACCGCAAGATGGCGGAGAGCGGCGTTTCATCACCGAGCGCGCAGCAGATCTTCGACTGGGTCTGCGCGATCCGCCGCGCGAAATTGCCCGACCCGGCGGTGATCGGCAACGCTGGCAGCTTTTTCAAGAATCCCACGGTGTCCCGCGAACAATGCGCCGACATCATCGCCCGTGAACCCAAGGTGGTGCATTACCCCATGGCCGACGGCAGCATCAAGCTGGCCGCAGGCTGGCTCATCGACGCCTGTGGCTGGAAGGGCAAGGGCGTGGGCAGCGCGGGTGTGTACGAGCGCCAGGCGCTGGTGCTGGTGAACCGCGGTGGCGCCACCGGTGGTGAGGTGATGACGCTGGCCAAGGCGATCCAGACCAGCGTCTACGAGCGCTTCGGTATCTTGCTGGAGACCGAGCCGGTGGTGGTTTGACCGGCTTGAGCCCGAGGGCGGCCCTTACTCGCCTTCCAGCTTGAGCATGCTGGCCCCATCTCCCAGCGAGAGCAGCCCGGCCTTGGCGTAGATGCCCAGTTTGGCGCGCGTGTCGGTGATGTCGAGGTTGCGCATGGTCAGCTGACCGATGCGGTCCAGCGGCGTGAACGGCGCGTCTTCCACCTTCTCCATGCTCAGGCGCTCGGGCGCATAGGTCAGGTTCGCGCTCTCGGTGTTCATGATCGAGTAGTCGTTGCCGCGGCGCAGCTCGATGGTGACCTCGCCGGTGATGGCGCGCGCCACCCAGCGTTGGGCTGTTTCGCGCAGCATGATGGATTGCGGGTCGAACCAGCGGCCCTGGTAGAGCAGGCGGCCGAGTTTCAGGCCGTTGATGCGGTACTGCTCGATCGTGTCTTCGTTGTGGATGCCGGTGACCAGGCGCTCGTAGGCGATGTGCAGCAGCGCCATGCCGGGGGCTTCGTAGATGCCGCGGCTCTTGGCTTCGATGATGCGGTTTTCGATCTGGTCGCTCATGCCCAGGCCGTGGCGGCCACCGATCTCGTTGGCCTTGAGGATCAGGTCAACCGGACTGGCGAAGGTCTCGCCGTTGAGCGCCACGGGCTGGCCTTCTTCGAAGCGCACCGTCACGGTTTCGCGCTTGACCACCACCTCGTCCTTCCAGAAGGCCACACCCATGATCGGGTTGACGATCGAGATGCCGCTGTTCAGGTGTTCGAGGTCCTTCGCCTCGTGCGTGGCACCGAGCATGTTGCTGTCGGTGCTGTAGGCCTTTTCGGCGCTCATCTTGTAGCCGAAGCCGTTGGCGGTCATGAAGGCGCTCATCTCGGCGCGGCCACCCAGCTCGTCGATGAACAGCTGGTCCAGCCAGGGCTTGTAGATCTTCAGGCTGGGGTTGGTCAGCAGGCCGTAGCGGTAGAAGCGCTCGATGTCGTTGCCCTTGTAGGTGCTGCCGTCGCCCCAGATGTGGACGTCGTCTTCCTTCATCGCGGCCACCAGCATGGTGCCCGTGACGGCGCGGCCCAGCGGCGTCGTGTTGAAGTAAGTCACGCCCGCCGTGCTGATGTGGAAGGCGCCGCACTGCAAGGCGGCAATGCCTTCGTGCGCGAGCTGGGTGCGGCAGTCGATGAGGCGCGCCTTCTCGGCGCCGTACTGCATGGCCTTGCGCGGGATCTCGTCGTAGTCCGGCTCGTCGGGCTGGCCGAGGTTGGCGGTGTAGGCGTAAGGGATCGCGCCTTTTTGCTTCATCCACAGCAGCGCTGCCGACGTGTCGAGGCCGCCGGAGAAGGCGATGCCGACTTTTTGCTGCGAGGGGAGGTTCTGAAGAATGGTGGCCATGACGGTCGCTCAGTGGTTCAGCCGAAATGGCAGATGTAGTGGTAGGGCTCGGTCACGCGGATCTCGAAGCTGCTGTTGCCGGGCACGCTGAACTGGTCGCCAGGGCCGGACTTGAGCCAGGCCTCGGTGCCGGCCAGTTTGTATTCGCAACCGCCGGCCACGCACTCCATGATTTCGGGCGCGCCGGTGTTGAAGGTGAGGGTGGCGGGCAGCACCACGCCGACCGACTTTTTCGTGCCGTCGGCGAAGGTGATGCCGTGGCTGACGCACTTGCCGTCGAAGTACACGCTGGCCTGGGTGTTGACGGTCACGCCGTCGAAGTGGGTGGTGCTCATGGTGTTGGGGTGTGGTGCTGGGACAAAAGGCAAAAATCGGAAGACAACGCGCGATTTTAGGTCGCGGGCTCGCAGCGGTGGCCGGTGGTCAGAGGCGTGATTGCCATCCGGCGGCGTCAAAACCCACGGTGATGCCGTCGGTCCACTGCACCACCGGGCGCTTGATCAGGCTCGGATTCGCCAGCGCCACGGCCCGGGCGCTGGCCACATCGGTCACGCCGGCCCGAACAGCCTCGTCCAGCTGGCGCCAGGTCGTGCCCTTGCGGTTGATGACGCTCTCCCATCCCACGGCGGCGAGCCAACGGTCAAGCTCGGACTCGGACACGCCCTGTTTCTTGAAGTCGTGAAAGTGGTGTTCGACACCGTGTTCGGTCAGCCAGGCGCGGGCCTTTTTGACGGTGTCGCAGTTGGGAATGCCGTAGACAGTGATCATGGAACGGGATTGTCGGCGATGGAGGCGAAGGTCGTGGACCCGATGGGACAATCCAGCCATGCTCAACATCCCTCTGCCTCCCCACCCCACCACATTGCCCGAGTGGCTGGCCCACGCCGAACGCCTGCACCCGGTCACCATCGACATGGGGCTGGAGCGTGTTCAGCGCGTGGCGCAACGCATGAAGCTCGCACTGCCCTGCCCGGTGATCACCGTGGCTGGCACCAACGGCAAGGGCAGCACCTGCGCAATGCTGGAGGCGGTTTACACGCAGTCGGGCTACCGCACCGGCGTCTACACCTCGCCGCACCTGGTGCATTTTGAAGAGCGCTGCCGCATCGCCGGTGAACCGGTGGCCACCGCCGAACTGCTGCCGGCGTTTGCGGAGGTGGAAGAAGCGCGCAAGGGGCAGGGCGGGGAAGAAGAAATCAGCCTGAGCTACTTTGAATTCACCACCCTGGCGATCCTGCGCACGTTGTCGCGAGCGGGGTTGGATGTGGCGATCCTGGAGGTGGGCCTGGGCGGTCGGCTCGACGCGGTGAACATCATCGACACCGACTGCGCCGTCATCACGTGTATCGCGCTGGACCACATGGCCCTGCTGGGCAACGACCGCGAAGCCATCGGCTTCGAGAAGGCCGGCATCATGCGCACCGGCCGCCCGGTGGTGGTGAGCGACCCGGTGCCCCCGCAGAGCGTGTTGGATCGCGCCCTGGAGATCGGTGCAGACCTCTGGCGCATCGGCAAGGACTTCCATTTCGCCGGTGACCAGCAGCAGTGGGGTTGGGCCATGCATCCCTCGCACGGCGGGCGGCGTTACGCCGGGCTGGCCTACCCGGCGCTGCGCGGCGCGAATCAACTGGTGAATGCGTCGGGTGTGCTCGGTGCGGTGGAGGCTTTGCGGTCGAAACTGCCCGTCACGGCCCAGGCGGTGCGCAACGGCCTGGCGCTGGTGGAGCTGCCCGGGCGGTTCCAGATCGTGCCCGGCACGCCCACCCTGGTGCTCGACGTGGCGCACAACCCGCATTCGGTGGCAGCGCTCACCGAAAACCTCGACGCCATGGGCTACTACCCCACCACCCACGCGGTGTTCGGCGCCATGGCCGACAAGGACCTGGGCGCCATGCTCGAGCGCATCGCGCCACTGATCGACCGCTGGCACCTGACCGACCTGCCGCTGCCCCGAGCCAGCACCGCCGCCGCTCTGGCCGAGACGCTCAAAGTCCACCCCGCCACGGCCAAAAGCACGGTGGCGGGCTGCCACGCCAACCCCATGGAGGCCCTGCAGGCGGCGGTGTCCCACGCGGACCCCGCTGATAGAATCGTGGTCTTCGGATCGTTTTTCACCGTGGGGGGTGTCTTGCAGGACGGTGTGCCCCGCTTGTCGGCCAAACACCTGCCTTCCTGACCCCTCCGCCCGAGCTGTCCCGACCGCTCCCCGTGTCGCGCCCCTCGCCAGGCCTCCTTTGGCGCCATGGTTCCCACCCGAATGTTCAAATCCCGTTCAGGCTCACAGGGCAATCCATCGACACCGCCGCCGCAAAGCATTGACGCCGTGCGCCGCCGCGCGCGCCACCGTCTCATCGGCGCCAGCGTGCTGGTGTTGCTGGGCGTGGTGGGGTTCCCGCTGCTGTTCGACACCCAGCCGCGCCCGATTTCGGTCGACATTCCCATCGAGATTCCGGCCAAGAGCACGCCCGCGCCGGCCGTGAAGCCGCCGTCCACGGCGGCGGCGCCTGCTGCGGCGCCTCCCACCGCCAAACCGCCTGCGCCCAGTGTTGAAGCACGCGAAACCCTGAGTGCGCGCGAAGAGGTCGTTGAGGCCGCCGCCCCGCCCAAGTCCACGGCAGAGCCCGCCAAGCCCGCTTCTGCACCTGCCGACGCGGAACGTGCCCGTGCCTTGCTCGAAGGCAAGACCGCCACAGCACCTGCGACGGCCGCCGCTGCAACGCCGGCCACCGCGGTGGCCGAGCGCCTCGTGGTGCAGGTGGGCGCGTTCTCCGAAGAATCGGGCGCCCGATCGGTGCGCCAGAAGCTCGAAGCCGCCGGGCTCAAGACCTACACCCACGTGGCCGAAACATCAGAAGGCCGTCGCATCCGCGTGCGCCTGGGGCCCTACAACAACCGAGCCGAGGCCGACAAGGCGGCGGCCCGGGTGAAGGCCCTGGGCTTGCCCGCGGCCGTGCTCACGCTGTGACGCGCCCACGGACGATGGCCGCATGGGTTTGACGGATGGTTTGCTGCTGACGGTGTTGTTGCTGTCGGTGTTGCTCGGCGTGTGGCGCGGCCTGGTGTACGAGGTGCTCTCGGTGGCCGGTTGGGTGGCGGCTTTCGTGTGCGCGCAGGCCTACGCCGATGAAGTGGCCGCGGTGTTGCCGCTGGAGGGCCTGTCGCCGCCGCTGCAGCTGGCCGCGGGATTCCTGTTGGTGTTCATCGCGGTGGCGTTTGCGGGTGGATTGCTCGCGTGGTTGGTCAAGAAGCTGGTGGCGTCGGTCGGATTGCGTCCGGTGGACCGGATTCTGGGTGGTGCTTTCGGCTTGGCACGCGGCGCGGTGATGTTGCTGGCCTTTGCGGTGGTGGTGAGCATGTCGCCGCTGCGCGATGCCCCGTGGTGGCAAGGTTCGGTGGTGGCCAACGTGCTGGTGGCCACGTTGCACGCCGTCAAGCCCTTGTTGCCCGAGCCGGTGGCCCGATATATCGCTTAGAACGGTTTGAGTTTTTTCAGAGGATCGAAACATGTGTGGAATCGTGGGCGTGGTCAGCAAAACGCCAGTCAACCAGCTGATTTACGACGCCTTGCTGTTGCTGCAGCACCGCGGCCAGGATGCGGCCGGCATCGTCACGCAGCAAGGCCGCAAGTTCTTCATGCACAAGGCCAAGGGCATGGTGCGCGACGTGTTCCGCACCCGCAACATGCGTGCGCTGCCAGGCCTGTGTGGCCTGGGGCAGGTGCGTTACCCCACCGCGGGCAATGCGTTCAGCGAGGAAGAGGCGCAGCCTTTCTACGTGAACGCGCCGTTTGGCCTGGTGCTGGTGCACAACGGCAACCTGACCAACGCAAAGGCGTTGGCACAGGAACTCTTTCAAACCGATCACCGCCATGTCAACACCGACAGCGACTCCGAAGTGCTGCTCAATGTGCTGGCGCATGAGCTGGAAAAGGTCACGCGCGGCATCACGCTGAAACCGGCCGATGTGTTCGCTGCGGTGCGCGGCGTGCACCAGCGCGTCAAGGGTTCGTATGCGGTGGTGGCCCTGATCGCAGGTCACGGCTTGCTCGCCTTCCGTGATCCGTTCGGCATCCGCCCGCTGTGCGTCGGTCACAACGACCAGGGCGGCGTGATGGTGGCCAGCGAGTCGGTGGCGCTGGAGGGCAATGGCTTCGAGATGGACCGCGATGTGCTGCCCGGTGAGGCGGTGTTCGTCGACCTGGACGGGAAGATGCAGTTCGAACAGTGTGCCGACAAGACCAGCCACAACCCCTGCATTTTTGAGTACGTCTACCTGGCCCGCCCCGATTCGGTGATGGACGGTATCTCGGTCTACCAGGCCCGCCTGAACATGGGCGTGACGCTGGCCAAACGCGTGGTCTCCACCGTGCCGCCGAGCGAGATCGATGTGGTCATTCCGATCCCCGAATCGTCGCGACCCAGCGCCATGGAGCTGGCCCAACTGCTCGGCCTGCCGTACCGCGAAGGTTTCGTGAAGAACCGCTATGTCGGCCGCACCTTCATCATGCCTGGCCAGGGCGTGCGCAAGAAGTCGGTGCGCCAGAAGCTCAACGTGATCGGCAGCGAGTTCAAGGGCCGCAACGTGCTGCTGGTGGACGACTCCATCGTGCGCGGCACCACCAGCCGCGAGATCGTGCAGATGGCCCGCGACGCCGGTGCCCGCAAGGTTTACCTGGCCAGCGCGGCGCCACCGGTGCGCTACCCCAACGTTTACGGCATCGACATGCCCACGCCCGACGAGCTCGTGGCGCACAACCGCACCGTCGAGGAGGTGCGTGAGAGCATCGGGTGCGACGCGCTGATCTACCAGGACGTGGACGCGATGAAGCAGGCCATCGGCTCGCTCAATCCCAAGCTGGCGGGTTTCGATGCCTCGTGTTTCGACGGCGTGTACGTGACCGGCGACATCACGCTGGCCGACATCGCGCGCCTGAACGCAGGCCGTGACCAGAGCGAAGAAGGCGAAGAAGACACCTCGCGCCTGGCCCTGCCCAATGCGCAGGTCGCCTGAAAGCACAGGCCCATGACCCAGAAGACGACCGATCTGCACCGCGACACGCTGGCCGTGCGCGAGGCTGTGGAGCGCAGCCAGTACGGCGAAAACTCCGAAGCGCTGTACCTCACCAGCGGCTATGTGCAACCCAGCGCCGAAGCGGCAGCACGCCGCTTTGCGGGTGATGAGGAAGGTTTCACCTATGGCCGCTACGGCAACCCCACCGTGGCCAGCTTCGAGCAGCGACTGGCCGCACTCGAAGGCGCCGAGGCCTGCATGTCCACGGCGTCGGGCATGTCCGCCATCCTGATGATGTGCATGGGCCTGCTCAAGGCCGGCGACCACGTGGTGTGTTCCCATTCCATGTTCGGCTCGACCATCAAGCTCATCGGCACCGACCTGGCCAAGTTCGGCGTTGAGTCCACCTTCGTGTCACAGACCGATGTGGCGGCGTGGCAGGGCGCGATCAGGCCGACCACCAAACTGCTGTTTGCCGAAACACCGACCAATCCGCTCACCGAGGTGTGCGACATCCGCGCGCTGGCCGACATCGCACACAACGCCGGTGCGCTGCTGTGCGTGGACAACTGCTTCGCCACACCGGCGCTGCAGCTGCCGATGAAACTGGGCGCCGACATCGTCATGCACTCGGGTACCAAGTACCTCGACGGCCAGGGCCGCGTCATGGCGGGGGCTTTGTGCGCCAGCCAGGAACTGGTGACCAAGAGCTTTCTGCCCGTGCTCAAGAGTGCCGGCATGACGCTGGCGCCTTTCAATGCCTGGGTCGTTCTCAAGGGCCTGGAAACGCTGGACATCCGCATGCAGGCGCAATCGGCGCGCGCGCTTCAACTCGCGCTATGGCTGCAAGACCACCCGGCTGTGGCGCGCGTGCACTACCCCGGTCTGGCCAGCCATCCTCAGCACGCGCTGGCCATGGCGCAGCAATCGGGCAGTGGCGGCGCCGTGCTGTCGTTCGAGGTCAGGGCAGACAACGCCGAACAGGCCCGCGCACGCGCTTTTCACGTGCTCGACTCACTGCAGGTCATGTCGCTGTCGACCAATTTGGGCGACACCAAGACCTTGATGGCCCATCCTGCCAGCACGTCGCACGGTCGCCTGACCGAAGCACAGCGCCAGACCGCTGGCGTGGTGCAAGGTCTGATCCGCGTGGCGGTCGGGCTAGAACACCTCCAAGACATCCAGACCGACCTTGACCGCGGACTCCTCACCCTCTGACATGACCACCACCGTCCGCACCCGCTTCGCTCCTTCGCCCACCGGCTTCATCCATCTCGGGAACATCCGCTCCGCGCTGTATCCGTGGGCGTTTGCGCGCTCCACCGGCGGCACCTTCATCCTGCGCATCGAAGACACCGACCTGGAGCGCTCGTCGCAGGCCGCGGTGGACGTGATCATCGAAGGCATGAAGTGGCTCGGCCTGGACCACGACGAAGGCCCGTTCTACCAAATGCAGCGCATGGACCGTTACAAGGCGGTGCTCGCCGAGATGGTGTCCGCTGGCCTGGTGTATCCCTGCTACATGAGCGTGGCCGAGCTCGACGCGCTTCGCGAAGCGCAAATGGCGGCCAAGGAAAAGCCGCGCTACGACGGCACCTGGCGGCCCGAGCCCGGCAAGGTGTTGCCGGCCGTGCCTGAAGGCGTGAAGCCCGTGCTGCGTTTCAAAAACCCGCAAGGTGGTGTCGTGGCTTGGGACGACAAGGTCAAGGGCCGTATCGAGATCAGCAACGACGAACTCGACGACCTGGTGATCGCGCGACCCGACGGCACGCCCACCTACAACTTCTGCGTGGTGGTCGACGACATCGACATGACCATCACCCACGTGATCCGGGGCGACGACCACGTGAACAACACGCCGCGCCAGATCAACATCTTCCGTGCACTTGGCAAGGAGCCGCCGGTGTATGCCCACCTGCCCACCGTGCTCAACGAGCAGGGCGAGAAGATGAGCAAGCGCAACGGCGCCAAGCCCGTCACGCAGTACCGCGACGAAGGCTATTTGCCCGACGCGATGGTGAACTACCTCGCGCGCCTGGGCTGGAGCCACGGCGACGATGAAATCTTCAGCCGTGCGCAGTTCCTCGAGTGGTTCAACCTGGATCACCTGGGCCGCAGTGCGGCGCAGTTCGACGACGCCAAGCTGCGCTGGGTCAACGCGCAACACCTCAAGGCGATGGCCGACGATGCGTTGGCACCGCTGGTGGCCGAGCAGTTGAAATGGCAGGGTATCGCGGTGGACGAACGTTTGCCGCGGATCTGTGGTTTGTTCAAGGACCGCTGCGACACCACCGTGGTCCTGGCCCAGTGGGCCAGGGCCTTCTACACCGACATCACACCCAACGCCGACGAACGCGCACAGCACGTGACCGATGCCGTGCGGCCCGCTCTGGCGGCGCTGGCGGGCAAGCTGGGCGGTGTGACCTGGGACAAAGCCAGTATCTCGGCGGCCATCAAGGAAGTGCTGACAGCGCACGGCTTGAAGATGCCCCAGATCGCCATGCCGGTGCGGGTGTTGGTGATGGGCACAGCCCAGACGCCGTCGCTCGATGCGGTGCTCGAATTGCAAAACCGTCAAACAGTCTTGGATCGTTTGCAGAACGCTTGAAAAATCGCCTATAATTTGAGGCTTGCTGAAACGCAGCGCTGAATCAGATCGGCGAAGCGAATTGGCAAACCCTGTGGGGGTATAGCTCAGCTGGGAGAGCGCTTGCATGGCATGCAAGAGGTCAGCGGTTCGATCCCGCTTACCTCCACCAAAGTGTCGAAAATGAGTTGAAGTAATTCAAATCAGTCCAGGTTATGACCCTATCGTCTAGAGGCCTAGGACATCACCCTTTCACGGTGAGTACCGGGGTTCGAATCCCCGTAGGGTCGCCAAGTTTTGTAGCACTTGGTCAGTTGCACAAGCAGCCTGACAAAAGTTACAGCTACCAGGAGTGGTAGTTCAGTTGGTTAGAATACCGGCCTGTCACGCCGGGGGTCGCGGGTTCGAGCCCCGTCCACTCCGCCAAAATGTCGTTGTAAATCAACAGCTTAGATAAAGCCCGACGCGAAAGCATCGGGCTTTTTTCTTGCCCGAACGGAAATCAGTGTCCCCGTTTTGTCCCGGGAAATACTTTGAAGGACCTTGACGTACCTGGAGGACAGTCCCGGTTTTGTCCCCATTTGCAACTTGCAAGCAGAGTGGAAGCGTGGTTTTGAAAGCGCTTGATTTCAGGCTCTGCAAAAGTACGTCGGGCGTGTTCTTACGGTAGCTGTCACCACCTGAGCCGATGCCATCTGCGCGTGTGGTACCATTTTTGCAGTCGTCCACGTGAACGTGGATAAATTAGATGTCCGTTCTCAACGGACTCGAGGATTTGATCGTCGTGATGACTTAAGCTGACCGTCCGACACAATCCCTCCCACCCCATGCTCAATCGCGCACCCATGTGCGGCATCAACATATTCCATGATCATGGGAAATGTTGATGAGTCGAACACGTCACGTGTCTCGGTCGATCATCTGTCAGTCTCAACCCGTCAGCTCGTTGAAACTGGGCGCGTCTGCGCCGACAGGAAGAGCCATGAGCACAGCGTTACTGATCCCCTACCTCGAGGGAGCCCGAACAATTGGTATTGCCAACCAGACAGCAAAAAACTGGCTTTCTGCCGGAAGGTTTCCAGTTGCAACCTTCTTGATCGGACGCCGAAGGATGATTCGAGTTTCAGATCTCGAAGCATTTGTTGCAGGCCTTGGGGAACCACCTCGCGAAACCGTTGGCTCCAAGCTGGTACCACCTGTTGTAGAGCTCAAAAGAAGCAGGGGCAGACCTCGAAAATCTGCAATTTCGAAAGGCATCTCTCGCTCTTGCTGATCAGCGGTATGCGGCGGACACCCACTGAGTGCTCGGCGCATCTTGGCCGAGGTAAGGTGAAGACTGATGGCTGTCGCCCACCCTTGGAAGGGCAGAGACAGCAGTGCAGCGAAAGCTGCCAATGGCGAGGCTTGACAAGGCTTGCAGTCATCACAGCATCGGAGTCTTCAGAAGCCAGCCAATCCATCGGCTTGAATGACAGATC
>NZ_JAOASO010000080.1 GCF_030158645.1 Hydrogenophaga sp. | reverse complement strand
CCCAGGCCGAGTACGACCGCAAGATCGGCTGGACCGCGCACCAGCTCCAGTCGCTGGATGCCGATGTGTTCGGTCTGCAGGAAATGTGGAACCCGTTGTCGGTGCAGCGCGCGCTGGATTCCGCGGGCGTGGCGGCCAGCTACGACCTGCTGGCACCACCCGGCTCCAACGGCAAACGCATCGACTGCGGTGCCCTCGTGCGCAAGGGCCTGCTCACCGGCCAGCCGGAGTGGATCACGAAGTTCCCGCCCGGCTTCGTGCTGCGCTCCACCGGCGACGACCCTCAAACGCCGAGCATCAGCGTGAACATCCAGGGTTACTCCCGGCCGGTGCTGCACTTCACCATCCAGCCGCGCAGCCCCGGTCCTGAGGTGCATGTGTACGTGTGCCACTTCAAGTCCAAAGGCCCGACCCAGGTATTCAACGAGAAGTGGTTCAAGGCCGACAAGGCGCTCTACGGCAAACACGCCACCGGCCTGGGCGCCGCCATCTCCACCATCCGGCGCACGGCCGAGGCCACGGCGCTGCGGTTCCTGCTGTCCGAACAGATGAAGGAGAACGACACGCCGGTGATCGTGCTCGGCGACATCAACGACGGCCAGCACAGCAACACCGCCAACATCCTCACCGAGCAGCCGCGCTACCTGGTGGGCGAGAGCAAGGGCGGTGGTGACACCTCGCTGTACACCGCACAGACCCTGCAGGAATACCGCGACACACGCGACGTGTACTACACCCACGTGCACCAGGACATCCGCGAGTCGCTCGACCACATCCTGGTCAGCCAGGAGTTCTACGACAACAGCAAGAAGCGGCTCTGGATGTTTGATGGCCTGGTGATCAACAACGACCACCTCAACTTCGAAGACCACAAAGCCCTGGGCACCGGCGACCACGGCGTGATCCGGGCGACGTTCAGGTACAGCCCGGCGAAGGTGGTTTGAGTCTCGGCTGCCGTCAGGCGCTGGCCACCGGCTCCAGCAGCACATACAGACCCATCACCGGCTTTTTCTGGTCTTCGCGCAGCGGGGCCTGCCAGCTCTGGCGCACGCGAAAGCCGTTGAGGGCGGCGAGCCGATCGATGTAGGCCGGTGAGTGGGCGTAGCGCAGGCTGGGCAGGAGTTTGAGTTCGCTGCCGTCGGTGGCCAGCTCCACCGAAAACGCAAAACACGCACCGGGCTGCAGGCGCTCGCGCACCGCCTCGAACACCGCGTCGAGCGCGCCCACGTAGATGAACACGTCGGCCGCCATCACGAGATCCACCGGCTCGGTGCTCTCGCGCAAGAAGGCCAGCAGATCGCCGTGCACCACGCGCCGGTAAGCACCGCTGGCCCGGGCCTGCGCCACCATGGCGGACGACAGGTCCACCCCGTCCACCGCGCCCGCCTGCGCCTGGATGAGCCGGCCACACAGGCCGGTGCCACAGCCCAGATCGAGCACGTGCTCGAAACGCTGACCACTGGCGCGCAGCGGTGCGAGCAGGGTGGTGTGCGCCTGGTAGTTCAGCTGCTCGACCAGGTGCGCCTGAAACTCGTCGGCGTACTCATCGAACAGCGCTTCCACGTACAGGGATGGCGGATGGGCAGGCGCCGTGCCACCCTGCACCGACGACAAATAAAAACGGTTGAGCGTTTCATCGCCACCGTGGGCCAGCGCCTGCTCGTAAGAGCGCGCGGCTTCGGCGAAGCGCCCGGTGTCGCGCAGCAGGCTGCCACGCTGGCTCCACGCTTCGGCCAGCGTGGGCGCCACCGCCAGGGCCTGGTCGAGCGCATGCAGCGTCTCGGCCGGCTGCTGCAGCCGCATGTGGCACAGGGCCAGCGACAACCACAGCTGCCCGGTGTTCGCGCCCAGACGAATGCCTTGGTGCAGCGCGTGCGCCGCCTCGTTCCAATGCGACAGCGCTTCGTGTGAAAGACCCAGCGCGACCCACGCGTCGCGGTGTGAGGGATCGGCCTTCGTGGCCTGCGTGAGCGCGCTCACGGCGTCCGGCCACCGACCGAGCCGACACAGCGTCACGCCCAGGTTGGCGAGCACCGAAGGACGTCCCGGCACCAGGGCCAACGCGGCCTGGAACTGCACGGCTGCGTCTTCAAGCTGGCCGGCCTCAAAGAGCGCGTTGCCGTCGAAGAAATGGGTCTTGGCTTGTTCGGTGGGGTCGGTCATGG
>NZ_JAOASO010000079.1 GCF_030158645.1 Hydrogenophaga sp. | reverse complement strand
ACAGGCACGTGGTGCTCATGCGGAAGTCGAGCGTCACCAGCAGGTCGAGCTTGCCTTCGGGCGCCTTGTCGTGCCAGACGACCTCGGTCGGCTTGGCCTCTTCCTTGCCGAGGTCCTTGCCCTGCACGCCGTTGCTGGTGCCGAGCAGGTGCTTCAGGAAATACTCGTGGCCCTTGCCCGACGAGCCCAGGATGTTGGAGCGCCACACGAACATGTTGCGCGGCCAGTTGTCCGGGTGATCCGGGTCGGTGCAGCTCATCTTGAGCGTGCCGTCCTTCAATCCGTTGACCGCGTACTCCTTCGGCTCCAAGCCCGCGGCAGCAGCGTCGCGGACCACATGGATCGGATTCGTCTGCAGCTGCGGCGCCGACGGCAGCCAGCCCATGCGCTCGGCGCGCACGTTGTAGTCGATCATGCTGCCGGCGTAGAGCTTCTTGTCGGCCAGCGGCGACAGCACCTCGTCCATGCCGAGCTTCTCGTAGCGCCACTGGTCGGTGTGCGCGTAGAAGAAGCTGGTGCTGTTCATCTGGCGCGGCGGACGGATCCAGTCGAGCGCGAAGGCCAGCGCGGTCCAGCCGGTCTGCGGCCGCAGCTTCTCCTGACCCACGTAGTGCGCCCAGCCGCCGCCGCTCTGGCCGATGCAGCCGCACATCATCAGCATGTTGATGACGCCGCGGTAGTTCATGTCGCTGTGGTACCAGTGGTTCATCGCGGCGCCGATGATCACCATCGACTTGCCGTGCGTCTTGTGCGCGTTCTCGGCGAACTGGCGCGCCACGGTGATCAGCTGCGCGCGCGGCGTGCCGGTGATGCGCTCCTGCCAGGCCGGCGTGTACGGCGTGTCCTCGTCGAAGTTGGCCGCGGCGAACTCGCCCGGCAAGCCGCGGGCGACGCCGTAGTTGGCCACCTGCAGGTCGAACACCGTGGCGACCAGCGCGCTGCGTTCCTCGCCCGCCTTGCCCAGCGAGATCCGCTGGACCGGCACGGTGCGCACGATCACGTCGCCGCTGTCGCCCTTCAGCACGTTGTTCGGGAAGTTGGCGCTCTCGATGCCGCCGAAGTACGGGAAGCCGACGCGCGCCGTCGCGGTGCTCGGCTGCTCGCCTTCGAGCAGCGACAGCTTCAGCTTGACGGCCTGGCCGTGGCGCGCTTCCTTCGCCTCGAGGTTCCACTGGCCTTCGTCGGCCCGTCCGTCGGGGCCCCAGCGGAAGCCGATCGCGCCGTTCGGCAGCACCACCTTGCCGCTCTCGTCGAAGGCGACGGTCTTCCATTCGGGGTTGTTGGCCTGACCCAGCTTGCCGTTGAAGTCGGACGCGCGCACGTAGCGGTCGGGCACCATCACGACCTCGCCGCTGGGCAGCGTGTGCTCCTTCAGCATCACCAGCATCGGCATGTCGGTGTAGCGGCGCACGTAGTCGTCGAAGTAGGCGCTGCGCTCCTTGCCGGCGCCGGGGAAATAGAACTCCTTCAGGATCACGTGGCCCATCGCCATCGCGACCGCCGCGTCGGTGCCCTGCTTCGGGTTCATCCAGATGTCGGCCAGCTTGGCGACCTCGGAATAGTCGGGCGTCACCGCGACGGTCTTCGCGCCCTTGTAGCGGACCTCGGTGAAGAAGTGCGCGTCGGGCGTGCGCGTCTGCGGCACGTTGCTGCCCCAGGCGATCAGGTAGGTCGAGTTGTACCAGTCGGCCGACTCGGGCACGTCGGTCTGCTCGCCCCAGATCTGCGGGCTGGCCGGCGGCAGGTCGCAGTACCAGTCGTAGAAGCTCATGCAGACGCCGCCGATCAGGCTCAGGTAGCGCGAGCCGGCGGCGTAGCTGACCATGCTCATCGCCGGGATCGGCGAGAAGCCGATCACGCGATCGGGGCCGTGCTTCTTGATCGTGTGCACGTTGGCCGCGGCGACGATCTCGTTGACCTCGTCCCAGCTCGAGCGCACGAAGCCGCCGAGGCCGCGCACCTGCTGGTAGTCGCGGCGCTTCGCATCGTTCTCGACGATGCTGGCCCACGCATCGACCGGGTCGTGCGCCAGGCGCGCCTCGCGCCACGACTTGAGCAGCCGGCCGCGCACCATCGGGTACTTGACCCGGTTCGCGCTGTACAGGTACCAGCTGTAGCTCGCCCCGCGCGCGCAGCCGCGCGGCTCGTGGTTGGGCATGTCCCAGCGGGTGCGCGGGTAGTCGGTCTGCTG
>NZ_JAOASO010000078.1 GCF_030158645.1 Hydrogenophaga sp. | reverse complement strand
CCGCTTTCATGAAGTTCGGCGACACCATCCGCATCGAGATGAAGGGCAAGGATGGTCAGTCGATCTTCGGCGCCATCGATCAGACGGTGTCGCCCCCACGCTCCGCCGCTTGAGCGGGTCGCTGCCCCCCGAGGGGGCTGATCCGGCTTGGGGCGGCCCGGCGCCGGATCGCCTCGCCCCCTTCGATCAGGTGGCGTAAACCGCTTCGAGCGACGCAAACCCCTTGACCTCGATCGGGTTGCCGAAGGGGTCGCAGAAGAACATCGTCCACTGTTCGCCCGGTTGCCCTTCAAAGCGCACCTGGGGTGGCAGCACGAACTCGACGTCGGCTTGCTCCAGGCGCTCTGCGAGTGCTTTCCATTCGGGGAGCAACAGCACCAGACCGAAGTGCGGCATGGGCACCAGGTGGTCGCCCACGTGCCCGGTGCGCGTGGTCTTGAAGGGTTCGCCCAGGTGCAGCGAGATCTGGTGGCTGAAGAAGTCGAAGTCGACCCAGGTCTCGGTGCTTCGGCCCTCAAGGCAACCCAGCACGCCACCGTAGAAGCGGCGCGCGGCCATCAGGTCGGTGACGTTGAAGGCGAAGTGGAACAGGCTGCGGGTGGTCAGGGTGGTGGCGGAATCGTTCATGGCCGCAGCATACCCAGCCGCCGCTGGCTTCAGTGTTCGGCCTTGGTCTGGCAGTCGATGCAGCGCATGGCCGTGGGGTTGGCGTGCAGCCGCGCGGCGGGAATGGACACGCCGCAATCGACACACAGACCAAAGCTGCCGTCGGCGATGCGCTGGAGTGCAGCGTCGATCTCGATCAGCTCGGCCGACTCGCGCTCCTCCAGCGCAAAGCTCAACTCGCGCTCGGTGTTGGCCTGGGCCTGGTCGTCGCTGGCGCTGCCGAGCGCTTCGGCCGCCGATTCAACCCGGCTCATGGCGCCACCGTGCTGGGCGCGCAGCTGCGCGAGCACGTCGGTGCGCATCTCCTGAAGTTGGGCGGCGAAGGTGTCGGAAATGGGGGCGGTCATGGGTTTCTCCTCGGGACGGGTGGGACCGCTGTGCGATCCGGTGGTGTCTCTCATGGTGCGCCTTTTGACACCTCGCCGGGTTGATGCACGTCAATCACAATCCACCGCAGACGAGGGTGTTCGACGCGCCCCTGATTCATAACCCGATTCCCCGAGGAGACCCTGATGACCACCGTGGATTACAGCCGTTACCAGACCCTGGACATCACGCGCCGCGGCCCCGCCGTGGACGGTATGCCCTCGGTGCTCGACATCCGCATGCGCGCCGACGGACCCGGCGGCAACGGCAAGCTGCCCACCGCCGGCCACGAAGGGCATTGGGAGCTGAGCGAGATCTGGCGCGACGTGGGTCGCGACGACAGCGTGCGCTGCGCCGTGCTGCGCGGCAGCGGCCTGGGGTTTTCGGGTGGTGGCGATCTGGCCCTGGTGCAGGACATGGCGACCGACTTCGAGGTGCGCACGCGGGTGTGGAAGGAAGCGCGCGACCTGGTTTACAACGTCATCAACTGCGACAAGCCGATCGTGAGTGCCATGCACGGTCCGGCCGTGGGCGCGGGGCTGGTGGCCGGCCTCCTGGCCGACATTTCGATCGCCGCGAAGTCCGCCAAGATCGTCGACGGCCACACGCGCCTGGGCGTGGCCGCGGGCGATCATGCGGCCATCGTCTGGCCCTTGCTGTGCGGCCTGGCCAAGGCCAAGTACTACCTGCTGCTGTGCGACCCCATCAGCGGCGAGGAAGCCGAGCGCATCGGGCTCGTCTCGCTCGCGGTGGACGAAGGCGAGTTGCTCGACAAGGCCTACGAAGTGGCCGACCGGCTGGCCAGTGGCAGCCAGAGCGCGATCCGCTGGACCAAGTATTCGCTCAACAACTGGCTGCGTCAGGCCGGGCCTGCGTTCGACACCTCGCTGGCACTGGAATTCATGGGTTTTGCCGGGCCCGACGTGCGCGAAGGTGTGGCATCCTTGCGTGAACGCCGAGCCCCCCGCTTTGGTGTGGACGGCTGAGACCCGGCAGCACGGCAGTCGCCCTGACCCCCCAACAGGAGACACCCATGAGCGATGCGCCCAGCAGCGGATTCGGCAAGTTCGTGCCCGGCTTCGAGTTCCTGCAGAACCTCGCGGGCCAGGCCGCTGGCGGCGTGGCGCAGGGCATCGGGCAGAACATCCCGCAACTGCCCAACCTGGGCAGCTGGGTGGCCCCCACCTTCAACGTGGAGGACCTGGAGAAGCGCATCGAGGAGCTCAAGGCCGTGCATTTCTGGCTCGACCAGAACTCCAAGGCGCTGGGCGCCACCATCCAGGCGCTCGAAGTGCAGAAGATGACGCTCTCCACCCTCAAGAGCATGAACTTCAGCATGGGCGACGTGGCCAACGCGCTCAAGATCAAGGCCGCCGACACGCTGGCGAGTTTCACGGGCGCGGCCCCCGCGGCCCCCGCGGCCCCCGCGGCCCCGGCGCAGTTCGCCGGGCTTGAAATTCCCGAGCGCACCTACGGCAACGCGCCTGCGGCCGAACCCGACGAGGAGCCCGAGGAAGACGAGGAAGAAGCCGCACCACGACCCGCACCCCGGAGCAAGGTGCGCAAGACGGCGTCCGCCGCGCCGTCTGCCGACGGTGGCGTGGTGGATCCGATGCAATGGTGGGGCGCGATCTCCCAGCAGTTCCAGCAAATCGCCTCCAATGCCATGAAGGACGTGGCCAAACAGACCGCGCTGGACACCACGCGCCAGGTGGCTTCGGGCCTGACCGACCAGGCCGTGAAGGCCGCCACCGGCATGGCGGGCAAGGCCGCGCGCAGCATCGGCGGCTCGGTGGCGCGCAACGTGGGCACGGCCGCCGGCATGGGACGTGCCGCTGCGCGGGCCGTCATCGCGCCGGCGAAGAAGGCGGCACCCCGGCCCGCGGCGAAAAAAGCGCCTGCCCGCCGATCCGCCGCCAAAGCCCCGGCGCGTGCGCCATCGACGCAACCCATGTCCGCGGGCGACTGGACCATGCCCACCGCCTTCTTCCCCGGCTTTGCTGCACTGCAGCCGGCCGCAGCGCCATCGCCCCCGGCCAAGCCCAAAGCCACCGCCAAAAAAGGCGGGGTCAGGAAGGCCCCACCCGCCCAACCCGCCGCGCGCAAGACCGCGGCAACCAAATCCAGCCGCCGACGCTGAACCCCTGCGCCCCTGGTGGGTCGACCTTCGATGAAACTCTTTCCCTACGCCCACGCCACCCATCCGCAATGGCGCATGGCCGCCGCCCTGGTGCTGGCGCAACTGCGCGGCCAGATGGCCCTGCCCGACCATGCCAAAGCACCGTCGCTGGCCTTGCTCTACATCACCGACCACTACGCGGCCGAGGCCCAGGCCATCCTGGAGCACCTGAGTGCGGAACTGCCCGAGGTGACCGACTGGGCGGGCACGGTGGGGGTGGGCGTGTCGGCCAACAACGTGGAGTATTTCGACGAGCCCGCGCTGTGCGTGATGCTGTGCGACCTGCGTCCCGACCAGTACCGCGTGTTCAGCGGCGTGGCCCCGCTGGCGGCGAGCGGCCGTGCGGCCGGCCCGGGCAGCTTCGTGGCCCACACCGCCCTGGTGCATGCCGACGGCGGCACGCCAGAGCTCAATGAATTGATCGCGGAGGTGGCCGAGCGCACCACCAGCGGCTATGTGTTCGGTGGCTTGGCGGGCAGCCGAGGGCCGAGCGTGCAGTTTTCGCTCGGCAGTGCGGGCAACCTGCACGGCCAGGGGGCGGCCAGCGGCGTGTTCCATGGCGGACTGAGCGGTGTGGCTTTCGGGGCCGATGTGGGCATCGTCTCGCGCGTGACGCAGGGTGCGCAGCCGGTGGACCGTGAGCGCACCGTCACCGAGTCGGATGGCGACCTCGTCCTCCAGCTCGACGGTGAGCCTGCGCTCGACGTGTTGCTGCGCGAGCTCGGCATTTCACTCGAGCAACCCGAGCAGGCCATGCTGCGCCTGCGCGCCACGCTGGTGGGCCTGACGCAGCCGCACCCCGATGTGGATGTCGAACTGCCAGCCAGCGGTCCCCGGCTGCGAGGCCAGTTCGGCACCGAGGTCATGGTGCGTCACCTGATCGGTCTGGACCCGGGCCGCCGCGGCGTGGCCATCGGCGATGTGGCGCCCGAGGGCACGCGGCTGGCGTTCTGCGAACGCAATGTGCAGGCCGCGCGGACCGACCTGATCCGCGTGTGTTCCGAGGTGCGCGAAGAACTGGAGCCCGAAGACCTCAGCCTGGCCATGGCCAGCGCCCTGAGCGCCACCGAGGCGGAAGCCGCGCCGCACCCGGCGCGGCGCATCGCAGGCGCCATTTACGTGAGTTGCGCTGGCCGGGGAGGCCCCCATTTCGGCAGCCCGAGCGCCGAGCTGCAGGTGGTGCGCCGCGCGCTCGGCGATGTGCCGCTGGTGGGGTTTTTTGCCGGGGGCGAGATCGCGCACCACCGGCTGTACGGCTACACCGGGGTGCTGACCGTGTTCACGATGCCGGCCGCCTGACCCCTTCGTTGACGATCAGGCGGTCTTGGCGGCGCGGGCCCGGGCCCGCTCCAGCGTGCGGTTCGCGTCCGCCCCGCCCATGCCGTACATGTCGGCGAACTCGTCCACCGTCTTGCCACTGGCTTCGAACGCACGCAGCAGGGCCGCGTCCTTGGCCGCGAGGGCGACCACCGCGTCCAGTGCCTCCTGCGTCAGCGCATTGACGCCCTCGTCGCGCGTCAGCACCAGCGCGGCATAGGCTTCTGCACCGAGGCCGGAGGCTTCAAACGCCTGCTCGATGCGCTGGCGCAGTTTGGGTCGCAGGTCTTGCGGCGCCCGGCCCTGGCGGCGGCGAAACACCTCCACCAGTGCGTGGTGCACGTGCTCGGGCGCCAGGTCTTCCACCGGCTGGCCGCTCAGGTCGCAACGCGGGTGGCCACTGGCCACGGCGGTGAGGTAGCGGGTGGAGCGCGTGTGCAGCGCCAGTGCGGCTTTCAGGCCGTCCTTGTCCAGTGTGTCGGGGTGCGCTTCCAGCAGGTCCTGGAAGATGCCGCGCTTCATGGGCAGGAACTCGGCACCGAACAGCGCCGGGTACAGCGCGGCCAGTTGGTCGAGCATGGGGTGGGGGGCGCCCGCGGGCGGCTTGCCACCGCCGCGCTGCGCGCGCTGGGGCGCCGGGCCGCGGCGGTTGCGCCCGCCGCGTGCCGGAGGGCGGTTACCGGCGTCGGATTCGGCGGGCGCCGGCGCTGCGGCGTCGGTGGGTTCGGAGGCGTTCGGATTCATGGTGTCCTGCGTTCAGGCGGTCGAGCAAAGCCCGACATCATGCCAGCCGGACCGCGAAGCCGTGTCGGGTCAGCGCCGCAGTTGTCCAAAGGCTTCGAATTCCCAGCTGCGCATGGCCAGCACCAGGGTGTAGCCCTCGCGGTCTTTTTCGGCCAGCTTCTGGTCGGTCTGGTGCTGTTGCGCGAAGTCCTGCGCCACCCGCTGCAGGCGCTCCATGAACAGGGGCGCGAGGGTGCGGCTCACCGAGCCGTGCACCAGCAGCAGGCCCTCGCCCGTGCCGTCGAAGCCGCCGCGAAAGTAGTCGAGCAGCGCGTGGTCGCGAAAGTAGTTCATCACCGGGCCGTGCGGCCGCCAGCGGAAGGTCTTGGCCAGCTTGAGGCGGTAGCGGTTGAGCGGGCGGAGTTCGATGATGCCGATGCGGTCGAGCTGCGCCAGGCTCTTCACACAGTCGGCCTCGCTCAGGCGGTAACTCGCGTTGATCTGCTCCAGCGTCCACTGGCTGAGCACGCAGATGGCGACCAGCAGCAGCTTCTTGTCGGCCACCACCGCGCGCTCCTGCTCCTGCGTCATCTCGCGCAAGAGCGGCTGGGTGTCGGCCACGCGGCGCGCGAGATCGGCGAAGTCCAGCCGCATCGCCCGGCAGATCGCGTCCACCTTGGACAGCGACATGTCGCCCTTGGCCAGCATGCGCTTCACACTCGATTCGGCCATGCCCATGGCCTTGGCGAGGTCGGCGTAGGTCATCCGCGCGGCCTTGAGTTCTTGCTTGAGGGCGGTGACGAGGTCGGTGGTGGTGCTCATGGTCGATTTCCTGTCGGGTATTGCCAATCGATACCTGGTGCGGATGGTTCTGGCACTGTATCGGAATACGAGACCATTTGGCCGCTGCCGCCAGACACTCCCGCCAGCCTGTTCGCGGCTGTTCACCTGGAGTTCGACACATGATCCCGACTTCGCCTGTTGCCCTGGTCTCGCCCATCCGCCCTCCCGCTTCGCCGACCGCGTTCGCCGTGGTCGCCTGGGGCCTGCTCACGTTGTGGGTCTTCGCGTGGCTGTTGGGGCCCACTGTGGTCTCGGTTCTGGACCTCTCGCTCAACCCACAGGGCCATGCGCCGCTGCATGCGCACGGGCACCCGTTCGTGGACGCCCGCAGCTGGTGGGGTGTGCCCAACACGCTGGACGTGCTGAGCAACCTGCCGCTGGTGTTGGCCGGTTCGGCGGGCTTCTGGTGTCTGCGAGGGCGCACGCTGGTCCGGTCCACAAGCCATGCGTTGAGCGTGTTTTTTGTCGGCCTGATCCTCTCGGGCCTGGGCTCGGCCACCTACCACTGGGCGCCCGACGCAGGCTCGCTGGTGATCGACCGCCTGGGCATGGCGGTGGCGTTTGCCGGTGTGCTGGCGCTGTCGGTGGCCGAGCGTGTCGGACATCGAGCGTCGAGCTTGTTTCTGCCCGCCGTGCTGGTGCTGGCGGTGGTGTCGGCGGTCTTGCCGCACGGGCAGGGCAATGTGTTGCCTTGGGCTGTGGTGCAGTTCGGCGGCATGGGGCTGGTGGTGTGGGCTGCGACGCGTTCGTCTGTTCAAGGTGCGCTCGGCGTGTCACTGGCCGGCCTGATCGCGTTGTATGCCCTGGCCAAGCTGCTGGAGTGAGGTGACGAGGCGGTGTTTCGCGCCACGGGCGACTGGGTGTCGGGCCACAGCCTCAAGCACGTTGCCGCGGCTTGCGCCGCGCTGCCGATACTGGTGAGGTTGAGACGGCGTGGGCTCGGTGACAATGCGCCCGTCCATCCCGCGGCGATGGGCTGAGCGGCGCCAACACAACGAGAGGAGAAGTCAGCCATGTCCGTGTCCCCATCGCACCCCGCCGAGGGCGGTCAGTTCGCCCTGTTGCGCCAGCGCCGGTTCGCGCCGTTTTTCTGGACGCAGTTCCTCGGCGCGGCCAACGACAACCTCTTCAAATTCGCCTTCACCGTGCTGGTCACCTACCAGTTGCAGGTGAGCTGGCTGCCGCCGGCGTTGGCCGGGCTGGTGATCGGTGCGCTTTTCATCCTGCCGTTTCTGCTGTTCTCGGCCACCAGCGGTCAGCTGGCGGACAAGCTGGACAAGAAGACGCTGATCGTGTTCGTCAAGCGGCTGGAGATCGGCATCATGGCGCTGGCCGCTTGGGCGTTCTTCACCACCCACATCCCGTTGCTGTTGCTGTGCACCTTCCTGATGGGGCTGCACTCCACGCTGTTTGGTCCGGTGAAGTTTGCCTACCTGCCCAACCACCTCAGCGAGCGCGAACTCACGGGTGGCAACGGCATGGTGGAGATGGGCACGTTTGTGGCCATTCTGCTGGGCAACCTGGCGGGTGGACTGATCATCGCGGTGCCCGAGATCGGCGCCCACCACGTGGGCTTCAGTTGTGTGGCGCTGGCCGTGATCGGCCGCCTCACGGCGCAGGCGGTGCCCGCCACGCCGGCCACCGATCCCGGCCTCACCATCAACTGGAATCCGTTCACCGAGACCTGGCGCAACCTGAAGCTGGCGCACGGCAACACGGTGGTGTTCCGCTCGGTGCTGGGCATCAGCTGGATGTGGTTCTTTGGTGCCGTCTTCCTCAGCCAGTTTCCGAGCTTCGCCAAAGAGGTGCTGCACGGCAATGAGCAGGTGGCTTCGCTGCTGCTGATCGTGTTCTCCATCGGCATCGGCACCGGTTCCCTCTTGTGCGAGGTGCTCTCGCGCCGGCATGTGGAGATCGGCCTGGTGCCGGTGGGGGCGATCGGCATGAGTGTGTTCTCCATCGACCTGTACTTCGCATCCAGCGGCCTTCCACCAGCCAGTTCGCTGGGCTTGAGTGAGTTCATCGCCATGCCGGCCCACTGGCGGGTGCTGGCCGACCTCACCTTGCTCAGCCTGTTTGCCGGTCTGTACAGCGTGCCCATGTACGCCCTGATCCAGATGCGCAGCCAGCCCACGCACCGCGCCCGCATCATCGCGGCCAACAACATCCTCAACGCGCTGTTCATGATCGCCAGCGCCGTCATCGCCGGGGCCTTGCTGTCGGCGGGTTTCACGATCCCGCAGATGTTCTTGCTGGTGGGGCTGGCCAACGCGGTGGTGGCGTTCTACATCTTCATGCTGGTGCCCGAGTACCTGATCCGTTTTGTGGCCTGGGTGGCTTCACGGCTGGTGTACCGCTTCAAGGTGCAAGGCGACGAGCACATACCCACGCAAGGCGCGGCGGTGCTGGTGTGCAACCACGTGAGCTTTGTCGACGCGGTGCTGCTCATGGCGGCCAGCCCGAGGCCGATCCGGTTCCTGATGGATCACCGCATCTTCAAGGTGCCGCTGCTGGGCTGGCTGTTCAGGCTCGCCAAGGCGATTCCGATCGCGCCACAGAAGGAAGATGCCCAGGCCTACGAGGCCGCGTTCGAGGCGGCTCTGGCGGTGTTGCGCGAAGGCGATCTGCTCGCGATCTTTCCCGAGGGCGGCATCACGCGCGATGGCCAGTTGCAGCCGTTCAAGGGCGGTGTGTTGAAGATCCTGGAGATGGCCGCGACCGACGGTTTGCGCCCCGAGGTCATCCCGATGGGGTTGAGCCATCTGTGGGGCTCGTACTTCAGCCGGGTGGAGGTGCGCAACGGAGAAGCGGTGGCCATGGTGCGGCCGTTTCGGCGGGGGATTTTCAGCCGGGTGGGGCTTCGGGTGGGTGGGCCCATGCCGACCGCGGAGGTGACGCTGGAACGCTTGCAGGAAGGGGTCCGTGCCCTGATCGACTGAGCGCTTGCCGGGCCTACACCCCGAGGATCGAGCGCAGGGCGTGGGCGTCGATGGGTTTGTGCAGGAGAGGGAAGCCGAGTCGAGAGGCCTCGAGGATGCGTTGAGGGGAGGTGTCGCCGGTGAGGATGTAGGTGGGGACGTTGCGAGGGAGGCAAGCGTGCACGGCGCGGATGGCGTCCACGGCGGTGACGTTGCCGCCCAGGCGGTGGTCGGAGATGAGCAGGTCGATGTCGTGTGCGTGGGTGATGGCCATGACCACGGCCTCGTCGGGGGAGATGGCGCAGAAGACGCGATGACCCCAGACGCCGAGCACGCTGCGCATGGCGGCGAGCACCTGCTCGTCGTCGTCGATGACGAGCACGCCCAGGCTGGCGCCGGACCGGGGGAAGGGGGTCTCCTGCTCGGGCACGGGGGCGTGCGGGGGAGGTTCGCAGCGCGGCACGCGGATGCTGAACATGGAGCCGCGCCCGGGGGTGGAGCGCAGGTCCAGCGGGGCGTTCAGCAGGAGGGCGGAGCGCTTGACGATGGACAGGCCCAGGCCCAGGCCGTGGGACTCGTGGCCGGCCGCTGGCGTCTGGCCGATCTGGAAGAACTCCTCGAAGATGGCCTCGCGCTGCTCGCTCGGGATGCCGATGCCGCTGTCCCAGACCTGGAACTCGACGTCGTGGCCGCGCAGGCGGCAGCCGATGAGCACGCGCCCGCGGGAGGTGTAGCGCACGGCGTTGGAGACCAGGTTGACGAGGATGCGGCGCAGCACGGTGGGGTCGGTGTCGACCCACAGGCGAGAGCTGACGACGTGCAGGCGCAGGCCCTTCTCGGCGGCGAGCTGGTGGAAGTCCTGGTCGAGGTCTTCGAGCAGGCGCTGTGCGCTGGTGGGGGCGCGCTCGACCTGCACGGCGTTGGCGTCCAGGCGGGAGACGTCGAGCAGCATGTTGAGGAGTTGGCCCAGGCCGTCCAGGGAGGCCTGCATGCGCCGGCAGATCTCGGCCAGGTCGGTGCTGCGCACGCTGGGGGACTGGGACATGGAGCGCAGGGCGGTGAGGAAGAGGCCCAGGGCGTGGATGGGCTGGCGCAGGTCGTGGCTGGCGGCGGCGAGGAAGACGGACTTGGCGCGGTCGGCGGCCTCGGCCTTGTCTTTCTCGGAGCGCAGGCCTTCGATGAGTTCGTGGATGCGGGCCTGGGCCTCGCGGCGGTCGCGGATGTCGCGCACGACGGCCATGCGCAGGCGCTCGCCGTTGCGCATCATGGAGCGCCCGATGATCTCCACCGGGATGCGCTCGCCGCGCACGTTGAAGATCTCGCTCTCGT
>NZ_JAOASO010000077.1 GCF_030158645.1 Hydrogenophaga sp. | reverse complement strand
TCGTCGGTGAGCTTGCCCCACTGCTGCTTGGCGCGGCCGGTGAGTTGTTTCCAGTTGCCTTGAATGGTGTCCCAGTTCATGTGATGTCCTTTGGTTGGGGCGGCTTCCACGAGCACGGTTGTGCGTGCCGCCTGAACCGTTTTTATGCGCTGACTGCGCGGAGGTCTGTGCGCCAAGGCACCGACACCACCCGACCACGCGCCCATGCTGCGTTCAGCGGCCAACCCGGCCCTGACGACCTGAAAGACATTTCGATGAACACCACCACGCCATCCTTTGCCCCCTCCACGGTGTCGACGCCGGCCTTGCCGGTCCGCACGCCGGCGGTGCGCTGGCTCGGCCTGACCGCCGTCACGGCGCTGGCGCTGACCCTCATGGCCTGCGCCACCAGGATCCCCGCTCCCACGCAAGAGCTGGCGCTCTCGCGAGCCGCGATCGACGCCGCTGCGCGCGCCGGTGCTGCCGAACTCGCACCCGCCGAGTTGACGCTGGCCCGCCAGAAGCAGGCCATGGCCGACACCGCCATGACGCAGGAGCAACACGACCGCGCACTGATGCTCTCGCACGAAGTGCAGGTGGATGCGCGTCTGGCCGAGGCCAAGGCCCGCAGCCGACGTGCCGACCGCGCCGCCAGTGAGCTGCGCGAAGACGGCCGCGTGCTGCGCCAGGAAATCAACCGAACGGCGCCCCAGTGAGCACCCGACCCACACCCCACACTCCCCAGGACAACCCCATGAAGCCCATCCACCGATTCGCACTTTCCCTCACCGCACTGGCCATCGTGGCCGGCTGCAGCACCACGCCGCCGACCAACGTCAGCCTGGAGCAGGCACGGGAAGATTTCCGCACCGTGCAAGCCGATCCGCGCGCACAGAACCAGGCCCCCGCCGAACTGCGCCAGGCGTCGGACGCCCTCAACGCGGCCAACGCCGCGATGAACAGCGGTGCCGACGTGGCCCAGGTGAACCACCTGGCCTACGTGGCTTCGCAGCGCGCGTCCATCGTGCGCGAGACGGTGAACTTCAAGACCGCCGAGCTCAGCGTCGCCAACGCCGGTGCCGCGCGCACCAGCGCCCAGCTGCAGGCCCGCACCCAAGAGGCCGACGCGGCCCAACGCGCTGCCGCCGAGGCGCAACGCAGTGCGAGCACCGCGCGCACGGACACCGCAGAAGCCCAGCGCCAGACCGCGCTGGCGATGGAGCGCAACCGCCTGCTCGAAGCCCGCATGGCCGAACTCAACGCCAAGCAGACACCGCGCGGCTTCGTGATCACGTTGGGCGATGTGTTGTTCGACGTGGACCGCTCCTCACTCAAGCCGGCCGGCATGCGCATGGTGGGCCAGCTGGCCGAGGCGATGAAGGCCGACCCGCAGCGCAGCGTGCTGGTGGAAGGCTTCACCGACAGCACCGGTGCCGACGCCTACAACCAGACCTTGTCCACCGAACGCGCGGACGCCGTGCGCGTGGCTTTGCTGGGCCAGGGCATTGCATCCAGCCGCGTGGCTTCGCGCGGCTACGGCAAGGCCAACCCGGTGGGGTCCAACGACACCGCCGCCGGCCGCCAGATGAACCGCCGCGTCGAGATCGTGCTCTCCGACGCGGGCGGTCAGATCCAGGCGCGCTGAGCGCCACACCTCCCCACGCTTGCAACCCAACGGAACACCCATGAACACCACCACCCAACCGCTTGACATCAACCTGCTGCGCAAGAGCGCGCGCCAACACATGGAAGAGGGCGCCGTGACCGCCGGCTACAGCGCCGACCGCACCGAGGTCATTGCCACGCTCAACAGCGCACTGGCCACCGAACTGGTGTGCGTGCTGCGCTACCGTCGCCACCACTTCATGGCCAGCGGCATCCATTCGCACGCCACGGCGGCCGAGTTTCTGGTGCATTCGAACGAAGAGCAGGGCCACGCCGACCAGCTGGCCGAGCGCATCGTGCAGCTCGGTGGTGAGCCCGACTTCTCGCCCGATTCGCTCACGCGCCGCAGCCACGCCGAGTACGTCGAAGGCGTCACGTTGAGCGACATGATCCGCGAGAACCTGGTGGCCGAGCGCATTGCCATCGACAGCTACCGCCATGCCATCGAATCCCTGGGCAACGACGACCCGACCACCCGCCGCCTGCTCGAATCCATCCTCGCGGTGGAAGAGGAGCATGCCGATGAACTGGCCGACCTGTTGACGCAGGTGCCGGCGAAGTCCAGCTGATGCAAGGAACTCCCATGAAGAAGTCTCCAGCACAGGACGCCCATCTGGGCACCGGCGGCGAACTGCACCAGCACGCCAACGCGGAACACCCACCGCTGACCACACAACAAGGTCTGGTGGTCTCGGACAACCAGAACTCGCTGCGCGCGCACCCCCAGGGCCCGACGCTGCTGGAAGACTTCATCCTGCGGGAGAAGATCACCCACTTCGACCACGAGCGCATTCCGGAGCGCGTGGTGCACGCGCGCGGCACCGGCGCGCACGGTTACTTCGAGCTCACGCATTCGCTGGCCGGCTACACCACGGCCCAGGTGCTGACCGAGGTCGGCGTGAAGACGCCGGTGTTCTCGCGCATTTCCACCGTGGCCGGCGGTTCCGGCTCGTCCGACACGCCGCGCGATGTGCGCGGTTTTGCGATCAAGATGTACACGGCCCAGGGCAACTGGGACATCGTGGGCAACAACATCCCGGTGTTCTTCATCCAGGATGCGATCAAGTTTCCCGATCTCGCGCACGCGGTGAAGATGGAGCCCGACCGGGGCTTTCCACAAGCCGCATCGGCGCACGACACCTTCTGGGATTTCATCTCGCTCACGCCCGAGTCCATGCACATGGTGATGTGGATCATGTCGGACCGCACGCTGGCGCGTTCGCTGCGCATGATCGAAGGTTTCGGCGTGCACAGTTTCCGGTTGATCGATGCCCAGGGCAACCCCACGTTCGTGAAGTTCCACTGGCGACCCAAGCTGGGCATGCAGTCCACCGTGTGGGACGAAACCGTGAAGATCGCCGGCGCCGACCCGGACTTTCACCGCCGCGAGCTGTTTGAGGTGTTGGGTGCGGGCGAGGTGGCCGAGTGGGAGTTCGCGGTGCAGCTGTTCACGCAAGCCGAGGCCGACAAGTTTCCATTCAACCACCTCGACGCCACCAAGCTGATTCCCGAAGAGCTGGTGCCACTGCAGGTGATCGGGCGCCTCGTGCTCGACCGCTGGCCCACCAACTTTTTTGCCGAGACCGAGCAGGTGGCGTTTTGTCCCTCGCACCTGGTGCCCGGCATCGATTTTTCGAACGACCCGCTGCTGCAAGGCCGCCTGTTTTCGTACCTGGACACGCAGCTCTCGCGCCTGGGCTCAACGAACTTCGCGCAGCTTCCGATCAACGCGCCCCAGTGCCCGTTTGCAAACCAGCAGCGCGACGGTCACATGCAGATGGCGCAACCCGCGGGACGCGTGGCCTACGAGCCCAACACGCTGTCGCCCGACGCGCCGCGTGCGGACCATGCCAAGGGCTTCACCAGCGTGGCGCTGGACGAAGGCGGCGAACGCGGTCGCGTGCGTGCGGCCAGCTTTGCCGACCACTACAGCCAGGCGCGCCAGTTCTGGATCAGTCAGAGCGAACCCGAGCAGGCGCACCTGGCCTCGGCGCTGGTGTTCGAGCTCTCCAAGGTGGAACACCCCCACGTGCGCGAGGCCATGGTGGCCCACCTGCTGGTGATCGACACAGCCCTGGGGCAGCGTGTGGCCGATGGCTTGGGCATGGACGCCCTGCCGCCAGCGGCCACACCGGCCCAGCCGGTGCAGGACCTGGCACCGTCGGCGGCCTTGAGCATCATCGACAACGCCCAAGACACCCTGGCCGGGCGTTGTGTCGCCATCCTGGTGGCCGACGGTTCGGACGGTGCGGCCATTGCGTCGCTGAAGAAGGCCGTGGTCGACGCGGGTGCCCGCGTGAAGATCGTCGCACCGCGCGTGGGCGGCATCACGCTGGCCAACGGCAAGAAGCTGGCGGTGGATGGGCAGCTGGCCGGCACGCCGTCCGTGTTGTTCGATGCCGTGGCGCTGGTGCTGTCGGACGCCGCGGGCCAGACCTTGAGCCGCGAAGCAGCGGCGGTCGACTTCGTGCGCGATGCGTTCGGCCACCTCAAGGCCATTGCCACCGATGCCGGGGCGCAGGCCCTGCTCATGGCCAGCGGCATCGAACCCGACGCCGGCGTGGTGGCTGTGGGCGATGTCGAGGCGTTCCTGAAGGCGGCCGCCACCCGCCAGTGGGCGCGCGAGAAGTCGGTGCGCACGCTGGCGTGACCGGCTGCGAGCGGACCCAGGCACGGCGCACAGGGGTGCGCAGCCCGGGGTCTGAACGGTGAGCAACGCCCAGTGGTTTGCGCTGGTGGGCGCCTTGCTGCTCGTGATCGGCGTGGCGTCCACCCTGCTCAAACGGGTGCCTGTCACCTCCGCCATGCTGTACCTCGGGGTGGGCCTGTTGCTCGGGCCCACCGGTGTGGACGCGTTCCGGTTCAACCCGCTGCGCGAAGCGCCGCTGCTGGAGGTGTTGACCGAAGTGGCGGTGTTGATATCGCTGTTTTCGGCGGGCGTGAAGATGCCCGTGCCCTTTGCTGTCGCGGCATGGCGCGCACCGCTGTTGTTGGCGACCCTGTCGATGGCGCTCACCGTGGGCCTCGTGGCAGCCTTTGCGTTTTATGCGCTGGGCCTGCCGCTGGGCGCGGGCATCTTGCTCGGGGCCATCGTGGCCCCCACCGACCCGGTGCTGGCCACCGACGTTCAGAGCCGCCACCCTGGCGACCGCGACCGCTTGCGCTTCACGCTCACCAGCGAGGCCGGCATGAACGACGGCACCGCGTTCCCGTTCGTGATGCTCGGCCTGGGCCTGCTCGGTCTGCACGATCTGGGCGAAGTTGGCGTGCGGTGGCTGCTGGTGGATGTGGTCTGGGGCATCGCGGGAGGCGTTGCGATGGGGGTGTTGGCGGGCTGGGCGCTGGCGCGCCTGGGTTGGTGGTTGCGCGGGGCACAGCAAAAGCGCCACCTGCTCGACGACTTTCTCGGCTTGGGCCTGATCGCGCTGGTGTACGGCGTGAGCCTGCAGCTGCACACCTTGGGATTTCTGGCCGTGTTCTTCGCTGCGGTGGCACTGCGCCAGACCGAGATGAAGCTGTCCGCACGGGCTGCGCAGCAGGTGGTGGCGGTGCCGGTGGATCTCCCGTCAGAACCACCCCCGTCCGTGAGCGGCGGCTCGCTGGTGTTCAAGGAGCACCTGGAGCGCTTGTCCGAGCTGTTGCTGGTGCTGCTGCTGGGCGGCTCGCTCTACCTCGATTCCTGGAGCTGGTCGGCCGTCGGCCTGGCGCTGTTTTTGTTTGGCGTGGCGCGCACGCTCAGTGTGTTGGTCGGCTTGTTCGGCACCCGCACCCCGCGACGCATGCTGGGCATGACCGGCTGGTTCGGCGTGCGCGGCATCGGCTCGCTCTACTACCTGATGTACGCCATCCAGCACGGCCTGCCCGAGCCGCTGGCGCTGCAGCTGATGCATTTCACGCTGATCGTGGTGGCCATGTCCATCGTGCTGCACGGCCTGAGTGTCAAGCCGCTGATGAACCTGGTGTGGCGGCGCGGGGCCGCCTGACTCCACCTACACGGCGTTCAGTGCCGCGTTCCAGGCAGCCACTTCCGCGGGGGTATCTTCCGCCGCCATCAGCGCACGCACCACGCCCACCGAGCCCACGCCGCTGGCCAGCACCGCCGGCAGCGAGGCCTGGTCGATGCCGCCGATGGCCACGCGCGGGTATTCGCGCAGCAGCTTCGAGTACACGGCGAGCCGGCCCGTGCCCTGCGGCGCGGTGGCCATCTGCTTGAGTGTGGTGGGGAAGACCGCGCCCATGGCGATGTAGCTGGGGCTGTGCTGGTCGGCGATCAGCATCTCGGCGTAGCCGTGCGTGCTCAGGCCCAGGCGCAGGCCGGCGTCCCGGATGGCCTTGAGACTGGCCGGTGTCATGGCCTGCAGGTCCTCCTGACCGAGGTGCACGCCGTACGCACCGGCCTCGATGGCGAGCGCCCAGTGGTCGTTGATGAACAGGCGCGCGCCCGTGCCTTGCACGCCCGCCACGGTGGCCATGACCTCGGCGCGAACCGCTGTGGCATCGGTCGACTTGAAGCGCAGCTGCACGGTGGGCACACCGGCGCGCGCCATGCGGATGGTCCAGGCGGCGTCCGGCATCACGGCATAGAGGCCCAGCGATGCCGGGCAGGGTTCGAACGCGTCGGAGCGGGGCCAGGGGCGCATGCCGAAATCGGCGGGCTCGGTGGGCCACTGCCCGGGGTGGAATTCACCGGTGCGCAGCGCCTGCCGCGACCACGCCTGCGCCACGCACAGCGCATCGGCTGGCACGAAGCCCAGGCGGTGGGCCGCCAGCAAGGCCGCGGCAAACACGAGATCGCCCGCATCGCCTTTGAGCGCTTGAGCCAGCGGCTCGACGGGCAGGGCGAGCGTGGTGTGGTGGGCGAGCACGATGGACTGCGCCATCGCCTCCACGTGCATCGACTGGTTCAGCTCGGTGTGGCGTGTGACGATCATGGGTGGTGCCAGAAGGGGGTGCCGAGCACCGGGGTGCTGGGTTGCGCACTGTCTTGTGGCTGCATCGCGCCCGAGCGGTAAGCCGCTCGACCGGCCCGCACGGCATCGGCGAACGCACCGGCCATGTCGACCGGGGACTGGGCGAGCGCCACCGCGGTGTTGAGCAACACCGCATCAAACCCCCACTCCATCACGGTGCAGGCGTGGGACGGCAGGCCCAGGCCGGCGTCCACGATCAGCGGCACGCTCAGGCGCTCTCGCAGCAGGCGCATGGCGTAGGGGTTGACCGGGCCGCGGCCGGTGCCGATGGGCGCGGCCCAGGGCATCACGGCCTGGCAGCCCACGTCGACCAGGCGCTGGCACAGCACCAGGTCTTCGGTGCAGTAGGGCAGCACCTTGAAGCCCTCGTTGATCAGCTGGCGCGCGCAGTCCACGAGGTTGAGCGTGTCGGGCTGCAGGCTGTAGTCGTCGCCGATGAGTTCGAGCTTGATCCACGGCGTGTTGAACACCTCGCGCGCCATCTGCGCGGTGGTGATGACTTCCTGCGCGCTGTGGCAGCCGGCGGTGTTGGGCAGCACCGGCACGGCGAGGTCTTGCAGCAGTTTCCAGAACGCGGCGCCGGCCTCGGGCTGCACCGCGCCCTGGCGGCGCAACGAGGCGGTGAGCATGGCCGGCTGGGCGCGTCGCGCGGCGGCTTCCAGCGTGGCGGGCGAGGGGTAGCGCGAAGTGCCGAGCATCAGGCGGCTCTGGAACACCTCGCCGTAGAGGATCAGCGGGTCGTCGTGGGTCGGTGGGTTGGTCATGTCCATGGCGGTGTTCCTCAGCCTCCCGTGATCGGGGCAATGATTTCGATGCGGTCGCCTTCGGCCAGCACACGCGCCGCGTAGGAACTGCGGGGCACGAACTGCAGGTTGACCGCAGCCGCGAACACGGCCGGCGGATCGCACACACGCAGCGCGTCGGCCAGCGAGGCGCCTTCGGGCAGCTCGAGCGGTTCCTGGTTGATCAAGACGTTCATGGGGAGTTCAGTGGACCGTGTGCTGGAGCGACAGGCCCCATTGTTCGGCCAGCGCGGAGTGGCCATTGTCCATCGCCTGCAGCGCGGCATCGAGCATGGCCGGCGCGATCAGGAAACCGTGGCGGTACAAACCGTTGATCTGCATGCGGCGCGGCCCGCTCAGGCGGATCTGGGGCAGGTTGTCGGGCAGGGTGGGGCGCAACTGCACGCCCATCTCGATGATGCGCGCTTCGCCAAAACCGGGGTGCACGGTGTAGGCCGCGCTCAGCAGCTCCAGCGTGGAGCGCACGCTCGCGGGCGAGAGGTCGTCCGACTCGATTTCGGTGGCGCCGATCACGAACATGCCACCCGGCTTGGGTGCGATGTAGAGCGGGTAGCGCGGGTGCAGCAGGCGCGTGGGGCGCGAGAGGCTCACGCCCGGCGCGTGCACCCGCGCCACCTCGCCGCGCACGCCGCGCAGCGCGCCCCACTGCGGCTGGGCACCGAGGCCGCGGCAGTCGAACAGCCAGGAGTCGGGCCCGGGGTTCACCTCGTCGGGCATGCGCGGGCTGTTCCAGTGCACGGTCACACCGAGCACCTGCATCTGGTGGGCGAGCGCAGCCAGCAGTTCGCGGTTGTCGAGCTGGCCTTCATCGGGCAGGTAAAGGCCTTGCGCAAACCGGTGTTCGAGCGAAGGCTCCAGCGCGGTGAGTCCGGCCGCGTCCATGCGCTGCGCGTGTGGCAGCGAGGGCAGGGCGGTCGAGGTGCGCGCGAGCTGGCCCGAGAAACGTTCGGCCTCGGCGGTGTCCTGCCGGTGCCACAGCACCACCGTGCCGCTTTGCTGAAAGAACACCGGCTGCGCCAACGCACCCAGCAGCTGCGGCCAGCGCTTCAGCGCGTGCTGCCCCATGCGCACCACGGGGAGTTCGGTCACGGCCGATTCGGCCAGCGGCGCGAGCATGGCCGCGGCCACGCGCGCGGCGGCGTTCTCAGCCAACGGGCCGCCGGCGTCGAACACCTCGACCCGGTGGCCGCGTTGCGCCAGCGCACAGGCCAGCAGCCGGCCCATGAGGCCCGCCCCGAGCACCACGGCGGTGGAATTTTTTGCGATCGTCATCAATGTCCTTGAGCGCTGCCACAATGCGCGCCATGCCTCATCAAGCTCCAAGCGAACCCCAACGCTACACGCGCGTCCTGTCCATCGCCGGCTCCGACAGCGGCGGCGGTGCCGGCATTCAGGCCGACCTGAAAACCTTCGCGGCGCTGGGCTGCTACGGCATGACGGCGATCACCGCGCTGACCGCGCAGAACACCCTGGGCGTGAGCGCCATCCACGGCGTGCCGCCCGAGATGCTCAAGGCGCAGTTGTCTGCCGTGTTCGACGACATTGGTGTGGACGCGGTGAAGATCGGCATGCTGCACGCGCCCGACATCGTGCGCACGGTGGCCTGGGCCCTGAAGCATTACCGGGTGCAGCGCGTGGTGCTCGACCCGGTGATGGTGGCGACCTCGGGCGACACGCTCATCACCCCTTCCACGGTGCAGGTGCTGGTGGACGAGCTGTTCCCGCTGGCCACCGTCATCACGCCCAACCTCGATGAAGCCGCCTTGCTGCTCGGCCGCACCATCAGATCGGCCGGCGAACTCGAAGCCGCCGCGCGCGATCTGCTCGCCATGGGTGCACCCGCGGTGTTGCTCAAGGGAGGGCACCTGCCAGGCATGGAGGTGGCCGATCTGCTGGTGACCGGTCCCGGTCCGGCACAGCGCCTGGTCTCGCGCCGCATCGAGAGCCGCAACACCCACGGCACGGGCTGCACCTTGTCGTCGGCCATCGCATCGCACCTCGCGCTGGGTCAGCCGCTGGACCGCGCGGTGGCGCTGGCCCGTGCCTACATCCTGCAGGCCATCGAACAGGGCGCCGACGCGTACACCGGCGCTGGTCACGGGCCTTTGAACCACGGCTTCGCGCCCGTGGCGCAGCACAAGCGCGCACGGGACTGAAGCGCCGAGCGGCCTGACCATCAGGCCCGGGCGGGGGTGAGGCCACCCGCGTTGCGCGGCCGCGAAAGCGCGGCCAGCGTGAAGGTCAGGGCCAGCGTGGGCAAGGCCGAGCCCAGATCGGGCGCGTATTGCTTGAGCAGGTGGTAACAGGCAATGCCGGCCACCCACACCGCCGCCGCGCTCCAGTCCACCGTGCGTGCGGTCACGCTCGGCACCACCGCACCGCTGCCCAGTCGGCCCAGGATCACGCCGTAGAGCGGCACGAACACCGAGCTGAGCAACAGCAGGAACGGCTCGATCGCGTGGATCGGCAGGAACAGCGCCAGCACCGTGCACACCGCCGCAAACGCGAGACCGGCGCGTTGGATGCTCCAGCGCGGCTGCAGGCTGTGCACCGAGACCGCGCCCGAGTGCGCGTCGCCGTAGGCGTTGTCCATTTCGTCCAGCAGGATCAGGCCGAGCGCGATCAGGCCACCTTGTGCGAGCAGCAAGGCGCCCACCAGATTCGTGCCCGGCTCCACCGTGCTGACCACCAGCACGCCCAGCGCGTAGCACCAGATGTTGGCCAGCGCATAGCCCAGCCAGGTGCCGCCCAGCGTGGTGGCGGCCCGTTTGCCGTGGCGAGCGTAGTCGGCCACCAGCGGCAGCCACGACACCGGCATCGCCATCACCAGGTCCATGGCCGAGAACAGGCCCATGCCACCGGCGCCCGGGCGGTTCCAGAAAGCCTCAAAGCCTTGCGCCTGCAGGCGCGTGCCGAACTGCCAGGTGAGCCAGGCCAGCGAGGCGA
>NZ_JAOASO010000076.1 GCF_030158645.1 Hydrogenophaga sp. | reverse complement strand
TCTTCATGGCCGGGTGGTGGTTGGGCGCGAACATGAAGCCCACGCCGACCTGCTCGATGCAGCGCGCGATCGCCTCGGGGGAGAGGTTGATGTTCACGCCCAGGCTTTCCAGCACGTCGGCGCTGCCGCTCTTGCTGGAGACGCTGCGCCCACCGTGCTTGCTCACGCGCGCACCGGCCGCGGCCGCCACGAACATGGAGCAGGTGGAGATGTTGAAGGTGTGCGAGCCGTCGCCGCCGGTGCCGACGATGTCGACCAGGTGCGTCTTGTCGGCCACATGCACCTTGGTGGAGAACTCGCGCATCACCTGCGCGGCCGCGGTGATCTCGCCGATGGTTTCCTTCTTCACGCGCAGGCCGGTGATGAAGGCCGCCATCATCACCGGCGACATCTCGCCGCTCATGATCAGGCGCATCAGGTGCAGCATCTCGTCGTGAAAAATCTCGCGGTGTTCGATGGTGCGCTGCAGCGCCTCCTGCGGCGTGATCTTGTGGCTGTTCGGCATGCGTGTCTCCAAAGCTTCTGGTCTAGTGGGCGGGATTGTCGGTCAAGGCCAGGCGCAGGCCAAAGCCCACGAAGAGCAGGCCGGCGGCGCGGTCCATCCAGTGCATGGCGCGCTGCACGGTCTGCACGCGGCGCGCGGCCCAGGCGGCGAGCCAGGCATAACCGAAGTTGATGGGCAGCGAGTTGAGGTTGAAAACCAGCCCCAGCAGCAGAAAAACCAGCGCCTTGTTGGGAGCGTCGGGCGCGATGAACTGCGGCACGAAGGCCAGGAAGAACAGCGCGACCTTGGGGTTCAGCACGTTGGTGAGGAAACCCCGGCGGTACACGCGCCACAGGTCCACGTCGGCGACGCCGGCGTTCAGGTTCAGCGGCGAGGCCTTGGAGAACAGCAAGCGCACACCCATCCACAACAGGTAGGCCGCGCCGATCCACTTGAGCACGGTGAACGCGGTGGCTGAGGTGGCCAGCAGCGCACTCACACCCACGGCGGCGGCGAACACATGCACAAAGCAGCCGCTGACGATGCCCAGCGCCGCCACGATGCCGGCGCGCACGCCGCTCTTCAACGCGTGGCTCACGATGTACAGCACGTCCGGACCGGGCGTGAGGTTGAGCAGCCAGCCGGCCGCGATGAAAAGAACCAGTTGCGGCAGGTCGGGCATGGCCGGGCGACCGTGCTCAGTAAACCGCAGCGCCGGCGGGCCGGGCGCTGGCGATCGTGGCGCCCTGCGCAAAAAATGCGCGGATGCTGGCGATCGCGCGGTCGATGCCGGCCGTGTCCACGTCGAGGTGGGTCACGAAGCGCAGACCGATCAGCCCGGTGGCCAGCACGCCATCGCGCGCCAGGTGCGCCAGCAGATCGGGGCCTCGGCCGTTCGCCACATCGACGAACACGATGTTGGTCTGCGCCGAGCGCACAGCCAGGCCGTCGATGCCGGCCAGGCCCTGCGCGAGGCGCTGCGCAAGCGCGTGGTCGTCGGCCAGTCGGTGAATGTGGTGGTCCAGCGCGTGGTGCGCCGCGGCCGCGAGCAAGCCCGACTGGCGCAGGCCGCCGCCGAGCATCTTGCGCCAGCGCAGCGCGCGGCGGATCAGGTCTTTGGAGCCACACAAGGCCGAGCCCACGGGCGCGCCCAGGCCTTTGCTGAAGCAGACCGAGACGCTGTCAAAACGGTCGACGATGCCCCGCAATGCGGTGAACGGATCGCCGCCCGCCGCCACCGCCGCGTTGAACACGCGCGCGCCGTCCAGGTGCACCGCCAGTCCGTGCTTGCGCGCCAGTGCGGTCGCCTGGTCCAGGTACTCCGCCGGCATGGGGTGGCCATTCCAGGTGTTCTCCAGGCAGAGCAGGCGCGTGCGCGCAAAGTGCGGGTCGTCGGGCTTGATGGCGGCGGCGATGTCGGCCAGCTGCATCTGGCCGGTGGCGTTCTGCGCCAGCGGCTGGGGCTGGATGCTGCCCAGCACCGCCGCGCCACCGCCTTCGTAGCGGTAGGTGTGGGCGTTCTGCCCCACGATGTATTCGTCGCCGCGCTCGCAGTGCGCCAGCATCGCGCACAGGTTGCTCTGTGTACCGCTGGCCATGAAGAGCGCGGCTTGCTTGCCGGTCAGGTCCGCGATCTTGTCCTGCAGCGCATTGACCGACGGGTCATCGCCAAACACATCGTCGCCCAGCGGGGCGGCCATCATGGCTTCGCGCAT
>NZ_JAOASO010000075.1 GCF_030158645.1 Hydrogenophaga sp. | reverse complement strand
CGAACTGCGCCGGGTCTTCGGACCACAGCACGATGTCGACGCGCTCGCCGGCGAGTTCATTGGTCACGCCGTTGACGCGCGAGCCGCGCACGCCGACGCAGGTGCCGATCGGGTCGACGCGCTTGTCGTGCGACTGCACCGCGATCTTGGCGCGCGAGCCCGGATCGCGGGCACACGACTTGATCTCGAGCAGGCCCTGCTCGATCTCGGGCACCTCTTGCGCGAACAGCTCGATCATGAAACCGGGCGCGCTGCGCGACAGGATGATCTGCGGGCCGCGCAAGGTCGAGTCGACCTCGGCGATGTAGGCACGCACACGGTCGCCGATGCGCAGGTTTTCCTTCGGGATCATCTCGCTGCGGCGCAGCCGGCCTTCGACACGGCCCGATTCGACGATCACGTCGCCCTTGTCGAGGCGCTTGACGGTGCCGACGAAGATCTTCTCGCCGCGCGACAGGAAATCGTTGAGCAGTTGTTCGCGCTCGGCGTCGCGGATCTTCTGCAGGATCACCTGCTTGGCTGCCTGGGCGCCGATGCGACCGATGGACACCGACTCGACCGGCTCCTCGATGTAGTCGTCGACCTCGATGTCGGGGATCTGCTCGAGCGCCTCGAAGTGCAGGATTTCGGAGTCGGGCAGTTGCAGGCCCGCGTCGTCGGCCACCACATGCCAGCGCCGGAAGGTTTCGTAGGCGCCGGTGTCGCGGTCCACGGTGACGCGCATGTCGACTTCGCCGCCCTGCAGCTTCTTGGACGCCGACGCGAGCGCGGCCTCGACGGCGCCGAACACGACTTCGCGGTCCACGCTCTTCTCGCGCGAAATGGCATCCACCAGCATCAACAGTTCGCGATTCATCGTTTGCGGTCTCCATCCATCTCGTTACCGGCCGACTCGACCGGGTCGGTCGGCGCCTCCACAGGCGCCGCAAACCGACGCCCCTTGAAATCCACCACCGGCACCAGCCGGGCTTCCTTGACTTCGTCGAACGCAAAATCCAGCGCCTGATCGACACCATCGCCCTGGAAGACGAGACGCCAGCCGTCGCCCAGCGGTTCCAGCACACCCTGGAAATGCTTGCGGCCCTTGAAGGCCAGCTTCAGCGTCAGGTCGACGCGTTCACCGCTGAACCGCAGGTAGTCGGCCGGCTTCTTCAACGGGCGATCGAGACCCGGAGACGACACCTCCAGCCGCTCGTAGGCACAGGCCTCGACTTCGAGCACGTGCTGCAACTGGCGGGTGACGCGCTCGCAATCCTCGACCGTGATGAACTCGCTGCCACCGGACGCCGCTGGCGGCGTGGTCGGAGCCGGCTTGTCGATGTAGACGCGCAGCAATCCCTTCGGGCTGCGCTCGGTGTCCACGAGGTCGTATCCCAACCCGGTCACGGTCTTCTCGATGGCCAGTTGCCAGTTCATCCCCGCTCGATTCCCCGTCTGTGTTCGGCCGCCACCGGTCGGAAAACCCCGGCCTGCAACCCGTTTGAAATAGCCGATCGAACAAAAAAAATGGGCTGGAAAAGTCCGCCCATGGTGTCTTCTCTGTCTTCTCGGAAAACCGGAATTGTACCTTGCAGGGTTGCTACCGGCAACACCCCACGCTGTCAAGTATCGGTATTCGCCGGCGACCCGGAGATCGCCGACGCCCCACCTCGTACCGACGCTCAATTCACCAATTGGCCTCGCGCTCCGGCGTCGCACCGATGCGGTGGATCGACAGGTCGGCGCCTTCGTACTCCTCTTCCAGCGTGAGCCGCAGCGACGTCACCGCCTTGAGACCCCCGTAGACGAGCGCGCCGGCGATCAGTGCCCAGCCCACACCCAGCAGCGTGCCGACGACCTGCGCGCCCAGGTTCACGCCGCCCGCGCCGCCCAGCGCCTGGGTGCCGAAGATGCCGCAGGCGATGCCGCCCCAGGCACCACACAGGCCGTGCAACGGCCACACGCCCAGCACGTCGTCGATCTTCCAGCGGTTCTGCGTCAGCGTGAACATGCTGACGAAGATCGCCCCCGCGACACCCCCGACCACCAGCGCGCCGGCCGGGTGCATCACGTCCGAGCCGGCGCACACCGCCACCAGGCCGGCCAGCGGGCCGTTGTAGGCGAAGCCCGGGTCGTTGCGGCCCATCAGCACCGCCACCAGCGTGCCGCCGGCCATCGCCATCAGCGAGTTGACGGCGACCAGGCCCGAGATCTTGTCGATGG
>NZ_JAOASO010000074.1 GCF_030158645.1 Hydrogenophaga sp. | reverse complement strand
GGATTGTGATTCCTGTTGTCGTGGGTTCGAGCCCCATCAGCCACCCCAAAATTTATCGACCCCTGCAAGTACTTGATTTTCAAGTCTTCCAGGGGTTTTATTTTTGGGGCACAGGTACATCATGGGTACAGCTTGCGGCGTGCAAGTGCACCGCGGCGGTACCAAGGTGCAGTCAGGGCGGTGTCAAGGTGCATCCGGCTGTCGTACACGTCAACTTCCCCGTACATCGACTCGTACTCCACCAGAAGCCCGATGCGTTCCAACATCGCTTCGATGTCTGGGGGTGGGTCGGGCAAGCTGAAGCTTCCGATGTTCACCTTCTCGTCAAACGCGAGAACATGCTTAGGGCGCAGGTAGGTGAAGTGGATGTCGTTGCCGAGTCCTGTACCTATCGGAAGCGTTTCCAACAAGTCCCGCAGGCCTTTGACGCTCTCCACTTTCTTCGGCTGGCCGTCGAGCAGCAGAAGGTACCGATGAATGGTGGCTGGCCCAAGCCCAGTGTTTCGTAGAACTGCCGACACGTGAAGCATGAGCTTGCCATCGGTAGTGGTTTGGCGCGTGTCCGTGGTCACTGACAACTTCGGACGCACTGAAATCCTGTTGTGGACTCGATTCGCTCGGTCATTGGCAAGGGTTCCGACGAGTGCGCAGCCCGCAACGAACAAGGCAGCAACATCTACAAGGCTGTTTGAGTCAGGCATCGTGCGGCGGGTGGTTGGGGATTGAGCGCAACTGTAACGAACCTTTAAGTTAACCCGCCCTCTCGCTACGCACCGTGACAGCGCCTTGGGCGCTTACGAAGACCTGATGTGGGACCCCAAGAGGGATGTTGCTTGAGCGTCCCAAGGAAGCGATGTCACTCAGCTCGGCGCCCTGTATGGCCACCGTGAGGTCCGCAGTGCCCGCTGCTGGGATGGAGGGGAAGTCCAGGCTGGCGATGAAAGCGCCGCCTGTGCTGCCCGCTGCAGTTAACTCGAAGAAGTCCACGAGGGCACGAGGAGGCGCGGCAGTGCGCAAGGCCATCGCTGTGGCGCTGGTGCGGGCGAAGGTCACTTCGCGCCCGTTCACTTTACAGCGGAGCAGCATGACGGTGCGGGGTAAGCCTTGGGGATATTGAAGCCGATGTAGCGGAGTCGCCCACGATGACCTGAGACACGGGATTGGGTGTCATTGTTTTCTGTGCCATGGTTGGGAATGCGCTGCGCGAGCACCTACCGCAGGTGGAGTGCGTGGGTTCTGAGCACAGAGGCCTCATGAGGCCGCACCACAGGCGCCCGGTGAGGCTTGGTCTGAGGTGTCCGGTGGGTCGCAGCCAGATGGGCTGCAGTTCAACCTTCGAGGCCTCTTTGGCGGACCTGCTGGACTTCACACGGAGATGGGTGAGGCGCACAGCAGGGCTGGTTCCAATTGGCGGGATTGGTGCGTATTTGGCAATGAGGTTGTCCGCCGAGCCGCTGGGCCCCCAGGCGCGAAGGCGGCCCGACCTCCGGAGCCAGCGCCAGAAGTGCCCAGCTGTGCTAAACACGGGCACCTGGCTCGGGTTGGAAGCCCTGCGTTTGCACGCGCAACGCGCACCGCGAGTGCGATGGCCAACAGGATCTGCGTGCTGCTGTCGCTTCATGTTCAGGTCCTGCACGGATGGGCCGATACTCACCCCGCGCTTGCCGCCGCTGTGTTGGGCAGCTTGGCCGTGGAGGCCACGGAAGGGCTGGTTGGCGTTGCCCGGGAATTGGACCTGGTGGACGTCTGATTCCGAGGGTGGCTGAGCCGGGCGTGCCCGAAGCTGATTCAAATCTGGAATGAACAGGAGTCAACCATGAACGACAAGAAAGTCCAGACGCTGGATCTGGGGAAGCTGACGGTGATTGCCGTCTTGTTTTTGATCATCGGCATCTGGGTCGGTGCTTGGTGGTGGGCGTCAGCGCCCTCGGGATTCATCAGAAACCTGACCAGCCAGCCACTGGCTGATATCTTCAGCAGCGTCAATGCGCTGTTCGCCGGTCTGGCATGCGCGGGTGTGCTGATCACGATCTACATCCAAATGCGCGAGTTGGCCTTGACCGCGCAGGACTTGAAGGAAACCGCGCAGGCGAACACAGCGGCGGCGCGCGCCGTCAGTGACACTGCCGTGGCCAACGGCGAGATGGCCAAGGCCAGCTTGAAGATGGCGACACATTCAGATGAGCGCTCGGTGCTCGATCTCTTTCAGATCTACTGCAGCGATTATTTTCAGGGCGTCAAAAACGCGTCCATGAGCGTGTTGATCCCGTCTGTTGCCAGCAAACCGTACTTTGATTTTGTGGTCAGCCGCTTCTTTGTCGCAGAACAGTTGAAACTGCCGGCAGACTGCTGGGCCAGAGTTTCCAAAGTCACGCGCTGCAAAAGCTACGAGGCGTTTGTGCTTCAGGAGCAGCAGGACCGGTACAAGCTCGACGAGCTCATCAACTTCTTCACGTTGCTGACCGGTCGGCAGAACGCCCCGGAAATCATCCAGCGATGCGATTTTTCCTATGCATGGTGGAGACCGCTTTTCTGGATGATTGCGTCTGAACAGCAACGCCGTTTCTCCGAGAATCCGGCCATCCGCTTCTATTCAACGCCGCTGTACTTTCTGGAGGTCGTGCGCAAGCTGGACCGGATCTATGGGTTTGAGCCGTTTGCATCCGACGCAGACATGTGGAACTTTGTCGTTAACCACCCCAAGGTGCAGAGCTACCAGCTGGATCCCGCGCACGGCGTTGCGTTGCGGGCCACCTGAGCCGCTCCTTCTACAACGAAGGTCTGTGTGTCTACTCGGACCGCTCAGGTCAACGCCAGCGCCATCATGGGAAAGATCGCAATCAACAGCAACACCACCAGCATCACCCCCACGTACGGCAGGGAGCCGGCGAAGATGCTTTCCACCGACACCTTGGGATCGTTCAGCGTGGACTTCACGGTGAACACCGAGATGCCGAAGGGCGGGGTGAGCAGGCCGATCTCCACCGCGATGACGGTGATGATGCCGAAGTGGATCAGGTTGAAGTCGAGCGCTGCGGCGATGGGCACCGCCACCGGCGTCATGATCAGCAGGATGGAGCTGGAGTCCAGGATCATGCCCAGCAGCAGCAGGATCACCACGTACAGGAACAGGAAGCCGTAAGGGCCCAGGCCCGCGTCCTGCACCAGGTCGCTGATGGCCATGGGCACACCGGCCACCGACAGCATGCGGCTGTAGAAGCCCGCCGCCACCAGCAGGATCAGGATGCCGACCGACACCGCGCCGGTTTCGGTGAGCACACGCCAGAGGTTGCCGCCGCCGAGCTTGCGCCGCAGGATGGCGATGACGAAGGCCCCGAACGCGCCCACGCCACCGGCTTCGGTGGGCGTGAAGAAACCCGAGTACAGACCTCCCAGCACCAGCGCCACCAGTGCCGCGATGGGCACCAGCTTGCCGAGCATTTCGGACGTGGTGAGCAGGCGTGCGGTGCTGCGCTCGGCCGCCAGCTCGGCCTGGCGCTTCAGGTCAAACACCAGGCCGGGCGTGAAGCGGGCCATCAGCATGATCATGGCGGCGAAGGCCGCGGCCATGGCAAAGCCAGGGATGATGCCGGCGATGAAGAGGGTGCCGATGGACTGCTCGGCCAGCACGCCGTAGATGATGAGCAGCAGGCTGGGCGGGATCATCATGCCCAGCACCGAGCTGCCGGCCACGGTGCCCGCCGCGAAGCTCGCGCGGTAGCCGTGGCTCACCATTTCGGGCACGGCCACGCGGGTGAACACCGCGGCCGACGCAATGGACACGCCGGTGACGGCAGCGAACACGGTGTTGGCCGCCACGGTGGCCACGCCCAGGCCGCCGCGCAGGCGCCGCAGCAGGGTTTCGGCCACGTCAAACGTGTCCTTGCCGACGTTCGATATCGAGACCAGCAGCCCCATCAGCACAAAGAGCGGGATGGTGGCAAAGATGTAGTCGGCCACGCCGTTGTAGGCCGAGAGGTACATAAGCCGCATGGCCATGTCCACGTCTTCGCGGATCAGCCAGATGCCGGCGAAAGCGACCGCTGTCAGCGCCACAGCGATGTGCAGACCGATCAGCACGAAGAACACCAGAGCTCCAATGAGGAGCCCACCCAGGGCCAGTTCGCTCATGCGGGTTCTCCGTTGAAGGGGGGCTGGCGCAGCAGCGAAGGAATGCAGGCGAGGTAGGCCAGTGCGGCCACCACAGAGCCCAGCACGATGAGGGCGCGGAACGGCCAGGTGACCACGGTGAACACGCCTTGCACGCCAAAATACTCCTTGATCTTCATGGCCTCGGTGAGCTCTGGCCAGGCGATCCAGGCGAGCGCGAAGAAGAGGAAGGCGCCGACGACAACGTTGAACACTTCCAGCGCCTTGAAGGCGGCGGGGGAGCGTTTGCCGATGATGCGCAGCAGAAAGTCGCTGCGGGTCATGCGGCCCGAGCAGACGGCCGCGGCCAACTGCAGGAAGACGATGGAAGCCACCGAGCGGGCGGCGAACTCGGCCACGCCGGTGATGGGTGCGTCAAAGAAATTTCGGCCGAGCACGTCGGCCACGATCAGCAACATCATGAGAAAAATCCACACCGTACCCACGGCAGCGAGCACGTTGGCCACGCCTTGCAGCGGGTTGGTGAGGCCGGCGACCGCAGGGGTTTCGCTGGCGAAGTCGGGTTCGTTGTGCACAGGTCACCTGTGAAGGCTGGAAGAAACACCACCCGGCCATGCGTGCGCATCGCCGGGTGGACAAGACGGCCCGGGGCCGGTCAGCGGTTCTGCAGGTCCCAGTCGCGCAGGGGCTTCACGCCACGGGCGCGCAGTTCGTCAAAGTAGGCCTTGAGCACCTGCTTGCCGGCGTCACCCGTGCCTTGCAGCCAGGGCGCCACGATGTTGGGCAGCCCGTTGACCCACTTGGCCTTTTCGGCAGCAGGCAGCTCGGTGATCTGCAGGCCGGCGGCCTTCATGGTGTCGAGCGCGGCGTTGGCGGTTTTGGTGACGTGTTTGCCGTGCGCGATCGACGTGGCCTTGCCGGCCTTGAGCATGGCCTCCTGCACTTCCTTGGGAAGACCGTCGAACACCTTCTTGTTCACCGCCACGCTGCCGAAGTACATGGCGCCGATGTCGATGCGCGTGAGGTTCTTCGCCACCTCGTACACCCGGGCCGGGCCGATGCCGCTGGCGAACGACAGCGCGCCGTCGGTCACGCCGGTCTGGATGTTGGTGTAGTAGGTGGTGAGCGCGCCGTCCACCGGGGTGGCACCGGTTTCACGCAGCCAGTTGGCCGAGGTGCCGGGCGCGTTGATGCGCTTGTTTTTCAGGCTGGCCATGTCCTTCACCGGGAAGGTGGCGTAGATGTCGTAGCTGTCCGTGATCAGCGAGGACAGCGGCACCATGTTCTGGGCGGCCCAGCTGTCGCGCAGGGCGGGCACGGTGGCGTTGAGCTTGTCGAAGATCTCGATGAGCTGCTCGTGGTTGGTGGTGGCGAACGGGGTGAAGTAGGTCACGTTCTGCAGCGGCATGGCGGAGTTCTCCCACACCGTGCCGACCATGCCCACGTCCACGATGCCGTCGCGCACAGCGGCGCGGGTGTCGGTGAACTTGTAGAGCGTGCCGCCGTAGTTCTCGCGCCAGCGCACTTCGTACTTGGCACCGCCTTCTTTGAGAAGGCGGTCCACCTCGGGCTGGAACACTTCCTTCATGGCGAAGGCCCAGATGTTGGTGGTGGGATGGCTGGAGCCGATGTTGACCGTGACGCGTTGCTGCGCCATGGCCGAACCGACCGCCAGGGTGGCGCCCATGGCGACCAGGGTTGCAAAGGCAATTTTCTTGAGCTTCATGTTGTCTCCTCGGTGGGTGTCAAGGCTGCAGGTTCAGCCGGGGCGGGCAGGGGACCGGTGCCTCCACACCGGTTTCATCAAAAAGGGCGGGGTCATCGTCGGGCAGGGCGCTTGCGCGCGGCCCCGGTGGCGTCGGAAAATTGTTCGCGGCTGGCGTTCAGGTAAGCGCGCACCCGGTCGCGCACCAGTTGTTCGTCGTAGCCCTCATGGGCGCTTTCGCTGTAGACGTCCTGCGCATAAATCCAGCGGCGCATGGTGATGTAGAAAAAGCCGCCGTGCAGGCCCATGAGCAGTTCCATTTCGCGCTCGCTGGGCTTGGCGCGGCTGACCACACCGCGAAAACGGCGCGTCTCGCGGATCAGGCGCGGAAACAGGCGAACCCGCAGCATGGCAAAGAAACGGTCGGTGATGGTGTGGTCGGTCAGGCCCGAGAACACCAGGATGCGCACGAACTCCTGCGTGAGCGTGATCGTGACGTACTCCCAGTAAAACGCGGTGAGCTTGTCTTCCACCGGCATCTCGGGGTTGTCGAGCAGGGCGTCCCACTCGGCGCGCCAGCGACCTTCGAACACCTCGAGGTACACGCGGTCCACCAGCGCCTGCTTGGTGGGAAAGTAGTGGTAGAGCAGGGCGTGGGTCACGCCGATGCTTTTGGCCAGGTCGCGCAACTGCCCGTTGAAGCCGTGCACCGAGAAGAACTGGATCGCGCCGTCCAGGATCTGACGCTCGCGCTCGACCACGCCCATGCGACGGCGCACCGGTGCGTCCGGCGCTGTCGGCTCGTCTTCTTGCACCGTGTCAGGGTTTGTCTGGATGCGCACGCTATTTACCGATCGGTCAATGATTCGTACCATTGTTAACCGACTGGTAAACAAAAACACCCGTGAAAACCCGAGGATTCAAGGCATGGAATTGACTGGAGACATCCTGATCGGCGCGCCGCGTGAAAAGGTCTGGGCAGGCCTGAACGACCCGGAGATCCTGACGCGCTGCATCCCCGGCTGCGAAGCGATGGAGGCCACCAGCCCGACCGAACGCACCGCCCGCGTGGCCGTGAAGATCGGCCCGGTGCGCGCCCGCTTTGTCGGCCATGTGCGCATGGAAGACATCCGCCCCAACGAGGGCTGCGTGTTGCGCTTCCAGGGTTCGGGTGGCGCGGCCGGCATGGCCAAGGGCCACTCGAACGTCGAACTCACCGACGAAGCCGGTGGCACGCGCCTGCGGTACACCGCGCAGGCCGCCATCGGCGGCAAGTTGGGGCAGGTGGGCGGCCGCATGATCGATGCCGCCTCCAAGCAGATGGCCGACCAGTTCTTCACAGCGTTCAACGAACAGATGGTCGGTGCGCCGGTGGTCGAGACGGTTGAAGCGGAACACGCAGAGGCAGCACCCACCACCGCGACCACCCCCGCGCCCGTTGCAGCGCAGCCCGCCTTCGTGCCGCGCACGGTTCAGGCACCCCAGCCCGCCGCCAGCGGCGAAGGCGTGCGCGTGTTGTGGTTCGTGCTCGGATCCCTCTCCACCGGTTTCGGTGTGTGGATCGCTTCCCTGTTGACCTCTTGAGGACCGCTCCATGAAAGCCGCTGCCTTCGACTACGTCAAACCCGCCACCATCGACCAGGTGATCGCGCTGCTGCAGCAGCACGGCGACGACGCCCGCCTGCTCGCCGGTGGCCAGACCCTCATGGCCACCCTGAACATGCGCCTGTCCGAGCCTCAGCTGGTGATCGACATCACCGGCATCGAAGCCTTGCGTGGCATCAGCGTGCAGGGCAGCGCGCTGCGCATCGGCGCGCTGGCCACGCACACCGACATCGAGTTCAGCCCGCTGGTGGCGCGCCACGCACCGTTGCTCAAGGCCGCCGCGCCGCACATCGCGCACCGCGCCATCCGCAACAGCGGCACCTTTGGCGGCTCCATTGCCTACGCCGACCCGGCCGCCGAGTGGCCGACCTGCCTGCTGGCGCTGGGCGGCACCGTCGTGGCACGTGGCCCGAAGGGTGAGCGCCGCATCGCCGCCGACGATTTCTTCACCGGTCTCTACAGCACCGCGCTGCAACCCGACGAGCTGCTGGTCGCCTGCGAGATCCCGCTGGCCGGTGCCGATCACTGGTTCGGCTTCAGCGAACTGGCGCGCCGCCACGGCGACTACGCCATCGTGGGCATGGCCGCCACGGCGCGGCGCGAAGGCGATGCCCTGCACGGCCTGCGCATCGTGCTGCTGGGTGTGGACGCCACCCCGGTGCGCGCGCGCCAGACCGAAACGCTGCTGGAAGGTCGCGCGCTCGATCTGGCCACCGTGACCCAGGCCGTGGCCAGCCTGCGCAGCGAAATCGACCCGCTGCCCGACCTGACCAACACCCCCGACACCAAACGGCACCTGGCCGGTGTGCTGCTGCACCGCATGTTGCCCACCCCGGCCCCTGCAATGGCCACCCCGGCCGCCACCGCCTGAGCTCCCAAGGAACCCCCATGGCAGACCTGTACCCGATCAAAGTCACCGTCAACGGCAAGCCGCACCAGTGCAGCGTGCAACCGCGCACCCACCTGGTGGACTTTTTGCGCGAAGACCTCGGCCTCAAGGGCAGCCACCTCGGCTGCGAACACGGCGTGTGCGGTGCCTGCACCGTCGAACTCAATGGCCAGATCGTGCGCGGCTGCCTGACCCTGGCCGTGCAGGCCGACGGCGGGCGCGTGCAGACCATCGAAGGTCTGAGCGAGTCCGGCGTCATCCGCGATCTGCAAGAGGCCTTTGTGCGGCGCAATGCGCTGCAGTGCGGCTTTTGCACCTCGGGCATGTTGATGGCGGCCAAGGAGCTGGTGGAGCAGATGCCTCACGCCAACCGCACCGAGGTGCGCGAGTGGATCTCGGGCAACTACTGCCGCTGCACCGGCTACCACGCGATCGTGGACGCGATCTGCGACGTGCTGCAACAACGCAAGGAGGCCACCGCATGAAGCGCGACACCGTCAACCTGGAACCCGGCGTGGACCACAGCCGGCCACTGACCCCGGTCAACGACGACCAGCGCTACATCGGCGCTTCGGTGCCGCGCGGCGGCATCGAGCGCCTGACGCAGGGCCTGGGCCAGTACCTGGACGACATCGAGTTGCCGCGCATGGCCCACGTGGTCTATTGGCGCAGCCCGGTGGCGCACATGCGCATCAAGTCGGTCAACGCCGAGTTTGCCCGTGCCATGCCCGGCGTTCTGCTGGTGGCCGACGGTCAGGACATCGCCAAGGTCTGCAAGCCCTGGGTGGCCACGCTGGGTCACCTGGCGGGCATGAAGTCGGCGCCGCAATACGCGCTGGCGCTGGACCGCGCCTGCTGGCAGGGCGAGCCGGTGGTGGCCGTGGTGGCCGAGACGCGCGCCGAGGCCGAAGACGCGCTGGCCTACATCGAAGTGGACTGGGAAGAGCTGCCCGCGGCCACCGACATGCTCACCGCGCTGGACCCGGACACGCCGCTGATCCACCCCGAGCTGGGCGACAACCTGTGTTTCACCCGCACGCTGGACGTGGGCCAGGTCGACGAGGCCTTTGCCAAGGCCGACGTGGTGGCCGCGATTGACTTCGAATTCGGCCGCCACACCGGCGTGACGTTGGAGCCGCGCGCGCAGATCGCGCACTGGAGCCCTGCCGAGCAGCGTCTCACGGTCTACCACTCGTGCCAGGCGCCGCACATGATGCAAGACCTGTATGGCCGCCAGTTCGGCCTGCCGGCCAGCGCCATCCGCGTGACCTGCAAGGACGTGGGCGGCTCCTTCGGCATCAAGGTGCACGCGTACCCGGACGACTTCGCCACCGTGGCGCTCTCCATCATGCTGGGCCGCCCGGTGAAGTTTGTGGCGGACCGGCTGGAGAGCTTCACCAGCGACATTCACGCGCGGCACCACGCCATCCAGGCGCGCATCGCGGTCAACCGCGACGGCGAGATCCTCGGCTTCGACATGGACGACCTCACCGGCATTGGCCCGTACTCCATGTTTCCGCGCACCAGTGCGATTGAAGGCAACCAGGTGGTCAACCTGGTGGGTGGCCCCTACAAGCACCAGCACTACCGCGCCAAGCTGAATGTGGTGTTCCAGAACAAGACGCCCACCTGCCAGTACCGCGGTGTGGGCCACCCCATCGCCTGCGCTGTGACCGAGGCGCTGGTGGACCTGGCCGCGCAGAAGATCGGCATGGACCCGCTGAAGATCCGCGAGATCAACGTGATTCCCGACGACGCCTACCCCACGGCCGGCATCTCGGGCATCAAGCTGGAAATCCTCTCGCACCAGGCCAGCCTGAAGAAGCTGCGCGAGCTGATGAACTACGACGCGCTGCGCGCCGAGCAGGCCGCGCTGCGAAAGCAGGGCATTCACCGCGGCATCGGCTTTGCCACGGTGATCGAACTCACCAACCCCAGCGCCGCGTTCTACGGCGTGGGCGGCGCGCGCATCGCCTCGCAAGACGGCGCCACCGTGCGGCTGGACCCCGAAGGCCACATCACCGTGCTGATCGGTGTGGGCGAGCAGGGCCAGGGCACCGAAGGCATCTACCAGCAGATCGCGGCCGACGCGGTGGGCGTGGACAT
>NZ_JAOASO010000073.1 GCF_030158645.1 Hydrogenophaga sp. | reverse complement strand
CTCACGCAGGAAATGGCCGACAAGGCCTGGGCCATCATCGAGGAAGTGCAGGCCATGGGCGGCATGACCAAGGCGGTGGACAGCGGTTGGGCCAAGCTCAAGATCGAGGCGGCCGCCGCTGAAAAGCAGGCACGCATCGATTCGGGCAAAGACGTGATCGTCGGCGTCAACAAGTACAAGCTCAAGACCGAAGACGCTATCGAAGCGCGCGACATCGACAACGTGGCCGTGCGCGACGGGCAGATCGCGCGGCTACAGAAAATCAAGGCCACGCGCGACAGCGCCAAAGTGCAGGCCGCGCTGGATGCGCTGACCGCCGCCGCCGACAGCGGCGAGGGCAACCTGCTCGACCTGTCGATCAAAGCCATGCGCCTGCGCGCCACCGTGGGCGAGGTGAGCGACGCGCTGGAGAAGGTGTTCGGGCGCCACCGCGCCGACACGCAAAAGGTGACCGGTGTGTACGCAGCTGCCTACGATTCCGCCGAGGGCTGGGACGCCCTCAAGACCGAGATCAACGCGTTTGCCGAAGCGCAGGGCCGCCGCCCGCGCGTGATGATCAGCAAGCTCGGCCAGGACGGCCACGACCGCGGCGCCAAGGTGGTGGCCACGGCCTTTGCCGACCTCGGTTTCGACGTCGACATGGGCCCGCTGTTCCAGACGCCCGAGGAGTGCGCGCGCCAGGCGATCGAGAACGACGTGCACGCGGTGGGTGTCTCCACACTCGCCGCCGGCCACAAGACGCTGGTGCCGGCCATCATTGCCGAGCTCAAGAAGCAGGGCGCCGACGACATCATCGTGTTCGTGGGCGGCGTGATCCCGCGCCAGGACTACGAGATGCTTTATGAAGCGGGCGTGAAGGGTATTTACGGTCCGGGCACACCGATTCCCGCCAGCGCCAAGGACGTGCTGGAGCAGATTCGCAAGGCACTAAAGGCCTGATTGTGATACTGTAATACGGTATTGAATCAGGAGATCGTCATGGCTGTATCCGTTCGCATGGACCCCTTGCTGGAGAAAGAGCTGGAGCTCGCTGCCCGCCGCCAGGGTGTGACCAAGTCCCAGTTCATCGTGGAAGCGGTGGAGCGCGCGCTCGGCCGCAAGAACCCCTACGACCTGCTGGTGGCCTTGAAGGCTGAAGAGTCGCAGGCCGAATACAAGGCTGTCGCCAAGGCGTTCAAGGGCGAAGAACAGCCCTACGACACCGACGCCTCGCGCGCCGCCATCGTGAAGAAGCTGAAGGCCAAGCATGGCGGCCGTGCTGGTTGACGCGGGGCCGATGGTGGCGGTGTTCGGGGCCAAGCAGCCCCGGGCCGAGCACTACCTGGACCTGTTCAAGAAGGCGGCCGACTTGAACTGGTCGCTCTCCACAACGTGGCCTTGTGTGGTGGAAGCCAGTTACCTGCTCGCACCGCCGCAGCGCTACACCTTTCTTCGGTGGGTGGGCGCGGGCGCGCTGTCGGTGTTTCCGTTTCAGCAAGAAGCGCTGGAAGAGTTTGTGGGCCTGATGCAGCGCTACACCCAAGCACCTCGAACCGAGATGGACCTGGCCGATGCCTCCTTGGTCTGGCTCGCTTCCGACACCGGCGTGACCACCATCATGACCACCGATGTGCGCGACTTTTCTCGCTACCGGTTGCCCGACGGGCGAGGCTTCGACATCCTGTGACCACCGCTCCCATCAACGCAGTGGCCACACTGCACACCCTTCTGCATGGCGAAGCCATGGCGCAACGCCGCGCCATCGCCAAAGCCATCACCCTGCTCGAATCCACCCGCGCCGACCACCGCGCGCAGGGCGACGAGCTGCTCACCGCCTTGTTGCCGCACACCGGCCAGGCCTTCCGCTTGGGAATCAGCGGTGTGCCGGGCGTGGGCAAGAGCACCTTCATCGAAGCGCTCGGTCTGTACCTGATCGACAAGGGTCACCGCGTGGCGGTGCTCACGGTGGACCCGTCCAGCACGGTCTCGGGCGGCTCGATCCTGGGTGACAAGACCCGCATGGAAAAGCTCTCGGTGCACGAGCAGGCCTACATCCGCCCCAGCCCGAGCAGCGGCACGCTGGGCGGTGTGGCTGAGAAGACGCGCGAGGCCATGCTGGTTTGCGAGGCGGCGGGTTACGACGTGGTGATCGTCGAGACCGTGGGCGTGGGCCAGAGCGAGACGGCGGTGAGCGGCATGACCGACATGTTCGTGCTGATGCAGCTGCCCAACGC
>NZ_JAOASO010000072.1 GCF_030158645.1 Hydrogenophaga sp. | reverse complement strand
GAAAAGGAAACCGTCAACGTGCCGGTGTGGGCCGGCGTGGGCGCCATCGTCATCGGCGGTCTGCTGCTCGTCATGGGTGGCAAAAAGGGCTGATGGCCCGGGCATCTGTTTGTTAGCCGATGCCGCGCAAGCCGGTCGTCAAAACGCTCCCTCCCGAACCATCCACCACGCCGCCGGATTGCGCGGCGCGCTGGATGGTTTCGCGTTTGTGGACGCCGTTCGAATTTCAGCGTGAGGTCTGGAGCGCCATCGGCGTTGGCCGCAGCGGCTTGCTGCACGCCACCACCGGTTCGGGCAAGACCTACGCGGTCTGGCTCGGCCTGATCGACCGCCTGCTTCAGTCGCTGCCCGCGCACAAGCCCGCACCGCTCACGGTGCTGTGGATCACACCCATGCGCGCTCTGGCCGCCGACAGCGCGGCGGCCCTGCGCGCGCCGCTGACCGATCTGGCGCCCGGCTGGACGCTGGGCCTGCGCACCGGCGACACCCCCAGCGCGGAGCGCGCCCGGCAAGACCGGCGCTGGCCCACCGTGCTGGTCACCACGCCCGAATCGCTCTCGCTTCTGCTGGCACGCACCCACGCGCCGGAGGAGTTGGCCGGCGTGCGTGCGGTGGTGGTGGACGAGTGGCACGAGCTCATCGGCAGCAAGCGCGGCGTGCAGGTCCAGCTGGCGCTGGCGCGGCTGCGGCGCTGGCAGCCCGGATTGCAGGTGTGGGGCATGAGTGCCACCCTGGGCAACCTGGACGAAGCCCTGCGTGTGCTCTGCGGCCCCGACAACGCGCAACTGGCGCGCGGGCGTGTGGACAAGGCGCTGGCCATCGACACGCTGATCCCGCCCGAGCCGGGTCGCTATTCATGGGCCGGTCACCTCGGCGCGCGCATGCAGGAGCCGGTGGTGCGCGAGCTGGAGACTGCCAGCACCGCGCTGGTGTTCACCAACACCCGCAGCCAGGCCGAGATCTGGTACCAGATGCTGCTGGCCCTGCGGCCCGAGTGGGCCGGGCAGGTCGCCTTGCACCACGGCAGCCTAGACAAGGCTGTTCGGGAGTGGGTGGAGCAGGGTTTGAAGAGCGGCCAGCTCAAGGCCGTGGTGGCCACCTCCTCACTCGACCTGGGGGTCGATTTTTTGCCGGTGGAGCGGGTGCTGCAGATCGGCTCGGCCAAAGGGGTGGCGCGCCTGCTGCAACGCGCCGGGCGCAGCGGCCACGCGCCGGGTCGACCCAGCCGCGTCACGCTGGTGCCCACCAACACGCTCGAGCTCGTGGAGGCTGCGGCCGTGCGCGAAGCGGCCCTGGCCGGGCGGGTGGAGAGCCGGCGCAGCCCCGAACAACCGCTGGACGTGCTGGTGCAGCACCTCGTGACCGTGGCGCTGGGCGGTGGTTTCAAGCCCGACGAATTGTTTGACGAGGTGCGCAGCGCGTTCGCGTACCGCGAGCTCTCGCGCGAGTCGTTTGACTGGGCGCTGGCCTTTTGTGAACGTGGCGGCGAAAGCCTGAACGCCTACCCCGACTACCACCGCATCCAGCCCGATGAAGCCGGCGTGTACCGGGTGCCCGACACGCCGCAAGGCCGCGCCACCGCGCGCCGCCACCGGCTGGGGGTGGGCACCATCGTGAGCGACGCGTCGCTGCAGGTGAAGTACATGAACGGCGGGCGCATCGGATCGATCGAGGAGGGCTTCATCGCTCGCTTGCGCAAGGGCGATTGTTTCGTGTTCGCCGGTCGCCTGCTCGAATTCATCCGTGTGCACGAAATGACGGCCTGGGTGAAAAAGGCCGACAAGACCAAGGGCGCCGTGCCCTCGTGGCAGGGCGGCAAGATGCCGCTGTCCACCGAGCTGGCCGATGCCGTGCTGGTGCAGATGGCCCTGGCGGCCGATGGGCGTTTCGAGTCGCCCGAGATGCAGGCTGCGCGCCCGATGCTGGACACCCAGGCCCGTCTGTCTCGCCTGCCCAGACCGGGGGAACTGCTGGTGGAACACCTGCACTCGCGCGAGGGCCACCATCTCTATCTGTACCCCTTCGCCGGGCGGCACGTGCACCTGGGGCTGGCCAGCCTGCTGGCCTGGCGGCTCGCGCGCGAGCAGCCCAACACCTTCAGCCTGTCGGTGAACGACTACGGCCTGGAGCTGCTGAGCAGCGAGCCCGCCGACCTCACGCGGCTGCTGGACCGCTCGTTGTTCCATGCCGACGATCTGCTGGCGCATGTGATGGCGTCGCTCAATGCAGGTGAGCTGGCCCAGCGGCGCTTTCGCGAGATCGCGCGGGTGGCGGGCCTGGTGTTCAGCGGCTACCCGGGTGCGCCCAAGAGCCTCAAACAGTTGCAGGCTTCCAGCGGACTGTTCTTCGAGGTGTTCCGCAAGTACGACCCGGGCAACCTCTTGCTGGGCCAGGCCGAGCGCGAGGTGTTGTCGCAAGAGCTGGACATCGACCGGTTGCGCACCTGCCTGCAAGGCATGGCCACCCACAGCCTGCACAGCGTGGCGCTGGAACGCCCGAGCCCGATGAGCCTGCCGCTGATGGTGGAGCGGCTGCGCGAGCGCCTGAGCACCGAGCAACTCTCTGCGCGGCTGGACAAGTTGCTGCGCGACATCGACAAGGCGGCCGCATGAAGCGCTGGTGGGCGGGCCTGGGGCTTGCGCTGCTGGCCTTGAGCGCGAGCGCGCAGGAGGCGGAGCACCAGGACGAGGTTTACAGCGCGCGCGTCAGCCGCGTGTTCGACGGCGACACGGTGTGGGTGAAGCCGCTGGCCGGCGGCCAGTACCGCAAGCTGCGCCTGGAGGGCATCGACGCCCCCGAAATCTGCCAGAGCGGTGGCGAAGCTTCGCGCGATGCGTTGGCGAGGCGCCTGCTCAAGCAGGTGGTGGAAGTGCGCGTGCGCGCGCAAGACGACTATGGGCGCGGCGTTGCACGCATCGTTCACCAGGGCGACGATGTGGCGGCCTGGATGGTGTCGGCAGGGCATGCCTGGTCGTACCGTTGGCGGCGCAGCCTGGGGCCGTTCGCGGCGGAGGAAACCACCGCCCGCGAACGCAGGCGGGGCCTGTTCAAGGACGCTGCAGCCGAGTTGCCGCGCGACTTCCGCAAGCGCCACGGGCCGTGCCCGATGCCGCCGCGCGGTTAGTTCAATGGGGGGTGCCGCACACCGCGCACTGCGGGTTTTGCGGCAAGCTGATTTCGTTGAACGCCAGATCGCGTCCATCGAGCATGAGCAGCTTGCCCGTGAGGCGCGAGCCCAGGCCGGTGAGCAGCTTGAGCGCCTCGGCCGCCTGCATGGTGCCCACGATGCCCACCAGCGGTGCGAACACGCCCATGGTCGCGCAGCGGGTTTCTTCCAGATCGGCGGATTCGGGGAACACGCAGGCGTAGCAGGGATTGCCCGGTGTGCGCGCGTCGAACACGCTGAGCTGCCCGTCCATGCGGATCGCCGCACCCGAAACCAGCGGCTTGCGGTGCTCCACGCAGGCCCGGTTGATGGCGTGGCGGGTGGCGAAGTTGTCGGTGCAGTCGAGCACCACGTCGGCCTGCGCGATGAGTTCGCTGAGCAAGGCCTCATCGGCCCGCTGCACGATGGGTGTGACACGCACGTCGGGGTTGATCGCGGCAATCGCCTCCACGATGGATTCGGCTTTGGGATGGCCCACCCGCGCGAGGTTGTGGGCAATCTGGCGCTGCAGGTTGGTCTCGTCCACCACGTCGTGGTCCACCACGGTGATGCGACCCACACCGGCGCTGCCCAGGTACAGCGCCACCGGTGAGCCGAGGCCGCCCGCGCCGATGATGAGCGCGTGCGAGGCCAGCAAGGCCTCCTGGCCTTCAACGCCGAGTTCGTTGAGCAGGATGTGGCGCGAGTAGCGCAGGAGCTGTGCGTCGTCCAAAAGCATCACAGCGGGCTGTTCGGCCCGCTGTGTCCTCAGTTTTCTTTTTTCTCTTCGGTCCGCACGGTCTGGCTCTTGCTGACCATGACCGGACGCCCCTTGAGCTGGTTGAGGGCCTGCACGAGCTGGAAGTCCTTCTCGGTGCCGAACTCGGGCACCAGGCGCTGGCCCGGGTTCTTGCGGGCTTCTTCTTCCAACCGCTTGCGCGCCACTTCACGCTCTTCGCTGCGCGCCTGTTCGGCCGCGCGTGCGGCGTCGGTCATCGGTGTTGCCGCTGCCTTGGGGTCCTTGCCGTTGGTCAGGCTGTTCTGCAGGTCGGCTTCGCGGGTGCGCAGCGCGGCAAACACGTTGCCTTCCAGGGTTTCGTCCACCAGCACATCGGGCACGATGCCTTTGCCCTGGATGGAGGTGCCCAGTGGCGTGTAGTAGCGCGCCGTGGTGAGCTTCAGCCCGGTGTCGGGACCGAGGGGACGCACCGTTTGCACCGAGCCCTTGCCGAAGGTCTGGCTGCCCAGCACGGTGGCCCGTTTGTGGTCTTGCAGGGCGCCGGCGACGATCTCGCTGGCCGAAGCCGACCCTTCGTTGACGATCACCACCAGTGGAACGCGTTTCAACGCGCCTTTGGTGTTGTCGGTCAGGCGTTTGATGGGGTCGTTGCCACCGCGACGCAGGTAGTGCTGCGGGATCGCCTTGTAGATGAACTTGCTGTCTTCGAGCTGGCCGTTGGTGGACACCACGGTCACGTTTTCGGGCAGGAAGGCGGCCGACAGGGCCACGGCCGCATCGAGCAGGCCACCCGGGTCGTTGCGCAGGTCCAGTACCAGGCCCTTGAGGTTGGGCTCGGCCTTGTACAGATCTTCCATCTTCCGGGCGAAATCTTCGATGGTGCGTTCCTGGAACTGCGACACACGCACCCAGGCGTAGCCCGGCTCCACCACGCGCGACTTCACGCTCTGGGTCTTGATCTCTTCGCGGGTGATGGTCACCGGGAAGGTGCGATCCTCGTCCTTGCGGAAGATGGTCAGCAGCACCTTGGTCCTGGGCTCGCCCCGCATGAGTTTGACAGCGTCGTTGATCGACAGACCTTTGACGTTGGTGTCATCGATCTTGGTGATCAGGTCGTTGGTCTTGAGGCCGGCGCGGAACGCGGGCGAGTCCTCGATGGGCGAGACCACCTTGACCAGGCCGTCTTCCATGGTGATCTCGATGCCCACGCCCACGAAACGGCCGCTGGTGCCTTCGCGGAATTCCTTGAACGACTTCTTGTCGAAGTACTGGGAGTGGGGGTCCAGACTGGCCACCATGCCGGAGATGGCTTCGTTGATCAGCTTTTTCTCGTCCACCGGCTCCACATAGTCGGTTTTGACCATGCCGAACACGGCGGCGAGTTGCTGCAGCTCTTCGAGCGGCAAGGGCGCCAGCGTGCCGCGGGCCACCGCTTGCAGCTGCACCGTGGTCAGCGCACCCGCGACCGCACCAATGGCCACCCAGCCTGCAATCTTCAGCTTGTGACTCACCTGTTTTGCCATTGAATTACCCCAGTAAAAATGCCCACGCCGGGCGGCTTGGCCCGATGGCGAACCAATATACACCTATGAGCATGAGCGACCGGTTCGGTTCCCCAATCACCGGCCCCTTGTTCAGGCCTTGCCTTGCGCCGCCACGGCGGCGGCGGCGCGGGCCGCGGCTTCCGCATCGCCCAGGTAGTAACGCTTGATCGGCTTGAGCTCGGCATCGAGCTCGTAGACCAGCGGAATGCCGTTGGGAATGTTGAGGTTGACGATGTCCGTCTCGGAAATGCCGTCGAGGTACTTCACCAGGGCCCGGATGCTGTTGCCGTGAGCCGCCACCACCACGCGTTTGCCGGCCTTGATCGCCGGCGCCATGGCTTCGTTCCAGAACGGGAGAACGCGGGCCACGGTGTCCTTCAGGCATTCGGTGAGCGGGATCTCTTCGGGCTTGAGGCGGTCGTAGCGGCGGTCACCGCGCTCGCTGCGTGGGTCGCCCACTTCCAGCGACGGTGGCGGCGTGTCGTAGCTGCGGCGCCAGACGAGGACCTGGTCGTCGCCGTATTTTTTCGCGGTGTCGGCTTTGTTCAGGCCCTGCAGGGCGCCGTAGTGGCGCTCATTCAGGCGCCAGCTGTGCACCACCGGCAGCCAGGTGCGGTCCATCTCGTCGAGCACATGCCACAGCGTGCGCGTGGCGCGCTTGAGCACGCTGGTGTAGGCGAGGTCGAAGTCGTAGCCCTCGGCCTTGAGCAGGCGGCCGGCGCCCTTGGCTTGCTCCAGGCCGGTGGGGGTGAGGTCCACATCGGTCCAGCCGGTGAAGCGGTTTTCCAGGTTCCAGGTGGATTCGCCGTGGCGAATCAGGACGAGTTTGTACATGGGGGAGGGGGTGGCGTTGGAGGGGAGGGACGGAAAAAACGGGTGCGCGGCCGGGATGTGGCGGCACAGGGCAGCCCGACATTCTAAAATCCCGGGCTTACTCGAAAGGTGTCCTCGTGAGTTTCTTCATCGATAACTGGATTTTGCTGGCCGTGGCGTTCTCGTCGGGCGCCATGTTGCTGTGGCCCATGGTGTCGGCCGGCGCGCGCGCTGGCTCGCTGAACACCACGCAAGCCGTGCAACTGATGAACCGCGACAAGGCGGTGGTGGTGGATGTGAGCGAACCGGCCGAATTCGCCGCCGGTCACGTGATCGGCGCCAAGAACCTGCCGCTGGGCGAACTCGAAGCCAAGCTGCCGGGCGCCGTCAAGAACAAGGCCACCCAGCTCATCCTGGTGTGCGCCAACGGTGCCAAGGCCAACCGGGCCGTGGCCACCGCCAAAAAACTGGGCTATGAAAACGCGCAATCCCTGACGGGTGGCATGGGCGCCTGGCGCGCAGCCAGCCTGCCGGTGCAAAAAGCCTGATCATTTCAGCTTCGTTTTTTTTGCACCGACAGGAAGTTTGCATGGCCAAAGTCAAGATGTTCACCAGCGCTTACTGCCCCTACTGCAGCGCTGCCAAGGCGTTGCTGCAGAGCCACGGCGTGGCCGATCTGGAAGAGGTGTTTGTGGACGGACAGCCCGAATTGCGCGCGCAGATGAAGGCCATCACCGGGCGCACCAGCGTGCCGCAGATCTTCATCGGCGAGCAGCACGTGGGCGGTTGCGATGACCTGCACGCACTCGATGGGCGCGGCGGTCTGGTGCCGATGCTGCAGGCCTGAGTCACGGACCCGTCTTGCCGGGCTGACATAATTCGCCCAGTGCCCGCCGCGGGAACGCTCCCCCGGCGGGTTTGTTTTTTCAACGCATTCTCCGAGACAACACCATGGCAGAAAACCAGGAACCGACCTTCCAGATCCAGCGCGTCTACCTCAAGGAAGCGTCGCTCGAACAGCCCAACTCGCCCGCCATCCTGCTCGAGCAGGAACAGCCCACGGTGGACATCCAGCTCGGCGTGGAAGCCAGCCCGGCGGCCGACGGCGTGTTCGAGGTCTGCGTGACCGCCACCGTGACGACCAAGATCAAGGACAAGACCGTGTTCCTGGTCGAAGCCAAACAAGCCGGCATCTTCGAGATCCGCAACCTGCCGCAGGAGCAGATGGGCCCGATCATGGGCATTGCGTGCCCGCAGATCGTGTACCCGTACCTGCGCAGCAACGTGGCCGACATCATCCAGCGTGGCGGTTTTCCGCCCGTGCACCTGGCGGAGATCAACTTCCAGGCCATGTACGAGCAGCAGCAAGCTCAGGCCGCTGCCGACGCACCCCGCATCGTCACGCAATAAGGCCTTGTCCGGACCGGCCCGATGAACATCGTCGTGCTCGGCGCAGGCGCCTGGGGCACGGCGCTGGCCATCAGCGCCGTCCGCTCGGCAGACGCCCGCCAATGTGTCACGCTGTGGGCACGCGACGCACAGCAGGCGGCCGAACTGCAACAACACCGTGAGAACCGCCGCTACCTGAGCGGAGTGGCGGTTCCTGCAGCGGTTCAGATCGCTACCGGCTCGCTGCACAGTGCCTCGCCCTGGCTCGACGGCGCCGACCTCGTCATCGTCGCCACGCCCATGGCAGGGCTGCGCCACATGCTCACGCTTCTATCCGACCAGCGTGCTCCCGTGGCGTGGCTGTGCAAGGGCTTCGAAGCACCGACAACCCAAGCCACCGGTTTGCTCGGCCACGAAATTCGCGCCCAGGTGGCGCCCAGTTTGAGGGCCGGCGTGTTGAGCGGGCCGAGCTTCGCACTCGAGGTGGCCCGTGGACAACCCACTGCCCTGGTGGCCGCCAGCGACCACGCCGGCGTGCGCGACCTGCTCGTGGCCGCGTTTCACAGCCCCACACTGCGCGTGTACGCCAACGACGACATCGTGGGCGTGGAGGTCGGCGGTGCGGTGAAGAACGTGCTGGCGATCGCCACCGGCCTGTGCGATGGCCTGGGGTTGGGAATGAATGCGCGCGCTGCCCTCATCACCCGCGGCCTGGCCGAGATGACCCGCCTGGGCCTCGCCCTGGGCGCCAGGGCCGAAACCTTCATGGGTCTCTCCGGACTGGGCGACCTGGTGCTCACCGCCACCGGCGACCTCTCGCGCAACCGCAAGGTGGGCCAGTTGCTCGCTCAGGGCATGAACCTCCAACAGGCGGTGGACTCGCTCGGGCACGTGGCCGAGGGTGTTTACAGCGCTCGCACCGTGGCGCAGCGTGCCCGCACATTGGGTGTGGATATGCCCATCACCGACGCGGTGGTGGCCTTGCTGGACGGGGTTCTGCAGCCCGCCCAGGCGGTGGCCCTGCTCATGGGCCGCGACCCCAAGGACGAACTGGTCTGAAAGACCGGGCCTGGTGCCAAGTCAAAAGTCGGTTCAGGTCTGAGCGCAACCCGCCGGGTTGAACACCCGCTCGGTCGACGCCGGGTGGCGTGCCAGCGCGGCCGCCGGCCGGCGCGGGCGGCGCACCAGTTCGCCGCCGCAGTTCGGGCAGATGTGGTTCAGCTTCGTTTCAACGCAGTCCTTGCAGAAGGTGCATTCGAAGGTGCAGATGCGCGCGTCGAGCGATTCGTTGGGCAGGTCGCGGTTGCAGCACTCGCAGTTGGGGCGCAGCTGGAGCATGGCGGGACCTCCGGTGATCAGATTTCGAAGTTGTCGATCAGACGCGTTTTGCCCAGGCGTGCCGCACCCAGCACCACCATCGGATCGCCGGCCAGTGGTGCCTGCAGATCGGCGCGGCGCCGCACGGTCAAATAATCGGGCTGCCAGCCTCGTGCGGCCAGGTCTCTCATGGCGCGCTCCTCCAGCGCGGGGAGTTGGCGCACCAGACCGTCGGCAGCGGCGATCGCATCTCGACCCAGCGCGCGCAGCGCGAGGGAGAGCTGCACCGCCTCGGCACGTTCGGCCTCGCTCAGATACCCGTTGCGCGAACTCAGGGCCAGGCCGTCGGGGGCGCGCTGGGTGTTGCCGCTGACGATGGTGATGGGCAAGGCAAACTGATTGACCATGCGCCGGATCACCATTTGCTGCTGGTAATCCTTCTGTCCAAAAACGGCGAAACGTTCACCCTTGGCTTCGGACAACACGCACTGGAACAGTTTCATCACCACGGTGCACACACCGGTGAAGAATCCGGGGCGGAAATGGCCCTCGAGGATGTCGGCCAGCTCAGTGGGCGGCTGTACCTTGAAACCTTGGGGCTCGGGGTACATCTCCATTTCGGACGGTGCAAACACCACGTCACAACCCGCGGCAGCGAGCTGGTCGCAATCGGCCTGCAAGGTGCGTGGGTAGGTGTCGAAGTCTTCGTGCGGCGCGAACTGCAGCCGGTTGACGAAGATGCTGGCCACCGTCACGTCGCCCAGCGGTTTCGCGGTGCGAACCAGATCCAGATGACCCGCGTGCAGGTTGCCCATGGTGGGCACCAGGGCTGGGCTGTTGAAAGGTCGCAGCGAGGCGCGAAGCTCTTCGATGGTGTGAACGAGTTTCATGGTCACCAGGCGTGCAGCGCATCGTCGGGGAAGGTCCCGTTTTTGACGGCTGCCACGTAGGCGGCCATGGCGTCGCGCACGCTGCCGGCGCCTTCCATGAAGTTGCGCACGAACTTGGGGTTCTTGCCGAGGTTGACGCCCAGCATGTCGTGCATCACCAGCACCTGGCCGGCCGTGCCCTGGCCCGCGCCGATGCCGATGGTGTGGCAGGTCGGGAGCTGGCGCGTGATCTCGGCCGACAAGGCCGCGGGCACCATTTCCAGCACCACCATGGTGGCGCCAGCGTCCTGCAGTTCGAGGGCGTGCCGCTTGAGCACGAGCGCGGCCGCGTCGCCGCGACCTTGCACGCGGTAGCCGCCGAGTGCGTGCACTGTCTGGGGTGTCAAACCCAGGTGCGCGCACACCGGGATGCCGCGCTCGACCAGGAAGCGCACGGTGTCGGCCGTCCAGCCGCCGCCTTCGAGCTTGACCATGTGCGCGCCGGCGTGCACCAGCTGGGCGGCGCTGCGCATGGCCTGTTCTTTCGATTCGTGGTAGCTGCCAAACGGCAGGTCACCCAGCAACCAGGCGGTGGCCTGCACGCGGCGCAAACCCCGCGCCACGCTCTCCACGTGGTAGGCCATGGTCTCCAGCGTCACGCCGGCGGTGCTGGCCAGGCCCTGGCA
>NZ_JAOASO010000071.1 GCF_030158645.1 Hydrogenophaga sp. | reverse complement strand
GCCACATGGCGTGGGTGCCGGTGGGGAAGGTCTGCGCGAAGGTGTATTCGCGCTTCTCGGTGGCCATGAGCTTGGCCAGCGACGGGCCGTCCACCGCGCCTTTTTCAGCCAGCTTCTTGGACAGCGTGATGGCCTGGCCGTTCTGGTTCAGGTTCATCAGGATGGCCATGTCCTTGCGGGGGCCGGCGGTGCCCAGCTGCAGGCCGTAGATCAGGCCGTAGAGCACGTGGGCCATGTCCAGCTCGCCGTTGACCAGCTTGTCGCGCACACCGGCCCAGCTGGCTTCCTTGGTCGGGATGATCTTCACGCCGTGCTTCTTGTCGAGGCCGAGTTCGGCGGCCATCACCACGCTGGCGCAGTCGGTCAGCGGAATGAAACCGATCTTGACCTCGGTTTTCTCAGGCGCGTCGGAGCCGGCCGCCCACACGCCGCTGTGGCCCAGCGTGGAGAAGAAGGTGGCAGCGCCGATGGCGGTGCTCTTCTTGATGAAGTCGCGCCTGGATGCCGCGGCGGTCTCGGACGTGGTGTCGACCGGGATCGGTGCAACGGTGGTGCCGGGGGTGTCTGCGTTCATGTCCAACTCCTTGCTGATGAAAAAAACCGGACCCCAAAAGCACAACGGCGCCCATCTCCAAGCCTGCGGATCGCAAACCGGAAATGGACGCCGTTGTCCAGTGTCGGGGGTGACTGTCGGAAGCCGGACCGCCATTGGCCCGCTTTCCTCTGCCTTGTTCAAAGCAGCTTGTGTGCCAGCATCGAGCTGGGCGAAGAGGATGGCGGGATTTTTCGGAAAGTCCTTGATTTTCAAAGGATTTTCTGTTGTCCCCGTTTTTGTACCGCGAGGTCGTCCTGTGGCCTCGTTCGTTTTCGGGGCATCAAGCTGGTGCGCAACGGTTCCCGGCACCGCTGTTGGTGCACCGCAGCACGCACGACCTCAGCGCGGTCGCTCGGGCAACACGTCGGCCATGGCGAGCACCGCTTCGGCCACCTCGATCAGCCGGCGGTTCTGGTTCATGGCCATCTGGCGCATGGTTTTGTGGGCTTCTTCTTCGCTCAGGTGGCGGTGCGCCATCAGCAGGCCCTTGGCGCGCTCGATCAGCTTGCGCTCGTTGAGGCTGGCGCGAACCGTGTCGAGTTCTTCGCTCATGGTCTGCAGGCGCCGCGCCTGTTCCTGCACCAGCTCCAGGATGGAGCGCTCCAGATGCAGACCGTAGCCCTGGGTGTTGGTGCCAAACGCCGCCGCGCCTTGCGCCTCGGGTGCGCGGAAGAACGACAGCACGTCCGCCTCGGTGGCGGGTGCGTTGTGCAGGGCGTGGAAACTGTCCAGCTCGGCGTTGGCCGCGGTGATCTTCTGTTCGCAGGCTTGCAGCAGGTCGAGCGCGAGGCGGTCTTCCACCGCCTTCATGCGGTCGATGCGCCGGCTGCAGCAGTCAAACCAGGCCTGGCTCACCTGCGCATTGAGCGGTGAGCCGTGCGGCGCGGTGCACAGCACGCGGCGCAAGCGCTCCAGCTCGGCGAGCATGGCGCTGGCCTGGGTGGTGTGCCACAGGGCCACCACGTGCGGGTTCGAGAACTCGGCAAACACCTCGAGGCAGCGCTCTTGCGACTCGATCAGGTGCAGCAGGCGCTGCTGCTCGTCGGCCACGGCGCGGCCCGCGGCAAACAGCACCGAGCCGGCCGCCCGTTCCTGGCCGGCGAATTCCTTGCCCTGCATGAAGTTGAACAAGGCGACCAGCAGGCGCGAGATCTCCGGGTCGCTGGCGCTGTCCGCTGCCTCGAACACCACCGCCAGCAAACCGGCGATCAGCCGCACATAGGCCTCGGTGGCCCGCTGGGGTGTCCATTCCAGCGTCTGGACGCGAGTGCGCAGGCCGTCGAGTGCGTCCAGCCCGTGCAGCACATAGGCGATGCGGCTGAACAGGCGGGCACCGTTGCCCAGCCGGGCCGATTCGGTGTCCAGTTCGTCAAAGCAGGCGCGCAGCTCGGCCTCGATCTGTCGGCACTCGCCGATCTGCTGATGGCGCACTTCGCCGAACCGCAGGCCTTGGGAGCCCAGGAACAGGTTGGACAGTCCCCGCTCGCGCTGCAAGCCATGCACCAGGCGCCCGGTCACGTTCACCAGCGCGCTGGTCAGGGCGAGCTGTTGCAGCTCGGCGATTTCGCAGCGTTTGGCCGCCAGCAGAAAGTTCAGGCCCGATTTCATGTGTGTGGGGTCGTTGCAAGCATCCCGCGATCATGAGCAACAAACATGCCGCCCGTACACTCGCCGCATGCTGATTTTGGGAATCGAGTCGTCTTGCGACGAAACCGGCGTCGCTCTGGTCGACGCCAGCGGCGGCCAGACGCCGAGGCTGCTGGGCGATGCGCTGCACAGCCAGATCGAGATGCACCGCGCCTTCGGTGGCGTTGTGCCCGAGCTCGCCAGCCGCGACCACATCCGCCGGGTGTTGCCACTCACCGACGCAGCGCTGGCGCAGGCCGGCCTGCCGCTGTCGGCGGTGGATGCGGTGGCTTATACGCGGGGTCCGGGACTGGCCGGCGCGCTGCTGGTGGGGTCGGGCGTGGCCTGCGCGCTGGGGTTTGCGCTGGGCAAACCGGTGATCGGCGTGCACCACCTCGAGGGGCATTTGCTCTCGCCATTTCTGAGCGCCGACCCGCCGGAGTTCCCGTTTGTGGCCTTGCTCGTCTCAGGCGGACACAGCCAGCTGATGCGGGTGGACGGGGTGGGGCGCTACACCTTGCTGGGCGAAACCATCGACGACGCAGCGGGCGAGGCCTTCGACAAGTCGGCCAAGCTGCTCGGCCTGGGCTACCCGGGTGGCCCGGCGCTGGCGCGGCTGGCGCTGCAGGGCGACCCCTTGGCGTACAAGTTTCCGCGCCCACTGCTGCACAGCGGCGATCTCGATTTTTCCTTCGCCGGCCTCAAAACCGCTGTTCTGACCCAAGTGAAACGGCTGGCCCACGCCAGTCTGGATGGCCCGGCCACGCTGCACCTGGCCGACCCGCTCACGCCGCAGCAAAAGGCCGATGTGGCCGCCAGCGTGCAGGCCGCCATCGTCGAGGTGCTGGTGAAAAAGTCCATGGCGGCGGTGCGCCAGAGTGGCCTGCGCCGCCTGGTGGTGGCCGGCGGCGTGGGAGCCAACACACTGCTGCGCGAGCAATTGGGCGCTGCCTGCGCCAAGGCCGGCGTGCGCGTGCACTACCCCGAGCTGCACCTGTGCACCGACAACGGCGCCATGATCGCGCTGGCCGGCGGCATGCGGGTGCAGGCCGGTCTGGTTCAACTCGATGCGGCCGAGGGCCAGGGCTACAGCTTCGATGTGAAGCCGCGTTGGCCCCTGGCCGATCTGACCATGGCTTCCTGACGGCCTTGGCCGAACGCATTCATCTCATGAAAAGCATGCTCGATTCATTTTGGTCCGTGCGCCGGCGCGTGCTGGTTGCTGTCTTGGGCGCTGTCCTTGTCGCGCCGTCGGTGTCTGCCCAGGCGCCGTCTCCCATCCGCATCGCTCTGATCGAAGGCCTCTCCGGCCCGATCGCCAACACCGGCGAAGCCGTGTACCGCAATCTGGTCTGGGCCACCGAGCGCGTGAATGCCCGCGGCGGCGTGAAACTGCCCGGCGGCAACCGCCCGCTGCTGATCGAACGGTTCGACAGCAAGGGCCAGACCGAAGAGGCTTTGTCGGCATTGCGCTCGGCCGTGGACCGCGACATCACCATCATCGCGCAGGGCAACTCGTCGGCCGCGGCCAGCGCGCTGATCGAAGCGATCAACAAACACAACGAGCGCGAGCCGGCGCGCCAGATGCTGTTCCTCAATTACTCGGCGGTGGACCCGGCGCTGACCAACGAGAAGTGCAGTTACTGGCATTTTCGTTTTGACGCCCACGCCGACATGCGCATGAGCGCGCTCATGAGCGTGCTGCGCGAAGACAAGCAGCTCAAGAGCGTCTACCTGATCGGCCAGGACTACAGCTTCGGCCAGGCCGTGCTGCGTGAGGGTCGCAACCAGCTGGCGGCGCAACGCCCCGATGTGAGGATCGTCGGCGAAGAACTGCATCCCATGGCGCGCGTCAAAGACTTTCTGCCCTATGCCGCCAAGATCAAGGCCAGTGGCGCGCAGTCCGTGCTCACCGGCAACTGGGGCAACGACCTCACGCTGCTGGTGAAGGCCGCGCGCGAGGTGGGCTTTGACGGCAGCTTCTACACCTTCTACGGCAACGCGCTGGGTGCTCCGGCGGCCATGGGCGAGGCCGGCATCGGCAAGGTGATCGCCGTGGCCGACTGGTTCCCCAACGTGCCCACGCGCGAGTCCGAGGCCTTCTACCAGTCGTTCCGCCAGCGGTTCCCCAACCCCGCCGACGACTACGTGCACATGCGCATGCAACTCATGATCGAGTCGCTGGCGCAGGCCCTCGAGCGCGCGGGTGCCATCGGCCCGGTCAACGCCGCCAGCGTGGCGGCCCAACTGGAGAAAGCCGAGGTCACGCTGGCAGGCCAGACGGCCCGCATGCGCGCCGCCGATCACCAGTTCCAGCAGCCGCTGGCGGTGGCCGTGATGGAGCGCCAGGGCGCAGCCGGCGCCCAATTCGACGTCGAAGGCTCGGGCTACGGCTTTCGCGTCATCCGCAACCTGGCACCCCAGCAAGCCGAACAGCCCCACCGCTGCAACATGGTCCGACCCTGATGTCCCAACACGCTCCCTTCATGCGCCCCGTCGTTGAAAACCTTGAAGCTTCCCGCATTCGCGAGGTGGCCAATGAGGGCCTGGGCCGCGACAACGTGCTCAAGTTCTGGTTTGGCGAGAGCGACGAGGTCACGCCCGGCTTCATCCGCGAAGCCGCCATCGCCTCGCTGCAGTCCGGTGAAACCTTCTACGCGCACAACCTCGGTCTGCCCGAGTTGCGCGAAGCGATCGCGGTCTACACCGATGGCCTGCACCCCGGGCGCGGCGCTGCGCACTGGATCGACCGCCTCGCCGTCACCTCGGGCGGCGTGAACGGGCTGATGCTGGCGTCGCAAGCGCTGGTGGAGGCGGGCGATGAGGTGGTGGTGGTCACGCCGGCCTGGCCCAACCTGGTGGCGCAGCCGCAGATCATGGGGGCCCACGTGAAAAGCGTGCCGCTGCATGTGCTGACCGACGGACCGCGCGCTGGCGCCTGGGCGCTGGACACGGACGCTCTGCTCTCAGCCATCACACCGGCCACGCGTTTGCTCATCGTCAACGCGCCCAACAACCCCACCGGCTGGACATTGACCCGCGAGGAGCAAGCCACCATCCTGGCGCACTGTCGGCGCACCGGCACCTGGATCCTGGCCGACGAGGTCTACGAGCGTCTTTATTACGCGGGCGATACCGCCAATGGTTCGGCCCCCAGCTTTCTGGACGTGGCCGAGCCCGACGACCGCGTCATCGTGGCCCACAGCTTTTCCAAAAGTTTCCTCATGACCGGCTGGCGCCTGGGCTGGCTGGTGCTCCCCGCCGCGCTCACCGCGGCGATGGGCAAGCTGATCGAGTTCAACACCTCGTGCGCTCCGGTCTTTGTGCAACGCGGCGCCACGGTGGCGCTGCAGCGCGGCGCGGAGGTCACACCGGCGCTGGTGGCCCACCTCAAAACCTGCCGCGACACCTTGGTGCCGCTGCTGAGCGCCGTGCCCGGCGTGACGCTCGCCGAACCGTTGGGCGGCATGTACGCCTTCTTCACGCTGCAGGGCCATGACGACTGCCTGGACGTGGCCAAACGGCTGGTGCGCGAGGCGGGCATTGGACTCGCCCCGGGCAGCGCTTTCAGTCCGGAAGCGGCTGGCTGGCTGCGCTGGTGCTTCGCCAGCCGCGACACCCACCGGCTCGAAGAGGGCGTCTCCCGCCTTCGCCGCTGGATCGCCGCCCAGCCGGGTGGCGGCACTTGACGCCTTCTGGCCTATAATTCGCGGTTGCCGTTCGAAAGGACAGCATACCCACGCCCGATGCGGCGGCTGGCCCTGGAGCAAATCCTTGAGCCGACTGGCTGCGCCGGGACGCATGTAACCCCAAGGAAATTCCATGATTGCCCAATCCATCAAAGCCGAAGTCGTCGCGGCCAACGCCCGTGCCGCCAATGACACCGGCAGCCCAGAAGTGCAGGTCGCCATCCTGACCGCACGCATCAACGAACTGACCCCCCACTTCAAGACGCACGCCAAAGACCACCACGGTCGTCGCGGCCTGCTGCGCATGGTGAGCCGCCGCCGCAAGCTGCTGGACTATTTGAAGTCCAAAGACGCCCAGCGTTACGTGGCGCTGATCGCCAAACTGGGCCTGCGCAAGTAATTGAGCCCGGGTTGACACAGAAAACGCCTGAGTTGGTTCGCTGGCTCGGGCGTTTTTTGCTTTTTTGACCTCTTTTTTGATTCCGGAGCATTGATTACAGAGCGAAGCTGTGTCATTCCAAGCGGGTTGAGCGCCAACGGCGAAACACTCAATCCATCTGGAATGGCATCGTGTTCTGGGTTGTGTTTCCGGGTTTTGTGCGGGTTTGCCGCACGCTGTGTTTTCCGCCGGGTGGCGGAGAAAAATTCAGGAGATAAACCATGACCATGTTCAACAAAGTCACCAAGACCTTCCAGTGGGGCCCCCACACGGTCACCATGGAAACCGGCGAAATCGCGCGCCAGGCCACCGGCGCCGTGCTGGTCAACATCGACGACACCGTGGTGCTCGCCACCGTGGTCGCCAAGACCGAGGCCAAGGCCGGCCAGGACTTCTTCCCGCTGACCGTGGACTACACCGAGAAGTCGTACGCCGCCGGCAAGATCCCCGGCAGCTTCTTCAAGCGCGAAGGCCGCCCGAGCGAACTCGAAACGCTGACCTGCCGCCTGATCGACCGCCCGATCCGCCCCCTGTTCCCCGAAGGCTTCTACAACGAAGTTCAGGTGATCGTGCACGTGGTGAGCCTGAACCCCGAAGTGCAGGCCGACATCGCCGCCATGATCGCCACCTCGGCCGCCCTGTCGGTCAGCGGCATCCCGTTCAACGGCCCCATCGGTGCTGCCCGCGTGGGCTACGTGAATGGCCAGTACGTCCTCAATCCCGGCCAGACTCAGCTCAAAGACAGCCAGCTGGACCTCGTGGTCGCCGGCACCGAGTCCGCCGTGCTGATGGTGGAATCCGAAGCCGACCAGCTGTCCGAAGAAATCATGCTGGGCGCCGTGGTGTTCGGCCATGAGCAGGGCAATATCGCCATTGCCGCCATCAACGAGCTGGTGCGCGACGCTGGCAAGCCGGCCTGGGACTGGCAAGCACCCGCCAAGGACGAGCCGCTGATCGCCAAGATCGACGGCCTGGCCAAAGCCAAGCTCGAAGCCGCCTACCAGATCCGCAACAAGCAGGCCCGCACCCAGGCTTGCCGTGCTGCATACGCCGACGTGTTCGCTGCACTCAAAGCCGAAGGCGTGGCCTTCGACAGCGTGGCCATCGAAGCCCTGCTGTTCGAGATCGAAGCCAAGATCGTGCGTGGTCAGATCCTGGCCGGCGAGCCCCGCATTGACGGCCGCGACACGCGCACCGTGCGCGCCATCGAAATCCGCAACGGCGTGCTGCCCCGCACCCACGGCTCGGCCCTGTTCACCCGCGGTGAAACGCAGGCGCTGGTCGTGGCCACACTGGGTACCGACCGCGACGCCCAGCGCATCGACGCGCTGGCTGGCGAGTTCGAAGACCGCTTCATGCTGCACTACAACATGCCTCCCTTCGCCACCGGTGAGGCCGGCCGTTTCGGTACACCGAAGCGCCGCGAAATCGGCCACGGCCGCCTGGCCAAGCGCGCGCTGATCGCCGCGCTGCCCAGCAAGGAAGACTTCCCCTACACCATGCGCGTGGTGTCGGAAATCACCGAGTCCAACGGTTCCTCGTCGATGGCATCGGTCTGCGGCGGCTGCCTGGCGCTGATGGACGCCGGCGTGCCGATGAAGGCCCACGTGGCCGGCATCGCCATGGGCCTGATCAAGGACGGCAACCGCTTCGCCGTGCTGACCGACATCCTGGGTGACGAAGACCACCTGGGCGACATGGACTTCAAGGTCGCCGGCACCACCAACGGTATCTCGGCGCTGCAGATGGACATCAAGATCCAGGGCATCACCAAGGAAATCATGCAGGTCGCGCTGGCCCAGGCCAAGGAAGCCCGCATGCACATCCTGGGCAAGATGCAGGAAGCCATGGGCGAAGCCAAGACCGAAGTCTCCAACTTCGCGCCCAAGCTCTTCACCATGAAGATCAACCCCGAGAAGATCCGCGACGTGATCGGCAAGGGCGGCGCCGTGATTCGCGCACTGACCGAAGAGACCGGCACGCAGATCAACATCGACGAAGACGGCACCATCACCATCGCGTCGACCGACTCGGCCAAGGCCGACGAGGCCAAGCGCCGCATCGAACAGATCACGGCCGAAGTGGAAGTGGGCAAGGTCTACGAAGGCCCGGTCACCAAGATCCTGGACTTCGGTGCCCTGATCAACCTGCTGCCCGGTAAGGATGGTCTGTTGCACATCAGCCAGATCGCGCACGAGCGCGTCGAGCGCGTCACCGACTATCTGACCGAAGGCCAGATCGTTCGCGTGAAGGTGCTCGAGACCGACGAAAAAGGTCGCGTCAAGCTGTCGATGAAGGCGCTGGCCGATCGCAACGCGGTCGAGCCGCAGCAGCAGCCCCAGTCGTGATCCCGGCGGTGATGCAAGCGGTCGAGATCAGCAGCTTCGGTGGACCCGAGGTGCTGCGCCTCGGCGTGCGCCCGGTGCCGGTGGCGGCTGCGGGTGAGGTGCTGATTCGCGTCAGCGCGTCGGGCGTGAACCGCCCCGACGTGCTGCAGCGCACCGGCAACTACCCGGTGCCGCCCGGCGCTTCCGACATTCCCGGCCTCGAAGTGGCGGGCGTGATTGCTTCGGGCGACGAGGTGGCCATGGCTGCCGCGGGCCTGAAGGTGGGCGATCGCGTGTGCGCGCTGGTGGCCGGCGGCGGTTACGCCGAGTGGTGCGTGGCACCCGTGGGCCAGTGCCTGCCCGTGCCCGAGGGCCTGGATGACATCGCTGCCGCCTCGCTGCCCGAGACCTTCTTCACCGTGTGGAGCAATGTGTTCGACCGCGCGCGTCTGCAAGCGGGTGAAACCCTGTTGATCCAGGGTGGCACCAGCGGCATCGGTGTGACCGCGATCCAGATGGCCAAGGCCCTGGGCGCTCGCGTCATCGCCACCGCGGGCAGCGACGACAAGTGCGCAGCTTGCCTGACGCTTGGCGCCGACCACGCCATCAACTACAAGACGCAGGACTTCGTGGCTGCCGTGGCCGACCTCACCGGCGGGCAGGGCGTCAATGTCGTGCTCGACATGGTGGCCGGTGCCTACGTGGCGCGCGAGATCGATTGCCTGGCCGAAGACGGCCGGCTGGTCATCATCGCGGTGCAGGGTGGAGTGAAGGCCGAGTTCAACGCCGGCATGGTGCTGCGCAAGCGCCTGACCATCACCGGTTCGACCTTGCGTCCGCGCCCGATCGCCTTCAAGACCGCCATTGCGCAAGCGCTGCGCGATCGCGTCTGGCCGCTGCTGGCCCAGGGGCAGATCAAGCCGGTGATCCATCAGGTGTTCCCCGCCAGCGAAGCGGCTGCAGCGCACACGCTCATGGAGTCCAACCGCCACATCGGCAAGCTCGTCCTGACCTGGGCATGACGACATCTCTGACATGAAACCACTGATCGCAGGCAACTGGAAAATGAACGGCTCGCTGGCCGCCAACGCCGCCCTGGTGAGGGCCATGCTCGACGGTTTGGATGGCAAGACGCCAGCGGCCGACATGGCCCTGTGCGTGCCGGCGCCCTACCTGGCGCAACTGCAGTCGCAGCTGACGGGCAGCGCGATTGCCTGGGGTGCTCAAGATGTGTCCAGCCACGAGCAGGGCGCCTACACCGGTGAGGTGTCGGCGACCATGCTCAAGGACTTTGCCTGCCGCTATGCGATCGTTGGCCATTCCGAGCGACGCCAGTACCACGGCGAGACCGACTTGCTGGTGGCCGAGAAGGCCAGGCTGGCACTGGCCCACGGCATCACCCCCATTGTTTGTGTGGGTGAGACCCTGGCCGAGCGTGAGGCGGGTCAGACCGAAGTTGTGGTGAAGCGCCAACTGGCCGCGGTCATCCATGCCGTGGCGCATTGCACCAGCGAAATCGTGGTGGCTTACGAGCCCGTCTGGGCCATCGGCACCGGCAAGACCGCGTCGCCCGATCAGGCCCAGCAGGTGCATGCTGTGCTGCGGGCCCAGCTGGCCGCAGCGACCCAGCACCCCGAGCGTGTGCACATCCTGTACGGCGGCAGCATGAACGCAGCGAACGCCGCCAGCCTGCTGGCCCAGCCCGATATCGACGGGGGACTCATTGGCGGCGCGTCGCTCAAGGCCGCCGACTTCCTTCAAATCGTGGCCTCGGCCCATTGACCTTTTCGCGCTTTTTCAAGCGCATCGACAACTGTGATCCCGGAGTAAAAAATGAACGTTGTGTTGACCATCCTGCTGGCCGTGCAGATCCTCTCAGCCCTGACCATGATTGGCCTGATCCTCATGCAGCACGGCAAGGGTGCCGACGCCGGTGCGGCCTTTGGCGGCGGCGGTGCCGGCTCGGCCAGTTTGTTCGGTGCCTCGGGTGGGGCGAACTTCATGTCGCGCTCCACCGCGGTGCTGGCTGCGGTGTTCCTGGGCTGCACCTTGGGTCTGGCCTATTTTGGCAACCTGCGCACTGTGGCGCCCAGCTCCGGCAGCGTGCTTGAAGGCGTGGTGACCCCCGCCCAGCCCGCCGACGCCTCGCAGCAGATTCCGGGTGCCGTCCCCGCGCCCGCCGCAGCCACGCCGGCGCCCACGGGCCCGGCGCAAATCCCGGCGAAATGAGCTTGGGGGCACCCGGCTTCCACCGGCGTGCCCAAGCATCTTCCATTGGTGTTGAAAAAGGCCCGCTCCCTCTCAAAAGAGGGGTGGTTTCAGGGTAAACTCCAATGCTTGTCAGCAAGGCTCACACAGACCTCGTGAGCCAGCAACGCAGACCAGCCGACGTGGTGAAATTGGTAGACACGCTATCTTGAGGGGGTAGTGGCGAAAGCTGTGCGAGTTCGAGTCTCGCCGTCGGCACCAATCTTTGGACAACACGGCCCCATGCCGTGTCAGTGGAACAGACCAAGATGAGTCTCGAACAATACCTACCTGTGCTCCTGTTCATCTTGGTGGGTATTGCCATCGGGATCATCCCGCAGGTCCTGGGCTACATCCTCGGTCCCAACCTTCCGGACGCAGAGAAAAATTCCCCTTACGAGTGCGGGTTTGAAGCGTTTGAAGACGCTCGAATGAAGTTCGATGTGCGCTACTACCTCGTAGCGATTTTGTTCATTCTGTTCGATCTCGAAATCGCTTTCCTCATCCCCTGGGCTGTGGCCTTCTCCGACATCGGCATGACCGGCTTCCTCGCGGGCGTCGTGTTTCTGGCCATCCTCACCGTGGGCTTTGCCTACGAGTGGAAGAAGGGCGCACTGGACTGGGAATGATCAACAAGCACACACACGAACGCACCGGAGTGGCCCATGATTGAAGGCGTATTCAAAGAAGGCTTTGTCACCACCAGCTACGACTCGGTGGTTAACTGGGCCAAGACCGGTTCGTTGTGGCCCATGACCTTCGGTTTGGCCTGCTGTGCGGTGGAAATGATGCACGCGGCGGCCGCGCGTTACGACATCGGCCGCTTCGGCTCCGAGGTGTTCCGCGCCAGCCCGCGCCAGTCCGATCTGATGATCGTGGCGGGCACGCTGTGCAACAAGATGGCGCCCGCCCTGCGCAAGGTCTACGACCAGATGGCCGAGCCGCGCTGGGTGCTCTCCATGGGTTCGTGTGCCAACGGCGGTGGTTACTACCACTACAGCTATTCGGTGGTGCGCGGTTGCGACCGCATCGTGCCGGTGGATGTGTATGTGCCCGGCTGCCCGCCCACGGCGGAAGCCCTGCTGTACGGAATCATCCAGTTGCAGCAGAAGATCCGGCGCACCCAGACCATCGCCCGCGCCTGAGCGCCGGCTGTTCCACGGCGAAACGAGTCCCCAGAGACGCACCCATGACCGACACCTCAACAACCTCCTACGCAGTTGCACCGGAAGCCCTGAAGCACGCCTTGGCCGAGTTGCTGGGTGACCGTGTGGTGTCGCTGGACGTGGTTCGCGAAGAGCTCACGCTGATCGTCTCTGCGGCCCATTATTTCGACGTCATGAAGACCCTGCGCGATGCGCCTGTGGCGGCGTTCGAACAGCTCATTGATCTGTGCGGCATGGACTACCAGACGTATGGTGACGGCCGCTGGGAGGGTCAGCGTTTTGCCGCCGTGGTGCACCTGCTGTCGGTCACGCACAACCACCGGGTTCGCGTGCGGGTTTTCTGCCCCGAGGACGACTTCCCCGTGCTGGCCTCTGTCACGCCGTTGTGGGCGGCTGCCAATTGGTACGAGCGCGAGGCATTTGACCTGTTCGGAATCGTCTTCGAAGGCCACGACGACCTGCGTCGCATCCTCACCGACTACGGCTTCATCGGCCACCCTTTCCGCAAGGACTTTCCGCTGTCGGGTCACGTCGAGATGCGCTACGACGCCGAGCGCCAGCGCGTGATCTACGAGCCGGTGAGCATCGAGCCCCGCGAAATCACGCCGCGCATCATCCGCGAAGACAACTACGGGGGCTTGCACTGAGGGCCCTGGCCTTCCTGCGACATCGTCATGGCTGAAATCAAGAACTACACCCTCAACTTCGGTCCGCAGCACCCGGCCGCGCACGGCGTGCTGCGCCTGGTGCTCGAGCTCGACGGCGAGGTCGTGCAACGCGCCGATCCGCACATCGGCCTGCTGCACCGCGCCACCGAAAAACTCGCCGAGCACAAGACGTACATCCAGTCGCTGCCGTACATGGATCGGCTGGACTATGTGTCGATGATGTGCAACGAGCACGCGTACTGCCTGGCCATCGAGAAATTGCTCGGCATCGAGGTGCCGATCCGTGCTCAGTACATCCGCGTGATGTTCAGTGAGATCACGCGCCTGCTCAACCACCTGATGTGGCTGGGCTCGCACGGCAACGACTGCGGCAGCTCCACCATCCTGATCTACGCGTTCCGCGAGCGCGAAGACCTGTTCGACATGTACGAGGCGGTCTCTGGCGCGCGCATGCACGCGGCCTACTTCCGTCCGGGCGGCGTGTACCGCGATCTGCCGGACACCATGCCGCAGTACAAGCACAGCAAGATCCGCAACGCCCGCGCGATGGAGCAGATGAACACGAACCGCCAGGGTTCGCTTCTCGATTTCATCGACGACTTCACGAAGCGCTTCCCCACGTATCTCGCCGAGTACCACACGCTGCTGACCGACAACCGCATCTGGAAGCAGCGCACCGTGGGCATCGGCGTGGTCACGCCCGAGCGTGCGCTCAACCTCGGCATGACCGGCCCCATGCTGCGCGGTTCCGGCATCGCCTGGGACCTGCGCAAGAAGCAGCCGTACGACGTGTACGGTCAGATGGACTTCGACATTCCGGTGGGCAAGACGGGTGACTGCTACGACCGCTATCTCGTCCGCATGGAAGAGATGAAGCAGTCCAACCGCATCATCGAACAGTGTTCGAAGTGGTTGCGCGCCAACCCCGGTCCGGTCATCACCGACAACCACAAGGTGGCGGCCCCCGCCCGCGAGGCCATGAAGGCCAACATGGAAGAGCTGATCCACCATTTCAAGCTGTTCACCGAAGGCTTCCACGTGCCCGAAGGCGAAGCCTACGCAGCGGTCGAGCACCCCAAGGGCGAGTTCGGCATCTACCTGGTGAGCGACGGCGCCAACAAGCCCTACCGCCTGAAGATCCGCGCGCCCGGTTTTGCGCACCTGGCCACGATGGACGAGATGGCGCGCGGTCACATGCTGGCCGACGCTGTGGCCATCATCGGCACCATGGACATTGTTTTCGGGGAGATCGACCGATGAGCACCGGCCAAGCAGTTGCCGCTGTGGAATTCAGCAGCACCACCCAGCAGCGCTTTGCGCGCGAAGTCGCCAAATACCCGGCCGACCAGGCGCAGTCGGCCGTAATGGCCTGCCTGTCCATCATCCAGCAGGAGATGGGCTTTGTGAGCACCGGCGCCGAAGCGGCGCTGGCCGCCTACCTGGGCATGGAGCCGATCGCCGTGCACGAGGTGACGACGTTCTACAACATGTACAACCAGCAGCCGGTGGGCAAGTTCAAGCTCAACGTCTGCACCAACCTGCCGTGCCAGTTGCGCGATGGTCAGAGCGCGCTGCACCACCTGGAGCACAAGCTGGGCATCACCATGGGCGGTACCACCGCAGACGGTTTGTTCACCCTGCAGCAAAGCGAGTGCCTCGGCGCCTGCGCCGATTCCCCGGTGATGCTGGTCAACGACCGCCACATGTGCAGTTTCATGAGCAACGACAAGCTGGACCAGTTGATTGACGGCTTGCGTGCTTCAGAAGGACAGTCATGAACGCCGAACAAATCCTCTCGCAGTTCCGCGCCAACGGCGTGCAAACCTGCTTCCACGGCCGTCACATCAATCCCCAGATCTACGCCGACCTCAATGGCGGCAACTGGTCGCTGAAGGACTACGTGGCGCGTGGCGGGTACCAGGCCTTGCGCAAGGTGCTGGGCAAGGACGGGGCCGAGCCGGCGGGTGACCCACCGGTGGTGGGCATGACGCAGGACCAGGTGATTGCCACGCTGAAGGAATCGGCCTTGCGCGGTCGCGGCGGTGCGGGTTTCCCCACCGGGCTGAAGTGGAGCTTCATGCCGCGCCAGTTCCCAGGTCAGAAGTACCTCGTGTGCAACTCCGACGAGGGCGAGCCGGGCACCTGCAAGGACCGCGACATCCTCATGTACAACCCGCACATCGTGATCGAAGGCATGGCCATTGCCGCCTTCGCCATGGGCATCAGCGTGGGCTACAACTACATCCACGGGGAAATCTTCGAAGCCTACGACCGATTTGAAGCGGCGCTGGAAGAAGCCCGCGCCGCCGGCCTGCTGGGCGACAACATCCTGGACAGCGGCTTCAGCTTCCAGCTGCACGCGTTCCACGGCTTCGGCGCTTACATCTGCGGCGAAGAAACCGCCTTGCTCGAATCGCTCGAAGGCAAGAAGGGCCAGCCCCGCTTCAAGCCACCGTTCCCGGCCAGCTTCGGCCTGTACGGCAAGCCCACCACGATCAACAACACCGAGACGTTCGCGGCGGTCCCCTGGATCATCCGCAACGGCGGCGCGGCTTACCTCGCTTGCGGCAAGCCCAACAACGGCGGCACCAAAATCTTCTCGGTCAGTGGTGACGTGGAGATGCCCGGCAACTACGAGGTGCCCATGGGCACACCCTTCAGCAAGCTGCTCGAGCTCGCCGGTGGCGTGCGCAAGGGCCGCACGCTCAAGGCCGTGATCCCCGGCGGATCGTCGTCGCCCGTGTTGCCCGCGTCCATCATGATGGACTGCACCATGGACTACGACTCGATTGCCAAGGCCGGCTCCATGCTGGGCTCCGGTGCCGTGATCGTGATGGACGACAGCCGTTGCATGGTCGAGTCGCTCAAGCGCCTGTCCTATTTCTACATGCACGAATCGTGTGGCCAGTGCACGCCGTGCCGTGAAGGCACGGGCTGGCTCTGGCGCATGGTCAGCCGTATCGATGAGGGCGAAGGCCGCCCCGCCGACATGGCGCTGTTGGACAACGTGGCCGAGAACATCATGGGCCGCACCATCTGCGCCCTGGGTGATGCTGCGGCCATGCCGGTGCGCGCCATGATCAAACACTTCCGGCATGAGTTCGAGGCCAAGATCGCCTCGGCCAACGCCCCAGCCGCCTGAAGACAAGAACACCATGATCGAAATCGAACTCGACGGCAAAAAGGTGGAAGTGCCCCCGGGCAGCATGGTCATGCATGCGGCCGAGAAGGCCGGCACCTACATCCCGCATTTCTGCTATCACAAGAAACTGTCCATCGCGGCCAACTGCCGCATGTGCCTGGTGGACGTGGAGAAGGCGCCCAAGCCCATGCCGGCCTGTGCCACCCCGGTCACGCAGGGCATGATCGTGCGCACCAAGAGCGACAAAGCCATCAAGGCTCAGCAGTCGGTGATGGAGTTCCTGCTCATCAACCACCCGCTGGACTGCCCCATCTGTGACCAGGGAGGTGAGTGCCAGTTGCAGGATCTGGCCGTGGGCTATGGCAGCTCCGGCTCGCGCTACGAAGAAGAAAAACGCGTTGTCTTCCACAAGGACGTGGGGCCGCTGATCTCCATGCAGGAGATGAGCCGCTGCATCCACTGCACCCGCTGCGTGCGCTTTGGCCAGGAAGTGGCCGGTGTGATGGAGCTCGGCATGATCCACCGCGGTGAACACGCCGAGATCACCACGGTGCTGGGCGACACGGTCGACTCCGAACTCTCGGGCAACATGATCGACATCTGCCCGGTTGGCGCGCTCACCAGCAAGCCGTTCCGTTACAGCGCCCGCACCTGGGAGCTCTCGCGCCGCAAGAGCGTGAGCCCGCACGACTCCACCGGTGCCAACCTGATCGTCCAGGTGAAGAACCACAAGGTCATGCGCGTGGTGCCGCTGGAGAACGAAGCCGTCAACGAATGCTGGATCGCCGACCGCGACCGCTTTTCGTACGAAGCCGTCAACAGCGAAGACCGCCTGACCGCGCCCATGCTCAAGCAGGGCGGCGAATGGAAGACGGTCGACTGGCAGACCGCCCTCGAATACGTGGCCAACGGCCTGAAACAGGTCAAGGCCGAACACGGCGCCGCTGCCATCGGCCTGCTGGCCAGCCCGCACAGCACGTTCGAAGAATTGGCGTTGGCTGGCGCTCTGGTGCGCGGCCTGGGCAGCCAGAACATCGACAGCCGCTTGCGCCACGCCGATTTCTCCAACACCGCCCCCGCCGGTGCGGCGCGCTGGCTTGGAATGCCCGTGGCCTCGCTGTCCAACCTCCAGCGTGTGCTGGTGGTCGGCTCCAACATGCGCAAGGACCATCCGCTGTTTGCGCAACGCATCCGCCAGGCGCAGCGCAAGGGTGCGCAGGTCAACGTGCTCAATGCCGTCGCGCAAGACTGGGCCATGCCGCTCAAGAACGTGGTGCTCGCCGACAGCGGCGTCTGGGTGTCGGCCTTGGCTGGCATTGCGTCTGCTATCGCCGCCGAGACGGGCGCGAGCGCACCGGTGAACGCCGAGGCGACCGACGCCCACCGTGCGGTGGCCAAGTCGCTGCTGGGTGGTGAGCACAAGGCCATCCTGCTCGGCAACGCCGTTGCGCACCACGAAAAAGCAGCCAGCCTGCTGTCGCTGGCCAACTGGATCGCCCAGCAGACCGGCGCCAGCGTCGGTTATTTGAGCGAAGCCGCCAACACCGTGGGCGCACAACTTGTGAACGCCGTGCCGGGGCAGGGCGGTCTGAACGCTGGCCAGATGCTGGGCGGCGCACTCAAGGCGCTGGTTCTGCTGAACACCGAACCCGCGCACGACAGCGCGGCCGGAACCGAAGGCCTGGCTGGCGCCGGCATGGTCGTCACGCTGAGCCCGTTCAAGACCAACCTCGATGTCAGCGACGTGCTCTTGCCGATCGCTCCGTTCACCGAAACCTCGGGTTCTTTCGTGAACGCCGAAGGCCGCCTGCAGAGCTTCCATGCCGTTGTTCGCCCGCTGGGTGAAACGCGCCCGGCCTGGAAGGTGATCCGCGTGCTGGGCAACCTGCTCGGCCTGACCGGCTTTGATGCCGACTCGTCGCAGGCCGTGCTGGCCAGCGTGCTGCCAGGCGTGGCCAGCGGTGCGGTGGTGGATACCGCCCGGCTGAACAACAGCAGTGCCGCTTCCATCGACACGGCACCGGCCAGCGTTGAGCCTTGCGTGGCGAGCATTTACCAGCTTGATGGTCTGGTGCGCCGCGCTCCCGCGCTGCAAATGACAGCGGACGCCCGCGCATCCCTCATCGCCGACGAGGTGCCCGCATGATCGACGCGATGTACAACGGCGGCATGGGCTTGATTGCGGCCCCGTGGTGGACCACTGCGGCCTGGCCCGTCATCTGGAACCTGATCAAGATCGTGGCCGTGCTGGCGCCCTTGATGGGTGCTGTGGCGTACCTCACGCTGTGGGAGCGCAAGCTGCTCGGCTGGATCCAGGTGCGCCACGGACCCAACCGCGTGGGCCCTTTCGGTTTGCTCCAGCCCATTGCCGATGCGCTCAAGCTGCTGACCAAGGAACTGATCCGACCGAGCGCTGCGAGCAACGGGCTCTTCCGCCTCGGTCCCATCATGGCCATCATGCCGGCGCTCGCCGCGTGGGTGGCCGTGCCTTTCGGTCCCGAAGCTGTGCTCGCCAATGTGAACGCCGGTCTGCTGGTGATTTTGGCCATCACCTCGATCGAGGTGTACGGCGTGATCATCGCGGGCTGGGCTTCCAACTCGAAATACGCGTTCCTCGGTGCGCTGCGCGCGTCGGCCCAGATGGTGAGCTACGAAATCGCCATCGGCTTCTGTTTCCTGATCGTTGTCATGGTTTCGGGCAGTCTGAACCTGGTCGACATCGTGAACTCGCAGGCGCGCGGCATGGCCGCCTCGCAAGGTTTGAACTTTCTGTCGTGGAACTGGCTCCCGCTGCTGCCCATCTTCTTCGTTTACCTCATCTCGGGTGTGGCCGAAACCAACCGCCACCCGTTCGACGTGGTCGAGGGCGAGGCCGAGATCGTGGCCGGTCACATGGTCGAGTATTCGGGCATGGGCTTTGCGATCTTTTTCCTGGCCGAATACGCCAGCATGTGGCTGATCTCGGTGCTGGCGGTGCTGATGTTCCTGGGTGGCTGGTTGCCCCCCGTCGACAGCGCCGTGTTCAACTGGATACCCGGCTGGATCTGGCTCGGGCTGAAAACCTTCCTCGTGGTGTCCATGTTCATCTGGATCCGCGCCACCTTCCCGCGCTTCCGCTACGACCAGATCATGCGTCTGGGCTGGAAGATCTTCATTCCCGTCACGCTCATCTACCTGCTGCTCGTCGGCGGGCTGATGCAGACCTCGTGGAACCTCTGGAAATAAAGAGGGCGATTGACCATGTCCACCATCACCGCCAACCCCGCCGCCGCCCCAGCGGTCGTGGCGCCGTTTTCCTTTCGCGATTTCCTCAACAGCTTTTTGTTGGTGGAGTTGTTCAAGGGCATGGCCCTGACCGGCCGCTACGCCTTCAAACGCAAGATCACGGTGCAGTTCCCGGAAGAAAAGACGCCGCTGTCGCCGCGCTTTCGGGGCCTGCACGCCTTGCGCCGATATGACAACGGCGAAGAGCGCTGCATCGCCTGCAAGCTGTGCGAAGCGGTGTGCCCGGCGATGGCCATCACTATCGAATCCGATGTGCGCGACGACGGTTCACGCCGCACCACGCGTTACGACATCGACCTCACCAAGTGCATCTTCTGCGGCTTCTGCGAAGAGAGCTGCCCTGTCGACTCCATCGTGGAGACCCACATCTTCGAGTACCACGGTGAAAAACGCGGTGACCTGTACTTCACCAAAGAGATGTTGCTGGCCGTGGGCGACCGCTACGAGACCGAGATTGCCGCTGCCCGGGCCGCCGACGCCCCTTACCGCTGATCCGTTCTGAATCCGGAACCGCCCGGAACAGACGACACAAGAACAACGCCATGGATTACCAGACCGGCTTTTTTTACCTCTTCGCCGCGGTGCTGCTGTTTGCAGCCTTCCGCGTCATCACCGCGCGCAACCCGGTGCACGCTGTGTTGTTCCTGATGCTGGCGTTTTCGCAGGCGTCTGCGTTGTGGTTGCTGTTGAAGGCGGAGTTCCTGGGGATCACGCTGGTGCTGGTGTACCTGGGCGCGGTGATGGTGCTGTTTCTGTTCGTCGTGATGATGCTCGACATCAATATGGACAGTGTGCGCAAGGGTTTCTGGAAACACTTTCCGCTCGCCGCCATCCTGGGCGGTCTGGTGGCGGCCGAGCTGATTGCCGTGTTGTTTGCGGGCTTCCCCAGCCTGGCTGCCAACCCCGATGCGGTGAACACCGGCATCAACGCTGCCAATTACTCCAACACACGTGAGCTCGGTTTGCTGCTCTACACCGAGTACCTGTACCCCATCGAAGTGGCCGCCGTGATCCTGCTGGTGGCCATGATTGCGGCCATCGCGCTCACCCTGCGCCAGCGCAAGGACAGCAAGGCCATCAACCCGGGCCTGCAAGTGCATGTGCGTGCCAGCGACCGTCTGGTGGTGGTGCCGATGAACGCCACACAAAAAGCCGCACCCGCCGTCGAATCGGTGACCGCCGAGGAGGGCAAAGCATCATGAGCGTGACCCTGGGCCATTTCCTCGCCGTCGGCGCCATCCTGTTCGCCTTGTCGGTCGTCGGCATTTTCCTGAACCGCAAGAACCTGATCGTGCTGCTCATGGCCATCGAGCTGATGCTGCTGGCCGTGAACATGAACTTCGTGGCTTTCTCGCATTTCCTGGGTGACATGCACGGACAGGTGTTCGTGTTCTTCATCCTGACCGTGGCCGCCGCCGAATCGGCGATCGGCCTGGCCATCCTCGTGCTGCTGTTCCGCAACAAGAACTCGATCAGCGTCGAAGAGCTCAACACGCTCAAAGGCTGAGCACCAGCCCCCAGACCAGAACACCATGAGCACCACCCTCTCTGCCAGCACCCTGCTCGCCGTCCCCATGGCGCCGCTGATCGGCGCGGCCCTGGCCGGCGTCCTGGGCACCACGTTCGGCGGCAACGTCATCGGCCGCCGCGCCTCGCACACCCTCACCATCCTGGGTGTGCTGGTCGCCTTCATCCTGTCGGCCATGACGCTCAAGAGCGTGGCCCTCGACGGCGCCCGCTTCAACGAGACCCTCTACACCTGGATGGTGGTCGGCGGGTTGAAGATGGAAATCGGCTTTTTGGTCGACGGTCTCACCGCCATGATGATGGTGGTCGTCACCTTCGTCTCGCTCATGGTGCACCTCTACACCATCGGCTACATGGAAGAAGACAAGGGCTACAACCGCTTCTTCGCCTACATCTCGCTGTTCACCTTCTCCATGCTCATGCTGGTCATGAGCAACAACCTGCTGCAGCTGTTCTTTGGCTGGGAAGCGGTGGGTCTGGTGTCGTATCTGCTGATCGGCTTCTGGTTCAACAAGCCCACGGCGATCTTCGCCAACATGAAGGCCTTCCTCGTCAACCGCGTGGGCGACTTCGGCTTCATCCTGGGCATCGGCCTCATCGTAGCCTACGCCGGCACGCTGAACTACACCGAGGTGTTTGCGAAAGCACCTGCCCTCGGCGCCATGGGCTTTCCCGGCACCGACTGGCTGCTGATCACCGTGATCTGCATCTGCCTGTTCATCGGCGCCATGGGCAAGAGCGCCCAGTTCCCCCTGCACGTGTGGCTGCCCGATTCCATGGAAGGCCCCACACCCATCTCGGCGCTGATCCACGCCGCGACCATGGTCACCGCCGGCATCTTCATGGTGGCGCGCATGTCGCCGCTGTTCGAGCTGTCCGATACGGCGCTGAACTTCATCATGGTCATCGGCGCCATCACCGCGCTGTTCATGGGCTTCCTGGGCATCATCCAGAACGACATCAAGCGCATCGTGGCCTATTCCACGCTCTCGCAGCTGGGCTACATGACGGTCGCGCTCGGCGCATCGGCCTACTCGGTGGCGGTGTTCCACCTCATGACGCACGCCTTCTTCAAGGCGCTGCTGTTCCTCGCGGCCGGCTCGGTGATCATGGGTCTGCACCACAACCAGGACATCCGCTGGATGGGCGCCGTGCGCAAGTACATGCCCATCACCTGGATCACTTCGCTGCTGGGTACGCTGGCCCTCATCGGCACGCCGCTGTTCTCGGGCTTCTACTCCAAGGACTCCATCATTGAGGCGGTGCACTTCAGCAACCTGCCGGCCTCGGGCTTCGCCTATTTCGCGGTGCTGGCCGGTGTGTTCGTCACCTCGTTCTATTCGTTCCGCCTTTACTTTCTGGTGTTCCACGGCAAAGAGCGCTACGACCAGAATCCGGACGCGCACCACGACGACCATGGTCACCACGACGACCACGGGCATGGTCATGCCCATGACAACAAGCCGCACGAATCCCCCTGGGTGGTCACGGTGCCGTTGGTGCTGCTGGCCATCCCGTCGGTGGTGATCGGTTTCATGACCATCCAGCCCATGCTGTTCGGTGACTTCTTCAAGGACGCGATCTTCATCAACGCCGCGGCCCACCCGGCCATGGCGAAGTTCGCCGAGATTTTCCACGGCCCGTTGGCCATGGTCTCCCACGCCTTGTTCACGCCACCGCTGTACCTGGCCCTGGCTGGTGCGGTGAGCGCCTGGTACATGTACCTGATCAACCCGGCCGTGCCCGCGGCCATTGGCCGCGCCTTGCGCCCGCTGGTGGTGGTGCTGGAGAACAAGTACTACCTGGACTGGTTCAACGAAAACGTGCTGGCCAAGGGTGCGCGTGGTCTGGGCATCGGTCTGTGGAAGGGTGGCGATCGGGGGGTGATCGAAGGCGGTGTGGTCAACGCCAGCTGGAAGCTGGTGGGGCTGGTCTCCGGCGTGGTGCGCCGCGCACAGACCGGCTACCTGTACCACTACGCGCTGATGATGATCGTGGGTGTGCTGCTGTTCATGACGTACTTCGTCTGGCTCGCCAAATAAAACAAGAGGAAGAAGAACATCATGGGTTTGCTGAGCCTTGCCATCTGGACGCCCATCTTTTTTGGCGTCGTGCTGCTGGCCCTGGGCCGTGACGATCAGGCACCGATGGTGCGCTGGATCGCGTTGGTGGGTGCTGTCGTGGGTCTCGCGGTCACGGTGCCGCTCTACACCGGTTTCCAACTCGGCACCGCTGCGCTGCAGTTCGTCGAAAAAGCCCCTTGGATCGAGGACTTCAACATCCACTACCACCTGGGGGTGGATGGCATCTCGTTGTGGCTGGTGCTGCTGACCGCGTTCATCAACGTGGTGGTGATCGTGGCCAGCTGGGAGTCGATCACGACGCGCGTGAACCAGTACATGGGCGCCTTCCTGATCCTCTCGGGTCTGATGATCGGCGTGTTCAGCGCGCAGGACGCGATGCTGTTCTATGTGTTCTTTGAAGCCACGCTGATCCCGATGTACCTGATCATCGGCATCTGGGGCGGCCCGAACAAGATCTACGCCGCGTTCAAGTTCTTCCTGTACACGCTGATGGGCTCGCTGCTGATGCTGGTGGCGCTCATCTATCTGTACACCGTGTCCGGTGGCAGCTTCGCCCTGGCCGACTGGTACCGGCTGCCGCTGAGCGGCACCGCGCAGACCCTGCTGTTCTTTGCCTTCTTCGCGGCCTTCGCGGTCAAGGTGCCCATGTGGCCGGTGCACACTTGGCTGCCCGACGTGCACGTCGAAGCACCCACCGGCGGCTCTGCGGTGCTGGCGGCCATCATGCTCAAGCTCGGGGCCTATGGCTTCCTGCGCTTCTCGCTGCCCATCCTGCCCGACGCTTCGCACGAATGGGCCTGGCTCATGATCGCTCTCTCGCTGGTGGCCGTGATCTACGTGGGCTTGGTTGCCATGGTCCAGCAGGACATGAAGAAACTGGTGGCCTATTCGTCGGTGGCCCACATGGGTTTCGTCACGCTCGGCTTCTTCGTGTTCAGCGACCTGGGTGTGTCCGGCGGCATCGTGCAGATGATTGCCCACGGTTTTGTGTCGGCCGCGATGTTCCTGGGCATCGGCGTGTTGTACGACCGTGTGCACTCGCGCGAAATCGCCGACTACGGCGGTGTGGTCAACACCATGCCCAAGTTCGCCGCGTTCGCGCTGCTGTTCACCATGGCCAACTGCGGCCTGCCGGGCACCGCCGGCTTCGTGGGCGAGTGGATGGTGATCCTCGCAGCAGTCAAAGCCAACTTCTGGATCGGCCTGCTCGCCGCCTCGGCTCTGATCTTCGGTGCTGCCTATTCCTTGTGGATGTACAAGCGCGTCTACCTGGGCGCCGTGGGCAACGACAACGTGAAGAACCTGATCGACCTCAACGCGCGCGAGTTCCTCGTGATGGCGGTGCTGGCGCTGGCCGTGCTCTTCATGGGCGTGTACCCCAAGCCTTTCACCGACGTGATGGACGCCTCCGTGGCGGAGTTGCTGCGCCACGTGGCGGTTTCCAAGTTGCCCCAGTGAGCCGGGCCCGCCACACGACACAAGAGAACGAACAATGATTGACAAGCTCAGCTGGGTCGCGGCCTACCCTGAAATCCTCCTGCTGACGATGGCCTGCGTGATCGCGCTGGCCGATCTGACGGTGAAGTCGCCCCTGCGCGGTGCGACCTATGTGCTCACGCTGCTCTCGCTGGGCGCGGTCGCTGTTTTGCTCGCCATGGCGGCCTCCTCGGGCACCACCACCCTGGGCTTCGGCGGCATGATCGTCAGCGACCCCATGGGCAACTGGCTCAAGTGTTTTGCCACCATCGCCATGATGATCACGCTGGTGTACGGTCGGGGCTATGCCGGCCAGCGCGACATGCTGCGCGGCGGCGAGATGTTCACGCTCGCCATGTTCGCGCTGCTGGGCATGTTCGTCATGATCTCGGGCCACAACTTCCTGGTGATCTACCTCGGTCTCGAACTGCTCACGCTCTCCAGCTACGCGCTCGTGGCGCTGCGCCGCGACGACGTGCAGGCCACCGAAGCGGCCATGAAGTACTTTGTGCTGGGCGCGCTGGCCAGCGGTTTCCTGCTCTATGGCTTGTCCATGGTGTACGGCGCCACCGGCTCGCTGGCGCTGCCCGAAGTGATGCAGTCCATCGCGGGCGGCGAGGCCACGCTCAAGGGTTCGGCCCAGGTGCTCACGCTGGGTCTGGTGTTTGTGGTGGCCGGTCTGGCGTTCAAGCTCGGCGTGGTGCCTTTCCACATGTGGGTGCCCGACGTGTACCACGGCGCACCCACCGCCATCACCCTCATGATCGGTGGCGCGCCCAAGCTCGCGGCATTCGCCATCGTGATCCGCCTGCTTGTCGAAGGCCTGCAGCCACTCGCCTTCGACTGGCAGCAGATGCTCGCGGTGCTGGCCGTGATGTCGCTGCTGGTGGGCAACTTCGCCGCCATCGCGCAGACCAACCTCAAGCGCATGCTGGCGTTTTCCACCATCGCACAAATGGGCTTCATGCTGCTGGGCCTGCTGGCCGGCGTGGTGAACGGCGACACCGGCAACATGGCCAACGCCTACAGTTCGTCCATGTTTTACGTCATCACCTACGTGTTGACGACGCTGGGTACCTTCGGTGTGATCCTGCTGCTCTCGCGCAGCGGTTTCGAGTCGGAAAACATCAGCGACCTCGCCGGCCTCAACCAGCGCAGCCCGCTGTACGCCGGCGTCATGGCGATCTGCATGTTCTCGCTGGCCGGCGTGCCGCCGCTGGTGGGCTTCTACGCCAAACTCTCGGTGCTTCAGGCCTTGCTGGCTTCCAGCGGTGCGTTTTACGTGGGCCTGGCGGTGTTCGCGGTGATCATGTCGCTGATCGGCGCCTTCTACTACCTTCGCCTGGTCAAGGTGATGTACTTCGACGCGCCCACGCAGACCGCCGACATCGAGGCGGGCCTCGACGCGCGTTCGGTGCTCTCGGTCAACGGCGCGCTGGTGTTGCTGCTGGGGATCCTGCCCGGTGGCCTCATGGCCTTGTGCGCCCAAGCCGTGGCGGCGCTTCTCGCTTGATGGACGCGGCCCTGGTCCGGTGAACTTCGCCGGTGGGGCCGGCTCACACCTCCCACCATGAACCACAGTTTCTCCATCTGGCTGGTGTTGGTCGCCGCGCTGGTGGCCGCCAACCTGCCCTTCATCAACGAACGCTGGCTGGCTGTCATTCCGCGCAGCCTGCCCAAGACCCTCTGGATGCGGCTGGGCGAGATGGTGCTGCTGTACTTCATCGTCGGCGCGCTCGGCCTTGCATTGGAGCAGCGCGCCGGGCAGATTGCACCGCAAGGCTGGGAGTTCTACGCCACCACCGGCGCGCTCTTCATCACGCTGGCCTTCCCCGGCTTCGTTTACCGCTACCTTTATCGCCACCGAGGATGAACGAAGACAGCCACCTGCGAGAAACACCGCTGTCGCGCACCGAACTGTTGCGCGGCAACTTTCTGCACGTGGTGCGCGACACGGTGCGCCTGCCCAATGGCGCCGAGTCCACGCGTGAATACGTGCTGCACCCGGGCGCGGTCATGGTCATCGGTCTGCTGGACGACGGCCGGGTGGTGCTGGAGCGCCAGTTCCGCCACCCTCAGCAGGCCGTGATGATCGAGTTTCCCGCGGGCAAGCTTGACGCAGGTGAAGACAGCCTGGTGTGCGCCCAGCGCGAACTGCTGGAGGAAACCGGCTACAGCGCGCGGGAGTGGGCCTTCGCCGGCCGCCTGGCGCCCACCGTGGCGTACTCCGACGAGACCATCGACATCTGGTTTGCGCGCGGTCTCACACCCGGCGAGCGCCAACTCGACGACGGTGAGTTTCTCGACGTGTTCACCGCCACGCCCGCCGAGCTGCGGGCCTGGTGTTTCAGCGGGGAAGTCACTGACAGCAAGACCCTCATAGGGTCGATGTGGCTGCAGAACGTGCAAAGCGGCGAATGGGCGTTGTCATGGAACGACTCTGCTGACGAGACTTTCACGGGACAATCCAGGTCATGAAGGTCCTCAACCTGCAATGCGCCCACCAGCACGAATTTGAAGGCTGGTTCGGCTCCGAAGACGATTTTGTGAGCCAGCTGGGCCGAGGCCTCGTCACGTGTCCGCTGTGCGGCGATGCGCACATCCACAAGAAGCTGTCGGCCCCTCGGCTGAACCTGCGCTCGGGCCGCCACGACATGGACGCGCCATCGACGGTCTCCGTGCCGATGAGCAACCACGCGCAGAGCCCCGAACTGGCCGCCCTTCAGGCCCGCATGCTCAGGGCGCTGCGCGAGGTGGTGGCGAACACGGAAGATGTGGGCGAACGTTTTGCCGACGAGGCGCGCGCCATGCACAGTGGCGAAACCGAGCACCGCAACATCCGTGGGCAGGCCAGCCCGCAGGAAGCCCTGGCGATGTTGGAAGAGGGCATCGAGGTCATCGCACTGCCGATGCTGCCGGCGGTCAAGGAAACCTTGCAGTAACGCGCTCCACGCCGCCATCCAGCCCCCATCCAGCCCCGCTCTGCGGGGTTTTTTCATGGCGAATTCATGCCCGCAGGCGCATCATGCGTTTGCTGCATGAAGGCATGGCATGGGTCCATGCAATCCTTGTCTGGGGCGGTTTTGCCCGCTGGGGCGCTCCTAGAATCGCGCACACCTTGCCCCCCGACCACCACCATCTGACCGGATGCCGACCATGAAACCGAGTTTCCAGGACCTGTATTTCGCCGCCGCGGACCCCGAAGAATTGCGCAGCCGCGACCCCGCCTGGCTTCAGACCTTGGCAGCCGCACACCAGGCCCTGCTCGGTGCTTCGTCGGCGGGCGAGGTGCGCTTGCAGTTGCTGGAACTGCCCCGGGATCGGGTCCCCGAGAGCGGTACCCACGTGCTGCAGATCATCCATCCCGACATGCCGTTTCTGGTGGACTCGGTGGGCATGGCCGTCAACCGCAGCGGGCGCACCTTGCACTGGATCGTTCATCCCTTGTTGCGCGTCACGCGCGACGCGGCCGGCCATGTCGCGCAGATCACCGGTGCCGCACAGACCGGCGCGGGCGATGGCCAGGTGGTCTCGTGCATCCTGGTCGAGTGCGACCGGCTCGCGTCCGACCCCGAGGCGGTGGCGCTGCGCAAGGCCATTGAAGACACCTTGCAGGATGTGCGTCTGGCTGTGCAGGACTGGCGCGCCATGCTCTCGCGCGTGCAGGTGCTCAACGCCAGCTTCACCGCGCTGGACGCCTCGGTGGCCGACGAAGCCAAGGCCTTCCTGACCTGGCTCGAAAAGGGCCACTTCACCTTTCTGGCCGCCGAAGACTACGAGCTCAAAGGCCAGGTGCTGGTGCCGGTGCCGGGCACCGCGCTCGGCCTGCTGAAGGCCCCCGGTACCCAGGTGTTGCCGGCCCAGCCCGCCGAACAGTTCGTGTCCGACTCCGGCCTGGTGCTGTCCACCAAGGCGATGAGCCGCTCCACCGTGCACCGCCCGGCCTGGCTCGACGCCATCAGCGTCAAGCGCCTGGACGCGGCTGGCCAGCTGGTCGGTGAAAGCCGCTTCCTCGGCCTGTACACGTCGGCCGCCTACGCCGCCTCGGTGGAGCAGATCCCGGTGGTGCGCCAGCACGTCGCCCAGGTCATGGCCCACGCCGGCGTGGTCACCGGCAGCCATGCGCACAAGGCCTTGCAGGCGATCCTGGAGACCTACCCGCGCGACGAGATGCTGCAGATTGACGCCGCCACGCTGGAGCAGCACGCCATGGGCATCCTGCGCCTGCAGGAGCGCCAGCGTGTGCGCCTGTTCATGCGCCGCGGCGCCTTCGGTCGCCTGGCGTCGTTGCTGGTGTACGTACCGCGCGATGTGTACACCACCGAGCTGCGCGTGAAGCTCGGCGCCCTGTTCACCGAGGCCTTCGACGCCGCCTCCGTCGAATTCACGCCCATGCTCACCGACAGCGCGCTCGCGCGCATCCACTACATCGTGCGCGCCAAAGACAAGCTGCCCGCGCAGGTGGACCTGCTGCAGCTCGAAGCCCGCGTGGCCGAGGCCTGCAAGCGCTGGGTCGACGGCGTGAACGCGGTTCTGCTGGGCCAGAGCGGCCGCAGCGCCAGCGGCCTGGAAGCCCTGGTGGCCGCATTCCCCACCGCGTACCGCGAGCATTTCGACGCCGACACCGCGGCCAGCGACGCGGCCGTGCTCAGCGGGCTGAGCGAAACACAGCCGCTGGCACTCAGGCTCTACCAGCGCGAGGGCCAGGTGCGCTTCAAGACCTACGCCACGCAGAAGATCACGCTGTCCGACGCCATGCCGGTGATGGAATCGATGGGCGCACGGGTGATCGACGAGCACCCCTACCACCTGGCCGCGCCAGGCTACTGGATCCACGACTGGGGTCTGCAGTTTGCCCAGGCGCTGGATGTGGACCGCCTCAAGTTCCGTTTCGAGGAACTGTTCCAGGCCGTCTGGCGCCAGGAAGTCGAGAGCGATGCGCTCAACCGCCTGGTGCTTTCCACCGAGCTCGATGCGCGCGCCATCTCGGTGCTGCGCGCTTACGTGCGCTACTTCAAGCAGCTGGGCTTCGCGTTCAGCCAGAGCTACATCGAAGACACGCTCAACAAGAACCCCGCGATCGCGCAAGGCCTGGCCGAGCTGTTCGCCATCCGCTTCGACCCGGCGAAATCGGATGCGCGCGCCGAGCGCATCAGTGCCCAGGTGCAGGCGCTCGAAGCCCTGCTGGCCGAGGTGGCCAGCCTGGAAGAAGACCGCGTGCTGCGCCAGTTCCTCAGCACCCTCCAGGCCACGCTGCGCACCAATGCCTACCAGCGCGGCAAGGCCTGCATGAGCTTCAAGCTCAGCCCGCGCGACATCCCCAACGTGCCCGAACCCAAGCCGCTGTTCGAGATCTGGGTGTATTCGCCGCGCGTCGAGGGTGTGCACCTGCGTGGCGGCAAGGTGGCGCGTGGTGGTCTGCGCTGGTCCGACCGGCGCGAAGATTTCCGCACCGAGATCCTGGGCTTGGTGAAGGCGCAGATGGTGAAGAACACCGTGATCGTGCCGGTGGGCTCCAAAGGCGGCTTCGTGCTCAAGAAGGCGCCGCCCGCGAGCGAGCGCGAGGCCTTCCTGGCCGAGGGCGTGACCTGCTACAAGACCTTTCTCTCCGGCCTGCTCGACGTCACCGACAACCTGGTGAAGGGTGCGGTGGTGCCGCCCACCGACGTGGTGCGCTTTGATGAGGACGACCCCTACCTGGTGGTCGCCGCCGACAAGGGCACGGCCACCTTCAGCGACATCGCCAACAGCGTCAGCGCGGCCTACGGCTTCTGGCTGGGCGACGCGTTCGCCTCGGGCGGCTCGGTGGGCTACGACCACAAGAAGATGGGCATCACCGCGCGCGGCGCGTGGGAATCGGTCAAGCGCCATTTCCGCGGCCTCGGCGTGGACACGCAGACCCAGCCCTTCACCGTGGCCGGCATCGGCGACATGTCGGGCGATGTGTTCGGCAACGGCATGCTGCTGTCCACGCAAATCAAGCTGGTGCTGGCGTTTGACCACCGCCACATCTTCATCGACCCGAGCCCCGACGTTGCGGCCAGCTACGCCGAGCGCGAGCGCCTGTTCAAGCTGCCGCGCTCCAGCTGGGACGACTACGACAAGGCCCTCATCAGTGAGGGCGGTGGCGTGTTCCCGCGCAGCGCCAAGTCGATTCCGCTGAGCCCGCAGGCGCGCGCCGTCATCGGCACCGAGGCCACCGCCATGGCGCCCAACGAGCTGCTCAACGCCATCCTCAAGGCCCCGGTGGACCTGCTTTACAACGGCGGCATCGGCACCTATGTGAAGGCCAGTTACGAGAGCCACGCCCAGGTGGGCGACAAGGCGGGCGACGCCTTCCGCGTCAACGGCAACGAGCTGCGCTGCAAGGTGTTCGGCGAAGGCGGCAACCTCGGCTGCACGCAGAACGGCCGCATCGAGTTCGCCCAGGCCGGCGGCCTGATCTACACCGATGCCATCGACAACTCCGCCGGTGTGGACTGCTCCGACCACGAGGTCAACATCAAGATCCTGCTGGGTGCCGTGCAGGAAGCCGGCGGCCTCACGCTGGAGAGCCGCAACGATCTGCTGGCCAGCATGACGAACGAGGTGGGTCTTCTCGTGCTGCAGGACAACTACTACCAGACGCAGCAGATCGAGCTGGCCGCCACCCGACCCGTGTACCTGCTCGACGGTCAGCAGAACCTCATGCACTGGCTGGAACAGATCGGTCTGCTCAAGCGCGCCATCGAGTTCCTGCCCGCCGACGCGGAGCTGGCCAAACGCAAGCGCGAAGGGAAGGGTTTGACCCGTCCCGAGAACGCCGTGCTCATGGCCTACGCCAAGATGAACCTGTTCGACGAGCTGTGCGCCAGCAGCCTGCCCGACGACCCGTTCTACGCGCGTGTGCTCACCATGTATTTCCCCGCGGTGCTCGGCGAGCGCCATGCGGACTTCATTGCGCAGCACCCGCTCAAGCGCGAGATCATCGCGACCTTCATGACCAACACCGTGGTCAACAGGGTGGGTGCGACCTTCGTCAACTTCCTGGCCAACGAAGCGTCGTGCACCGCGGCCGAGGTGGTCAGCGCCTACACGCTGGCGCGCGAGGTGTTCGCGCTGGAGCCGATCTGGGACCAGATCGACGCGCTGGACAACAAGGTCACGACCGAGCTGCAGCTGCGCCTGCTCACACAGCTGGCCACCATCGCGCAGCGCGCCAGCCGCTGGATGCTGCGCCACCGCGGCCAGGGCGACCTGCCCACGCTGATCGCCAGATACCGGCCCGCGGCCCGCATGCTGCGGGAGCACGTCGAGCAGTGGCTGCCCGCGACCGCACTGGCGTCATGGCAAGCCGCCAGCGCCCGCCTGGTGCAGGCCGGCGTGGACGCCCAACTCGCCGATGACCTCACCGTGCTGGACCACCTGTACCCGGTGCTCGATCTGGTGGACGTGGCGGCCAAGGCCGGCAGCACGCTGGAGCAGGCTGCGCGCACCTACTTTGCGATCGAGAACACGCTGGGTCTGGACCGCTGGCGTCAGCGCATCGGCCAGCTGCCGACCGATTCGATGTGGCAGTCGCAGGCCCGCGCCAGCGCGCGCGACGACGTGTATTCGATCGCCGGTCAACTGGTGCTGTCGCTGCTCAGCAGCCAGCAGACGCTGGCCGAGTGGCAGGAGCAGCATGCGAAGGCGATCGCGCGCATCAACGACATGCACGAGAGCATCGCCGGTCTGGCGCCCGATCTCGCGCCTGTCTCTGTGGCACTCAGAGAGCTCCGCCAGTTGGGGTAGTCAGACCTGGAACTGCAGCGCGGCCAGGCCGGCGTATACGCCGCCCTGTGCCACCAATTCGGTGTGCGTGCCTTGCTCCACCAGCCGGCCTTGGTCCAGCACCACGATCAGATCGGCCTGCTGCACCGTGGCCAGGCGGTGCGCGATGACCAGCGTGGTGCGGTCCTTCATGGCCGACTCCAGCGCGGCCTGCACCATGCGTTCGCTCTGGGCGTCGAGCGCGCTGGTCGCTTCATCCAGCAGCAGCAGCGGCGGGTTCTTGAGCATGGCGCGCGCAATCGCGATGCGCTGGCGCTGGCCGCCCGAGAGGCGCACACCGCGCTCGCCCAGAAAGGTGTCGTAGCCCTCGGGCAGCTGGTCGATGAACTCGTCGGCAAACGCCGCGGCAGCGGCGGCGCGCACCTCGTCATCGCTCGCGCCGGGCTTGCCGTAGCGGATGTTCTCCATCGCGCTGCTGGAGAAGATCACCGGGTCCTGCGGCACGATGCCCACGCGGTTGCGCAGGTCGTGCAGGCTCATCTGGTGGATGGGCACACCGTCCAGCCGGATCGTGCCGAGTGCCGGGTCGTAGTAGCGCAGCAGCAGGCCGAAGACGGTGGTTTTGCCCGCGCCGCTCGGGCCCACCAACGCCACCGTCTGACCGGGCTTGACCGCGAGGCTGAAGCCCGTCAGCGCGGCCTGAGCCGGACGCGAGGGATAGTGGAAGGTGATGTCGTCGAACACCAGCGCGCTGCCGCCTTGCGGGGTGGCCGGTTGCAATGGTTGTGCGGGCGACTGCACCGGTGAGGCGCTGGCCAGCAGCTCCATGAGGCGCTCGCTCGCGCCGGCGGCGCGCAGCAGGTCCCCGTACACCTCGCCGAGCACGGCCACCGCACCGGCCAGGATGATGATGTAGAGCACCGTCTGCCCCAGGTGACCCGGTGTGATGGTGCCGGCCAGCACCGCCTGCGTGCCCTGGTACAGGCCCCACAGCAGCAGGCCGGCGGTGGTGATGATGATGAAGGCCACCAGCACCGAGCGCGCGCGCGTGCGCTTGATCGCCGTGTCGAAGGCGAACTGGGTTGACGCGTTGAAGCGCGCCGCTTCGCGGTCCTCGGCGGTGTAGCTCTGCACCACGGGAATGGCGTTGAGCACCTCGGCCGCGATGGCGCTGGAATCGGCCACGCGGTCCTGGCTGGCGCGCGAGAGCTTGCGCACGCGCCGGCCGAACCACATGCTCGGCAGCACCACCAGCACGATGATCAGCAGCACCTGCAGCATCACATAGGGGTTGGTCCACACCAGCATCACCAGTGCGCCGATGCCCATGACGGCGTTGCGCAGGCCCATCGAGAGCGACGAGCCCACCACCGTCTGCACCAGGGTGGTGTCGGTGGTCAGGCGCGAGAGCACCTCACCGGTCTGGGTGGTCTCGAAGAACTGCGGGCTCTGGCGCAGCACATGGCTGTAGACCGCGTTGCGCAAATCGGCGGTGACGCGTTCGCCCAGCCAGCTCACCAGATAAAAGCGCATGGCCGAGAAAAAGCCGAGCGCCACCGCCACGCCGAACAGGGCCGCGAAGTGGCCGCGCAGCGCGAGCGCCTGCTCGCCGCGCCCGGCAGGAGCCAGACCACTGTCGATGAGAAAGCGCAAGGCCAGCGGAAATGCCAGCGTGGCCGCCGCGGCCAGCACCAGGAACAGGATGGCCAGACCGATCTGCAGGCGGTAGGGCCGCAGGAACGGCAGCAGGCCGCTGAGCGAGGTGGGGGTGGTGGCTTTGGGGCGGTCGGAGGGCGTGGGGGAACTCATGCAGGTGAGTGTGCCGGGTTTTGTGTGTGCCCGTTTTCAGCGCACGCCTGCGCCTTCCGCTGTTGGTTCAAGTAAGCCATAGGTACCAAAGTTTGGTGCTAGCATCGCGGCCAAATTTTCAACCAACGGGAGGGACAGGGATGGCACAGCACGATGATTTTGAAGCGACGGAATTCCTGTCCGAGGGCCGATCCCCCACCGGCGATCCGGAACGCACGCTCGACATCCGCTTCACCGGTTCGGGCAGCGAATACTTCCGCATCTGGATCGTCAACCTGTTGCTGACCCTGGTCACGTTCACGCTGTACTGGCCCTTTGCGCGCGCGCGCCGCCTGGCCTATTTTCAGAACAACACGCTGGTGGGCCGCGACCCGCTGGGCTTTCACGGCGATCCGTGGAAGATGTTCCGTGGCTATGTGCTCATGCTGATGTTCGGTGTCTCGTATTGGGCCGTGTCCAACTTTGCGCCGAGCTTCGCCTGGTTGCCCCTGCTGGTGCTCGCGGTGCTGTGGCCCGCGCTGTGGCGTGCGTCGCTGCAGTTCCGGTTGCGCAACACCAGCTGGCGCGGTGTGCGCATGGCGTTCGAAGGCGACCTCCAGGGCGCCTACCTGTGCATGCTGCCGTTTTTCATCCCGGTGCTGCTGATGGGGGTGGTCTTCGGTGTGGCGGCATCGACCACCCGGGGCGCGGAAGAGGGCGAGGCCGGTGCTGCGTTGGCTGCAGCCACCGGTCTGACGGTGCTGGCCATAACCGCGCTGTCGCCCTGGTTGCTCGCGCGCATCAAGCGCTACCAGCACGGCGGTTATGCGTTCGCGCAGGAGCGCACGCGGCTGACCGCCGGCCTGGGCGCTTTCTATGGTTTTTCATTTCGCGTGATGGGGATGTCCCTGCTGTGCTCGGCCCTGCTCGCTGGTGTGGGTGGCATTGTGGCGGCGCTGGTGGGGGCCTCGGCGGGTGCGGGCATGGTCCTGCTGCCCTTCCTGCTGGCGCTGGCCTACCTGGTGTTTCCGCTGGTGCTCATGCCTTACACCACGTCGAGGCTGCAGAACCTGGTGTGGGGCCACACCCGCAGCCGCCGCATCGGCTTCGAGAGCCAGCTGAGGTTCGCCCCGTTGATGCGGTTGACCGCAAAGAACTGGCTGTTGATCGCACTCACGCTGGGTCTGTACTGGCCGTTTGCCAAGGTGCACACCGCACGCCTGCGGCTCGAAGCCATGGGTGTCTCGGTGCAGGGCGACTTGAACGCGTGGCTCGCCAGGGCGCAGGGCGCCGACAAGGGCATCCTGGGCGATGCCGCAGGCGATTTCTTCGGCATCGACATGGGTCTGTGATGAACGCGATGCCCCGCCTGCCCAGCACCTGGTTCGATGGCCGGAGCCCTCGAGCGCAGGCCTGCGACCTGTGCATCGAGGGCGAGGAACTGGTGCTCACGCTGGAGAGCGGTGTGCGCCGCTACCCGGTGCGCGAGGTGCGCTGGGCCGAACGCCGCTCGCACGGCCAGCGCCAGAGCGAACTGCCCGACGGCAGCCTGATCCAGCACGCCGACGCCGGCGAGTGGGACGCCTGGCGCCAGGCCAGCGGCCAGCGCGAGGGTGCGGTGGTGGGGTGGATGCAGAGCTGGCGTGCCACCCTCGTCGCCATGGTGGCCAGCGTGGTGTTTCTCGGTGCGGCCTGGACCTGGGGCGTGCCCTGGCTGAGCCAGGCGCTGGCGCAGCAGGTGCCCCACTCGCTGGAGGTGCGCCTCGGTGAGCAGGGCATGCAGCAGTTGGACCGTTTGTTCCTCCAGCCCAGCGCACTGCCTGCGCAGCAACAGGAGGCGTTGCGCACGCGGTTCAGATCCGCCGTGGAGCGGGCCTTTCCGGAAGGAAGTTCACCGGCGTGGCAACTTGCGTTTCACCGCTCACAAGCGCTCGGCGCGAACGCGTTTGCCCTGCCTGGGGGCTTCATCGTGATCACGGACGATCTGGTGAACTTGCTGACCGACCAGCCCGACGCCATCACCGGCGTGCTGGCGCACGAACTCGGTCATGTGCACCACCGCCACGGGCTGGATTTGATGGTGCGCGCCAGCCTGGTCAGCGCGCTGGTGGGCGTGGTGCTGGGCGACGCCTCCGGCTTCCTGGCCAGCGTGCCCGCCACCCTGGCCACACAGGCCTATTCGCGCGATGCCGAGCGCGCGGCCGATGCCTTCGCTGCGCAGCTGCTCGAGCGAAGCGGCGTGTCCCCGTCGGTGATGGTGGCGTTCTTCGAGCGCATCCGGCAACAGGAAGAAACCGATCAAGACGATGGTGGTCATGGCGACACAACCTTGCCGATCGCCATTGCCAGCCACCCCGGCCACGATGAGCGCACCCGCTTTTTCCGTGAATGGCAACGGGAGCCCGCGCGCCCCTGAGCGCGCCTGGGGGCTGTGTCGGTCAACGCACCGACGCAGGTGCATCGACTGCCTAAGCTGTGTTCACACCACCCTGTGGTGGCTGACACAAAGGAATCACCATGAACCATTCGAAACTGCTGTGGGCCGGCGCCCTGTCGCTCGCACTGGTCGGCTGCATCTCTGCTCCCATGGGTCCGGCGGGCCCAACGGGCGCCACCGGTGCCACGGGTGCCACCGGCGGTGCCGGCGCAACAGGCGCCACCGGCGCCACCTCGCTGCCCTCCAGCGGCGGCGCCGTGATCGTCGTTCCGGCTCAGCGTTGACCGACTGCGCAGCGGCGTCTCACAACACCAGCCGCTGCGCGTACCCCGTCATCTCCAGATACCCCCGTCCCACCCGCTGGCCGTTGCTCTCGAACAGGTCCGAGAGGCCCTCCCAGTACACCGTGCCGGTGCCTTGGCGGCCGTCGAGTTCCTGTGGATCGATGACCGCCCTGACCGTGTAGAAGTCGGCCGGCGTGCGGATCAGCCACTCCACCGGGTAGCGTGCGCGGGTGAGCGGGCTGGTCCAGTAACGCTGCGGTTTGAAGTCGACCTCGCCCGGTCGGAAACGGTAGATGTCGGTGGGACTCTGGGCACTGCCCGCTGCGCGAAACGATCCGCCTGCCCAGACCTTGCTGCCGTCCGCGCGGCGCAGCTGAAACGCGGTCAGGCTGTGGCCGTCGAACAGGTTCATGCCGATCCAGTCCCAGCCCACGGCTTCGGGGTGCAGCAGCGCCTCGCTCCATTCGTGGTCCAGCCAGGCCGTGCCGGTCACCGCGAATCGCTGTCGGCCGATGCCCAGGGTGCCCTGGACCGCGAGTTGGGGGTGCGACACGTAGAAGCTGGCTTGTGAGGCGTCGGGCCCTTTGCGCGAGAAGCCCTCGTCACCCTGCAGCAGCCAGGCCTGTTGCGGCTGGGCGGTGAGGTCGATGTTCAAGGCGTCGCCGCCGATGCGTGTGGTGTAGCGGCCATCCGCTGCGCGCTCGATGTGCCAGTCGCGCAGCACCACGCGTGTGTCGGCTTCGCTGGCGAAGACGCCGCGTTCGGTTTGCGTCGGCATCTCGCCGTTCCAGCGCGCCATGCGCTGGTCGTGCAGGAGCCGTCCACTTTGCACATCGGTGATGGCCGCGTGGGCGAACAGCAGGTGTTTGGCGGCCAGTCGGCTTTGCAGGGCCTGTGTGCCGTCCACCCGGCTGCGGAAGAAGGTGACTTGAAAACCGAACTCGCGACCCTGCTCGTCTTTTGCGTGGCCCGTCAAGTACCACCACTCGGTGCGGGTATCGTTGTGGGTGCCGTGGTCGCGCGGGAACACCAGTGTGCGGGGTCGGAGTGCATCGCCAGGGCGGTGTGGGGTTCGAGCCTGGAGACCGGGCAAGGCGAGGGCGCCCGCCGACGCGATCAAGAGGTGGCGGCGGTTGGTGAGGGCTTCGACAGGCTCGGCCCTGGGGTGTGGTGCGCTGTTTGTGGTCATGTTCACCAGTCTTCCTTCACCGCCCGCACCGCATCGCGGCTCGCGGCCGCCTGTCCCGCCAGCCAGGCCGTGAGGGTGCCGGCCACCACCACGGCCGCGCACAGCGCGAGCAGCCGCGCCCAGGGCAGCACCAGGTCCATGGTCCAGTGAAAGCTCTGCGGGTTGACCACGTGCACCAGCACCAGGCTCACCGCAAGGCCGAGCGCCAGGCCCGCGAGTGCGCCCAGCAGCGTCCAGGCCAGGCCTTCGAGCGCCACCACGCCCAGGATCTGTTGCCGGGTGAGGCCCAGGTGGGCGAGCAGGCCGAACTCGCGCTTGCGCGCCAGCACCTGCGCGCTGAAGCTCGCGGCCACACCAAAGAGGCCGATGCCGATGGCCACCGCCTGCAGCCACACGGTGACGGCGAAGCTGCGGTCAAAAATGCGCAGCGAGACCGCGCGGATCTGCCCGGAGGACGCGAACTCGATCAGGTCACCGGCGCCTCGCTCCTCGGCCAGCGCGCGGATGCGTTCGCGCACCGCGTCTTCGTCGGCACCCTGGACCAGGTGCAGCGCCAGGTCGTTCACGCGCGCATCGCCCGTGAGGCGCACGAAGTCGGCGCGGTCCATGGCCACGCTGCCGTGCTGGCGCGCGTAGTCGCGCCACACGCCCGCCACGAAAAAGCGCACGCCTCGCACTTGCGGCCCGGCGAAGGCTTGTGCCAGCCCCGGCAGCCAGCCGCCGGGCTCGGCGCCGTACAGGTCCACCATGGCTTCGCTCACGTACACCGGAACCACGCTCTCACCCTCGGCCGCTGCCGGGGTGGGCAGCGGGTTGCCCACCAGCGGCAGGCTCAGTGCGGCACCGCTCACCATGGTCAGGGGGCGAGTGAGCAGCACCACGGCCGGGCGCACCGGGTCGAACTGCACCGGTGTGGCGCGCAGGGTGTCCACGCGCTCGATGCCGTCCACCAGCGCCACGCCGGCCACGAAGTCGGCGGGCAGGTGCGCGGCGTCCAGGCCGCCCCCGGCGCTGCTGCGCACATACAGCTGCGCGGGCAGCACGGCATCGAGCCACTGTGTGACCGAGTCGCGAAAGCTCGCCACCATCACCGTGAGCGCCACCGACAGGGCCAGGCTGGCGACCACGCCGCTGGTGGCCACGGCGGCGGTCTCGCGCAGGCGGCGCGCGCGCTCCACCGCCAGCACCGGCAGCGCGTGCCGCGTGATGTGCGGCGCCATGCGGTCCAGCAGCCAGCCCACGGCCAGCGGCAATGCCGCGATGCCACCCACCAGCAGCAGGCCCACCGACAGGTAGGCCGCGAGCGGAATGCCGCCCACGGGCGGTGCCCAGGCCAGGGCCGCGGCGAGCAAGACCAATGCGAGGGCCAGCGTGTGCCGACGCGCACCGGCGGGCGCGGGCGCACCCAGTCCCTTCAAGGCCAGCGCCGGCGCCATGCGGGCCGTGGCGCGCGCCGGCCACCAGCCACCCACCACCGAGGCCGCCACACCGAGCAGCCCGTAAACGAGCGCAGCCCAGGCGCTCCACCGCAGCGGCGGAGCGACGCCCGAAAAGTAGCCACCTCCGAGATCACCGCCCAGCAGCTTGAGCGCCAGGGCCGCCAGCCCCGTCCCCAGCGCAACGCCCAGGGCACTGCCCAGCAGACCCAGCAGCGCCGATTCGGCCAGCACCAGGCGCAGGCGCTCGTTGCCCGACAGGCCCAGCACGCCCAGCAGCGCGAACTGCGGCTGCCGTCGAGCCACCGAGAGCGAGAGCACCGAGAACACGAGGAAAGCACCGGTGAACAACGCCACCAGTGCCAGCACGGTGAGGTTGACCCGGTAGGCGCGCGAGAGGTTGCTCACCCGCTCGCCCGACTGCTCGGGCCGCTGCGCGATCACCTGATCGGGCAGGGCCAGTGACGTCAACACCACGTCCAGCTGCGCACCGGGCACCAGGCGCAGGTCGATCCGGCTCAGCTGGCCCGCGCGGTCCGTCAGGTCTTGCGCGGCGGCCACGTCCATCACCAGCAGCGGCGGGCCCGGTGCGTTCACCCGGCCCGCCACGCGCACCGTGCGCAGCGCCAGGCCACTTTGCAGTTGCAGCGTGGTGCTGTTGCCCAGCGCTTGGGATGCGGCTGCGTTGAGAAACGCCGCGTCGGGTGCAAACAGGTCGAAGCGCCGCGCCGCGCTGTTGCTTGAAGCGGCCTCGGGGACCGGCATCAGTGCGGGCGACAGGCCCGCCACCACCAGCGCGTCGACGCCGAGCAGCTTCACCGCCACGCGTTCGCCACCCGGCAGCACCGCCTGCGTGGGCAGCTCCAGCACCGGGCTGGCCAGCGCCACGTCCGGGTGGGCCGCCACGCGGTCGAGCAGGGTGTCGGGCAACAGCCCCTGGCGGGCGCGCAGCTCCACATCGGGCTGGCCATTCACCGAACTCACCGCGCTGGAGAACTCGGCCAGGGCCGAGGCGTTGATGAGGTGCACCGCAAACGCCAGCGCCACGCCCAGCATCACCGCCACCACGGCCGAGGCATTGCGCCACGGGTGGTGGCGCAACTCTTGCAAGGAAAAGGTGGAGAGCAGCGCGCGCATGGCGTTTGAGCTTACGCCCAAGCCCTTGTCCGCTGGCCGGGCCGGGGCATGGTGCCTTGGCACACAGACAGCCCGGTCGCACGCGCATAACATGCACCGAGGCGTTTCTCACCGTTGCACAGCGAATGTGTTCGCTGCCGCCGGCCCACCAGGCCGGTCCACTTTTTATCCACGGTGACCCCATGGTTCGCATCCACCTCGCCATCGACCTGCAGTACCAGGTCAACCAGCCCAGCGCCGACTTCATCTTCAATGTGCAGGCCGCGCATTCACCCCAGCAGACCGTGGTGTGGGAAGAACTGCAGGTCAGCCAGCCCGTGCCGCTGGTGTCGCACACCGACGCCGCCACCCGCACGCGCATCCTGCGCCTGACCGCCACCCCCGGCGCACTGCAGTTGCGCTACCGCGCCACGCTGGACATCGTTCACCACGTGGACCAGCCCGACGCGGTGTTCGAGACACCCATCAACCAGCTGCCCACCGATGTGCTGGCCTACATCTACCCCAGCCGCTACTGCCAGTCGGACTGCGTGACCGCCATGGCCACTCAGCTCTTTGGCCAGATGCCGCCGGGGTATCGGCGTGTGGAGGCCATTCAGCAGTGGGTGCAGAGCCAGGTGACGTTCGAGTCGAACACCAGCAACTCCATGACCTCGGCCATGGACACCCTCAACGACCGCAAGGGCGTGTGCCGAGACTTTGCGCACCTCATGATCACCTTCTGCCGCGCGCTCAACATCCCCGCGCGTTTCACCACCGCGATCGATTTCGGCGCCGACCCGGCCCTGGGCCCGACCGACTTCCACGCCTATGTGGAGGTGTACCTGGGCCACCGCTGGTACCTGTTCGATCCGTCGGGCACCGCCATTCCCATGGGTTTTGTGCGCATCGGCACCGGGCGCGACGCCGCCGACGCTTCGTTTGCCACCATCTTCGGCCCGGTATCGGCCCAGGCGCCGCGCATCGACATCTCGGCGCAGACCAACCCCGCCCACGGCTGGCTCATGCCGGTGCGCCGGCCCGAGGCCTTGTCCACCGACGCGTCGTTCACCTGGAACGGCGGCAACGCCACCTGACCACCGCGGAGCCTTGTGGCCTAATAGCGGGTTCCGTCACTTTCGCAACTTTCTCAGGATCCAGTCATGGGCAACAAAATCGTCACCGAAGCCGACCGCAAAGCCACCCCCCGCCCCACGCCCGTCGCTGGCGTGTCGCTGACCTCCCCTGGCCGTGGTCAGCGTGTGAGCCTGGAGCGTGGTGTGGCCACCCGCAGCAAGAAAAACCCCGGCAAGCGCTCCAAAAAAGGCGGCTGACCGGTTCGGCCCTGGTGGCCGGCCTTGCTGAATTGCAAAGAGCCCGCGCAGCGGGCTTTTTGCATGGGTGCGCGGCCCAAGGGCCCCACCTCAGCGCGTGAAGCTCAGAAACCGTCCTTTGTAGGCCGTGCCGTCTTCCAGCTGGCGCCCGGCAGCCTGCATGGTGAGCACGAAGCCCAGCATGCCCATGTCGCGACCAAAGGCGGCCCGGTTGCCCCGGTCTGGGTCGACGATCACGATTTGCGCACCCACCGCGGCGTGTCGGTGGATGAAGGCGGCGAGCTGTGCGGGCTGCTGGCGTTCGTACAGCAGGTCGCTGCCCACGATCAGATCGAACAGACCCAGCGCCGGGTTGTCGGTGGCGGCCACACTTTCCCAGTTGCCGGCCTCGTACGGCAATGGCCCCAGGTCGTTCAAGACCAGGTTGTGGCGCAGGAATTCCTCCGTCAGCGGATGCCAGTCGCTCACCGTCACATCGGCACCGCGCCGGTGCATCACCAGACTGGCCAGCGCCAGGCCCGCGCCGATCTCCAGCACGCGCAGCCCGGCCAGCGGGTGCGTGAGCATGGCCAGCGCGAGCACGCGCGATGACGGCCACACCTGCCCGAAATGCGACCAACCCGCGGAAGGCAAACCGATGTCGGCGGCGGCGTGGTGGGTGTCGTTGAACTGCTGGTCGTCGATCAGGCAGCGTAGGTGCCAGTCGGTGCCGCCGAGCGACACGGTTTCGGTCTTGACCTGGTAGCCGGGCATGGGATGTTCCCGTTGTGGCTGAGCCTCACCGTAGCACCTGACCTGCACAATGTCCGTACGCCACACCACGCGGCGCAATCACAGGAGTTTTCACATGGGATGGTTTTCCAAAGCGAAAGACGGCTTCTTTCTGAGCACCACCACGCCCGAGGGCATCGACCGCTCGCAGTACCTGGGTGTGGTCAACGGCGAAGCCATCATCGGCGCCAACATCTTCCGGGACATGTTCTCGTCGGTGCGCGACGTGGTGGGCGGTCGCGCCGGCGGCTACGAGCGGGCCCTCTCGGGCGCGCGCGACGCGGCTGTGGAAGACCTCATCGAGTCCGCGCGCGAGATGGGGGCCAACGCCGTGATCGGCATCGACTTCGACTACGAAGTGCTGGGGGAGACCAACGGGATGATGATGGTCGCGGTGAGTGGGACGGCGGTGAAGCTGGGCTGACCGGTCAGCCGCCGCGCAAGGCCTTCAACAGTTTTTGTCCGGCGCGCCCGCTGTCCTCCTGCCCCAGACGAGTCTGCTCCGCGCGGATCGCCACGCGGCTCTTGTCGCCCAGCATGCCGTCCACCGCGCCGATGTCGTGGCCGCGTGCGATCAGCAGTGTCTGGACTTCCCGGCGCTCGGCGCGCGAGAGGCCCGGATCGTCGGTCGGCCAGGGTGTGGCGAAGGGGCCGCCACCGCGCAGGCGGTCCGACAGGTGCGCAATCGCGAGACCATAGCTCTCGGCCGCGTTGTAGCTGTAGATCGCGTCGAAGTTGCGCAGCACCAGAAACGCCGGGCCCTGGGCTCCGGCGGGTGTCATGAGGCCGGCACTTCCGCTGGCGGGCAGGGGCGATCCGTCGACCCGCTGGAGGCCGCGTGCCGCCCATTCGCCCATGCCGCGTTTGGTGCGGCGGCCTTCACCGGTGGTGCTGAAGCCCTCCGGCATCTTCACTTCAAACCCCCACGGTTGGCCGCTTTGCCAGCCCGCCTTGGCCAGGAAGTTGGCGGTGGACGCGAGCGCGTCGCTGGTGCTGTCCATCAGGTCGGCCTTGCCGTCGCCGTCGAAGTCCACCGCGAGGCGTTCGAAGGTGCTGGGCATGAACTGCGTGTGCCCGAAGGCGCCCGCCCACGAGCCCACCAGACGCTCAGGCGCGATGTGCCCTGCCTGCAGGATGCGCAGCGTGGCGTAGAACTCGGTGCGGAAGTAGGCCTGGCGCCGTCCGAAACACGAAAGCGTGCCCAGCGACTGCACCAACGGTGATTTGCCGAAGGTCTGGCCGAAGTTGCTCTCCACGCCCCAGACCGCCACCACCGTGGCCGGGTCCACACCGTATTTTTCACTCACCCGAGCCAGCGTTTCGGCGTGGCGTGTGAGCATCGCGCGGCCCTCGGCCACGCGCTCCTCGTCCACCAGACCGGCCAGGTAGTCCCAGATCGCGGTGCGGAACTCGGGCTGGAAGTTGAGTTTGTCGATCACGCTCATGTCGGGCGCGAGGTTCTGCGTGTGCTGGGCGAAGGTGTCGTCGCGCACGCCGGCGGCGCGGGCCGGGGCGCGCAGGGCGTTCAGGCAGGAGTCGAACTCGGGATTGGGGGTTGGCGTGGGCGTCTGGGCCCAGACGGAAGAAGAGAGCAGGGCGGCGCCCAGGAGCAGGGAAGTTTGAAGATTCATCGGGATCAGAGTGGGGAAAAGCGGCCGCGTTCCATGGGCCGTGTGTGCAGGTGTGAATGCGGATGCGTCAGACCGCCCAGGTGCTGCCGTGTTCAGGTACCAGCGCCTGCCAGCGCAGTTCGGCTTCGATGCGGTGGCGCAGCCGATCGGAGGCTTCCATGTCACCGTGCGTGACGAACACGCGGCGCGGCGGCTGGGGCAGGGCGCGCAGCCAGGCCATGAGCTGCCCGGCGTCGGCATGCGCTGACGCGGACTGGAGTTGCACCACCTCCGCACGCACCGGCAGGTCTTGCCCGTGGATGCGAAGCTGCGTGCCGCCGTTGGCCAGCGTGGCGCCGCGCGTGCCCGGCGCCTGGTAGCCGGTAAGCAGCACCATGTTGCGGTGGTCGCCCAGGTACTGCACCAGGTGGTGCAGCACGCGCCCGCCGGTGGCCATGCCGCTGGCGGCCAGGATCACCTTGGGGCCGTGCTGGCGCGCAATCGCCTTGGACTCGTCGGCCGTGCGCGTCATCTTCGCCACCAGCGCCATGGCGTGGCACTGCGCAGCGTTCAGCCGGTGCTCGCCCAGGTGGCGCGCAAACAGCTCGGTGCTGTGGATGGCCATGGGGCTGTCGAGGTAGACCGGCAGGCTGTGCGGCAACTGGCCCGAGGCCTTGAGTTCGGCGATGGCGTGCAGCAAGGCCTGCGCGCGGCCCACCGCAAACACCGGCACCACGGCCGAGCCGCCACGCGCTGCGACGCGCTGCAACGCCGGAGCGAGTTCGGCCAGCACATCTTCGTCCGGGTGGTCGCGGTCGCCATAGGTCGATTCGCACACCACCACGTCGGCCGCGGGCGGTGCGTCGGGCGCGAGCATGAGCGCGTCGTCGGGCCGACCGAGGTCGCCCGAGAACAGGATGCGCTTCCCACCCACCTCCAGCAGCAGGCTGGCCGCCCCGAGGATGTGCCCTGCGCCCGAGAACTGTGCCGTCCAGCCTTTCAGCGGCTCGAACGGTTGGTGCATGGGCACGGTGCGAAACAGCTTGAGGCTTTGCAGCGCATCGCTCTCGGTGTAGAGCGGCAGCGCGGGCGAATGTTTGGAGAAGCCCTTGCGGTTGGCAAAGGCCGCGTCTTCTTCCTGGATGTGGCCGCTGTCGGGCAACAAAATCTGCGCCAGGTCGCGCGTGGCCGGCGTGGCCCACACCTTGCCGTGAAATCCCTCCTTGGCCAGCAGCGGCAAGTAGCCGCTGTGGTCCAGGTGCGCGTGCGTCAGCAACACGGCGCCGATGTGGTTGGGCAACACCGGCAGCGGGTCGCGGTTGCGCAGGCGCAGCTGTTTGTAGCCCTGGAACAGACCGCAGTCGACCAGCAGGCTCTGGCCGTCGTGCTCGACCAGGTACTTGGAGCCGGTGACGGTGCCGGCGCCGCCGAGAAATCGGATGTGTACGCTCATGCGGGGCATCTTACGCCCCGCTCTTTGATCACTCAGTTCAGGGCCGCATCGAGGAGCAGCATGAAGATGAAGCCCGCCAGCAGCGTGGCCGTGGCCATGGTCTCGAACCCGTTGCGGTGCGTCTCGGGAATGATCTCGTGGCTCACCACGAACAACATCGCGCCCGCCGCGAGCGCAAGACCCAGTGGGTAGAACGCCGGCACGCTGCCCAGCACCGCCAGCCCGACGATGGCACCCAGCGGCTCGGCCAGGCCGGTGAGCGCGGCCACGCCCCAGGCCTGCGTCGCGCTGCGTCCCAGCGTGCGCAAGGCCATGGCGACGATCAGGCCTTCGGGCATGTTCTGCAGGCCGATGGCCAGGGCCACGGAAGCGCCCGCCTGCGTGCCACCCGCACCGTCCACCCCGGCGTAGGCTGCGCCCACCGCCAGGCCTTCGGGCACGTTGTGAATCAGGATGGCCAGCACCATCAGCTTGGCGCGTTGCACCGCGGCGTTGTCGGGCTGCGCGCCCCAGGCCCCGGTGTGGCCGAGCGCCGCCGGGGGCAGCACCGCGTGTTCGTGCGGCGTGAAGCGGTCGATCGCCAGCATCAGGCCCATGCCCAGCATCAGACCCACGCCGCTGAGCGCGGCGGCGCCCGTGGCCGCGCCGGTCATGCCGGCCAGCAGCGTGCGTCCGGCCTCCAGCGAGGGCAGCAGCAAGGCAAAGATGGCCGCGGCCAGCATGATGCCGGCCGAGAACGACATCAGAGCCGCCTCCTGCAACTTGCTCACCCGCTGCACCAGAAACACCGGCAGCGCACCCACGGCCGTGGCCACCGCTGCGAGCAGCGAGGCCTGCACACCGGCGGCCATGGCGCTGCCGTTCTCGGCGGCCGTCCACCACGCGCGGGTGGGCGCCCAGAAGGTGCTCAGCGCGGCCAGGCCCGCCATCACCAGCAGGCCAGCGCCCAAGGCCAGGAGCGCGTTGCGCAGCGCGTGGGCGGGCACCTGCAGATCGAACTCCTGCAGTTGGGCCCAGACGGGGCGGACTTGTCGAATGAGGGCGGTCATGGGGTGCCTGCGGGTGGTCTCGGAAGTCGAGAGTTTGACAAAAACTATCGATTCAGGCCAATCGATGTTGACAATGAGGGAGATAGGGGCGCGGGCGCGAGCCCGATACAGTGCGGGAGCACCCTCGAGAGCACCACCACAGGAGAAGATCCCCATGAAACCGCGCAGCCGAGTCCGAACCCTGGCGATGGCCTTGGGGCTGTTGGCCGTGCTGCTGGCCGTTCCCGCCGCGTTGGTGTCGGCCTGGGCGTGGGCCAAAGCGCGCATGCCGTATAACGAAGAGGGCCAGCATTTCGACGGACTGGTGGTTCACCACGCGGGGAGCGAATACGTGTACGCGGCGGTGGCCTTGGTGCTCTGGCTGCTGGTGGGTTTGGCGATTTGGGGTGCTCGCCGCGCGCAGCAGCGCTAGGTGGAACACCGCAAGAAAAAAGCGACGCCACGGCGTCGCTTTTTTCAGGGGGAAAACCGCCCTCAGCTGAAGAACGACTTCGCCTTCTCGAACCAGCCCTTGTCGTTCGGGCTGTGCTTGTGGCCACCCTTCTTGAACGACTCGTCCAGCTCCTTGAGCAGCTTGCGCTGGTGCTCCGTGAGCTTGATCGGGGTTTCCACCGCCACGTGGCAGTACAGGTCGCCGGGGTAGCTGCTGCGCACCCCTTTGACGCCCTTGCCGCGCAGGCGGAAGGTCTTGCCGCTCTGGGTGCCTTCGGGCAGGTCGATGGTGGCCTTGCCCGCGAGCGTGGGCACGTCGATCTCGCCACCGAGTGCGGCCACCGTCATGCTCACCGGCACCTGGCAGTGCAGGTCGTCGCCCTCGCGCTCGAAGATGTCGTGCTTGCGCAGGCGCACTTCGATGTAGAGGTCGCCCGAAGGTCCGCCGTTCTGGCCGGGTTCGCCGTTGCCGGTGCTGCGGATGCGCTGGCCGTCGTCGATGCCGGCGGGGATCTTGATCTCCAGCGTTTTCTGCTTCTTGATCTTGCCCTGGCCGTGGCAGGTGGTGCAGGGCTCGGGAATGAGCTTGCCGGTGCCGCTGCACTGCGGGCAGGTCTGCTGCACGCTGAAGAAACCCTGGCGCATCTGCACCGAGCCCTGGCCGTGGCAGGTGCTGCAGGTCTTCACGCTGGTGCCGGGCTTGGCGCCGGTGCCGCTGCAGGTTTCGCAGTCGTCCCAGCTCGGGATGCGGATCTGCGTGTCCTTGCCGCCGGCCGCTTCTTCGAGCGAGATTTCCATGGCGTACGACAGGTCGGCGCCACGGTAAACCTGGCGGCCGCTGCGCTGGCCGCGCGCGCCACCGAAGATGTCGCCAAAGATGTCGCCGAACGACTCGGAGAAGCCGCCAAAGCCTTCAGCGCCGGCCGCGCCACCGCGCAGGTTCGGATCCACACCGGCGTGGCCGTACTGGTCGTACGCCGCTTTCTTCTGCGGGTCGGACAGCATCTCGTAGGCTTCTTTCGCCTCCTTGAAGCGCTCTTCCGCCGCCTTGGCCGCATCGCCCTGGTTGCGGTCGGGGTGGTGCTTCATCGCGAGCTTGCGATACGCCTTCTTGATTTCTTCGTCGCCGGCGTTCTTGGGGACGCCCAGCACTTCGTAAAAGTCGCGTTTGGCCATGGTGTTTGGGGTTCGGTTGGAACACAAACGCCGCGGCAGGTTGCCCTGACGCGGCGGATGATCGAAAGGGCTCAGCCGATCAGGACTTCTTCACTTCCTTGACTTCGGCGTCGACCACATCGTCGTCGTTCGCCTTGCTGCTGCCTTGCGAGGCGCTCTCCGCATTCGCGGTGGCGGCCTGCTCGGCCTGCGAGGCGGCGTACACCTTCTCGCCCAGCTTCTGGCTCGCGGTCATCAGCGCTTCGGTCTTGGCTTCGATGGCTTCCTTGTCCTCGCCCTTGGCCGCTTCTTCCGCGTCTTTCAAGGCGGCTTCAATGGCTTCCTTCTCGGCGGCTTCGAGTTTGTCGCCGTGTTCGCCCAGGCTCTTCTTCACGCTGTGCACCATGGCCTCGGCCTGGTTGCGCGCCTGCACGAGTTCGACCTTTTTCTTGTCGTCGGCGGCGTTGAGCTCGGCGTCCTTCACCATCTGCTGGATCTCGGCTTCAGAGAGGCCCGAGTTCGCCTTGATGGTGATCTTGTTTTCCTTGCCGGTGCCCTTGTCCTTGGCGCCCACGTGCAGGATGCCGTTGGCATCGATGTCGAACGACACCTCGATCTGCGGCATGCCGCGCGGCGACGCCGGGATGCCTTCGAGGTTGAACTCGCCCAGCAGCTTGTTGCCGGAGGCGATCTCACGCTCGCCCTGGAACACCTTGATGGTCACGGCCGGCTGGTTGTCTTCGGCGGTCGAGAAGGTCTGCGCGAACTTGGTCGGGATCGTGGTGTTCTTCTGGATCATCTTGGTCATGACGCCGCCCATGGTCTCGATGCCCAGGCTCAGCGGGGTCACGTCGAGCAGCAGCACGTCCTTGCGGTCACCCGAGAGCACCTGGCCCTGGATGGCAGCACCCACGGCCACGGCTTCGTCGGGGTTCACGTCCTTGCGTGGCTCCTTGCCGAAGAACTCCTTCACCTTCTCCTGCACCTTGGGCATGCGGGTCATGCCGCCG
>NZ_JAOASO010000070.1 GCF_030158645.1 Hydrogenophaga sp. | reverse complement strand
AGGCCGCGATCGTCTTCGCGAGGTTGAGCGGCTCGTTGGCGTCCAGCGGGTCGGGACGGCCGTGGCCGACGTCGCAGAACGGGCAGCGCCGCGTGCACTTGTCGCCCATGATCATGAAGGTGGCCGTGCCCTTGCCGAAGCATTCGCCGATGTTCGGGCACGAGGCTTCCTCGCACACGGTGTGCAGCTGGTGCTCGCGCAGGATCTGCTTGATCTCGTAGAAGCGGGTGCTCGGCGAGCCGGCCTTGACGCGGATCCAGTCGGGCTTCTTCAGCGTTTCGGCCGGCACGATCTTGATCGGGATGCGCGCGGTCTTCGCCTGCGACTTCTGCTTGGCGCTGGCGTCGTAGGCGGACGCGTCGGAGGCAACTCGGGTCACGGAATCGGTCGACATCGTGGACTTTCAAAGGGGGGTGCTCGCAGCGCAGGCTGCCGGAGGGGTCAGGGGCTCAGGTGCTCGGCCAACCGGGCGCCCAACTGACGCGACACCGACGCTACGTCGACGTGCACGCCCAGTGTAGCCAGATCGACCGTCGCCAGCCCGGCATACCCGCAGGGGTTGATGCGCTGGAATGGGCTCAGGTCCATCGCCACGTTCAGCGCCACGCCGTGGTACGCGTGGTGCCGGCTCACCTTGATGCCCAGCGCGGCGATCTTCCCCAGGCCCCGGAACGGGTCCGGCGCGGCGACCCCCAGACGCTCGGCCGGCGGCACCGGCTCGAGCGGCGCGTGGCCGAACGGGTCGTCGAGCCGCACGTAGATGCCCGGCGCGCCCGGCACCCGGTGGCCGGTGACGCCGTGGCTCTCCAGCGTCTTGATCACGCAGTGCTCCAGCCGGTAGACGTACTCCTTGACGTAGATGCCCAGGCGCTTCAGGTCGATCAGCGGGTACGCCACCACCTGGCCGGGGCCGTGGTACGTGACCTGCCCGCCGCGGTTGGTCTGGATCACCGGGATGCCTCCGGGGTCGAGCAGGTGCTCGGGCTTGCCGGCCAGGCCCTGGGTGTAGACCGGCTCGTGCTCGCACAGCCAGATCTCGTCGGGCGTCGGCTCCGGCGCGGCGTTGCGGGCATCGACGCAGGCGCGCATCGCCTCGATCGTCTCGGCCGCGTCGACCCGACCCCGCCAGACCAGTTTCGGTGCAGTCATCGACAACGGTCGCGGCCTACAGCACCACCTTGACCAGCGGATGCGAGCTGAGCGCCCGGTACAGGTCGTCGAGCTGTTCGCGGCTCGTCGCGGTGACCGTGACGGTGATCGCCAGGTACTTGTTGCCGGAGCTGGGCCGCGTTTCGATGGTCGCCGGATCGAGCATCGGATCGAACCGCCGCGCCACGTCCAGCACCGCCTCGGTGAAACCGTCGACGTTGCCGCCCATCACCTTGATCGGGAACAGCGACGGGTACTCGATCAGCGAGGGTTCGGGTGGCGTGCTCTGCATGGTTCGCCGCTTCAGATCCGTTGCGCGGCCTTGGCGCGCTGGTAGGCGGCGTAGAGCTGCGCGTACACCGGGCCGGGCTTGCCGCGGCCCGCGCCGTGGCCGACCGATTCGCCGTCGAGCGTGGTCACCGGCAGCACCTCCTTGGTGGCCGAGCTGAGCATCAGCTCGTCGGCTGCCGTCACCTCGCCCTCGGAGATCGGACGCAGGTTGAAGGCGATGCCGACGTCGTCGCAGAGTTCGCGGATCAATTCGTAGCGGATGCCTTCGAGCACATGCTCGCTCTTCGGCGGACCGAGCACCGCGCCTTCGTGCACCACCCAGACATTGCACGCCGCCGCCTCGGTGAGGAAGCCGTCGCGGAACAGGAGGGTCTCCACCGCGCCGTGATCGGCCGACATCTGCCGCGCCAGCACGTTGCCGAGCAGCGAGATGCTCTTGATGTCGCCGCGCTCCCAGCGGAAGTCGCGTGCGGTCGTGCAGGCCACGCCGCGATGGCGCTGTTCGGCGCTGGGCTGCTTCATCGCGCTGACCATGATGAAGACCGTCGGCGCGATGTCGGTCGGCATCACGTGGTCGCGCAACGCCACCCCGCGGGTCACCTGGATGTAGATCAATTGGTCTTCGACCGCATGCGACTCGATCAGGCGCCGGCAGCGCGCCAGCCATTCCGTCGCGCTGTGCGGATTGCCGATGCGCACCTTGGCCAGGCTGCGGTCGAGCCGCGCCATGTGCTCGTCGAAGCGGAACAGGCCGCGCCCATAGACCGGCACCACCTCGTAGATGCCGTCGCCGAACAGGAAGCCGCGGTCGAGCACCG
>NZ_JAOASO010000069.1 GCF_030158645.1 Hydrogenophaga sp. | reverse complement strand
AACAGGAGACATGCGTGCAACTGCTGCAACTGCTCATCAGCGGTGCGGCCCAGGGCTGTATCTACGGACTCATCGCCCTGGGTTTCGTGCTGATCTACAAGGCGACCGAAACCGTGAGCTTTGCGCAGGGCGACCTGATGATGGTGGGCGCTTTCGCTGCGCTGGCCGCCATGACGGTGCTGGGCCTGCCCTTCTGGCTCGCGGTGCCCGCGGCCATCATCGCCATGGGCCTCTTTGGTGTGGTGCTCGAACGCGCGGTGGTGCGCCCCATCCTGGGGCAGCCTGCCTTCTCCATCGTCATGTTGACCATCGGTGTGGGCTACGTGCTGCGCGGGCTCATCACCATGATCCCCAACATCGGCACCGACACCCACACCCTGCCCGTGCCCTACGCCGGCCAGGTGTTGCGCATGGGCGGTCTGGTGGTCTCGGCCGAACAGATCGTGGTGATCGGCGTGACCGGTCTGCTGTGCCTGGGGCTGTTTGCCATGTTCCGCTACAGCAAGCTCGGCATCGCCATGCAGGCCTCGTCGCAAAACCAGCTCGCGGCCTACTACATGGGCATTCCGGTGAAACGGCTCAACGGTCTGGTGTGGGGCCTGGCCGCTGCGGTGGCCGCCATTGCAGGCCTGCTGCTCGCGCCCATCACCTTCGTGCACGCCAACATGGGCTTCATCGGCCTCAAGGCCTTTCCTGCGGCGGTGGTGGGTGGCTTCACCAGCCTGCCCGGCGCCATCGTGGGCGGGTTGATCATCGGCATCGTCGAAGCGTTCTCGGGCTTCTATCTGCCCGAAGGCTTCAAGGACGTGGCGCCCTACATCGTGGTGCTGATCATGCTGGTGCTCAAACCCAACGGCCTCTTTGGCGAAAAACTGCGCAAGAAAGTGTGATGACTTGTGGGTCAGACCACTCGCGCAGCGACGTGCTCTGACCCCAACTGATCGAGAACCATGAGATTTCTTTTCAAGACCGACTACAACCAGGACATCAGGTTGGCCAAACACGGCGGGCAGACCTTCTGGTACAGCCTGCTCGGGCTCTTTCTGGTGGCCGCGCCCTGGGTGATCCAGGAGTACTGGCTGGCCCAGCTCACCTTCGTGCTGATCTATTCCATCGTCGGCCTCGGGCTGATGCTGCTGGCGGGTTTCACCGGCCTCTTCTCGCTCGGCCACGCGGCCTTTCTGGGCGTGGGCGCGTACACGCAGGCCATCATGGTCAACGCGGGCATTCCGTTTCCGCTGGCGCTGGCCTGCGCGGGTTTGCTCTCGGCCGCGGTGGGCATGGTGGTGGGCTTGCCGGCGCTGCGGGTGAAGGGCATCTACCTCGGCATGGCCACGCTGGCGTTTGGTTTCATCGTGGAAGAAATCATGGCGCGCTGGGAACACGTGACCGGCGGCAACTCGGGTCTGGTGGTCAATGCACCGGCGCTCTTCGGCTGGGAGCTGGAGTCCACCAACGAGTTCTACTTTTTGTGCCTGGTGGTCACGGTGCTGGCCACGCTGGCCATTGCCAACCTCATGCGATCCAGCACCGGGCGCGCGTTCGTCGCCATCCGCGATTCGGAGATTTCCGCGCAGAGCATGGGCATTCAACTGGCGCGCTACAAGACCATGAGCTTCGCGCTCTCGGCCGCCCTCGCCGGCATCGGTGGCGCGCTGTACGCGCACAAGATCCAGTTCCTCTCGCCCGAGCAGTTCAGCATCATCCAGTCGATCGACCTGCTGCTCATGGTGGTGATCGGCGGGCTGGGCTCGATCCACGGCGCATTTCTCGGCGCGATCTTCCTCATCGTGATGCCGCAACTCATTGCGCTGGGCAAAGACTTCCTGCCCGCGGCCATTGGCCAGGCGGCCGGCCTGCAGGGGACGGTGTACGGCCTGGTGCTGATCGCGTTTGTGCTGTTCGAGCCCATGGGCCTGTATGGCCGCTGGCTCAAGATCCGCGCGTATTTCCAGCTGTTCCCGTTCTATCGCAAGGGCATGTTCAAGCGGCAGAAGAGCTTCCAAAAGTCCGACCGTCTGAAGTGAACACCATGAACGACATCCTTCTCTCGGCGAAAAGTCTGAGCGTGCGCTTCGGCGGCGTGCTCGCGGTGAACAACGTGAGCTTCGACGTGAAGCGCGGCGAGGTGTTCACCCTCATCGGCCCCAACGGCGCGGGCAAGACGACGGTGTTCAACCTGATCAGCCGCATCTACACACCCACCACCGGCACCATCGACTACGCCGGGCCCGACGGCATGCTGCGCCTGACCGACCAGGCGCCGCACCAGATTGCCAGCCTCGGCATCGCGCGCACGTTCCAGAACATCGAACTCTTCGAACACGCCACCGTG
>NZ_JAOASO010000068.1 GCF_030158645.1 Hydrogenophaga sp. | reverse complement strand
GGCGACATCACCGCATCGGCCAGCGAGCAGAGTCAGGGCATCGGCGAGGTCAACATCGCCGTGGGACGCCTGGACCAGATGACCCAGCAAAACGCAGCGTTGGTGGAAGAAAGTGCGGCGGCGGCCGAGAGCCTGCGCGAACAAGCCAGGCGCCTGGCCGACATGGTGGGCAGCTTCCGCATCCAGGCCTGAACACGCGGGGCCGCCGCGTTCAACGCGGCGGGTTCTGGGGCCGAATGGATTGCACGGCGCCGGCACGCAGGCGCACCGTGGTCGATGGCCGGCCGGGGCTGCGGTCGTAGGTCCAGTCGTCGATCTGCTCGCAGGGGGCTGCGCTGCTCCCCGGCGGCGTGGGCACCAGCGATTTGTTCTGGAACACCGGCGCGCAGAAGCTGTCCTGCAGTTGGGGAGGGCCGCACTTCTGCAGCAACGATGCGCGCGTGTCGCCCTCTTGCACCGTGCCGCCGCGGCACTGCAATGCGTCGGCGTGAACCGGCCCCGACAACAGCAGCATCAACGCCACCGACAACCCCACACGAATCTGCGCAACCATGACGACCTCCAACCAGCAAGGCCGTTGAGTGTGCGCCGTGTGTGTGTCTGAATTGTGTGTGCCGACCGGGCGCTGGTGTCGAGATGCGTGGACACCGCCACAGCGCCCGACCGCTCAGCCGCTCAGCCGCTCACCAGAGCGCGGAGTCGCGCATGTCCTCGATCTTGCGGCGGCTGCGGCTGCGCCACACGCTCACCGCACCACCCGTTGCACCCAGCAGCAGCACACAGGCCACGGCCAGCTCGCCAACCCCGAGGTGGCGCCCGAACATCACCGACATCAGCCACGAGAAGGCGAGCAGGCACGCAGCGATGCCCGCAGCAATGAGCAAGATGTAGGGAAGGGAACGCAGCATGGGCAGTGAGACTCGAAGGTTCCCAGGAGTGTGGCAGCAACGGCGTGGCGAATCGCCAGCCCCGGCTGCCGGGCTTTGCATTCTCGCACCAAGGGGGGCGGATGGCGTCACTACACTCTGTCCTCCCCATCGGCCCGCCGGGCCACTCGGGAATGGCCACAACAACGCCCCGCCGGGGCAACCGATGGGTGATGGACTTTCGATGGATGCGCTGATTCTGGTGATGCTGGTGGTCTCGGGGGTGTGGCTTCTGCGCGCAGGCGAGCAACGCCGCCGCATTGCCCTGCTGGGCAGCTTTCTGGGCAAATACCAGATCGAGGCCCTGATGGAGACGCTCACGCAGGGGTACTTGCGCGCGTTGGGCGAAGAAGACCCCGAACGGCGCGAGCAGATCTTGAACATGCTGGACGCGGCCGAGCGCTCGGTGGCGCAGCAGTTCGGCAGTTTTGCGGTCGAGTTCTCCCGGCTCGACGAAGCGCAGACCCGGGTGAGCCAGCTGGGCGTGGCGCTGCCCTTTGCCGACCGCCTGTTCCCCAAGGCCACCTTCGACGTTCGCGAGGCCTTCCGCATTCATGCAAGAGGTCTGGCCGACGCTGCCGGCAACCATCTCAACCGCTCGCCGCGCGACAAGGCCTACACCATGTCGGCCGAACTGCTGCTGATGCAGCACACCTGCCACTGGTTTTGCCGGTCGCTGGCCACGGCGTCCGCCCGCACGCTGATGCGCCACCAGACGCCTCACGCGCAGCTGGTGGCCTCGGTGGCTCCCGCGACGCGTCGGGACTACGAGGCGCTGCTGCGGGGCTGACGGAACTCAGTCCTGGGAGGGCCCGCCAAGCAGGCCCTCGTCGAGCTGCTGCAGCAGCTCGCGCAACGATTCGGCGTTCTTCGGGTCCTGGGCGCTTTCCAAAGCATCCACCAGCACGTCGCGCACGGCATCCGCTGTGACCAGCTCCATGTCCCAGTCGGGAAACAAGCGCTCACGCACTTCTTCGCCCGAGGTCAGCAGCACCACGGTGTGGTGCCGGGGATCTTTCTTGAGCAGCGCCAGAAGGGCCAGCACGCTGTCGCGCGGACCTTCGAGCCACTGAAAGAAAATGCCGCTGCCGAACACCAGCAGGCCGGTGATGCTGCGCGCCGGGTTGTACCGCCGCGAGGTTTCGATGATCTGGTTCACCGCGGCCGCGTCCACGCCCTCGGTGGCACGGCTGCAGTACACGAGGTTGTAGAGGAGCGGCGAGGACTGGCCGGGCACGGGCTCGTCGGCCTGTTCGATGTGACGGGTGTTCATGGATCAGGCTCCCAGACCGGCAAACACGTTCTGCACGTCTTCGTTGGCGTCCAGCGCCGCGAGAAACGCCTCCACCTCTTCCAGGTGCTCGGCGCTCAGGCTGCCTGGGTCGATCGGGTTCTTGGGCTTGTAACCCAGCTTGGCCGACAGCACGGTGAAACCCTGCGCCGGCAACGCCCGGCTCACGAGGTCGAGGTCGGTGGGGTCGGTGAGGAACACCACCACGCCCTCGTCGTCGGCGGGATGAAAGTCCTGCGCGCCGGCTTCGATGGCGGCCAGCTCCGGGTCGGCGCCCTTCGCGGCGGCCTCTGCCTCGATGATGCCCAGGTGGTCAAAGTCCCAGGAGACCGAACCCGAGGTACCGAGCTGACCTTTGCGGAACAGCACCCGCATGTCGGACGCCGCGCGGTTCACGTTGTCGGTCAGGCACTCGACCATGACCGGCACGCGGTGCGGTGCAAAGCCTTCGTACATCACATGTTCGAAATGAACGGTTTCGCCCGTGAGACCGGCGCCTTTCTTGATCGCGCGGTCCAGTGTCTCCTTGGGCATGGAGACCTTGCGCGCCTGCTCCACGACCAGCCGCAACCGCGAGTTGGCCGCCGGATCGGCACCGTGGCGCGCGGCGATCATGATGTCCTTGGCCAGCTTGCCGAACAGCCTGCCCTTGGCGTTGGCCGCCAGATCCTTGTGTTTTGCTTTCCACTGCGCGCCCATGGCGGTGTTCCTTAGAGTTGACGGGCGAGTTTACGCGTGAGCCACCTCGGGAGCGAGTTGATCAATGGCCTGGAAGTGCGTCAGGAACACCCGACCGCCGAGGTCTTGCAGCAGGTGGGTGCGCCGCAGCCGGTCCATCACCGGCCCCTTCACTTCACTCAGGTGCAGTTGCACGCCAGCCTCGCGCAGGCGGTGGTTGATGGTTTCGAGGCTCTCCAGCGCACTGGCGTCGATGTCGTTGATGGCCGAGCATTGCAGCACCACGTGTTTGAGCGCAGGGCGGGAAGCCACGGCGTCGTTGATGCGGTCTTCGAGCGCACGCGAGTTGGCGAAGTACAGGCTCTCGTCCACCCGCAAACCGAGCACCTGCGGGCTCACCACCACCGCGTGGCGCAACACATTGCGGAAATGTTCGGTGCCCGGCACCCGCCCCACTTCGGCGATGTGCGGGCGGCTGGTGCGGTGCAGGTACAGCGCCAGCGACACCGCCACCCCCACCACCAGACCGAGCTCCACACCTTGCAGCAGCGTGACCAGCAGGGTGGCGAGCACAGCAGCAAAGTCGGCCTTGGAGTAGGCCCAGGTCTTGCGAAAGATGCTGACATCCACCAGCGAGAGCACAGCCACCACGATGGTGGCCGCCAGCGTGGCCTGCGGCAGGTAATACAACGCGGGCGTGAGAAAGAGCGAGGCCAGCGTGATGCCGATGGCCGTGAACACGCCGGCCGCAGGGGTCTGCGCTCCCGCGTCGAAATTGACCACCGAGCGCGCGAACCCACCGGTGACCGGGAAGCCGCCGGTGAAAGCCGCGCCCAGGTTGCTCGCGCCCAGCGCCACGAGTTCCTGGTCTGGCTCGATGCGCTGGCGCCGCTTGGCCGCCAGCGTCTGGCCGACCGACACCGACTCCACAAACCCCACCACGCTGATGAGCAGCGCGGGCACCAGCAGCGATTGCCACAGGCCCAGATCGAACAGCGGCAAGGTCAGCGGGGGCAGGCCCTGCGGCACCGTGCCCACGATCTTCACGCCCTGGCCCTGCCACTGCAGGGCCCAGGTGAGCAAAGCCGTGACCACGATGGCCGCCACCGGCCCGGTCTTGGCGATCACGTCGGCCGCGCGGGCTTGAAAGCCGATGCGCACCAGCAAGGGCTTGAGGCCGCTGCGCACCCAGAACAGAAACGCCACGGTGGACACACCGATGGCCAGCGTGAGCAAGTGGGTGCGGCCCAGCTGCGCGATCAGCGACTGGCCGAGTTCGAGCAGGTTGTGGCCTTCGGCCTTCACGCCCATCAGGGTCTTGAGCTGGCTGGCCGCAATCAGCAAGCCCGAGGCCGAGATGAAGCCCGAGATGACCGGGTGACTCAAAAAATTGGCGAGGAAACCGAGCCGCAACACCCCCATGAGCAGCAACAGGGCGCCCGAGAGAAAGGCCAGCGTGATCGCCACCGCCCAGTATTCGGGCGTGCCGGCCACGGCGTGCTGGCCGATGGCCGCGGCCGTCATGAGCGAGACCACCGCCACCGGGCCCACGGCGAGCACGCGGCTGGTGCCGAACACGGCGTAGAGCAGCAGCGGGGCCACGCTCGCGTACAGGCCCACCTCGGGCGGCAGGCCGGCGAGCATGGCGTAAGCCAGGCTCTGCGGGATCAGCATGACGGTGACGATGAGCGCCGCCACGCCATCGCCGAGCAGCGTGTCGCGGTTGTACTGGCGGCCCCACTGCAGCACGGGGAGCGAGGGCAGCCAGCGCCAGAGTGTGGTCATGGCGGGTGCTTCAATGCGCGGCTTGTGGGCGGTGCCAGGTGCGCTCGGCCACCTCGTACAGCACCATGCCCACGAGCATGGCCGCCACGAACACCGCGGCCTTCACCTCACCCGAGGCCATGGACACGATGCCCGGGCCGGGACAGAAACCGGCCAGACCCCAGCCCGCGCCAAAGGTCAGACCGCCGAGCACCAGGCGCTGGTCGATCTGGGTGGCCTTGGGGAGGTGCAAGGCGCCACCAAGGAAGTTGGTGGTGCGCTTGCGCGCCAATGCAAAAGCGAAGAAGCCCACGGCGATGGCGCCCCCCATGACGAAGGCCAGCGACGGGTCCCAGGTGCCGAACAGGTCCAGGAAGCCCAGCACCTTGGCCGGGTCGGTCATGCCGGAGAGCAACAGGCCCAGACCAAAGAGCAGGCCCACAAAAAATTCGGTGATGCGGTTCATGGGTGGTTCCTCAAAGAACGTGGCGAAGCACGAAGACCATGGCAAAGCCCGCGCCCATGAAGGCCAGTGTGGCCACCAGGGAACGCGGCGACAGGCGCGAGAGACCACACACGCCGTGACCGCTGGTGCAGCCCGAGCCGTAACGCGTGCCCAGCCCCACCAGCAAGCCGGCGGCCACGATGGTGGCAAAACCCGCGTCGATGGTGGGCGCCTTGACGAATCCGGCGGGTGCCAGCAGGCCGTACACCAGCGGCGCGGCCAGCATGCCCAGCAGGAAGGCGATGCGCCAACCGGCGTCGCCCACCTTGGGCGGCAGCAGCCCCCCCAGGATGCCGCTGATGCCCAGCACCCGGCCACTGACCAGGATGAAGAACGCCGAGGCCGCGCCCAGCAGGATGCCGCCGGACAGCGAAGCCCATGGCGTGAAATTGGCCCAATCGATCGTCATGACTCACTCCTTCTCGGAAACACAAAATTGGTCGTACAGCACCTGCATCACGGCCAGCGCCCGCGGGCTGGTCAGCGCGTAATGGATGTTCTTGCCTTCGCGGCGCGTGCTGACCAGGTCCTCGTCGCGCAGCACGGTGAGCTGCTGCGACAAGGTGGGTTGCACGATGCCGAGCAACGCTTCCAGCTCGCCCACGCGGCGTTCACCCTGAGAGAGCTGGCACAGGATCAACAACCGGTCCGGGTTGGACAGCACCTTCATCAGGCGGCAGGCCCGGTCCGCAGCCGACTGCATGTCTTTGAGGTCCATCACAGCGTTTTTCATCGATGTTTCCTTCTCGATCGTTGAGGCTGCGCAGCGCAACCTTGTTGAATGGTGAGAATATATTGACATACATTATGTTTGTCAATATATTGTTATCAGCTTATTTAAAGGAGGCTTTCATGACAACCCTGTCCACCACCAACACCCCGCCCCAGGTGCACGGCCTGTTCGATCCCGCCACCTGGACCGTGACCTACGTGGTTCACAACGGCCCGGGCAGCGAAGCGGCCATCATCGATTCGGTGCTCGACTACGACCCGAAATCGGGCCGCACGCAGCACGCTTCGGCCGACCAGGTGATCGCCTACGTGCGCGACAACGACTTGAAGGTGAAATGGATCCTGGAAACCCACGCGCACGCCGACCACCTCTCGGCCGCGCCGTACTTGAAAGCCCGGCTGAGTGGACAGATCGGCATCGGCGGCAACATCACCCAGGTGCAGAAGGTCTTCAAAGGGGTCTTCAACCTGGAGCCCGGCTTCAAGCAGGACGGCTCGCAGTTCGACCACCTGTTCCAGGAAGGTGAGGCCATCCCGCTGGGTGCCTTGTCGGGTGAAGTGATGTTCGTGCCCGGCCACACCCCAGCCTGCGCGGCCTACCGTTTCGGGGACGCGGTGTTCGTGGGCGACACGCTGTTCATGCCCGACGTGGGCACAGCACGCTGCGACTTCCCCGGCGGCGACGCCCGTGCACTCTACGCCTCCACCCGCAAGCTGCTGAGCCTGCCGCCCGAGACGCGGCTCTTCATGTGCCACGACTACCCGCCCGCCGACCGGCCGGTGGCCTTCGAGACGACGGTGGCCGAACAACGCGCGAAGAACATCCACGTGCACGACGGCGTGAGCGAAGACGAGTTCGTGGCCATGCGCACGAAGCGCGAAGCCACGCTGGAGATGCCCACGCTGATCCTGCCGTCGGTGCAGGTCAACATCCGCGCCGGTGAACTGCCGCCCAAGGAGGACAACGGCGTGGCCTACCTCAAGATTCCACTCAACGCGCTCTGAGCAAGCCCACACCCACCCCAGACGACACCATGACCACCACCACCGTTTCGCTGCAGCAGCAGGCCGACTACCGTTTCGAGATCCGCTTCGGCGACGACATCCCGGCATTGATTGCCGACGAGCCTGCACCGCTGGGCCAGGGCGCGGGTCCCTCGCCCGCCCAGTTGCTGTGCGCATCGGTGGGCAACTGTCTCAGCGATTCGCTGCTGTTTGCACTGCGCAAGTTCAAGCAGGCGCCCGATCCCTTGCGCTGCGACGTGCAGGCCGAGGTGGGGCGAAACACAGACAACAGGCTGCGGATCCTGGGCATCCACGCCACCATCACACTCGGGGTGGCGGCGGGCTCGCTGGAGCACCTCGACCGTGCCCTGGCGCAGTTCGAGGACTTCTGCACCGTCACCCAAAGCGTGCGCCAGGCCATTCCCGTGCGCGTCACCGTGAAGGATGCCGAGGGCGTCACGCTGCGCGACCAACCCGGGGTGGGTTAGCCGCTGCGGGCCGGTGGCAGGCCCACGCAGGGACTCTGCGGCACACAGCGCGCGGCAGCATCCCCGCGGGTTTCTTGATCAGCCAGGGCCAGCCACACCCGGGGTCGGAAACAACGGCTAGGTGAGCGACACTTGAGCGCGACCGCACACGCCACCCAGGGACCACCATGCAGATACTGACGAGCTTGCTGACACTGATCGTGCTCGCGCGCGTGCTGGGGCACCTGTTCACCCGCTGGGGCCAGCCAGCGATCGTCGGCGAGATGCTGGCGGGCATCCTGCTCGGGCCAGCGGTTCTGGGGTTTGTCGAGCCCAATCCCGCCCTCTCCGGCATCGCGTCTCTGGCGATTTTCCTGGTGGTGCTGGACGCTGGCCTGGAAATGAGCTTCAAGGACGTTCAGGCCGCGATGCGCGGGCGTGGCCTCATCATCGCCATGGTCGCCTTCTGTCTCCCTTTCTGCGCTGGCGCGGCGGTCGCGTGGGCTTTCGACCAGGACACGATGCGCATCATCTTCCTGGGCTTGTGCATCTCGATCACAGCGATGCCCGTTGCGGTGAAGATGCTCGACGAGATGGGCTTGCTCCAGACCGCGATCGGCCGTTACGCGGTCTCGACCGCTGTGATCAACGACATCCTGGCCTTGTTCATTCTGGGCGTGCTGTTGGCGCTGCCCGCCCAGACGAGCTGGGCCGCCATCCTGTCGACCGGCGGCCTGGTCACACTCAAGTTGCTGGTGTTGACACTGGCCGTGCTCGGCTTGAACGCGCTGCTCAATGTGATGGATCGCCGCGGCATTGACGTCGCAGCGGGACCGGAAAAATTGGCCGCACTGTTCGGGCCCGAAGCCGTGTTCGGCATCGTCATCGTTTTCGTGCTGGCTTTCGGATCGCTCAGCGAAAGCCTGGGCTTTCACTTCGTGATCGGTGCGTTCTTCGGGGCCTTGCTGCTGGACAAACGCCATTTCATGCCAGCACGCTACGCCGAGCTCCGTCGCACGATCAGTTCGATCACCGGAGGCTTCCTCGCCCCCGTGTTCTTCGCCTACCTCGGGTTGGAGTTCCAGATGTCCGCGTTGAGCGATGTTGCCTTCGTCGCCGCGGTGCTGGGCGCTGCCATCCTCTCCAAAGTGCTGGCCGGCTGGCTCGGTGGAAGGGCCATCGGCATGTCCCATCGGGAAGCACTGGGGCTGGGCTTCATTCTGAACGGACGTGGCGCGATGGAACTGGTGGTCGCCAGCATTGCACTGGAGCGCGGCTTCATCGGCCAAGGGATGTTTTCGGTGCTGGTGCTGATGGGCGTGGTGACCACGCTGCTCGCACCGATCTCCTTCAACGCCGCCGTCGACAGCAAGATGCGCGACCGGTACCGGGAGACCGGCCAACTGTGAACGTGAGGTGAGCTCACCATCCGGCGCCCGCCGCATCGGGCAGCTGCCGACCAACCCGTGGCACGCTCTGCAGCAAGAAACAAAAAAGCCCTCGTTTCCGAGGGCTTCGTTGCCAAGCGAATGCTTGATCTGGTTGGTTGCGCGGGCAAGATTTGAACTTGCGACCTTTGGGTTATGAGACGGGACTTTCTGCTGTGTACACGCATTGGCATTCAACGAATTCAGTAGGCCTCAATCGTTGATGGAAACACTGCAAAAGAAAAACCTAATCCAAAACAACCACTTACGGCGATACCTAAGAATCCACATCTGACAACGGTTGGATACATGGAACACCAACCCGCATCTTCTGTCATCTTGGTGCGCCAAACTTCCACCTAAGAGACCACAGTCTAGCAGAGTAACTTGTGACTGTTGGGTAGTGGCGATGGGACTAACTCTACCCGAAGCGAGCCAGCCAAAACTGCACTCGAAATGCCTTCGCCGTCCTCATTAGGTGGATCTCGAAAGGCCTACCAGTTCGTCAGCGGCAGGAAAAGCATGGGTGGACCCTCGTGTCACCCGGCGCACCGTTGAAGCTCTTCTCCATTGATCGGTCCGCTTGCCTTTGGCGAACAAGGCGAGCGTGCGACTCTGGCCGCCGTACAAGCAAGGCGAAGCAAGAGTTCACAAACGGGTCACAACCGTCGACACAGTCGAACATGCGTTGCCTTTAGGCATGCGACCAAGTCGCCACGCTTCATCCACTGGACTGCTGCCAAACGCTCAACGTTCTGGAAGCGTATGCCGCACTCATGAAGTCACACCCAAAAGCGATGACTTCATAAAAGAAGCCTCAACTAGATTCGGCCTCGCCCGAACCCTAACTTTGGGTGTAAGTGATATCACCTCGCGGTCAGTTTAAGTTCTCCTAAAGTTTTCAAAGCGCCTGTCGAAACTTTTGAGGACGGTACTGGACGGTACTTCCACCTGAGGCATCAACCCCATGAGCACATCCCATCGCTTCTCAAGATCACACGCCGAGCCAACTGCTGAGCACAACCACGCGCATTCATGGAAGCACGTCTGTCCTTTCGAGGCTCAAGCGGACGCGTCAAAAGGGACAGCAACACACGACAGATGTGTTCCGGCCACGCCCATATTTATGTGCCTCTTTCAAATGGAGGGAAGCCAATGAACACCGAGCTTCACTCAAGGCCCTCACCCTTGCGGGACATTACGAGCAGCTCGACTGCAGGACTGATCACAACCGCAAGCGCCAACACCAACGATCTTCACGAAAGACTGGTCCAGTACCTGAAGGCGCCCCACGATGCCCCTTGCACCCTCGAAGTAGTCCGGACGTTATTTGGTGGACTGCAACTTGTCATGGTGCTTCTGAAAGATCCAGACCCACGGATCCCTGCTCTGCTGAGGGACGCGGAGGGGTTTCGAGACAGCCTGATAGGTACCTTCGATTCCTCCCACGGCTCCTCACCTTCTCGGCTCGACGGCAAGAAGTCCAAGCATCCTGCCTGGGTCGCGTTTGCAAGCCTGGGGTTCAGCGACTGCACCAACGAGGCAGTTTTGGTTCTCGCCGCGTGTGCGGTTCTGCGTGCCTTGCACCTCAAGAAGCCAGTATCAGACAGTCTTGCGAAAGACCTCGTTCAATTGAACAGCTTCGATCCGCTTTCAGAGGAGCAGTTGCATCACCTGCTTTGGGAAAACGTTCCTGAGGGCGATACGTCAGTCAACTGCCTCTACACGCTTAGGCGATATTGGCGCGACGTGGTCCGCATGTACGGGGGAAACACGCCGAGGCCGCCTCAAACAGCAACCGAGCGGATTCGTTCGCAGGTGCTGTGCTCCGCACTCAACACGAAGGCTTCCCATGTCGCTGGCGCATTGGACCACCGCCTCCTGCCGCAATCCCAGTTTCAGTTGGCCGCCAATGCGATTGCCGGGGAGCTGAAGCGAGACACCCTCAAGGGGATGGTTGGACTCGCAGTTCTGCGCACGGGACTTTCTGCAGAAGTTGCGCCCTTGCTCGAGCTTGGGGCGGCTCCTCGACCGGACGGCCTCTCCTATATAGATGTTGTGCGGGGCGTGATCGAACTGGATCTGAGCATCGCCGTCAACCAAGCTGGCAAGGCACTTCCTGGGTGCATCTTGTCGGCCCATCGGATTCAGATCCGCTTGCCAGTTGAGGTTCACAACAACCTTGTGGCCAGGCTTCAGCGCTATCCACATGCCAAGAATTTGTATGAGCTGTACCCGGAGGAACGCGCGCCCGATCCCGAGGTCAGCATCTTCCCGAGCGCGGATGAACTCAAGCCTGTTGGCGCCGATGGAATATTGACCAGCTGTGCCGATTGAATTTTGACCAGGGG
>NZ_JAOASO010000067.1 GCF_030158645.1 Hydrogenophaga sp. | reverse complement strand
GTGCAGGCCCACTTTGCGCCCTGGCTGCCCGGCGAGGTGGACGCCTGGGCGCTGCCCAACCTCCTGGCGCTCAAGTACGTGTTGCGTGGCGCGCTGCAGGGGGGTGGTGCGCGCAATTTGCGGCTGGACAACCTCGGCAAGTCCATGGCGGGGGCCTTGTTGAGAATGGACATTGAAGTGACCAGCGACGAACTGGAGAAAGCGCTCAACACGCCGCGTGTGGGGTGGTGGGAATGACCGCCGTCACCACCGAACAACAAGACGATATCTGGATCGTCACGCTGAACCGCCCCGAGGTGCGCAACGCGGTGGACAGCCCCACCGCCCGCGCCCTGCACGCCGCCTTCCTCGCGTTTGAAGACGATGCCACCGCCAAGGTCGCGGTGTTCCACGGCGCCAACGGTCACTTCTGCGCCGGATGGGACTTGCAACACGGCGCTCGCCTCGCCGCCCAAGGTGAAACGGTCGACCTCGATCTTGACTTCAACGCCGACGACCCGCGCGCCCTGGGTCCGATGGGTCCGTCGCGCCTGCAACTCTCCAAACCGGTCATCGCAGCGGTGAGCGGCGCGGCCGTGGCCGGCGGCATGGAGCTGGCCCTGTGGTGCGACATGCGGGTGATGGAGGACGACGCGTATTTCGGCGTCTACTGCCGCCGCTTCGGCGTGCCGCTGATCGACGGCGGCACCGTGCGCCTGCCGCGCCTGATCGGCATGGGCCACGCCATGGACCTGATCCTCACCGGCCGCCAGGTGAAGGCACCCGAGGCGCTGCAGATGGGCCTCGCCAACCGCGTGGTGCCCACCGGGCAGGCGCGCGACGCCGCCATCAGCCTCGCGCGGCAACTCGCGGCCTTCCCGCAAGCCACCCTGCGCGCCGACCGCCACAGCGCGCTGGCCCAGTGGGATCTGCCGCTGGGCCAGGCGCTGTTGCAGGAGTGGCAGCGCGGCAAGGCGCGCATTCCTGATGCGCTCGAAGGCGCCACGCGCTTCGCTGCAGGGCAGGGGCGCCATGGTCAGTTCTGACATCGACGAAGCCTCGGTGCTCGCCGCCACCGAGGCCTGGATCGCGGCGTTCAACCGCGCCGACGCGGCCGGCATCGGTGCGCTTTACGACCCGCAGGCGGTGCTCTGGGGCACCACCGCTGCCCAGCTCATCACCACGCCGCAGGGCATCGCCGCCTATTTCGACGCCGTGTTCGCGCTGCGGCCCGTGCCGCGCATGGCGCTGGGTGAGGTGCTGCCCCGGGTGTTCGGCGATGCAGCAGTGAGCACGGGCCACTACACCTTGACCCTGTCCCCGGCGCCGCAGCTGCGCGAGGTGCCGGCGCGGTTCAGCTTCACGTGGCGCCGCACCGCAGGCGTTTGGCGCATCGTGGACCACCATTCCTCGGCCGTGCCCGCGCCACTGAACGCACTGGCTGCGCTGGCCGCAGCGTCCTGAGCGGTTTCCTATGATGGGCACATGACATCCACCGACTTTTCCGCCCCGGCCGACGTGCTGGTGCTGCAACACCTGCTGGAAGACGGCCCGGGTTACCTGGATGAATGGCTGGACGCGCAAGGCATCCACTGGCATCTGCGTTGCGCCGAGGCCGGCGAGGCTTACCCCGCCTCCGTGCGCGGCTACCGGGGGCTGGCGGTGCTGGGCGGTGCCTGGAGTGCCAACGACGACCGCTCCACATTGCGCCAGGTGGAGGCGCTGATCCTCGAAGCGGATGCGCTGGGCATTCCCGTCATCGGTCACTGCCTCGGCGGCCAGCTCATGGCGCGCGCGTTCGGCGGGCGGGTGGAGCGGCTGCCACAGCCCGAGGTCGGTTGGTGGCCCCTCACCCGAAGCGACACCCCCGCCGCCCGCGAATGGCTGGGTGATGCCGAACCAGCCACGGTCTACCAGTGGCACCAGGACAACTTTGTGGAACTGCCACCCGGCGCCGAGCTGCTGGCTTCAAGCCGCACCTGCGCGCACCAGGCGTTCGCCCTGCGACAGCACCTGGCCATGCAGTTCCACATCGAGATCACACCGGCCAAGATCCAGGACTGGATGGAGACACCCGGCCAGGCCTACCCTGTGAACGTGCTGCTGCACCGCGACAGCGTTCAGGACCCGGCCTCGATGCACGCCGCCACGCTCAAGCACCAGGCCGGCAGCGAAGCCCTGGCCGACCGCATTTACCGGGTGTGGCGCTCGCGCTGGCCCGGTTGAGCGGGGCTCAACCCGTCACGCCCGGCAGGTCCAGGCCTTCTTTCGGGATCGGCCGGGGCCGGCCTTCCATGTCGATCGCCACGTAGGTCAGGCTGGCTTCGGTCACCTTCACGTACTGGCCCTGGGCCGAAAAACGCTCGGCGAACACCTCCACCT
>NZ_JAOASO010000066.1 GCF_030158645.1 Hydrogenophaga sp. | reverse complement strand
AAGCCCATGGAGCCGAAGATCGCCTCGATGCGCTCGAGCGTGAGGCTCACCGGGTGCAGACCGCCCTGCCCACGCTGCCGCCCTGGCAACGTCACATCCAGCGCCTCGGCCTTCAATTGAATCTGCAGCTCGGCATCGGCCAACGCCTGGCGGCGCTCAGTCAGTGCCGCCTCAATCGCCTGCTTCGCCAGGTTGATCGAAGCGCCCCGGGTCTTCTTTTCGTCGACCGGCAGCGCCGCCATTCCCTTCATCAGCTCGGTGATGCGGCCGGCCTTGCCCAGGTACTGGGCCTTGGCGTTTTCCAGATCGGCCGGGGTGGTGGCCTGCGCAAACGCTGCGCGGGCGCTGTCAACCAGTGCGTCCAACTCGTTCATGTGTGTGCTTGAATCGTTGCCAATGAAAAAAGGGGTTGAAGCCAGCGAGGGAATTCCCTCAAGCCTCAACCCCTTTGAGCGACCGGAGATCACCGCCATGAAGCGGTATCCCTGTCGTGAATCAAGCGGCCAGCTTGGCTTTGACTTGCTCCACGATGCTGCCAAAGGCAGCCGGGTCGTTCACGGCCAGATCGGCCAGAACCTTGCGGTCGATTTCGATCGAAGCTTTCTTCAGACCGTTGGCGAACTGGCTGTACGTCATGCCGCATGCGCGAGCACCGGCGTTGATACGGGCAATCCACAACTGACGGAAGACGCGCTTCTTGGTGCGGCGATCGCGGTATGCGTATTGCCCCGCCTTCATCACCGCCTGTTTGGCGATGCGGAAGACGTTGCCGCGACGGCCGCGGAAACCTTTGGCCAGAGCCAGTACTTTTTTGTGTCGGGCGCGAGCCGTGACACCACGTTTGACGCGAGGCATGTGTGTTCTCCTGTTCGTCGTTGATCAAATACCCATGCCGGGCAGCATCTGCGCCATGTGACCCATGTTGGTCTCATGCACAGTGACTGAACCGCGCAGGTGGCGCTTGTTCTTGGTGGTCTTCTTGGTCAGGATGTGACGTTTGAAGGCTTGACCGCGCTTGACGGTGCCACCGGGACGAACGCGAAAACGCTTCTTCGCGCTGCTCTTGGTCTTCATTTTGGGCATCTTCATGCTCCTTTTCGTTTGTGCTCGTGAGGCGCTGCGAACCTTCCGCAGACTTGTAGGCCCCGAGCCACTTTTGATGGAAGGCCTTTCGGCCCTCCGGTTCGGCGTCCGGCTTTACAGCCAGCGCCTCGGACCAGCAGGAGACTACCCTGCCCGTCCAATGCTGTTCTTCTCACCAGCGGCCCTCAGGCTGCCGGCTGTCCCGCCGCGGGCGTTGCCGCCTCGGCTGGTTTCGCTGCCCCGCCACCGGTCTTTTTGCGACCGGGCGCGATCATCATGATCATCTGGCGGCCTTCCAACTTGGGAAATTGCTCCACGATGATCGAATCGGCCAACTCATCACGGATGCGGTTCAACAGGGCCAGACCCAGATCCTGGTGGGTGATCTCACGACCGCGAAACCGCAGCGTGATCTTGCACTTGTCACCATCGTCCAGAAAGCGCCGGATGTTGCGCATCTTGATGTTGTAGTCGCCATCGTCGGTACCGGGCCGGAATTTGATTTCCTTGATCTCGATGACCGTCTGCTTGGCTTTGGCTTCAGCCGCCTTCTTCTGCTCCTGGTACTTGAACTTGCCGTAGTCCATCAGGCGACACACGGGAGGCACGGCCGTGGCCGCGATTTCAACCAGGTCCACGTCCAGTTCACCGGCCATGCGCAGCGCTTCAGACAGACTGACGATGCCGAGCGGCTCGTTTTCCGGACCGTTGAGGCGAACCTCGGGGGCCATGATTTCACGGTTCAGTCGGTGTGCGCGCTCTTCACGTTGGCGGCGGTCGCGAAAGTTGGTAGCTATGGTGGTTTCCTTGATGTGGGCTGTTCAGGCGACAGGGCAGCCCCTCGGCCGCCCGCATGCACATGAAGTGCGCCACGGCAGCAGGGGTATCAACCTCGATGTTTGTAATCAAACCTTGGATGAAACGTCTGCCGCAATGAGTCTGGAAAAGGCTTCCAGCGGCATGACACCGAGGTCTTTGTTACCCCGAGCCCGAACAGCCACGGCACCAGCTTCTTTTTCCTTGTCGCCCACGACAAGGATGAAAGGCAGCTTTTGCAACGCGTGCTCTCGTATTTTATACGTGATTTTCTCGTTGCGCAGGTCGGTCATGACCCTAAGCCCTTGATTTTGCAATGATTTCGCGATTTCCCGACAGTAATCGGCCTGCGCGTCGGTGATGTTGAGCACCGCCACCTGCACCGGAGCGAGCCACGTGGGCAGTGCGCCGGCGTGTTCTTCGATCAGGATGCCGATGAAGCGCTCCAGGCTGCCGACGATGGCACGGTGCAGCATCAC
>NZ_JAOASO010000065.1 GCF_030158645.1 Hydrogenophaga sp. | reverse complement strand
TGTTCACCCGCGAGTACGCGCAGGGCAACCAGCCGTTCCGCTTCAACGGCACCGGTCAGGTGCTGGTGAAGTCGGCCCGCGTGGCCGAGGTGGAGGGCGCCGCGCGCGCGGTGGACCCGCTGATCCAGGCCGGCGTGCAATTGGGTGGTGAAAACGAAGGTGGCCGCAGCGGCCCGCGTTTCCAGCTGCGCGGCTTCAACGACATCAAGGCACCGCTGCTGGCCGAGGCCACGCGCAACGCACGCGAGCAGGCCGACAAGTTCGCGGCCGAAGCGGGTGCCGAACTCGGCCCGCTGAAAAACGCCAACCAGGGTGTGATCCGCATCACCGGCGACGACGGCAACGACTTCGACGACGGCAGCTCGCGCATCAAGCGGCTGCGGGTGGTGAGCACGTTCGAGTACGAGCTGAAGTGAACGGGCGTCAGATCGCCTTCTGGATCAGCCAACCCTGAAACAGATAGGGCAGGCGTGGCCCCACGGCCTCGGGCACGCCGCCCTTGTTCTCCACACTGATCGCCAGCTGGGTCACGCCGGCCAGCTGGACTTCCTTCGCCGTCAGCTGCAGCGTCTTGAACTTGCTCGCGATCACACCCAGCGAGCGGGGAGGTTGGTCGCCGGCGAGCGCCCACAGCTGCATGCTGTCCTCGCGCCCTTCCTTGACCTCGTTGAGCCGCTGCACCTGCAACACGTCCGCCTGCGGGTCCAGGGTCACCAGCAAGGCCGGCAGTGCCTGAGCGTCGAGCAGCACCGACACGTACCGCACTTGCGGCGTGACCAGCAGCCGCTCCTGCAGATGCACGATCTGAGCCTTGAGCTGTTCGACCATGCTGGCCGTGGTGGCCGCACCCAGCAGCAGCAACAGCATCAGCACCACGCTGACGCCCAGCCACCACTTCGAGGTGCGGGGCCGTGCCGCGGGCTCTGCGGACTTCATGGTGCGGCCGTCGGGAACGTGCCAGGCAAGAGGATGCTCTTGTCCACCGTCTCGATGTTGGTGTGGCCGCAGAAGGCCATGGTCAGGTCCAGTTCGCGGTGGATGATCTGCAGGCACTTGGACACCCCTTCCTCGCCCATGGCGCCCAGGCCGTAGAGCATGGGCCGGCCGATGTAGACGCCGCGCGCGCCCAGCGCGCGCGCCTTGAGCACGTCCTGACCGCTGCGGATGCCGCCGTCCATGTGCACCTCGATCTGGCTGCCCACCGTATCCACGATCGCCGGCAGTGCCTCGATGCTGCTCTGCGCCCCGTCGAGCTGGCGACCGCCGTGGTTGCTCACGATCAGTGCGTCGGCACCCGAGGCCACGGCCAGCTTCGCGTCTTCCACGTCCTGGATACCTTTGAGAATGAGCTTGCCGCCCCAGCGTTTTTTGATCCATTCCACGTCGCCCCAGTTGAGTGCCGGGTCGAACTGCGTGGCCGTCCAGGCGCTCAAGCTGCTCATGTCGGCCACACCGCTCACGTGGCCAACGATGTTGCCGAACTGCTTGCGCTTGGTGCCCAGCATGCCCAGCGCCCAGCGGGGTTTGCCGGCGATGTTGATCATGTTGGCGATGGTCAGCTTGGGCGGGGCGGACAGGCCGTTCTTCAAATCCTTGTGGCGCTGGCCGAGGATCTGCAGATCGAGCGTGAGCACCAGCGCCGCGCACCGGGCCGCTTTGGCGCGGTCGACGAGGCGCTCGATGAACGCCCGGTCTTTCATGACGTAGAGCTGGAACCAGAAACCTTCGCCAGCGTGTTGCGCCACGTCCTCGATCGAGCAGATGCTCATGGTCGACAGCGTGAACGGGATGCCCATCTTTTTCGCGGCCCGCGCGGCGAGGATCTCGCCGTCGGCGTGTTGCATGCCGGTCAGGCCCGTGGGCGCAATCGCCACCGGCATCGCCACGTCCTGGCCCACCATGGTGCTGCGGGTGCTGCGGTTTTCCATGTTCACCGCCACGCGCTGGCGCAGTTTGATCTTCTGGAAGTCGTCGCTGTTGGCGCGGTAGGTGCCTTCGGTCCAGGAGCCCGAATCGGCGTAGTCGTAAAACATGCGCGGCACGCGTTTTTTGGCCAGGATGCGCAGGTCTTCGACAGTGGTGATGACGCTCATGGGGTCTCCAGTGTGGTGGGGATCGGTTGTTGATCCATGGTAGCGGTGCACCCGGGAAAAGGCTTGTGAAAGCGGGACAGCGCGGATTGAAATTTTTGGTGACGCGTGTCAGGCCGCTTCTGGGAGGCACCGTGCCCGCTCTGCCTCGTCCAGCGGCTCCAGCCAGCCCAGCTGCTGTTCGAGCACCGCCACCGTGGCCTCGGACGCGTCACCGCCATGCGCCTGACGCGCGGTGATGCGCTCGCGCAGCACGGCCAGCGGCGCCTCGGTGGCCAGGATGTGGAACGGGCAGCCGGTCGCCTGCGCCAGCGCGGCGAAGGCTTCGCGCTCCTGGCGACGCAGAAAGGCGGCATCCACCAGCACCGACCAGCCCGCTCGCAGCAGCAGCCGTGCGCGCTCCAGCAGGTGGGCGTAGGTGTCGGTGTGTGCTTGCGGGCTGTACAGGCCGGTGTTCAGACCCGAGCCGCTGGCCTGCGTGGCGCGCAGACCGTGCAGGCGTTTGCGCTCCACGTCGGATCGCAGGCGGACGGCCCGTCCGCTGGCCTCGGCCTGCAGCCAGCGGCTGGACGCCCTGGTCTTGCCGCTGCCCGAGAGGCCGTGGGTGATGACCAGTTGTGGTGCGGGTGGTCGGGCCATGCGCAGCGCGAGTTCGGCATAACCCCGCGCTTCAGCTTGCGAACCCGCCGCGTCGGCTCCTGCCTGCGTGCTGCGGATCACCGCCACCTTGGCGCGCACCAGCGCGCGGTAAACCGCGAAGAACGGCAGCACGTCGGGCGCGGTGTTGTCGCCGCTGGCGTCCAGCCAGTCGCTGAGCAGACCGTTGGCCAGGCCGGGCTGGCCGTGCTGGAGCAGGTCCATCCAGACAAAGGCCATGTCGCTGGCCACGTCGATCCAGCGCAGTGCGTCGTTGAACTCGATGCCATCAAACGGCAGCACCTCGTGGCCGATGAGCACGAGGTTGGCCAGGTGCAGGTCGCCATGGCCTTCGCGCACCCGGCCTGTGCCCAGGCGTTGCGCGAGCAGCGGGGCCAGCTGTGCGGCGCGCGCTTCGGTCCATGTGTCCAGTGCGTTGATCAACGGGGCATCGCCTGCACCCTTCAGACCCGCACGCAGGGCCGTGATGTTGTCGCGTGCGAAGGCCAGCACGTCTGCGGTCTTTCCCCAAGGTCCGTTGGCCGAGGCCACGGCCGCTTGGGACTGGAACGCCGCCATGCGTTGCGCCAGCGAGGTGAGGTGTTCCGGTTTCAGCGCGCCGCGCACGCAAAGGTGGTCCAGCCGCAGGTCTTCGTGAAAGCGGCGCATGTGGACCGCCCATTCGATGGCACCGGCGTCGTCGGTCCCCGGCCGACCCCAGTGGGGATCGTGCGCCGGGCCGACGATGGGCAACGCGTCCAGGTACAGGTGGGTGGCCGGGTCGTCGGTCTCAAAGCGCCGGTTGAGCCGTACCTCGGCCTGGCAGGCCGCGCGGCGCAGGGCCAGCGTGCTGAAGTCCATGAAGGGCAGACACACCGGTTTCTTGATCTTCCAGGCCCGGTCACCCGCCAGCAGCACCCAGGCGCCGTGGGTTTCCACCAGGTCCACACGCTGCACCGGGGGCGGGCAGCGGCCTGGCTCCAGCAGGGCGGTGATCAAGGCCGGTTGTGGTGCGTTCATGTCGATCCAGTGTAGGCCCGGACGAACGGCGGAACCGCGTGCGGGCCGGCGCGGTCACAGGCGGTATGAAGCTCAAAACCTGGTTTGTCGTGCTGTCGTTGGCTGCATCTGGTGCTGCCCTGTCCACCGAACTCTACCGGTGGACCGACGACGGGGGGCGCGTGCACTACGGCGTGCTGACCGATGTGCCGCAGCGCTACGCCAGACGCGCCGTGCCCGCCAGCACGCCTTTGCCACCCGGCACCACCGCCTGTGAGGCGCGCTGGCACCGGTTCGCGGCCAGTGCGGCGTGTTTTGACCAGTACCGACTGGTGGGCGGCGGCCTCAAGCCCGAGGCCTTCGAGCGCTGCACCGAAGTGCCGCAGCCCGACTGCAACTGACTCAGGCCAGTCGGGCGCGGTGGCGCGCGATCTGGTGCCGCACCTGGGCCGGCGCCGTGCCGCCCAGCGTGTTGCGGGCGTTCAGGGAGCCGCGCAGGCTCAGGCACTCGTACACATCCTTTTCGATGGACGCGTTGAAGCCCTGCAGCACCGCCAGCGGCAGTTCCGACAGGTCGCAGTTGTGCGTCACAGCCGCCTTCACAGCGTGGGCCACGGTCTCGTGCGCATCGCGGAACGGGAGGCCCTTTTTCACCAGGTAGTCGGCCAGATCGGTGGCGGTGGCGTAGCCCTTTTTGGCCGCCTCTTCCATGGCCACAGCATTGACCGTGATGCCGCCTTCCTTGACGCCCGTGGCCGGGTTCGGCTGACCGCCCACCATCTCCACGAAGATGCGCAGCGTGTCTTTCAAGGTGTCCACCGTGTCGAACAGCGGCTCCTTGTCCTCCTGGTTGTCTTTGTTGTAGGCCAGCGGCTGGCCCTTCATCAGCGTGATCAGGCCCATGAGGTGGCCGACCACACGGCCGGTCTTGCCGCGGGCGAGTTCGGGCACGTCGGGGTTTTTCTTCTGCGGCATGATCGACGAACCCGTGGTGAAGCGGTCGGCGATTTTCACGAAACCGAAGTTCTGGCTCATCCACAGGATCAGCTCTTCGCTGAAACGGCTGATGTGCACCATGCACAACGACGCGGCTGCGGTGAACTCGATCGCGAAATCGCGGTCGCTCACACCGTCCAGGCTGTTCTGGCACACCTGTGGTTCGCCGCGCTCGTCCACCATGCCCAGGCTGCGCGCCACGCGTTCGCGGTCCAGCGGGTAGGTGGTGCCGGCCAACGCGGCCGAGCCCAGTGGCAGGCGGTTGGTGCGGCGGCGCACGTCGACCATGCGCTCGGCGTCGCGCGAAAACATTTCCACGTAGGCCAGCAGGTGGTGCGCAAAGCTCACCGGCTGCGCCACCTGCAGGTGGGTGAAGCCGGGCAGGATCACATCCACGTTCTTTTCGGCCACGTCCACCAGCGCGGCCTGCAGTTCGCCCAGCAGCGGGACGATGAGGTCGATCTCGCTGCGCAGCCACAGACGCACGTCGGTGGCCACCTGGTCGTTGCGGCTGCGCCCCGTGTGCAGGCGTTTGCCGGCGTCGCCCACCAGCTGGGTCAGGCGGGCCTCGATGTTGAGGTGCACGTCTTCGAGATCGAGCTTCCATTCAAAGCTGCCCGCTTCGATCTCGGCGGTGATCTGCGCCATGCCTTGCTGGATGGAGGCGAGGTCGGCCGCGCCGATGATGCCCTGTGCCGCCAGCATCTCGGCGTGGGCAAGGCTGCCGGTGATGTCGGCTTGCCAGAGGCGCTTGTCGAAGAAAACGCTGGCCGTGTAGCGCTTGACCAACTCGCTCATGGGCTCCGAGAATAGGGCGGACCAGGCTTCGGATTTCTTGTCGAATTGGTTGGTGGACATACGGTGTTGCCAGCGGCTTTGCAGAGAAATGGTGGAGCGGAAAACCGCGGGACAGAGGGCGTGCAGAGGAGACCCGAATGATCTTTTGATCGCAGCGCCCCGCGGACTCGAAGTGCAGGGACCGGATCAACGCACAATCCATGGTCGCCCGACCCGGGTATTGACGCACGCCCCATGAAAGACTCGCGAATTTTATCGACCTTCCAGGATCTGCCCAGCACCCTGGGCACGCAGTCGCCGCAGGAGATGCCCGAGCACATCCGTGCGCGCGACCGCGTGTTCGACACCTGCCAGGTCGGCGTGGTGTTGCGGGCCGTGCTGTTTGTGCAGGCCATCGTGGCTGTGGCAGCGATCTTTGGCGCATCGACGCCGGTGGGCTGGATCACCCAGACGGCGGTGCTCACCGGTGCCGCCTTGCCCGCCGTGCTGGCCTGGTTGCTGTGTGTGTGTGCGCTCAAACGCAAACTCGGGCGCATGCCCGTTCGGGCGCAGTGGACCGCGGGCGTCGGCCTGGGCGTGCTGGCGGGCCTGTACGGCTGCGGCTTGCTGGTGCTCATGGGGCTGGCCGAGGCGGCTCCCTGGGTGGGCAGCGGTGCGGCGGGTGGGCTGGTGTCGGCCGTGCTGGTGGGTGCGCTGGTGTGGCGCGCCAAGGCCCGCATGCCCGCCGGCACCACCGCGCGGCTGGCCGAGCTGCAGGCCCGCATCCGGCCGCACTTCCTGTTCAACACCCTCAACAGCGCCATTGCGCTGGTGCGCGAGGAGCCCGCCAAGGCCGAGAATCTGCTGGAAGACCTGAGTGAATTGTTCCGCCATGCGCTGGCCGATGCGCAGGAAGCCGTGCCCTTGTGGCAGGAGCTGGAGCTGGCCGAGCACTACCTGGCGATCGAGCAGGTGCGCTTTGGCGATCGGCTCAAGGTCGAGTGGAGCGTGGACGACTCGGCTTCCAAGGCCAAATTGCCGCCGCTCATCTTGCAGCCGCTGGTGGAGAATGCGGTGAAACATGGTGTGGAGCCCAGCCCTTCGGGCGCGGTGGTGCGCATCAGCACCCAGCGGCGCGGCAGTCTGGTGGTGATCAAGGTCACCAACACGGTGCCGGCGGGCAGTGGCCGGCCCGGCAATGGCCTGGCGCTGGACAATGTCCGGCAACGGCTGGCGCTGTTGCACGACGTACAGGGCAGGTTTCAGAGCGCGCTGGTCAACGGGGTGTTTCAGGTTCGCCTTGAAATACCGGTATAAGCGGATATTGAATGGGTCTGGCTACGGAGCGTGACATGACACTGAAGGTACTGATCGTTGACGATGAAGCGCTGGCACGTTCGCGCCTGCGCACCCTGCTGGGCGAATGCAGTGAACCGCGCGCCGACGTGGTGGGCGAGGCGGCCAACGCGGTGCAGGCCATGGAGTTGATCCAGCGCACCGGTTGCGACCTGGTGATGCTGGACATTCACATGCCCGGCGTGGACGGCATGACCCTGGCCAGGACCTTGCGCGAACTGGCGCTGCCGCCAGCGGTGGTGTTCATCACCGCTTACGCCGAACACGCTGTCCAAGCCTTTGACCTGGAGGCGGTGGATTATTTGACCAAGCCGGTGCGCCGCGAGCGCCTGCAGCAGGCGCTGCAAAAGGTGCAACGGCTGCGGGCGGAGAGCGCCGTCGAGGTGGGGCTGCCCGAGAGCCTGATCATCCAGGAGCGTGGGCGCAGCGAGCGCGTGGCGCTGGCCGACGTGATCTACCTCAAGGCCGAACTGAAGTACATCACTGTGCGCACGGCCGACAAAGAACACATTTTTGACGGCGCGCTCAGCGATCTGGAGCAGCGCTACGCCCACCTCTTCGTGCGCGTGCACCGCAACGCTCTGGTGTCGCGCCGTGCCGTGCGGGCCGTGGAGAAACACAACGATCCGGTCGAGGGCGAAGGCTGGACGGTGCGGCTCGACGGTGTCGACGAGCGCCTGGCGGTCTCGCGCCGTCAACTGGCTGCCGTGCGCGAAGCCTTGATGAGCTGAGTCACACCAGCCACTGCGCCCTTCAGGTGTGGCGCTGCAAGACCTCGGCCCACGCCGCCAGCTTGCGATCAAAGCTCCAGCTCGCATGGGCCGGGCTGGTGGATGGCAGTCTGTAGACCGGCAAACCCAGTGGTTCGGTGTGCTTCGCATGTCGGAAGCTTTCGCCGCCGTTGTGCGCGACGGCCCGCAGATTTGGGCAGGCGCGCCGAACCCATGCAAAGTCATTGACCTCGGCGTGGCGGATGTTCGCGTCCAGGCTGCCTTCGCGTTCGCAGGCGGCGTACACGTCCCACACGCCCAGACCGTGGGCGAGCAAGGCCGCCACCCGTTCCGGGTACGGCAAGGTGGGCAAGGGCATCTGCCACAGCGCACCCAGGATCTTCCAGAATTGGTTTTGCGGGTGGCCGTAGTACTGCTGAGCGCGCAACGAGGCCACGCCCGGGAAACTCCCCAGCACCAGCACGCGGGTGTTTGCGTCCAGCAGCGGCGCCAGACCCAGCAGCCGGCTCATGGCGCCGCCCGCAGCGCCGCGAGGCGGGGCAGGGCGGCCACGGCGTTGGCGGTGGTGGCCTGCATCAGTGCGTCGACCGGCAGGCCCCGCAGTTCGGCCATCACCGCGCCGATGCGCGGCAACTCGGCCGGGCTGTTGATGCCCTGCGGCTGTCCCGCGGCGCGCTGGGCGGCGGTGGCGTAGAGCCAGTGCGGCGGGATGTCGGGTGCGTCGGTCTCCAGCACCAGTGCCGAGATGGGCAGCTCGGCGGCGAGGCGGCGCAACTGCCGCGCAGGCTCAAACGTGACCGCGCCACCGAACCCCAGCTTGAAACCCAGCCCCAGAAAGGCCTGGGCTTGTTGCTCGCTGCCGTTGAACGCATGTGCGATGCCGCCGCCCGTGGGCAGCTCGCGCAGGTGTTTGAGCAGCATGTCGGCGCTGCGCCGCACGTGCACGATCACCGGCAAGCCGTGTTGGCGCGCCAGCCGCAATTGCGCACGGTAAAAGAAGGCTTGCCGTTCGCGCATCTCTGGCGTGCACAGCGCGGGCACAAAGAAGTCGAGCCCGATCTCGCCCACGGCCACCAGGCGGGGATCGTCGCGGTGTTCGGTGAGCGCGGCATCGAGCGCGGCGAGATCGGCCTCCCGCGCCTGCGGCACGTACAAGGGGTGGATGCCCAGGGCGTAGGCGTCGCCGGTGCGGTGCGCGAGTCGTCGCACGGTGTCGAAGTTGGCGCGCTCCACCGCCGGGATCACGCACACGCCCACGCCCCGCGCGGTTGCGCGTTCGCGCAGGCTCAGCGCGAGCGCGTGGTCGGCGCCGAACTCGGGCGCGTCCAGATGGCAGTGAGAGTCGATCCACATGGCGGTATAACGGCCCATTGTGCCGACAAGCCCGAGCGAGGGCCGGCCCCACCACCCAAGGACACACCATGCCCCGCCTCTTCTGGTTCACCGCACCCCTGTTGTTGGCGCTCACCGCCTGCGCGTTGCCGGGTGCGCCCGGTGCCGCGCCGCTGGTGGGCAGCGAGTGGCGGCTGGACGACCTGGGTGGACGCGGTGTGATCAACGGTTCGCTGGCCACGCTCGCCTTTCCCGAAGCCGGGCGGGTGGCGGGCAACAGCTCGTGCAACCGCTTTTTTGGCTCCTACACGCTGATGCAGGACCGCATCGCGCTGGGGCAACTGGCGGGCACGCGCATGGCGTGTGCACCGGCGGTGGACGAACAGGAGACACGCTATCTGGACGCGCTGCAAAAGGCGCAGCGGCTGGAGGTGCAGGGCACCACGATGCTGATGCACGTGCAGGGGCTGGAGAAGCCCCTGCGGTTTTCGCGAACCAAACCTTAGGTCAGCACGCCCGTGGTCAACCGCAGGACGCGGTTGCATCGCGCCGCCAAAGTCTCGTCGTGCGTGACCACGATGAAGGCCGTGCCCTGATCTCGAGCCAACTCCAGCATGAGCTGGAACACACCTTCGGCGGTGTTGCGGTCGAGGTTGCCGGTGGGCTCGTCGGCCAGCACGCAGGCGGGCTGCGTCACCAGCGCACGCGCGATCGCCACGCGCTGGCGCTCGCCGCCCGAGAGCTCGGCCGGCCGGTGGCCGAGGCGCTCGGCCAGGCCCACGCGGGTGAGGATCTTGCGGGCTTGCTCCGCCGCCTCGGCGCGCGGCATGCGGCGGATCCACAGCGGCATGGCCACGTTGTCGCGCGCGCTGAACTCGGGCAGCAGGTGGTGGAACTGGTAGACGAACCCGAGGTGCTGGTTGCGCAGCACGCCCTGCTGCGTGGCGCTCAGGCCCGACATCGTCTGGCCCATGAGCTGCACGCTGCCATTGGTGGGCGCGTCCAGCCCGCCGAGCAGGTGCAGCAAGGTGCTTTTGCCCGAGCCGGAAGCCCCGACGATGGCCACGGTTTCGCCCTTGCGCACCGTGAGGTCCACGCCGGTGAGCACGGTGACGTCGAGCCGGCCTTCGGTGAAGCGTTTGGTGAGGCCCGTGGCCTGGAGAACGATTTCACTCATAGCGGAGGGCTTCGGCAGGATTGACGCGGCTTGCGCGCCAGCTCGGGTAAATGGTGGCCAGGAAGGAGAGCACCAGCGAGATCACCGCCACCGGCAGGATGTCGGCCTGTTGCGGGTCGCTGGGCATGCGGCTGATGAGGTAGATGTCCTGCGGCAGGAAGCTCGCGCCCAGCAGGCGCTCCAGCGCGGGCACGAGCGTGTCGATGTTGAAGGCGATGCCCAGGCCCAGCAGCAGGCCCGCGCCGGTGCCGATCACGCCCACCATGGCGCCCTGCACCATGAAGATCCCCATGATGCTTTGCGGGCTGGCGCCCAGCGTGCGCAGGATGGCGATGTCGGCGCGTTTGTCGGTCACCGTCATCACCAGCGTGGACACGAGGTTGAACGCCGCCACGGCCACGATCAGCGTGAGGATGATGAACATCATGCGTTTTTCGAGCTGTACCGCGGCGAACCAGGTGCGGTTCTGGCGCGTCCAGTCGCGCACCAGCAGGCCGGGGTCGAGGTCGGCGGCGATGGACACGGCCACCTCGCGCGCGGCGTGCAGGTCCTTGATCTTCACGCGCACGCCGGTCGGGCCTTCCACGCGGAAGATGCGCGCGGCGTCTTCCTGGTGCAGCAGGGCCAGCGCCGAGTCGTATTCATAGTGGCCCGAATCAAACGTGCCCACCACCGTCATCTGGCGGATGCGCGGCACCACGCCGGCCGGGGTCACCTGGCCGCTGGGCGCGATCAGCGTGACGCTGTCACCCGCGATCACGCCCAGGCTGCGCGCGAGTTCCCCGCCCAGGATCACACCGAATTCACCGGGCACCAGGCGCGGCAGCACGGTGTCGGCCAACTGGGCCGCGAGGTCGGTCACCTTGGGCTCGAGCGCTGGATCGATGCCGCGCACCAGCGCGCCCTTCATGTCCTCGCCGCGCGCGATCAGCGCCTGGGCCCCCACGAAGGGCGCGGCGCCGAGCACCTCGGGGTGGCGTTCGATCTTCGCCAGCGTGTCGGCCAGGTTGGGAATGGCCTGGCCACCGGGCTCGAACACCTCGATGTGGGAGAGCACACCGAGCATGCGGTCGCGCACTTCCTTCTGGAAGCCGTTCATGACCGAGAGCACGATGATGAGTGCGGCCACACCCAGCGCAATGCCCAGCATGGACACGCCCGAGATGAAGGAGATGAAGCCGTTGCGCCGGGTGGCGCGGCCGGCGCGCGTGTAGCGCCAGCCGAGGATGAGTTCGTAGGGAGTTTGCATGTGAGGTCCAGCGGGCATTGTGGCATCCCCGACAATCGCGTCATGCCCGCTCCCCACATGGCCTCTGAGCCTGCCACGCACCTGCTGGTTCCCTTCGCCAGCGCCAGCGACCCCGCTTGCCGGGCCCTGCTCCCGGGCTTGCCACTGCCCCACCTCACCGCCTTGCTGGCCGAGCTGCAGCCCGTGCACACCGACAGCGGCACCGACCACAGCCTGAGCGCGCCGCACGAGCGTGCGCTGGCGCACGCCATCGGCCTGCTGCGCGCGGACGGCTTGGCCTATCCCGACGGGCGCCTGCCCTGGGCCGCTGCACAAAGCGACACACCCGCTCTGCCACAAGCCTGGTTCACGCCGTGTCATTTTCAGGTGGGCATGGAGCAGGTGACGCTGCTCCCCGGCGATCAACTCGGTCTCACCGACGAACACGCGCGCCCGCTGTTCGACGCGCTCGCACCCTACTGCGCGGAAGACGGCATCACGTTGCGTTACGAGTCCGCCACGCGCTGGCACGCGAGCGGCGAGGTGCTGCGCGGTATCGCCTGCGCCAGCCTGGACCGCGTGGGCGGCCGGTCGGTGGAGGCCTGGATGACCGACAGCACGGCCAACCCCGCTGGCGGGCAGTTGCTCAAACGACTTCAGAGCGAAGCGCAGATGCTGTTCTACACACACCCCGCGCATGACGCGCGCGAGGCCCTGCGCCTGCACCCGGTCAACGGCTTCTGGCTCAGCGGTGCGGGTGCCATTGACCACCCGACAACGCTGCGAGCCGCGCCGCCCATGCCGGATGAACTGCGAAGCGCGGCGCTGCAGGCCGATTGGGTTCGTTGGAAGGATGCCTGGGCGGCGCTCGACAAGCGCGAGATCCAGGACCTGCTGGACCGCGCGCGTCGGGGCGAGCCGGTCACACTCACCCTGTGTGGCGAGCGGGTGGCTCAGCGTTTCACCAATGCCCCGCGCGGCGCCGTGGCGCGCGCCGGCCGCCTCATCCAACAGTGGCTGGGCAACGCCCCGGCCTCGAAGACCCTGGAAACCCTATGAAGATCATCACCCGCGACGTGCCCCCCCGCGCCGCCTGGGCGCTGGAGCAAGGCGGTCTGCACCCGCTGCTGGCGCGCCTGTTTGCAGCGCGCGGCATCACCAGCACCGACGAGCTCGACGACGCACTCGCCCGCCTGATTCCGCCTGCTCAAATGCTGGGTGCGCGAGACGCGGCACGCGCCCTGGCCGACGCCATGGCGGCCAACCAATCCATCTGCATCGTGGCCGACTACGACTGCGACGGCGCCACCGCCTGCGCGGTCGGCTTGCGCGGCCTGCGTCTGCTGGGCGCACCCATGGGCTTCGACCGCGTGAACTACCTTGTGCCCGACCGCGTGACCGATGGCTACGGCCTCACGCCCTCCATCTCCAAACGCGTGAAGGCGCAGGGCGCCGACGTGCTGGTGACGGTGGACAACGGCATCGCCAGCGTGGACGGTGTGCGCGCCGCGCGCGAGCTGGGCCTGCAGGTCATCGTGACCGATCACCACCTGCCCGCCATCAAAGACGGCGAGGTGGTGTTGCCGCAGGACTGCATCATCGTGAACCCCAACCAGCCGGGTTGCGGCTTCGAGAGCAAGTCCATCGCGGGCGTGGGCGTGATGTTCTATGTGTTGCTGGCGCTGCGCGCCGAGCTGCGCGAGCGCGGTGTGTTCACGGCGCAGACCCAACCCAAGATCGATGCCCTGCTGCCGCTGGTGGCGCTGGGCACGGTGGCCGACGTGGTCAAGCTCGATGCCAACAACCGCCGCCTGGTCGCCCAGGGTCTGAAGCGGGTGCGCGCGGGCGCCATGCCGCCGGGCATGACGGCCTTGTTCAACGTGGCCGCGCGCAAGCCCGAGGCCGCCACCGGTTTTGATTTCGGCTTTGCGCTCGGCCCGCGCCTGAACGCGGCTGGCCGCCTGGCCGACATGACGCTGGGCATCGAGTGCCTGACCACCGACGACGCGCTGCGCGCCGACGAGCTCGCGCGCACGCTGGACGGCATCAACCGCGAGCGCAAGGCGATCGAGGGCGACATGCGCGATCAGGCCTTGCAGATGGCCGAGGAAATGTTCGACGAATCCGAGGAGCCGCCGCCGGCGCTCATCGTGTTCGACCCCGACTTTCACGAGGGTGTGGTCGGCATCGTGGCCTCGCGCCTCAAGGACAAGCTGCACCGCCCCACCTTCGTGTTCGCGGCCAGTGGCGCCGAGGGCAAGGAAAACGAGCTCAAGGGTTCCGGTCGGTCGATTGCGGGCTTCCACTTGCGCGACGCGCTGGACCTGGTGGCCAAGCGGCACCCGGGGGTGTTGCTGCGGTTCGGTGGTCACGCCATGGCGGCGGGCTGCACCATCGACGAAGAGCATTTGGAAACGTTTGAAGCGGCGCTGCAGCAGGTGGCCCACGAGTGGCTCGACGCTGCCACGCTGCAGCGGCGCATGGAAGCCGATGGCGCGCTGGACACGAAGTACCGCCGCGCCGACCTGGTGGACACGCTGCACCAGGAGGTGTGGGGTCAGGGTTTTGCGCCGCCGGTGTTTTGCGAAGAGGTGCAGGTGGTGTCGCAGCGGCTGGTGGGTGAGAAGCATCTGGCGTTGAAGCTCAAGCACCAGGGTGAACCGGTGGACGGGATCTGGTTTGGCCACACCGAGCCTTTGCCGGCGCGCGTGAAGATTGCGTTTCGCCTGGATGCGGATGAGTGGCAGGGACAGCGGCGGGTCCGGTTTTTGGTGGAGGCGGCTGAGGTTTGATTTTTCGCTCCACCTTCTTCGCGTGCTCGTTGCACCGGTGCGCTCTGCTCCGCGAATGTCCCCCGGCGGCTGGTGCCGCCTCCTCCTTGATTTCGCTGCGCAGAGCGCACCGGCGCAACGAGCTGACAACGGGTAAGCGCACCAATGTTTCAAGCGCCAATCCTGTTGCGTGAGCGGGGTGGCCGACGCAGCGAAATCAAGGAGGAGGGGCCAAAGGCCCCGGGGGACATTCGCGGAGTCGGCCACCCCGATCACGCAGCAGGAGCAGCCGGAGACAACCGACCCTTCAGCGTGCTCATAATGATTTCCCAAGCAAGAGACGACATGACCATGCAAAACCGAACAGGACACCCCACGTGAAGGCCGGCGCCAACGCCGCAGCGCTGAAGCGGCGCACCACGCAAGAACTTCCAGAGGTCACGATCTCCGAAGACAGCGAAGTGCGCTTCCTGCACCTGGGCACCGAGTGGATCCAGGGCTCCATGTTGCTGGACGCGCCGTTCGACATCGAGCTCGACTACGTCCAACGCATGATGGCCTGGCTGCTGTTTGTGGAGCCCGACTCGGTCGGCCAACGCCGTGCCTTGCAGCTTGGCCTGGGGTCGGCCGCGCTCACCAAGTTCTGCTTCAAGAAACTGCGCATGGACACCACCGCCATCGAGATCAACCCGCAGGTGGTGACCGTGTGCCGCAGCTGGTTCAAGTTGCCCGCCGACGGCGCCAAGCTGCGCGTGGTGCTGGCCGATGCGGGCGAAGAGATCCGCCGCGCCGATCACCTCGGGGCGTATGACGCGCTGCAGGTCGACCTGTACGACCACGAAGCCGCCGCACCCGTGCTCGACAGCCCCGACTTCTATGCCGACTGCCGCAATGCGCTGACCGACGACGGCTGCCTCACCGTCAACCTGTTCGGGCGCGACACCAGCTACGAGCGCTCGCTGCAGAGCCTGTGTGCGGCCTTTGGTGACGATGCTGTCTGGGCCTTCAAGCCCACGCGCGAGGGGAACACCGTGGTGCTCGCCCAGCGCACGCCCAGCCGGCCCACGCGCATGCAACTGCTGGCGCGGGCCGAGGTGGTGCAGGAGCGCTGGGGCCTGCCCGCCGTGAAGTGGATGAAGTTGTTCAAACCCGTTGCTTGAATCGACCATGAAACACACCGCCAAAACGTCCCAGGTGATGGAGTACAACGGTCCACTGGACTGGCGAACGCTGGTGCAGTGGTTGCTGGACGACGGTGTGATCTCGGGTGCCGAGGCCGAGCGCACCGTGGCGCGCTGCGCTTCGGCGCACAGTGCGCAGCACCCGCTGCAGCGCCTGTCGGTGGTGGCGATGGCGCGCCAGGCCGACAGCCATGTGCTCGATGTGGAGTTGCTCACCCAGTGGCTGGCCAAGCGCAGCGGGCTGGACTACATGCGCATCGATCCGCTCAAGGTCGACGTGGGCAAGGTGGCCGACGTGATGAGCGCGGCCTACGCCGAGCGCCACAAGGTGCTGCCGGTGCAGGTGAGCCCGACCGAGGTGGTGGTGGCCACCGCCGAGCCGTTTATTCGCGACTGGGTACCCGAGGTGGAGCGCCAGACGCGGCGCAACGTGCGCCTGGTGCTGTCCAGCCCGCAGGCCATCAACAGCTTCACCGCCGAATTTTTTGCGCTGGCCAAGTCGGTGCGCGCGGCCAGCAAGAGCGGTGGCAGCAGCGGCGGTTTCGGCAGCTTCGAGCAACTGGTGGAGCTGGGCAAGGCCAACAAACAGCTCGATGCCAACGACCAGGGCGTGGTGCAGGTGGTCGACTGGCTGTGGCAGTACGCCTTTGACCAGCGCGCCAGCGACATCCACCTGGAGCCGCGGCGCGAGCAGGGCGTGATCCGCTTCCGCATCGACGGCGTGCTGCACCCGGTGTATCAGATGCCCATCGGCGTGCTCACCGCCATGACCGCGCGCATCAAGCTGCTCGGCCGCATGGACGTGGTGGAGCGCCGCCGCCCGCAGGACGGCCGCATCAAGACGCTGCGCCCCGGTGTGGCGGGTGCGCGCGGCGAAGAAGTGGAAATGCGCCTGTCCACCCTGCCCACGGCGTTTGGCGAGAAGCTCGTCATGCGCATCTTCGATCCCGAGTCGACGGTGAAAGACTTGAGCGCGCTGGGCTTTGCCGCGCACGACGCGCAGCGCTGGGAAGCCTTGACCAAACACCCGCACGGCATCGTGCTGGTGACCGGGCCCACGGGCTCGGGCAAGACCACCACGCTCTACGCCACGCTCAAGCGCCTGGCCACCGAAGAGGTCAACGTGAGCACGGTCGAAGACCCGATCGAGATGATCGAGCCGGCCTTCAACCAGACCCAGGTGCAGGCCCACCTGGACCTGGACTTTGCGCAGGGCCTGCGCGCGCTCATGCGGCAGGACCCGGACATCATCATGGTGGGTGAGGTGCGCGATCTGGCCACCGCCGAGATGGCGGTGCAGGCCGCGCTCACCGGCCACCTCGTGTTCACCACCTTGCACACCAACGACGCGCCCTCCGCCATCATGCGGCTGATGGAGCTCGGCATTCCGCCCTACCTCATCAACGCCACCGTGCTGGGCGTGCTGGCGCAGCGCCTGGTGCGCACGCTGTGCCCGGCCTGCAAAACGCAGCAGGACAAGGCCCAGGCAGCGACTTCGCGCGAGTCGCTGGCCGAGCTGGTCAAGCCCTGGCAAATCAGCGGTGGCTACCGGCCTTACGAACCGGTGGGTTGTGTCGATTGCCGCATGACCGGCTTTCGCGGGCGCATGGGCCTGTACGAGCTGCTCACGGTCACCGAGTCGTTCAAGGACAAGGTCAGCCGCGAGCCGCGCCTGGACGTGCTGCGCAAGCAGGCGGTGGCCGACGGCATGCGCCCGCTGCGCCTGGCGGGTGCCATGCGGGTGGCCGAGGGTCTGACCACCATGGACGAGGTGCTGGCCTGCACGCCGCCGGTGCAATGAGGCGGGTCAACCCCGTCGGTCGTTGCCGACAATCGGAGGATGCGCGCCGCTCCCACGCCCCACCTCGCCGCCGGACTGATGCTCGCGGCCGCCGGCTCGATTGCGTTCAGCGGCAAGGCCATCATCGTGAAACTGGCTTACCGCCACGGTGTCGACGCGGTCACGCTCATCATGTACCGCATGCTGTTTGCGCTGCCGCTGTTTCTGGCGCTGGCCTGGTGGGCCACCTACCGGCAAGGTGGAGGGAACCAGCCACCACTCTCGCGCGACGACTGGCTGGGCATCCTGGGTCTGGGTGTCACCGGCTACTACCTCGCCAGCTTTCTGGATTTCTGGGGCCTGCAGTACATCAGCGCAAGCCTGGAGCGGCTCATCCTGTACCTCAACCCCACGCTGGTGCTGGTGCTCGGCTGGGTGATCTACAAGCGCCGCATCACCCGCCTGCAGGCACTGGCCATGGCGGTGAGTTACGGCGGGGTGCTGGTGGTGTTCGGTCACGAAGCTGGCCTGCAGGGGCCCGACGCGTTGCTGGGTGCCGCGCTGGTGTTCGGCAGCGCCATCAGCTACGCCGTCTACCTGCTGTACAGCGGTGAACTGGTGCAGCGGCTGGGTTCGCTGCGGCTGGTGGGCCTGGCCACCAGCGTGGCGTGTGTGTTGTGTCTGGCGCAGTTCGTGTTGCTGCGTCCCATGAGCGCTGCGCTGGTGGCGCCCGAGGTGATCTGGCTCTCGGTGCTCAACGCCACGCTGTGCACGTTTGCACCGGTGCTCATGGTGATGATGGCGATCGAGCGCATCGGTTCGGGTCTGACGGCGCAGACCGGCATGGTCGGCCCGATGTCGACCATCGTCATGGGCGTGGTGATTCTCGGCGAGCCGTTCAACGGCTGGATCGTGGTGGGCACGGTGCTCGTGCTCTCGGGTGTGTTTCTGGTGACGCGCTTTGGCCGCGCCAGCTGATCGATTTTTTACAGGAGACTTTTCATGGATCTGGGTATCAAGGGCAAATGGGCGCTGGTGTGTGGCGCGAGCAAGGGCCTGGGGCTGGGCTGCGCGCAGGCGCTGGCGGCCGAAGGCGCGCACGTGGTGATGGTGGCGCGCGGTGCGCGCGACCTGGAAGCTGCCGCCAAGGCGCTGCAGGCCGCCGCACCCGGCGTGACGGTGCTGGCAGTGGCCGCCGACATCACCACGCCCGAGGGCCGTGCGGCTGCGCTGTCGGTGGCGGGCGGACCCGGCACCGCCTTCGACATCGTGGTCAACAACGCGGGTGGCCCGCCCCCGGGCGACTTCCGCGCCTGGGACCGCGACGTGTGGATCAAGGCCATCGACGCCAACATGCTCACGCCCATCGAGCTCATCAAGGCCACGGTGGACGGCATGGCGCAGCGCGGCTTCGGTCGCATCATCAACATCACCTCGGGCGCGGTGAAGGCGCCGATCGACATCCTGGGCCTGTCCAACGGCGCGCGCAGCGGCCTCACCGGCTTCGTGGCCGGCGTGGCGCGCAGCCCGCTGGCCGCGCAGGGCGTGACGGTGAACAACCTGCTGCCCGGCGCCTTCGACACCGACCGCCTCAAGACCACGCTGGCCGGCGCCGCCGAGAAAACCGGCCAGTCGGTGGACGCAATCGCCGATGCGCGGCGCAAGGGCATCCCGGCCAAACGCTTCGGCACGTCCGAAGAGTTCGGCGCGATCTGCGCGTTTCTCTGCAGCGTGCACGCGGGTTACATCACCGGCCAGAACGTGCTGGCCGATGGTGGGGCCTATCCCGGCACTTTCTGAAGAACCAAGGGCCCCCACGCTCCCCCGCTGCGCGAGGTCCGCTGCCCCCCGAGGGGGCTGATCCGGCTTGGGGCGGCCCGGCGCCGGATCGTCTCTAGCGCCGAGACGAAACCAGAATCCCGCCCACGATCAACACAAAGCCGGCGAGGTGGTAGAGCTGGGGCGGCTCGCGCAAGAGCGTGGCCGACATCAGCGCAGCAAACAGGGGCGTGAGGTTGGAGAACACGCTGGCCGTGGCCGGGCCCACGCGGGCCACGGCCGCGCCCCAACTGCGGTAGGCCAGCAGCGACGGGCCGACCGCCACAAACAACAGCCCGGCCACCAGCGGCCAACCCCACTGGATGGCACTCTGGCCCGCCGGCAATGCGGGCAGCGTGATCCACTCGGCGGCTGTGAATGCCCCCGACCAGACCAGGCCGAACACCATTTGCGCCAGCAAAAAGGCGGCCCAGTCGGCCTTGATGGCTGCGGGTTCGTTGGCTGGGGGGCGCGCCAGCAGCCAGCTGTACCAGGCCCAGGCCAGCGCGGCCAGCAACACCAGCAGATCACCCGGCACCAGCTGCACCGACAACAGCCCTCCGAGATCGCCGCGCGCGATCACCACCACCACACCGCAGAGGGACATAAAGGCCCCGACCGCCGCGCGCCGCGTGATGGCCACGCCGTACAGCACGCGTCCCATGATCAGCATCCACACTGGAATGCTCGACGCCACCAGCGTCACGTTGAGCGGCGTGGATGTCTTGAGCGCCATGTACTGCAGCGAGTTGTACATGCCCACCCCCAGCAGGCCGAGCAGGGCGAAACGCCGCCAGTGGGCCCACAGGCCACTGCCCGGGCGCAGCACCCAGCCGGCCACCGGCAGCAGCATCAGCAGGGCCAGCACCCAGCGCAGAAAGTTGAGCGTGACCGGCGGCACCACACCCTGCATGAGGCGCCCCACGACAGCGTTGCCCGCCCACATGAGCGGCGGAATCAGCAGCAGGGCGAGCGTGGCGGGCGTGAGGCGGTGAGCGGGGGGAGAGGACATCGGCTGGACTGTAGCAACCCGGGCTTGTCCGCCTGCGGCACGGGGGCGAAGCGCTGTCGCGCAGGCGATCGGGCACATTCGTGGCAGCATTCGCAGGGTTTGATTCCACAACGAGGAGACTTTTCATGAGCACACAAGAATCGCGCGCCGTGCGCATCCACGCCGCTGGCGGCCCCGAGCAGCTGGTCATCGACACCGTGAGCGTGGGCGAGCCCGGACCCGGCCAGGTGCGCATCCGCCACCACGCCATCGGTCTGAACTACATCGACGTCTACCAGCGCAGCGGCCTCTACCCCTTCCAGATGCCGTTGGCGCTGGGCATGGAAGGTGCCGGCGTGATCGAGGCGGTGGGCGAGGGCGTGACGCACCTCAAGGCCGGCGACCGCGCGGCCTATGCGGCCAACCCGCCCGGCAGCTACTGCGACGTGCGCGTGATGCCGGCCATGAACGTGTGCCAGTTGCCCGACGCGATCGACTTCGAGACCGGCGCGGCCATGATGCTCAAGGGCCTGACCGCGCAGTACCTGCTCAAGCGCTGCCGCCCGGTCGAAGGCCTGGAGCCGGGCGACTTCGTGCTGTTCCACGCCGCGGCCGGTGGCGTGGGCCTGATCGCCTGCCAGTGGGCCAAGGCGCTGGGCCTGCAGCTCATCGGCACGGCCGGCTCGGACGACAAATGCAAGCTGGCCCTGGAACACGGCGCCAGCCACGCCATCAACTACCGCACGGAAGACTTTGCGGCTCGGGTGAAGGAGATCACAGGCGGCCAGGGCGTGAAGGTGGTGTACGACTCGGTGGGCAAGGACACCTTCGAGAAGTCACTCGACTGCCTGCGCCCCTTCGGTCTCATGGCCAGCTTCGGCAACGCGTCCGGCCCGGTGGCGCCGTTTGCGCCCGGCATCCTCGGCCCCAAGGGTTCGCTCTACATGACGCGCCAGACCTTGTTCTCGCACATCACCAGCCGCGAACGCACGCAGGCCATGGCCGACGATCTGTTCGCGATGGTCGAAGGCCATCAGGTGAAGATCCGCATCGACCAGCGTTTTGCGCTGACCGATGTGCGCAAGGCGCATGAGAGTCTTGAGGCTCGCTCGACCACGGGTTGCACAGTTTTGTTGCCCTGAGTTCTTCGTGCCTGCGTTGTCGGTTGCCTTGGAGCATGGGGTAACCGACTCCGCGAATGTCCCCCGCCGGCTGGTGCCGGCTCCTCCTTGATTTCGCTGCGTCGCTCACCCCATGCCCCGAGCCCGCGAGGTCGTTGCCCGCGATGCGTAGCGAGCAAAGAACCCAGCAGAACAGTTCAGGCGGGCTGCGCCTGCCGAGGCGCCACCTCCGCCAAAGCCTGCTCAAGATGCTGCAAGGTCGAAGGCACGTCGTGCCACTTGTCCAGTCCGAAGAGACCGATGCGGAAGGTCTTGAAATCCGGGCCTTCGTCGCACTGCAGCGGCACCCCCGCAGCGGTTTGCAAACCCACCGCCAGAAATTTCTTGCTCGACTGGATCTCCGGGTCGGTGGTGTAGCTCACCACCACACCCGGCGCCTGAAACCCCGACGTCGCCACGCTGGGGAAACCGTTGCGCTCCAGCAGCGCGCGAACCTGCGTGCCCAGTGCGATCTGCTCCTGCCGCACGCGCTCGTAGCCATAGGCCTCGGTCTCCACCATCGTCTCGCGCAGGCGCACCAAAGCATCCGTGGGCAAGGTGGTGTGGTACGCGTGGCCGCCGCCTTCGTAGGTCTCCATGATCTGCAGCCACTTCTTCAGGTCCATCGCAAACGTGGTGCTCTGCGTGGCATCGATGGCGACCCGTGCGCGCTCGCTGAGCATCACCATGGCGCAGCAGGGCGAACTGCTCCAGCCCTTTTGTGGCGCCGAGATCAGGACGTCAACACCCGTGGCTTTCATGTCGACCCACATCGCACCCGAGGCGATGCAGTCGAGCACGAACAAGCCACCCACCGCGTGCACCGCGTCGCTGACGGCCTTGAGGTAGCCGTCGGGCAGGATCATGCCCGCCGAGGTTTCCACGTGGGGCGCAAACACCAGCGCGGGCTTCTCGCGTGCGATGGTGGTCACCACCTCGTCAATCGGTGCCGGAGCCCAGGGTGCTTGTGCGCCGGCGCCGGTGCGCCGCGCCTTCACCACCGTGTGGCTGGCGGGGATGCTCCCCATCTCGAAGATCTGCGTCCAGCGGTAGCTGAACCAGCCGTTGCGGATCACGAGCACGTGTTTGCCGTGGGCAAACTGCCGTGCCACCGACTCCATGCCGAAGGTGCCGCTGCCGGGCACCAGCACGGCCGAGTGCGCGCCGTACACCCGCTTGAGCATGGCCGAGATGTCGGTCATCACGCCCTGGAAGCGTCTGGACATGTGGTTGAGCGCGCGGTCGGTGTAGACCACCGAAAACTCGAGCAGGCCGTCGGGGTCGATGTGGGGCAGCAGTCCGGGCATGTTGTTGTCTCCTGTCGGGTCGCGAAATGGAGGGTCAGCGTAGCACAGCACCCTTCATTTCACAGCCTTGCCCGGCACGGCCCGCGGGCCGTCAGAGGCGGCTCACGTCGGCCGGCGGTGGTTCGCGCAAACGGCTCGGCGCGAGCACGCCCGCACTGTCGAGAATGGGGTAGGCGATCGAGCAGATGTGCGAGTTGATGCGCTTCAAGTCGCTGATCAGATCGAGGTGCAGCGCGCTGGTGTCCATGCTCTGCTGGCTCAGACCCGAGAGGCGGTCAAGGTGGGTGGCTGCGTAGGCGCGCTCCATGTTGCGAAAACGAACCTTTTCTTCGAGCAGGCGCTGCGCGTCGCGCACGTTGCCGTTGAGGAACACGCTCATGCCCAGGCGCAGGTTGTCGATCAGGCGCGCATGGAGCTCGGTGATCTCGGCCATGCCGGCCTCGGAGAAGTCGCGGCCCTTTCGGATCTTCTTGTCTTCGATGTCGAGCAGCACGCGCTCCACCGTGTCGCCGATCTGCTCCATGTTGATCGTGAAGCTGATGATGTCGGTCCAGCGCCGGCTCTCGGCTTCGCTGAGCTGCTGGCGCGAGATCTTGGTGAGGTAGTACTTGATCGACGAGTACAGGCCATCCACCGTGTCGTCGAGCTTGCGCAGGTCTTGTGCGAGCTTCAGGTCGTTGGTCTTGATCACCGTGACCACACCGCGCAGCATGGTCTCCACCACATCGGCCTGGTGCATGGCCTCGCGCGCAGCGCATGAAATGGCCAGCGAGGGCGTGGCCAAGGCCGACGGGTCGAGGTGGTTGGGCCGGTCCAGCGGACCCTTGTTGGCCTGCAGCGGCAGCAGCCGCTCCACCAGCCTGGCCACCGGCTGCGTGAGGCCGATGAACACCGCGCCCACCATGAGGTTGAAGCTCAGGTGGAACAGCACGGTGAGCGTGGCCGGGTCCGGCACCAGCGGCTGCATGAAACGCACCCAGATGGGGATCAGCCAGATGGCAATCGCCACACCGAACACCTTGAACAGCAGGTTGCCCAGCGGCACCTGGCGCGTGCTCACGCCCGACTTGGCCGTGGTGATCACGGCCAGCAGTCCGCTGCCCAGGTTGGCGCCCAGCACGATGCCCAACGCCACGTCGAGCCCCACCACCTGCAGCGCGAGCGAGGAGGCCAGCAGCACCACCGCGAGGCTCGAATAGGCCACCACGGCGAGCGCGGCGCCGAGCAGGATTTCCAGCAAACGGTCGCTGGTGAGCGACTCCAGCATGAGCTGCACCGCCGGGTTCTGCGTGAGCACGTTCGTGGCGCCCGAGATCAGTTGCAAGGCCAGCAGCATCAGACCCAGGCCAATCAGGACGCGCCCGAAGTCACCGGCGGAGGTGCCCTGGCGCGAGATGAACAGCGTGACGCCAAGAAAGATGAACAACGGCGAGAGCCACGACAGGTCGAAGGAAAACACCACCGCCATGACGCTGGTGCCGATGTCGGCGCCCAGCATCACGGCCAGCGCCGCGGGCAGGGCGATCAGGCCGCGGCCCACGAACGAGGCGGTGATGAGGGCGGTGGCGGTGCTGGATTGCACCAGTGCCGTGACACCCAGACCCGAGAGCGCCGCGGTGAAACGGTTGCCCATGCTCGCAGCCAGCACCTGGCGCAGGTTGCTGCCGAAGACGCGCAACACACCGTTGCGAACGAGGTGCGTGCCCCACACCAGCAGGGCGATGGCCGCGAGCAGGTCCAACAGGTGTTTCATGAGCGGAAGTTATACGCCCGCTCTGGGCGTCGTCCGGGGTGCGCGGCCGTGCGGTGCGCGCGCGCGGGTCAGCGGCTGCGGCGCCAGCGCAGGATCTCGTCGAGGATCAACGACACCGCGCCCACGGTGATGGCCGCATCGGCGATGTTGAAGGCCGGAAAGTGCCCACCCGGGAACAGCCCGCTGAGCAGGCCCCAGTGGAAGTCCAGCCAGTCCACCACGTAGCCGTGAAGCACGCGGTCGATCACGTTGCCGATGGCACCGCCCAGGATGCAGGCCAGCGCGAGCGCGAACAGCTTCTCGCCCGGGTGCGTGCGCAGCATCCAGACGATGAACACGGAGGCGGCCACGCCCACGCCGGTGAAGAACCAACGCTGCCAGCCCCCGGCATCGGCGAGGAACGAGAACGCCGCGCCCGTGTTGTGCACACGCACGATGTTGAAGAAGCTGGTGATGAAGGTGCTGTCGCCCAACTGGTAGTTGGCCAGGATCAGCACCTTGGTGGCCTGATCGGCCGCCACGAGCAAGGCCGCCAGACCCAGCCAGGGCCAGATGCCACGTGTCGAGAGGTTGCTCATCAGGCCACCAAGCGGGCTTCACCCGCGCCGAACAGGTTGCTGGTGCAGCGCCCGCACAGTGTGGGGTGCGCAGCGTCGGCTCCCACGTCGTCGCGGTAGTGCCAGCAGCGCTCGCACTTGGCGGCGACCGCCGGGATCACCTCCACCTTCGCATCGCCTTCGAGCAGGGCCACCTGCGAGACGATGAAGACGAACTTGAGGTCGTCGCCGAGCGAAGCGAGCACCGCATGGTCGTCCGCCGGCACGGTGAGTTTCACCGTCGCCTGCAGCGACGAGCCCACGCCACCCGCGGTGCGCACCGTCTCGATCTCCTTGTTCACCGTTTCGCGCACCGCGCGGATGCGCGACCACTTGGCCAGCAGCGGCTCGTCCACCGCCGGCAGCTGGGCAAAGGTTTCGAAGAAGATCGAGCCCTGGTTCTGCGCACCGGCCAGCACCGGCCACGCCTCTTCGGCCGTGAAGCTGAGGAAGGGCGCCATCCAGCGCAGCATGGCGTGGGTGATCTGGTGCAGCGCGGTCTGCGCGCTGCGACGCGCGAGGCTGCCGGGTGCGGTGGTGTAGAGCCGGTCTTTGAGCACGTCGAGGTAGAACGCGCCCAGGTCTTCCGAGCAGTACACCTGCAACTTGGCCACCACCGGGTGGAACTCGTACACCGCGTAGTGCGCCAGCACCTCGGCCTGGAACTGCGCCGCGCGCGCCAGCGCGTAGCGGTCGATCTCCAGCATCTGGTCCAGTGGCACGGCGTCTTTGGCCGGGTCGAAGTCGCTCACGTTGGCGAGCAAAAAGCGCAGCGTGTTGCGGATGCGGCGGTAGGCGTCGACCACGCGGGCCAGGATCTTGTCGTCGATGTTGAGGTCGCCCGAATAGTCGGTGCTGGCCACCCACAGGCGCACGATCTCGGCGCCGAGCTTGCTGGTCACACTCTGCGGCTCCACCGTGTTGCCCAGGCTCTTGCTCATCTTGCGGCCCTGGCCGTCGGTGGCGAAGCCGTGGGTCAGCAGGCCTTTGTAGGGCGCGCGGTCATAGAGCGCGCAGCCCAGCAGCAGCGAGCTGTGGAACCAGCCGCGGTGCTGGTCGTGGCCTTCGAGGTACAGGTCGGCCTCGGGGCCTTCCGTGTGGAACGCCCCGTTGGGGTAGGCGTTGGCGTGGCTGCCGCGCAGCACGTGCGAAAAGGTGGAGCCGGAGTCGAACCACACCTCGAGGATGTCGGTGCTCTTGGTGTAGTGCGGTGCGTCGGTGGCGCCCAGAATGTCCTCTGCGGTGACGCGGCTCCAGGCCTCGATGCCGCCTTTCTCCACGATGTCGGCCGCCTGGTCGAGGATCTCCATCGTGCGCGGGTGCAGCTCGCCGCTGTCCTTGTGCAGGAAGAACGGCACGGGCACGCCCCAGCTGCGCTGTCGGCTGATGCACCAGTCGGGCCGGTTGGCGATCATGTCGCGCAGGCGGGTGCGGCCGTTCTCGGGGTAGAAGCGGGTGGCGTCGATGGCCTCCAGCGCCAGCTGGCGCAGCGTCTTGGGTGCCTTGTCTTTGGTGAACACGCCTTCGCCCTCGTCCATGCGCACGAACCACTGCGCCGCGGCGCGGTAGATCACCGGCGTCTTGTGGCGCCAGCAGTGCGGGTAGCTGTGGGTGATGGTCTGCGTGGCCATCAGCCGCGCGGCGGCCTTGAGCGCCTCCAGGATCACCGGCACGGCTTTCCAGATGTGCAGGCCACCGAACAGTGGGAGTTCGGCGGCGTAGGCGCCGTTGCCCTGCACCGGGTTGAGGATGTCGTCGACCGACATGCCGTGTGCCACGCAGGAGTTGAAGTCGTCCACGCCGTAGGCGGGCGACGAGTGCACGATGCCGGTGCCGTCGGCGTCGCTCACGTACTCGGCGAGGTACATCGGCGACAGGCGTTGGTAGCCAGCGTCCACGTCGAACAGCGGGTGGCGGAAGTTCAGGCCGCCCAGGGCCTTGCCCGGCGCGGTGGCGATCACGGTGCCGGTGAGGCCGAAGCGCTCCAGGCATTTCTCGACCAGCGTTTCGGCCAGCACCAGGCAACCCATGGGCGTGTCCACCAGCGCATAGGTGAACTCGGGGTGGGCGTTGAGCGCCTGGTTGGCGGGGATGGTCCAGGCGGTGGTGGTCCAGATGACCGCGAACGCGGTCTTGCCCGCGGGCATCGCACCCACGCCGAAGGCGGCCGCGAGCTTTGCAGCGTCATCGGTCTCGAAGGCCACGTCCAGCGTCTCGCTCTTCTTGTCGGCGTATTCGATCTCGAATTCGGCCAGCGACGAGCCGCAGTCGAAGCACCAGTACACGGGCTTGAGGCCCCGGTACACAAAGCCGCGCTCGATCACGCGCTTGAAGGCGCGGATTTCACCGGCCTCGTTGGCGAAGTCCATGGTGCGGTAGGGGCGCTCCCAGTCGCCCAGCACGCCCAGGCGCTTGAAGTCTTCCCGCTGCTGGCCGATCTGCTCGGTCGCGAACGCCCGGCTTTTGGCCTGCATGTCGTCGCGGCTGAGGTTGCGGCCGTGCAGTTTTTCGATCGCGTTCTCGATCGGCAGGCCGTGGCAGTCCCAGCCGGGGATGTACTGCGCGTCAAAGCCCGAGAGCTGGCGGCTCTTGACGATCATGTCTTTCAGCACCTTGTTGAGCGCGTGGCCGATGTGCAGCTTGCCGTTGGCGTACGGCGGGCCGTCGTGCAACACAAACAGGGGGGCACCGGCGCGGGCGTCGCGCAGGCGTTTGTAGAGGCCGCCCTCGTTCCAGCTGTCGACCCAGCCCGGCTCGCGCTTGGGCAAATCGCCGCGCATCGGGAACGGGGTGTCGGGCAGGTTCAGGGTGCTGCGGTAGTCGGCGGCAGCGGGCGTGGATTCGGACATGGCGGAGGTTCCGTGGTGGCTTCGACAAGCTCAGCCCGAACGGGGGAGTGGGTGGAGACAGAAGGAGACACCGTTCGCCCTGAGCCTGTCGAAGGGCAGCGACCGGATAGACGCGAGGTCTAAATTCGGTCGCGCGTGGTCTGGCGGTGGGTTTGGGCGTGCAGCGAGGCGAAGAAGGCGCGTGCGTCGTCGCAGTCGCGTGCGATGCCCTGGGTCAGGGCGTCCAGACTGTCGTATTTCAGCTCGTCATGCAGTTTGTGCAGCAGTTCCACGCGGACGATTTTACCGTAGGCCTCCCCGCCGGGCAGGCTCTCACTCAGAGCCCGGGGCCAGTCGAGGCCATGCGTTTCAAGCAGCACGCGTCCGCCGTTCACATCGTCCGGGTCCAGGGAGGGCCGCACGCCGAGGTTGGCCACACCGGTCAAGGGCGGTGAATCGTGGTGCGGGCCGAGGCCGTGCACCAGCACCGCGAAGATGCCGCTGGCGGCCGGTTTCCAGTGGGAAAAGCGCAGGTTGAGGGTGCGAAAACCGTCGCCACGACCGGGAGCGCTTTCGGCCAGCTGGCGGCCGAGCTTGCGCCCGTGCACCACATGGCCGCTGATGCTGTAGGGCCGGCCGAGCAGGGCGGCCACGTCTTCCATGCGCCCAGCGCCCAGCGCCTGGCGCACGGCCGAGCTCGACACGCGCAGGCCGTGCACCTCGTAGCTCTGCATGCGCGCCACGTCGAAGCCCAGGCGGTTGCCGGCGGCGTCCAGCATGGCGTAGTCGCCCGCGCGCTTGGCGCCGAAGCGGAAGTCGTCACCGACCAGCACGTACTTCACGCCCAGCGAGCCCACCAGAATGTCTTCAATGAAAGCCTGCGGCGTTTGCGCTGCCAGCTGTGCGTTGAAGGGCAGCACCACGCACTCGTCCACGCCGCAGCGTTCCAGCTCCTGCAGCTTGTCGCGCAGGGTGGCGATGCGGGCGGGCGCCAGGTCGGGCTGGTGGTGCAGGGCGGCGAAATAGTCGCGCGGGTGCGGCTCAAAGGTCATCACGCAGCTGGGCACGCCCCGGTGCCTGGCTTCGTTGTTGAGCAGCGCCAGCATGGCCTGGTGGCCGCGGTGCACGCCGTCAAAATTGCCGATGGTGAGCGCGCAACCACCGCGGTTGGCCTGCAGGTGGCTGGGAAGACGGCCGCGCAAGCCGCGAAAGATTTTCATGCCGGGTCGGTGGGGTGAGGCAGCCGCTGCAAGACGGGCTGCGGTGGGGAATGTAGGGGCGCCACGGGCTGCGTCATCAAAGCGCGCTATATTGACACACGACGATACACGTTTGCAGGCCCTGCCTGCGAGACATGTCGGGCCCCCCGGGGTCTGTTTTCCGCTGATGCCCATGCACAAAGGAGTCCGTCTTGAAGGTCTTGAAGCTCTCAGCCCAGGGTCTGCCACAGTCGTGGATCAGCCTTGAAGAGGCCGTCTTGCACTACGCGGCGGATGAAGTGCGCTGGGAGATGGGGGCCGAGATCGCGGTGTTCCACGGCGGGCACAATGCGATCACCGGGCGCCAGTCGGTCATCAACGTCAACTCCATCATCGGCACCCAGGGCGTGCCGCGCATCAACCCGTTCGACCTGCGGCCCACGCTCACCAACAGCAAGCTGTTTGCACGCGACCGCAATGTGTGCGCCTACTGCGGCGAACATTTTGTGGAGGAAGAACTGACCCGGGAACACATCGTGCCGCTGGGCCAGAACGGGCGCGACCTGTGGATGAACGTGGTCACCGCCTGCCGCTCGTGCAACCACCGCAAGGGCAACCGCACGCCCGAGCAGGCGCACATGGGGCTGTTGTATGCGCCCTATGTGCCCAGCCTGTGGGAAGACTTCATCCTGCGCAACCGCCGCATCCTGGCGGACCAGATGGAGTTTTTGATGTCGCACCTGCCCAAGACCTCGCGCCTGCACGCCTGAGGTCCGGATCGGCCTCAATCGGTCAATTCAAGAATCACCACGCGGTTCTCTGCCGCAGGCCAGGTGCGTCCGGTGATCGTCTCGCCGTTGAACGTCGCCGGGATGGCCCGCACGCCGTCTTCCATCAGCTTGATCTTCGAACTCGACACACCGGCACCTGTGGGCGGCACGCCGGGCAACGCCTTGCCGTCGAACGCCATCGCGTCGCGCCCGGCGTCAAAGTAGCCGCGCGGGCGGGTGAAGGTCACGGTGGACCTGGCACCCTGGTCGGCCGCCGGGATGCGCTCGGCACGCAGGTGGATCAGGTCGCTGCTGCGCGGAAACGGGCTGCGGTAAATGTGCGTGGTGGCGTAGCCCGGTGCGCTGATCATGAACTCGTGCGGCACACCGGCTTGGGCGGTGAACGGTCCCCAGAGCCCATCAGCGCCCACGGTTTTGCTGTGCACGGCGGCGCCCTTGCGTTCGCCGGTGGCGGGATCGGTGGCGTAGACCACCAGTTGTGCACCGGGCAGCGCCAGGTTGTTGGCGTAGCTGCCGCTGGCCGGGTCCGTGGGCACGAGGCCCAGGCCGGTGATCTTGCCGTTGAGCACGACCGGCGCCTGTGGCGTCGGTGCCAGCGTGGTGGGGGCCTTGCCGGTGATGAAGCGGTAAGTGGTGTCGAAGGCGGCGGGCGAGAAGGATGTCTCGCGGTGGTCCACGCGCGGCAGCACGGCGTTGGTCGCGCCCTTGAGCGCCGGGCCTTCAAAGGTGACGTTCGTGGGCGTGCCCTTGGCACCGATCCACAGACCGTCGGGTTGAGCGAACTTGTCGTTGTTGTCGGAGCGGATGGTCATCCACTTCACCGGGCCGGTCACTTCGTCCCCCGCCGCATTCTTGGGCGCGTTCAAGCCGGTGAGGAAAGGCCCGGTGCCGGAGAATTCGTTGGCCTCGCGAAAGCCCTTGGTGGCCCACACGCCGTGGTTGGGTGTGCCGCCCAGCACCGCGTGGCTCACGGTCTTGTCGCCACCGCCGTTCTGGATGTAGTTGCGCACCGCGTTGCCGCCGCGCGAGTTGGCCACCAGCACCACCTGCGTCGCGCCCGTGGCCTTCAGCACCTGGTCCACCTCGGCCTTGAGGTAGGCCATGTGTTCGGCGGTGGACGTGCGGCCTGGCTGGGCCTTGCCGTCCTCATCGCGTGCCAGCGGGTAGGGCAGGTCGATGGCGTGCAGGCGTTCGCGCGGCCAGCCGTTGGACTCGAAGCGCCACACCGTGCTCTGCCAGATGGACGCCGAGTCGCCGTTGCCGTGCACGAACACGATGGGGGGCTGGCTGGCGACTGGCGGCGCGGTGGCGCAGGCGCCCAGCAGCAGGCTGCTGGCGACCAGGGCGAAGAACGTGCGGCGGGTGGTCATGGGGGTCACCGTGTCGTGTTCGGGGTGGCAAAAACAAAGCGGCCCGCAGCGTGCGGGCCGTTGGGAGGCTGAAGCCGGATCAGGCGAACACGCCGGCCGTGTCCTGCATGCGGCTGGACACCTCACCCAAGTGGTGCAAGGTGTCGCCAAAGGACATTTCCAGCTGCGTGAGCTTCTTGAAGTAGTGGCTCACGATGTACTCGTCGGTCACGCCGATGCCGCCGTGCAGCTGCACCGCCTGCTGGCCCACGAAACGCATGGACGTGCCCAATTGCACCTTGGCGCGTGACATGGCCGCGCGCCGTTCGGGCGCGGGTGCGTTGAGCTTGAGGCTGGCGTAGTAGCTCATGGAGCGCGCCAGTTCCAGCTGCATCTTCATGTCGGCCACACGGTGGCGCAGCGCCTGGAAGCTGGCGATGGCCACGCCGAACTGCTTGCGCGTGTTCATGTACTCGACCGTGATGGCCACGGTCTTGTCCATCACGCCCACGGCTTCGGCGCAGGTGGCGGCGATGCCGATGTCCACGCCGTGTTCCAGCGCGGTCAGTCCGTCGGTGGTGATCAGTTGGGCTGCTGCATCTTTCAGCGTCAGGTCACCGGCGCGACCGCCGTCCTGCGTGTGGTGACCGCGGGTGCTCACGCCCGAGGCGGTGCGCTCCACGAGGAACAAGGCGAGCTTGCCGAGCGCCATGGCGGGGACCACAAAGGCGTCGGCCAGGTCGGCGGCCGGCACCACGTTCTTGGTGCCGGAGAGCGTCCAGCCGCTGCCGGCCTGTGTGGCGGTGGTGGTGCACACGTCGAGCTGGTAGCGGGCCTTGCGCTCCTGGTGCGCGAGCACCACCAGCGCTTCACCGGAAGCCATGCGTGGCAGCCACGCGGCCTTCAGTTCGGCTGGGGCGTAGCCCCCGAGCACACCCGAGGTGATGAGGGTCTGGGCGAGCGGCTCGAGCACGATGCCGCGTCCCAGTTCTTCCATCACCACCATGCCCTCGATGGGGCCCATGCCCATGCCGCCGTCGTCTTCGCTCACGTAGAGACCGGCCAGGCCGAGTTCGGCGAGTTCGTTGTAGGCCGCGCGGTCAAAGCCGCCTGCGGCCACGATGGCGGTGTGCCGGTCGAAGGTGTAGGCCTTCTCCACCCACTTTTGAACGGCTTCGCGCAAGGCGCTTTGATCGTCGGAAAAATCGAAGTCCATGTGTTGATCTCCTCAGCCGAGCACGGTTTGCGCGACGATGTTGCGTTGCACTTCGTTGCTGCCACCGTAGATGGTGGTCTTGCGCATGTTGAAGTAGGTCGATGCGAGCGGTGCGTTGGCGTTGACGCCGCCGGGGAAGTCGCCTTGCCAGCCGGCTTCCATGGCTTCTTCGATGAAGGGCAGGCTGTAGGGGCCGGCGGCGAGCATCATGAGTTCGCTGTAGCGCTGCTGGATCTCGCTGCCCTTGATCTTGAGCAGGCCGGCGATGTCGAGCGAGTTCTTGCCCGACTTCTCGGCCGAGAGCACGCGCAGCACCAGCATCTCCAGCGCCACCACGTCCACCTCGAGCAGGGCGATCTGGTCGCGGAAACGCAGGTCGTCCCACACGCCTTCGGCCTTGGCGATGCGCTTCAAGCGCTCCAGTTCGCGCTTGGCGCGGTTCACGTCGGCGATGTTGGTGCGCTCGTGCGCCAGCAGGTGCTTGGCGTAGTTCCAGCCCTTGTTTTCTTCGCCGATCAGGTTTTCAGCAGGCACTTCGACGTTGTCAAACCAGACCTCGTTGACCTCGCACTCGCCGTCGAGCAGCTTGATGGGGCGCACGGTGATGCCGGGCGACTTCATGTCGATCAGCAAGAAAGAGATGCCGGTTTGTGGCTTGCCTTCGGTGCTGGTGCGCACCAGGCAGAAGATCCACTCGCCGTACTGGCCCAGCGTGGTCCAGGTTTTCTGGCCGTTGACGATGTACTTGTCGCCCTGACGCTCGGCGCGGCATTTCACCGAGGCGAGGTCCGAGCCGGAGCCCGGTTCGCTGTAACCCTGGCTCCACCAGACTTCACCGCTGGCGATGCCGGGCAGGAAGCGCTCCTGTTGTGCCTTGTTGCCGAAGGCCATGATCACGGGCGCCACCATCACCGGGCCGAAAGGCACCACGCGCGGCGCACCGGCCAGGGCGCATTCTTCTTCGAACAGGTGCTTCTGCACCGCGTTCCAGCCCGGGCCGCCGAACTCTTTGGGCCAGCCCCAGCCGAGCCAGCCTTTTTTGCCGAGGATCTTCGCCCAGCGCTGCATGTCGTCGCGCGACAGCCGCAGCGCGTTGTGAACCTTGTGGGAAATATCGGCGGGCAGGTTGGCCTTGACCCAGCCGCGGATCTCCTCTCGAAACGCCTGCTCTTCGGGCGTGAATGCCAAATCCATGGGGTGTCTCCTGATGGCCGCCACAGAAATGTGCCGGCAGATTGAACAACGCCGGGCAGTTTGGCACGACCGTTCGTTTTACGGCTGTCCGGGCTGCGACAAGCCGAGTTGATCGTTCAGATTTTGCAGTTGCTCTTGCAAGGCAGCCACGGTGTTTTCCAGCGTGGCCACACGGCGTGTGAGGTTGATCAGCTCGTCTTCGGTGGCGGCGCTGGCGGCGGGGGGTGTGGTCTGGGTCAGCAGGGATGCGTCCACCGGGCCGCACAGCAGGTGCGCCCAGCGTTGCTCGCGAGCACCCGGTGCGCGCGGCAGCTTCACCACCAGCGCACCACCTTTGTCGTCGCTGCGGTCCTGCAGTTCTTCCAGAAAGGCATCGACCGAGGCGATGTCGAGGAACTTGTACCAGCGTTCGGTGTTCAGCCGCAGTTCGCCTGCGGTTTGTGGACCGCGCAGCATCAGCATGCCCAGCAGCACGGCCGATTGTTCGGGCACGGCCACGGCGCGCATGAAGTTGTGTTCGTAGCGCGTCACGCGGCTGCCACTGCTCTCCAGCACCAGGTGCAGGGCGCGCAAGGCGTCCAGCGCCTCGAGCACGGCGGCATCCGCCAGGTTCATCACCGGCTCGCGGCTGGACTTCTGGTTGCAGCCGGTGACCAGCGTGTTGAGCGTGAGCGGGTAGCTGTCGGGCACGGTGCGCGCTTTCTCCATCAGCGTGCCGAGCACGCGGGCTTCGGCCTGGGAGAGCGGGCGCTGGGTGAAATCGTGGCCGCGTGGGCGGCCGTTTGAGGGGGTTTGCAGGTCTGAGGTCATTACACTTCCCGGCCATGGCTGGCGTGAACAAAAACATCGTGATTCTGATCTCCGGGAGCGGCTCCAACATGGCCGCCATCGTGGAGACCTCTGTGACGCAGCGCTGGCAAGACCGCTTCGGCGCGCGCGTGGTCGCGGTGATCAGCAACAAGGCCGGTGCCCAGGGGCTGGCGTGGGCGGGGGAGCAGGGCATCGCAACCCGAGCCCTGGACCACACCCGGTTCGGCAGCCGCGAGGCCTTTGACGCAGCGCTGATGGCCGAGATCGACCGCCATGAGCCCGCCTTGGTGGTGCTCGCCGGCTTCATGCGCATCCTCACACCCGGATTCGTGCAGCACTACGAGGGCCGGCTGGTCAACATCCACCCCAGCCTTCTGCCGGCGTTCACGGGGCTCAAGACGCACCAGCGCGCCATCGACATGGGCTGCCGCGTCGCCGGTGCCACGGTGCACCGCGTGACCAGCGAGCTCGACCACGGCGAGATCCTCGACCAGGCGGTGGTGCCGGTGGTGCCGGGCGACACGGCCGAGACGCTGGCCGCGCGGGTGCTGACGCAGGAGCACCTCATTTACCCCCGAGCGTTGGAGCGGCTGCTGGCTGCCTGATCAGACGCCCTTGGCGAACACCAGGCCCGCATGCTCCCGCATCGCGTGGAACCGGATCTTCGGCCAGTTCGCTTCCACCGCGCGCAACGTGGCCCCGTGGTCGACCAGCAGCGTGGGTGCGTCCACCGCGTCCAGCGCCACCCGGTGGCTGTTGGCATCGATGAACTTCTTGAGCTCGATCTCGCCACCGTCTTCGGGCGCGCAGGTCACCCAGCGCGCCACCTGGTAGGGGCTGTTCATGATGCGGGCCTTCACGCCGTATTCGTGCTCCAGCCGGTGCGCCACCACTTCAAATTGCAGTTGACCCACAGCGCCCAGCAGCATGACCGACCCGGCGATGGGGCGAAACACCTGGATCGCACCCTCTTCGCCGAGCTGCGTCAGGCCTGAGCGCAACTGCTTGCTGCGCAGCGGATCGGCCACTTCCACGCTGCGGATGATTTCCGGCGCAAAGAAGGGCAAGCCGGTGAACTGCAGGCTCTCGCCTTCGGTGAGCGTGTCGCCCAGCTGCAGCACGCCATGGTTCGGGATGCCGATGATGTCGCCGGCAAAGGCTTCGTCCAGCAGCTCGCGCCGCTGCGAGAGAAAACTCACCACGGTGTTGGGCCGCAGGTCTTTGCCCGAGCGCACCACCTTGAGCTTCATGCCGCGCTCGAAGTGACCGCTGGCCACCCGCACAAACGCAATGCGGTCGCGGTGTGCCGGGTCCATGTTGGCCTGGATCTTGAACACCACACCGCTGAACTTGGGCTCGCCGGGCTGCACCACCCGCTGGATGGCGGCGCGCTCACTCGGTGGCGGCGCCAGATCGACCAGCGCATCGAGCACCTCACGCACGCCGAAGTTGTTGACGGCCGAGCCGAAGAACATCGGGGTTTGCTGGCCGTTCAAGAAGGCGTCACGGTCGAACGGCGGCGCCGCATCGGTCAGCAGTTCGATCTCGCCTTGCGCCTGTTCGTACTGCATGCCAAAGCGCTGGGCGTAGGCGGGGTTGTCGAGGCCGGCCAGGATCTCGTCGTTGTGGTGGTTGCGGTCTTCGCCAGGGCTGAACACCCGCATCTGCTTCTCGCGCAGGTCCATCACGCCGTGGAAGGCCTTGCCCATGCCCACCGGCCAGGTGAAGGGCACGACCTCCATGCCGAGCTCGCGCTCGATCTCGTCCATCAGCACCAGCGGGTCTTTGACCTCGCGGTCCATCTTGTTGACGAAGGTCAGGATCGGCGTGTTGCGCGCGCGGCAGACCTGCAGCAGGCGCCGCGTCTGCGGCTCCACGCCGTTGCCCGCGTCGATCACCATCAGCGCGGCGTCCACCGCGGTGAGCACGCGGTAGGTGTCTTCCGAAAAGTCCTGGTGGCCCGGCGTGTCCAGCAGGTTGATCACGCAGTCGCGGTATTCCATCTGCATCACCGACGAGGCCACCGAAATGCCCCGCTGCTTTTCGATCTCCATCCAGTCGCTGGTCGCGTGGCGCGCCGCCTTGCGCGCCTTCACGCTGCCGGCGATGTTGATGGCGCCCGAGAACAGCAGCAACTTCTCGGTGAGGGTGGTCTTGCCCGCGTCGGGGTGGGAAATGATGGCGAAGGTGCGGCGACGGCGCACCTGTTGGGAAAGTTCGGACATAGCCTCCGATTATCCCTGTGCAGGGAGCGACTCCGGCGCGCGTGCCCCAACCCAGAGATGCCGTGGAACCGGCTCCGCCGGGCCACAGGCATCGTCCCCCTGGGGGGAAGCCGCGTCAGCGGCGCAGGGGGGGGTGACAATACCCGCCATGCATCCAAAAGCCCTCCTGGACGAAAGCGCCAGCCTGATCGAACAGGTCTTCAAGTTCGAACACCCCACCGACGCCGTCGTCGCCCGCCACTTTCGCGAGAACCGTTCGCTCGGGTCCCGCGAGCGCGCCACCTTGTCCGACACCGTTTACAAGATCCTGCGCGAGCGCCTCAAGCTCGAATGGCTGGCCCGCTCGGGCAGCGGTTCCAAGTGGCGTCGGTTGGCGATCCTCGCCTTTCCGGGCGACCGCGATTTCATCAAGAGCGCGCTCACCGAGCCCGAAAAGACCTGGCTGGACCACTGCGATGCGGTCAAAGACGCCGACCTGATGGCGCCACACCGCCACAACCTGCCCGACTGGCTCGCCACGTCCCTGCGGGAGCAGGTGGGCAACGAATTTGACGCCTTGGTGAGCAGCCTCAACCAGCCCGCGCCGCTGGACTTGCGCGTGAACGTGCTCAAAGCCAAACGCGAAGCGGTGTTGGCTTCGCTTCAAAAAGCGGGTCTGGTGGGCGAGGCCACGCCCTATTCGCCGCTGGGCATCCGCCTGCAAGGCAAACCGTCGCTGGCCAAGCTGCCCGCCTTCACCGAGGGCGAGGTCGAGGTGCAGGATGAAGGTTCGCAGTTGCTCGCCTTGCTGCTGGACGCCAAACGCGGTGAGATGGTGGTGGATTTTTGTGCCGGTGCCGGTGGCAAGACCCTGGCCATTGGCGCTGCCATGCGCAACAGTGGCCGCCTTTACGCGTTTGACACCTCCGGCCACAGGCTCGATGCGCTCAAACCGCGCCTGGCACGCAGCGGCCTGTCCAACGTGCATCCGGTGGCGATTGCGCACGAGCGCGACGATCGCATCAAGCGCCTCGCCGGCAAGATTGATCGGGTGCTGGTCGATGCCCCCTGTTCGGGTTTGGGCACGTTGCGCCGCAGCCCCGACCTGAAGTGGCGCCAGAACCCCCAGACCGTGGCGGCCCAGGCCGAACTGCAACTGGCCATCCTGAACAGCGCGGTGCGCCTGCTCAAGCCGGGTGGACGGCTGGTTTACGCCACCTGCAGCTTGCTCAAGGAAGAAAACGAGGCCGTCTGCGCCGCCTTTGAGTTGGCCCATGCCGACTTCGAGGTGGTGCCTGTGTGCGGTTTGCTGGACACCGCCCAAGTTCAAAACGCCGCATTCCTGTGTCAGGGCGACGAAGGGCGCTGGCTCCGCTTGTGGCCGCATCGGCATGCTACGGATGGCTTCTTTGCTGCCGTTTGGCGGAAAAAGCCTTGAAAAGCCGTCAATTCACTTGATCTGGGACAGTAGTTTCCACATTGGAAGCGGGTTATGGGTTGGTGTTTGTGACCCCCGCCTTTAAAATCGTGGTTCTCTTTGCTCCGGGTGTTCTGGAGCCTACTCGGTATCCATCCGCGCCCCTGAGCGTTTATTGGGAAATCAATGTTCTCTTCCGACTTCGGCATTTTTTCGTCCATCTGGGACGGCCTCATCCAGTTCCTCGCTCACGGGGTGACGGGGGCGACCTGGTGGCAAACCATGATCGTGGCCCTGGTGTTCACCCACATCACCATCGCCAGCGTCACCATTTACCTGCACCGCCACCAGGCCCACCGCTCGCTGGACCTGCACCCGATTGCCTCGCACTTCTTCCGCTTCTGGCTCTGGATGACCACCGGCATGGTCACCAAGGAATGGACCGCCATCCACCGCAAGCACCACGCCAAGTGCGAGCACGAAGGCGACCCTCACAGCCCGGTGGTGTTCGGCATCAAGAAAGTCTTCTTTGAAGGCAGCGAGCTGTACCGCGCCGAGGCGAAGAACCAGGAAACCCTGGATCGATACGGCCACAACACCCCGAACGACTGGGTCGAACGCGAGGTCTACACTGGCCGTTCGCGCCTGGGCGTGAGCCTCATGCTCATCATCAACGTGGCTTTGTTCGGCGTGCTGGGCGTGACCGTCTGGGCCATCCAGATGATCTGGATCCCGATCACGGCCGCCGGCATCATCAACGGTATCGGCCACTGGTGGGGTTACCGCAACTTCGAGGCCACCGACGCCAGCACCAACGTGTCGCCTTGGGGCATCCTGATTGGCGGCGAAGAGTTGCACAACAACCACCACACCTACCCCACGTCGGCCAAGTTGTCGGTCAAGCCCTACGAGTTCGACATCGGCTGGATGTACATCAGCATGATGCGTTCGGTGGGCCTGGCTTCGGTCAAGAAGTTGCCGCCGAAGATGGCCTTTGGCGATGTGAAGCCGGTGGCCGACGAGAAAACCCTGGAGGCGATCATCGCCAACCGATACGAGGTGATGGCCGGTTACGCTCGCGAAATGCGCGCGGCCTGCAAGCGTGAAATGGACGCGCTGCAGCAGCGCCGGGGCGATGCCACCGTGCTGCAATCGGCTCGCCAGTGGCTGCACCGCGACGATGACAAAGTGCCTGCCAGCGTCAAGCCCCAGCTTGCACAAGTGCGCGCCGAGCATCCCGTGCTCGACAAGATGGTGACCATGCGCGAAGAGCTGCGTGCCCTGTGGTCCAGCACCACCGCCACGCGCGAGCAGCTGGCCACCGACCTGCAGGCATGGTGCCGTCGGGCCGAAGAGAGTGGCATTGCTGCCCTGCGCGATTTCTCCATTCGCCTTCGCTCGGCCCACGCCTGAACTCGGCCGCTGCAGATAAAAACCACCCTGCGGGGTGGTTTTTTTCATGGGTGCACGGACTTCGATCGAGCACAAAAAAAGCCGCTGGGTCACAGCGGCTTTTTTTGTTGGAAGAGATCCCGCTTATTTCAGCTTGATCTCTTTGTAGTCCACGTGCTTGCGAGCTTTTGGATCAAACTTTTTGATCAGCATCTTCTCGGGCGTGGTCTTCTTGTTTTTGGTGGTGGTGTAGAAGTGGCCGGTTCCAGCGGTGGATTCCAGCTTGATCTTCTCGCGTGCGCCTTTGGTTGCCATGTTCGGTTCTCCTTAAGCTTGACCGCGTGCGCGCAGGTCGGCGAGCACGGCGTCAATGCCGTTTTTGTCGATCAGGCGAAGGGCGGCTCCGGAGACGCGCAGACGCACCCAACGGTTTTCGCTCTCGACCCAGAAACGGCGGTATTGCAGGTTCGGCAGGAACCGGCGCTTGGTTTTGTTGTTGGCGTGGGAAACGTTGTTCCCGACCATGGGCTTCTTGCCCGTGACGTCGCAGACGCGTGCCATGTGGACACTCCGATCATTCAAACAGCTGACAACCGCGACCGGAAAAACTTCCGCGTCTGGTCAGTGCAGCCTCACCTCGCCAGGAAAGGGTGGCGGTAACCCGAATCTGCTGTGGCTCCTGAAGAACCGGTCAATCTCAGCAAAGCCCACGATTATAGCCAATCGGCCATCTCGCGGGATTTGTCCACGTTCAAGAAGCGCTTTGCTCCAGGAAACGCTGGGCGTCCAACGCGGCCATGCAGCCTGTGCCGGCGCTGGTGATGGCCTGTCTGTAAACGTGATCCTGAACGTCACCCGCGGCGAACACGCCGGGCACGCTGGTCATGGTGGCCATCCCCTGCAGGCCCGAGCGGGTGGTGATGTAACCATCCTTCATGTCGAGCTGACCTTTGAAGATGTCGGTGTTGGGCTGGTGGCCGATGGCGATGAAGCAGCCCTTGAGCGTGAGGTCTTCGGTGGCGCCGGTCTGCACGTTTTTCAGGCGCACACCGGTCACGCCGGTCTGGTCTCCCAGCACTTCGTCGAGCGTGCTGTGCAGCTTGAGTTCGATCTTGCCGGCGGCGACCTTCTCCATCAGCTTGTCGATCAGGATGGCTTCGGCCTTGAAGGTGTCGCGGCGGTGCACCAGCGTGACCTTGCTCGCGATGTTGGACAGATACAGCGCTTCTTCCACAGCGGTGTTGCCGCCGCCGATCACGCTCACTTCTTGTCCCCGGTAAAAGAAACCATCGCAGGTGGCACAGCCCGACACGCCTTTGCCCATGAAAGCTTCTTCGGAGGGCAAGCCGAGGTACTTGGCCGATGCGCCGGTGGCAATGATGAGCGCGTCGCAGCTGTATTCCCCGCTGTCACCTTTGAGCACGAACGGCCGCTTGCTGAAGTCGACCGCGTTGATGTGATCGAAGATCATCTCGGTCTTGAAGCGCTCGGCGTGCGCTTGAAAGCGTTGCATCAGATCGGGCCCCTGCACGCCGTCGGCGTCGGCTGGCCAATTGTCCACGTCGGTCGTGGTCATGAGCTGGCCACCTTGGGCTATGCCGGTGATGAGCACAGGATTGAGGTTGGCGCGCGCGGCGTACACCGCGGCGGTGTAGCCCGCGGGGCCGGAGCCGAGGATCAGTACTTTGGCGTGTTTCATGGTGCAAGTCCCCATCGGGTTCCGGGGCAAGTGGTTTAGAGTCGGCGGTTATATTGGTGCGTCAGGTCGGAAGCCTGCGGAGCAGGGGGCCTTGACTTCGGGTCATTGTATGAAACGGCGCTCCAGCCGCTTCCCAGAACAAGGAATACACGCATGTCGATACTGTCCAATCTCGATCTGATCCGCCGGGTACCGCTTTTCTCAACCTTGACGCAGGCACAAGCCGAAGGCGTTGCAGATGCGGTCATCAAGCGCCGTTTCAAGCGGGGCGAATGCATCGTGGAGCAGGGCAAGAAGTCGAACTGTCTGGCGATCGTGCTCACGGGCCGCGCGCGCGTAGTGACCACCGATTCGCGGGGTCGCGAGGTGATCCTGGCCACCATGAACCCCGGCGACTATGTGGGCGAGATGAGCCTGATCGACAACCAGCCGCACTCGGCCACGGTCAAGGCCGAGGTGCAGACCGATGTGCTGATCCTGGGTCGCGCCGAGTTCGCCCGTTGCCTGCCGGAGAACAGTTCCATGGCCTACGCGGTCATGAAGGGCCTGGTGCAGCGCCTGCGCCACGCGGACCGCAAGATCGAATCGCTCGCGCTGATGGACGTGTACGGCCGTGTGGCACGCGCGCTGCTCGAATTTGCCCAGCCCGACAAGGACGGCCAGCTCACCATCAAGGACCGGGTGTCGCGCCAGGACGTGGCCAAGATGATCGGTGCCTCGCGCGAGATGGTCAGCCGCGTCATGAAAGACCTGGAAGACCGGGGTTTCATCGAGATGGCGGAAGACGGCAGCACCATCATCAAGGAACGGCTGAATTCCCTGGGCTGAACCTGTCGGCCGCCGCCGGGTGGCCGGGTCTGCCGAACGTGGCACAGAGGTGGGCTTGGGGTAAGCTCGCTGCTGGACATTTGAACAGCCCATGACCTACTCACTGAACACCCTCAACGCCGACCGTGCGGGTCAACCGCAGGTCGGCGTTTCCCGTTTTGCCCAGGAGATCGGCCTGGTGCTGGGTGCGGCCGTGCTGGCCTTCTGGCTGCTCGCCTTGCTGAGCCACTCGTTGGCCGATCCGGCCTGGAGCACGACCGGCACCGCCACCGAGGTGGGCAACTGGGGTGGTCGGCTCGGCGCGATCCTGGCCGACTGGAGCTACTACCTGTTCGGTTTTTCGGTCTGGTGGTGTTTCCTCGTCGGTGTCCGGGCTTGGTTGTCTGCCTTGGCTGGCTGGATTCGCGGCACGCGCGCTGAAGCGGATGCTGAACAAGATCTGCGCATCTGGCAGCGCCCCTGGGTGCGCCGCAGCCTGTTCTGGCTCGCACTGGTCACCTTGATGGTGGCGAGCACGGTGCTGGAGTGGAGTCGTCTCTACCGGCTCGAAGCCTTGTTGCCGGGCCATGCGGGCGGCGTGCTCGGCCACGGGCTGGGCGCGTTCTCCATGCGCTGGCTCGGCTTCACCGGTTCCGCGCTGACCATGCTGGCGCTGCTGCTCGTGTGCCTGCCGCGCGTGTTCCGTTTTTCCTGGGGCCACTGGGCCGAAGAAGTGGGCCACACGCTGGACGGCTGGTTCGAAGCGCGCCGCGAAAAGCGCGAAGCGGTGGAAGACCAGCGCATTGGCGAGATGGCCGCGCGCGAGCGCGAAGAGGTGGTGAAGGTCGAGCGGGTGGAGATCGAAGAGCACCACCCAACGCCGGTGGTGATCGAGCCCACGCTGGTCGATGTGCCCAAGAGCGAGCGCGTGGCGAAAGAACGCCAGAAACCGCTGTTCACCGAGCTGCCCGACAGCAAGCTGCCCCAGGTGGACCTGCTCGACAGCGCGCCGGTGCACCAGGCCGGGGTGGACAGCCAGACGCTGGAGATGACCAGCCGCCTGATCGAGAAGAAGCTCAAGGACTTTGGTGTGGATGTGCGCGTGGTGGCTGCCGCACCTGGCCCGGTGATCACGCGCTACGAGATCGAGCCCGCCACCGGCGTGAAGGGCTCGCAGATCGTCAACCTGGGGCGCGACCTGGCCCGTTCGCTCTCGCTGGTCTCCATCCGCGTGATCGAGACCATCCCGGGCAAGAACCTGATGGCGCTGGAGTTGCCCAACGCCAAGCGCCAGACCATCAAGCTCAGCGAGATCCTGGGATCGGCCGTTTACAACGACGCCAAGTCCATGCTCACCATGGGCCTGGGCAAGGACATTGGTGGTCAGCCCATCGTGGCCGATCTGGCCAAGATGCCGCATTGCCTGGTGGCCGGCACCACCGGTTCCGGCAAGTCGGTGGGCATCAACGCGATGATTCTGTCGCTCCTCTACAAGGCCGACGCGCGCGACGTCCGCCTGCTGCTGATCGACCCCAAGATGCTCGAGATGAGCGTCTACGAAGGCATTCCACACCTGCTGGCGCCCGTGGTCACCGACATGAAGCACGCGGCCAACGGCCTGAACTGGTGCGTGGCCGAGATGGAGAAACGCTACAAGCTCATGAGCAAGCTGGGTGTGCGCAACCTTGCAGGCTACAACGTGAAGATCGACGAAGCCGCGGCGCGGGGCGAGTTCATCGGCAACCCGTTCAGCCTCACGCCCGAGCAGCCCGAACCGCTGGAGCGCCTGCCCTACATCGTGGTGGTGATCGACGAACTGGCCGACCTGATGATGGTGGTGGGCAAGAAGATCGAAGAGCTTATTGCCCGCCTGGCGCAGAAGGCGCGAGCAGCCGGCATCCATTTGATACTGGCCACGCAGCGCCCCAGCGTGGACGTGATCACCGGCCTGATCAAGGCCAACATTCCCACGCGTCTGTCGTTCCAGGTCAGCAGCAAGATCGACAGCCGCACCATCCTCGACCAGATGGGCGCCGAGAGTTTGCTGGGCATGGGTGACATGCTTTACATGCCGTCGGGTACAGGATTCCCGATCCGGGTGCATGGTGCGTTTGTGAGCGATGACGAAGTGCACCGCGTGGTGGCCTATCTCAAGGAACAGGGTGGCGAGCCCAACTACATCGACGGCGTGCTGGAAGGCGGCGTGGCCGATGGCGAGGGCAATGACCTGTTCGGCGAAGGTGGTGGTGAGAGCAACGGTGAGAAGGATGCGCTCTACGACCAGGCGGTGGAAATTGTCATCAAGGACCGCAAGGCCAGCATTTCCTATGTGCAGCGCAAGCTCAAGATCGGCTACAACCGCGCCGCCCGCTTGCTCGAAGACATGGAGAACGCGGGCCTCGTGAGCGCCCTCACATCGAGCGGGCAGCGGGACATCCTGGTGCCGGCGCGCGGCGAATGACGCTGGCTTGAACCGAGCCGGCCCAACCGGATCAGACCCATGATGAAAAAACTGTTGCTTGTGTGTTCCCTGAGTCTTGCCACCTTCGCCGCGTCGGCGGATGGCTTGCAGGATCTTGAAAAATTCCTGCGCGAGGTGAGCAGCGGCAAGGCCGGCTTCACCCAGGTGGTGACCTCGCCCAAACGCGCCACCGAGACGGTGGCGCGCAGCAAGACGTCCACCGGCACCTTTGAATTCCTGCGGCCCAACCGCTTTCGCTTCGAGTACACCAAACCGTTCGAGCAGACCATCGTGGCCGACGGGCAGACGCTCTGGCTGCACGATGTGGACCTGAACCAGGTCACGGCCCGTGGCCAGAAAGAGGTGCTGGGCAGCACGCCCGCGGCCCTGATCGCGGCGGGCACCGACCTCAAAGGCCTGTCGGACGCGTTTGACCTCAAACCCGGTGCGGCCAGGGACGGCCTGGAGTGGCTGGAAGCCAAGCCCAAGGATCGCAACGGCCAGCTGCAGATGGTGCGTGTCGGTTTCAGGCAGGGCCAGCTGTCGGTGCTCGACATCGAAGACAGCCTGGGCCAGCGCTCGGTGCTCACCTTCAACGGCTGGCAGTCCAATGCACCGCTGAAGGCCGCCGACTTCAAGTTCGAGCCACCGGCGGGCGCGTCGGTCATGCGGCCCTGAAACCGGTGCCGGCCCCCAGCCCCCACGCGCCCCTCGCAGAGCGCCTGCGCCCGCGCACCTTGGCCGAGGTCATCGGCCAGCAGCACATGCTGGGCGAAGGCATGGCGTTGCGCCTGGCGTTTGAATCCGGCCAGCCGCACAGCTGCATCCTCTGGGGCCCGCCCGGCGTGGGCAAAACCACGATTGCGCGGCTCATGGCCGACGCATTCGATGCGCAGTTCCTCACCATCAGCGCGGTGCTCGGCGGGGTGAAGGACATCCGTGAAGCGGTGGAGCGCGCAGATGCAGCGCGCACCGGGCTTTCCCCCCAACGCACCATCCTGTTCGTGGACGAGGTGCACCGCTTCAACAAAAGCCAGCAGGACGCCTTTCTGCCGCACGTGGAGAGTGGCTTGTTCACCTTCATCGGCGCCACCACCGAAAACCCGTCGTTTGAGGTCAACTCGGCCTTGCTTTCGCGCGCTGCGGTGTATGTGTTGCAGCCGCTGTCCGAAGACGACCTGAAGCGGATCGTGACCAAGGCACAAGCCATTGACGCGGTGCCAGCGATCGAATCGGCCGCCATTGACCGTTTGATTGCCTACGCCGACGGTGATGCCCGCCGACTGCTCAACACGCTGGAAACGCTGTCGGTGGCGGCCGGCAGCGAGAAGCTCACCGAGATCACCGACGTCTGGCTGCTCAAAGTGCTGGGCGAGCGCATGCGCCGCTACGACAAAGGCGGCGAGCAGTTCTACGACACCATCAGTGCCCTGCACAAAAGCGTGCGCGGCTCGGACCCGGACGCAGCGCTGTACTGGTTCGTGCGCATGCTCGATGGCGGTGCCGACCCGCGCTACATGGCGCGCCGTTTCATCCGCATGGCGTCAGAAGACATCGGCTTGGCCGACCCGCGCGCCCTGCGCCTGGCGCTGGACGCGGCCGACGTGTACGAACGCCTGGGCAGTCCCGAGGGCGAGCTGGCCTTGGCCGAGTGTGTGATCTACCTGGCCGTGGCGCCCAAGTCCAACGCGGTTTACAAGGCTTTCAACGAGGCCAAGGCGTTCGTGAAGAAAGACGGCACGCGCCCGGTGCCGATGCATTTGCGCAATGCGCCCACCAAGCTCATGAAAGCGCTGGATTACGGCAAGGGCTACCGCTACGCGCACGACGAAGAGGACGGATTCGCGGCGGGTGAGCGCTACCTGCCCGATGGCATGGCGCAGCCGGGTTTTTACCGTCCGGTGGAGCGCGGCCTGGAGCTGCGCATCGCCGATAAGCTGCGCGAACTCAAAAAACGCAACGATCAAAAAAACTAATGAAATCCCAATCGCACTGATGCAAGCCGCAGTGCCGCTGGAAAACTAGGGTAAACCCGCGTCTGCTAAGGGCTTACACGCATGGGGAGCCCCAGACCCCATCGCTACAATCCGCGCACCAACCCGCAGTCTGTCCTGGTTTCAGGTCACGTCTGGCGGGTTTTTTGCTAGGTTGAAACCGGCCGTCACAGAACATCACATTCGGCCTGTCTTAAACACGGAGAACCCTCATGGAAGTTTTGCTACAGCAGATCATCAACGGTCTGGTGCTGGGCAGCATGTATGCGCTGGTGGCTCTGGGTTACACCATGGTCTACGGCATCATCGGGCTGATCAACTTCGCCCACGGCGACGTCCTCATGGTGGGGGCGCTCACCAGCTGGACCATCATCGGCGTGATGCAGGACGCCACACCCGGCATGCCGGGCTGGCTCGTGCTGCTGCTGGCGGTGATCATTGCCATGGTGGTTTGTGCCACCCTCAACTTCACCATCGAGAAGCTGGCTTACCGGCCACTGCGCAACTCGTCCCGATTGGCCCCGTTGATCACCGCCATCGGCATGTCGCTGCTGTTGCAGACGTTCGCCATGATCATCTGGAAGCCCAATCCCAAGTCGTATCCCAACATGCTGCCCACCGAGCCGGTCGCCTTGGGTGGCGCGGTCATCTCCATTACGCAGATCACCATCCTGGCCACCACCGTCATCACGCTGGCCTTCCTCATGTGGCTGGTCAACCGCACCAATCTGGGTCGCGCGATGCGTGCCACCGCAGAGAACCCCCGCGTGGCCGCACTCATGGGCATCAAGCCCGATGTGGTCATTTCCGCCACCTTCATCATCGGCGCCATGCTCGCGGCCATTGCCGGCGTGATGTGGGCTTCGAATTACGGCACCGTGCAACACGCCATGGGCTTCATGCCCGGCCTCAAGGCCTTCGTGGCGGCGGTCATGGGTGGCATCGGCAACCTGGCCGGTGCGGTGGTCGGGGGCATCGCCCTGGGCCTGATCGAATCGCTGGGTGCGGGTTACCTCGGCAAGCTCACCGGCGGTGTGCTGGGCAGCCAGTACACCGACATCTTTGCTTTCATCGTGCTGGCCGTCGTGCTCACGCTGCGTCCCTCGGGCCTGCTGGGTGAACGTGTGGCCGATCGCGCCTGACCACCCGGAGACATCACATGATGAACACCAAGACCGGCAAACTCATTGCCTTCGCGCTGGCCGCTGTGGCGCTGCTGCTGCTGCCCATCATCCTGCAGTCCACTGGCAGCAATTCGTGGGTGCGCATTCTCGACATTGCGCTGCTCTATGTGCTGCTGGCACTGGGCCTGAACATCGTGGTGGGCTACGCCGGCCTGCTGGACCTGGGCTACATCGCGTTCTTTGCGGTGGGTGCCTACGTGTTTGCGCTGCTGGGCTCCCCCCACCTGGCCGACACTTTCCCAGCCATCAAGGCCATGTTTCCCGAGGGCATCCACTACAGCATCTGGATCGTGATGATTCTCGCGGCGGTGATTGCGGGCATCGTCGGCATGATCCTGGGCGCGCCCACGCTCAAGCTGCGCGGCGACTACCTCGCCATCATCACGCTGGGCTTCGGCGAGATCATCCGCATCTTCCTGCTCAACATGGACCGCCCGGTGAACATCACCAACGGGCCCAAAGGCATCAGCCAGATCGACACCATCTCGGTCTTCGGGCTGGACTTCGGCAAGCGGCTGACCATCGGCGACTACACCTTCCAGCCCGTCACGCTGTACTACTACCTGTTCCTCTTTTTCGTGGTTCTGGCCATCATCATTTCTTACCGTCTTCAAGACTCGCGCATCGGCCGCGCGTGGATGGCGATTCGCGAAGACGAGATCGCCGCCAAGGCCATGGGCCTGAACACCCGCAACCTCAAGCTGCTGGCCTTCGGCATGGGTGCTTCGTTCGGCGGTGTGTCCGGTGTGCTGTTCGCCTCGTTCCAGCGCTTCGTCTCGCCCGAATCCTTCTCGCTCATGGAGTCGGTGATGGTCGTGGCCATGGTGGTGCTGGGTGGCATCGGGCACATTCCGGGCGTGGTGCTGGGCGCCTTGCTGCTGGCCGGTCTGCCCGAATTGTTGCGGCATGTGGCGCATCCGCTCACGGCCATGACCGATGGCCGTCTGGCCCCGGAAATCCTGCGCCAGTTGCTCATCGCACTGGCCATGGTGATCGTGATGCTGATCCGTCCCAAAGGCTTGTGGCCCGCCCCCGAGCACGGCAAGTCCTTGTCCAAGTGAGCGGAGCAACTTCAATGACCGAAACCATCCTCAAAGTTGCCAATGTCTCCAAACGCTTCGGCGGGCTCCAGGCCCTCAGCGATGTGGGCATGGAAATCAAACGTGGCCAGGTGTATGGCCTGATCGGTCCCAACGGCGCCGGCAAGACGACCTTTTTCAACGTGCTCACGGGCCTTTACACGCCCGACAGCGGAACCTTCGAGCTCGCGGGCAAGCCTTACACGCCCAGCGCGGTGCACGAGGTGGCCAAGGCCGGCATCGCACGCACCTTCCAGAACATCCGCCTCTTCGCAGAGATGACGGCGCTGGAGAACGTGATGGTCGGGCGCCACGTGCGCACCCATTCGGGCTTGATCGGGGCCGTGTTGCGCACGCCAGGTTTCAAGCGCGAAGAAGCCGAGATCACGGCGCGCGCCCGCGAACTGCTTGCTTATGTGGGCATTGAGCGGTTCGCTGACTACAAGTCGCGCACGCTGAGCTACGGCGACCAGCGTCGCCTGGAAATCGCCCGTGCGCTGGCGACCGACCCGCAGCTGATTGCGCTGGACGAACCCGCTGCCGGCATGAACGCCACCGAGAAAGTGCAGCTGCGCGAGTTGATCGACCAGATCCGCAACGACAACCGCACCATCCTGCTGATCGAACACGACGTGAAGCTGGTCATGGGCCTGTGCGACCGTGTGACGGTTCTCGACTACGGCAAACAACTCTCGTCGGGCACGCCCGCCGATGTGCAGCGCGATCCCAAGGTGATCGAGGCTTACCTCGGCACCGGTGGACACTGATCAAGGAATCGACATGGCAAACACACTCCTCAAGATCAGCGGCCTGAAGGTCGCCTACGGCGGCATCAAGGCCGTCAAGGGCATCGATCTCGAAGTGAACGAAGGTGAGCTGATCTCGCTGATCGGCTCCAACGGCGCGGGCAAGACCACCACCATGAAGGCCGTCACCGGTTCGCTGGCGTTTGAAGCCGGCGACATCGAGTACATGGGCCAGAGCATCAAGGGCAAGGGCGCCTGGGATCTGGTGAAACAGGGCCTGGCCATGGTGCCGGAAGGCCGTGGCGTGTTCACGCGCATGACCATCACCGAAAACCTCCAGATGGGTGCCTACATCCGCAACGACAAGCCCGGCATCGCACAGGACATCGAGAAGATGTTCAACATCTTCCCGCGCCTGCGCGAGCGCAAAGACCAGCTGGCCGGCACCATGAGCGGCGGTGAGCAGCAGATGCTGGCGATGGCGCGCGCGCTCATGAGCCAGCCCAAGGTCTTGCTGCTCGACGAGCCCTCCATGGGCCTGTCGCCCATCATGGTTGACAAGATTTTCGAGGTGGTGCGCGACGTGTCCAAGCAGGGCGTGACCATCTTGCTGGTGGAGCAGAACGCCCGCCGCGCACTGCAGATCGCTGACCGGGGCTATGTGATGGACTCGGGTGAAATCATCATGACCGGCAAGGGCCGCGACATGCTCGACGACCCGAAAGTTCGTGCCGCTTACCTCGGCGAATAAAACTGGCAGGGCCGAGGTCGGCCCAAAACTACAATCATGGGTTGCGCACTTCGGTGCCCAACCCATTTTTCATTCATGACCCAAGTCCACACTCCCGATGCCAGCGCCCCGGCGCACGACGACAACCAGCTGATCGCGGAGCGCCGCGAGAAGCTCAAGGCGATGCGCGAAGCGCAGCAGCGGGGCGAGGGCGTGGCTTTCCCGAACGACTTCAAGCCCACCGACAAGGCGGCCGAATTGTTCGCGGTGCACAGCGAGACCACCAAGGAAGCGCTGGAAGCGAATCCGGTGCGCGCGTGCGTGGCCGGTCGCATGATGCTCAAGCGCGTGATGGGCAAGGCCAGTTTTGCCACGCTGCAAGACGCCTCGTTCGGCCCCAGCGGTGGCCGCATCCAGATTTACCTGAACAACGACAGCGTGGGCGAGACGCTGCACAACGCGTTCAAGCACTGGGACCTGGGCGACATCGTGGCGGCCGAAGGCGTGCTCTTTCGCACCCGCACCGGCGAGTTGACCATCCACGCCGACAGCGTTCGCCTCATCACGAAAAGCCTGCGACCGCTGCCCGACAAATTCCACGGGATCGCCGATCAGGAGATCAAGTACCGCCAGCGTTACGTCGACCTGATGACCGACGAAACCGCGCGCCAGCGCTTCGTCAACCGCAGCCGCGGCATTTCAAGCCTGCGCGGCTTCATGGTCAGCCATGGGTTCCTTGAGGTCGAGACGCCGATGCTGCACCCCATCCCGGGCGGTGCGAACGCCAAGCCATTCAAGACGCACCACAACGCGCTCGACCAGGAGATGTTCCTGCGCATCGCGCCCGAGCTCTACCTCAAACGTTTGCTGGTGGGTGGTTTCGACCGCGTGTTCGAGATCAACCGCAACTTCCGCAACGAAGGCATCAGCGTCCGCCACAACCCCGAGTTCACCATGATGGAGTTCTACGCGGCGTACTGGAACTACCAGGACCTGATGAGCTTCACCGAGGAGCTCATCCGCCACGTGGTGCGCGAGGTGCGCGGTGATGTGCCATTGACCTACCAGGGACAGCCGGTGGACGTGACCTCACCGTTCGAGCGGCTCACCATCCGCGAAGCCATCCTCAAGCACACCGAGGCCGGCGACAACGTGGACAGCACGGAGTGGTTGCTCAACCAGCTGAAGAAGCTGGGCCTGACCGAAGCCAAGCACCAGCTCTCCACGCGCAGCCTGGCGAGTCTGCAGGTGATGTACTTTGAAGAGAAGGTCGAGGACAAGCTCTGGAACCCGACCTTCATCATGGACCACCCCACCGAAATCTCGCCGCTGGCGCGCGCCAACGACGCCAAACCGGAGGTGACCGAGCGCTTCGAGCTCTACATCACCGGCCGCGAATTCGGCAATGCGTTCTCGGAGCTCAACGACGCCGAGGACCAGGCCGCGCGTTTTCACGCCCAGGTCTCGGCCAAGGACAGCGGTGACGACGAGGCCATGCACTTCGATGCCGACTACATCCGTGCGCTGGAATACGGCATGCCGCCGGCCGGCGGTTGCGGCATCGGCATTGACCGTTTGATGATGCTGCTGACCGACAGCGCCAGCATCCGCGACGTGATCCTGTTCCCCGCCCTCAGGCGCGAGCACTGAGCCCCGGCCCTTCGCCAAAAAAAAGCCGCCCAACAGGGCGGCTTTTTGCTTTGCAGGCTTGAGTGGTTCAGGCGTAAGCCGCGAGCGCCTTGCGCATCTTCTTCATGGCCGCCACCTCGATCTGGCGCACGCGCTCGGCACTCACACCGTACTCGGCCGCCAGCTCGTGCAGCGTCATGCCGCCGGAGCCGTCGTCGTTCACCTTGAGCCAGCGCTCGCTGACAATGCGGCGGGAACGGTCGTCGAGTTCGCTCATGGCCTGGGCCACGCCCTCGGTGGCCAACGCATCGCGCTCGGCCGATTCCAGCACCGCGGTGGGTTCGTGGGTGGCGTCGGCGAGGTAGGCAATCGGGCCAAAGGCGTCTTCGCCGTCGTCACCGGGGGTGGGATCCAGCACCACGTCGCCGCCCGAGAGCCGCGTTTCCATCTCGCGCACTTCTTCCGGCTTCACGTTGAGCTCTTTGGCCATGATGCCGACTTCGACATCGCTCAGCACCTCGCGGTGGGTGTCGCCGTCCAGTGCGTCCGAGCGGAAGCCCTGCTTGCGCGAGCGCAGGTTGAAGAACAGCTTGCGTTGCGCCTTGGTCGTGGCCAGCTTGACCATGCGGCAGTTCTTCAACACATATTCGTGGATCTCGGCCTTGATCCAGTGCATGGCGTAGCTCACCAGGCGCACGCCCTGGTCGGGGTCGAAGCGCTTGACCGCCTTCATCAGGCCGACGTTGCCTTCCTGGATCAGGTCGCCGTGGGGCAGGCCATAGCCCAGGTACTGGCGGGCAATGGAGACCACCAGGCGCAGGTGGGACATGACCAACTGGCCCGCGGCCTCCAGGTCGTTGTCGTCGCGCAGGCGGCGTGCGGCCTTCTGCTCTTCGTCCAGCGTGAGCAGTGGCAGGCGGTTGACCGCGGAAATGTAGGCGTCGAGGTTGCCCAGTGGCGGCACCAGCGCCCAGGGGTTCGCGACAGCGACCTGGCCACCGGCAGCGGCAGAAATGGGGGCAAGTGAGTGGGACATGGAGAACCTCCTCGGGTATGTACCAATGATGTTAGCACTCTCTGTGAGTGAGTGCTAAGAGGGAAGTTCCATCACCTTGCTGGTTCAAGAAGCCGGTCAAAAAGACGATACAGGGAGCAAGAACGGCGTCGCCTGCCG
>NZ_JAOASO010000064.1 GCF_030158645.1 Hydrogenophaga sp. | reverse complement strand
TCGATGTAGGTGACGTCGGCCGTGGCCGGGTCGGTCATGATGGTCGCGGGGTTGCTGTTGATCAGCACGACCTTGTAGCCCTCTTCGCGCAAGGCCTTGCAGGCCTGCACGCCGGAGTAGTCGAACTCACAGGCCTGGCCAATGATGATCGGGCCGGCGCCGATGATGAGGACGGTTTGTATGTCGGTTCTTTTGGGCATGGGGTTCGCGTGGTGTTGCGCCGGCTCTGGCTCTCAGGCCTGGCGCTGGGTGTTCAGTGTGTTCAGCAAGGCTTGCAGTCGCTCGGCCGGCACGTTTTTCTGCATCAGCTGCAGCAGGCCGTCGCCTTCGATCAGGGGACGCAGCACCTCGACTTCAGCGTCGTAAAAGCGTGCGTCCCAGGCCGCCAGTTCGGTGTTGAAGGTCTCGTCGTCCCAGGTCTTGCCCTTGGCCAGCAGCGTCACCAGCGGCATGGCCTTGTTTTCCAGGAACGCCTTGCGGTAGGGCTTCTGCGCCCAGCGCTGGGCAAACCAGTCCTTGTGCGGCGCCTCCAGCGTCAACATGCGCTTGCCGATGGCTTTTTCGATGGCGAACACGGGGAAACTGAAGAGCTTCATGGCGGCGGCCTCAGGCGGTGGTGCTCACGCGGGCCTGCATGAGATCGATGAATCGGTCGAACAGGTACCCGATGTCGTGCGGGCCGGGCGAGGCTTCCGGGTGACCCTGGAAGCAGAAGGCCGGCTTGTCGGTGCGGGCCAGGCCCTGCAGCGTGCCGTCGAACAAGCTGACATGGGTGGCGCGCAGCGTGGCGGGCAGGTTCTTCTCGTCCACCGCAAAACCATGGTTCTGGCTGGTGATGGAGACGCGGCCGTTGTCCAGGTCTTTCACCGGGTGGTTGGCACCGTGGTGGCCGAACTTCATCTTGAAGGTCTTGGCACCGCTGGCCAGTGCCAGGATCTGGTGGCCCAGGCAGATACCGAAGGTGGGCACGCCGGCGTCGATGATCTCGCGCGTGGCCGCAATGGCGTAGTCGCAAGGCTCCGGGTCGCCCGGGCCGTTGGACAAGAACAGGCCACTGGGCTTGAGCTTGAACACGTCGGCAGCGGGCGTTTGCGCCGGCACCACCGTGATCTTGCAGCCGCGCTGCGCCAACATGCGCAGGATGTTGTTCTTCACGCCGAAGTCGTAGGCCACCACGTGGAAACGTGGCGCGATCTGTTCGCCGTAGCCAAAGCCGAGTTGCCACTCGGTCTGCGTCCACGAATAGGGCTCGGTGGCTGAAACCACCTTGGCCAGGTCTTGACCGGCCATGTTGGGTGCGGATTTCGCGGCGGCCACAGCGGCGGCCCGGTGCGCCTCGGTGATCGCTTCGCCCGCAGGCAGTGCGACGATGCAGCCGTTCTGCGCGCCGTGGGTGCGCAGGCGGCGTGTGAGCGCGCGGGTGTCGAGGTCGGCGATGGCCACGGTGCCCTCGCGCTGCAGGTAGTGCGAGAGGGTTTCGGTGCTGCGGAAGTTGGAGGCCAGCAGGGGCAGGTCTTTGATGATCAGGCCAGCAGCGTGGATGCGGCTGGCTTCGACGTCTTCGGCGTTGATGCCGGTGTTGCCGATGTGCGGATACGTGAGTGTCACGATCTGCTGGCAGTAACTCGGATCGGTGAGGATTTCCTGGTAGCCGGTGAGTGAGGTGTTGAACACCACCTCACCCGTGGTCTGACCGGTGGCGCCGATGGAGACGCCTGTAAAGACCGTGCCGTCGGCGAGCGCGAGAAGGGCTTTCGGGTGGACGGGAAGCACGGATGGGACTCCAGAAGTGGGGCGAAACGCTGGCCACCGGCGGTTGGTGCCGCGCAGGCTTCGCACCCGCCCTGCTCCTCATCGTGTGAGGGGCTGGAACGGAAAAAACCTGGGGTGAGGAACCGGGGTGAGCGCGCGTGTCGCTGATTGCGGGTAAACCCCGGAATTATATGCTGCCCCCGAGGGGGCTGGGCCTGCCTTGGGGCGGCCCGGCGGCTGGCACGCTGGCCCTTGCTACCGGGGTGACACCGCGCTCGCGTGAAGACAGATGGCCGCGGCAGCGGCCACGTTGAGCGACTCTTCACCGCCCGGCTGCGCGATGCGCACCGACTGCGTGGCCATGGCCTCCAGTGCCGAACTCACGCCCTGCCCCTCATGTCCCAGCACCCAGGCACAAGGCCAGGGCAAGGCAGCTTGGTGCAGCAGATCGCCCTGGTGCGAGCTGGTCACCAGCAAAGGCACGTCCAACGCGCCCAAATCGGCGACCGACAAGCCTTCAACGAGGCGCAAGGCAAAGTGCGCGCCCATGCCGGCGCGCAGCACCTTGGGCGACCACAGGGCGGCCGTGCCCTTGAGAGCCAGCACCTGGCCGAAGCCGAAGGCCGCAGCACTGCGCAGGATCGAACCCACGTTGCCGGCGTCCTGGAGACAGTCCAGCACCACGGCGGCTTGGCCAAGGTCCAGCCCGGCGGCCTTGGGCAGGTCCCACACGAAGCCCACACCAGCCGGCGACTCGAGCCCGCTGATGGAGGCCATGAGCGCGCGCGGAACGGTCACGTTGTGATCGGACGCATCGCGCAGATCGTGCGGCGCCTGCACCCAAAAATCATCGGTGAACACGGCCATGGCAGGGCGGTGACCTCGTGCCAGCAACGCGCGGCAGAGGTGATCGCCCTCCAGCCACACCTGGCCCTGCTTGCGGTAGGCGGTGTTGTCCTGCGCCAGCACCCGCAGGCGTTTGAGCAGCGGGTTGTCGCGCGAGGTGATGACGTTGGGTTCGCTCATGCGGGTGCGTTCTGTTCCTGGTTGGCGAGGGCCAGCGCCCGGGCGACGGGTGCAAACGAGCGCCGGTGCGCGGGCAAGGCCCCATGCGCCTGCAGCGCGCGCAAATGTTCCGCCGTGCCGTAACCCTTGTGACGGTCAAAGCCGTACTCGGGATGAAGTTGATGCAATTCGCACAGCATGCGGTCGCGCGTGACCTTGGCCAGGATGGAGGCGGCGGAAATGGACGGCACCAGTGCATCGCCCGAGACAATGGCCTCGGCCAGCACATCCAGCGCCGGCAGGCGGTTGCCGTCCACCAGCACCTTGGTCGGCTTCAGGCGCAGGCCCAGCACCGCGCGGCGCATGGCCAGCATGGTGGCCTGCAGGATGTTGAGCTGGTCGATCTCCTCCACCGAAGCCTGCGCGATGCTGCAGCACAGCGCCTTGGCGCGGATCTCGTCGTACAGGCGCTCGCGGCGCAGCGCGGTGAGCTGCTTCGAATCGGCCAGGCCTTTGATGGGCTTGAGATCGTCCAGGATCACGGCCGCGGCCACCACCGGCCCGGCCAGCGGACCACGCCCGGCTTCGTCCACGCCAGCCACCAGCCCGGGCACGTCCCAGATCAGTTGGGCCTGCTCAGCCTTCAAGAACTTTTTCGATCGCATCGGTGGCCAGTTGGGCAGTGTCGCGCCGCAAGGTGTGGTGCAGCACCGAAAAGCGCTGCTGCAAGGCCTCGATTCTCTCAGGCGCGTCCAGCCAGTCCAGCACGCTTTGAGCCAGTGCCTCGGAAGACGCGGCCTCTTGCAGGAACTCGGGCACCACGAACTCGCCGCACAGGATGTTGGGCAGGCCCACCCAGGGCTGCAACTGCTTGCGCCGCATGATCTGCCACGACAACCAGTTCATGTTGTAGGCGATCACCATCGGACGCTTGAACAGTGCAGCCTCCAGCGTGGCGGTGCCGCTCGCGATCAGGGTCACGTCGCAAGCGGCCAGCGCGGTGTGCGACTGGCCTGCGATCACCTGCAGCTCGGCACCCAGGCCCGCGCTGCGGGCGGCCGCCTCGATGCGCTCGCGCAGCGCCGGCACCGCCGGCACCACAAAGCGGATGCCAGGGCGCGCACTGCGCAAACGAACAGCGGCTTCAAAGAACACCTGCGCCAGGTACTGCACTTCGGAAGCACGGCTGCCGGGAAGGATGGCGATCACCGTGTCCTCTTCGCGCAGACCCAATGCGAGCCGGGCTGCGGTGCGATCCGGCGCCAGCGGAATCACGTTGGCCAGCGGATGGCCCACATAAGTGGCGGGAATGCCGTGCCGGGCGAGCAGCTCGGGCTCGAACGGGAAGATGCACAACACATGGTCGGCACTGCGCCGGATCTTCTCCACACGCTCAGCGCGCCAGGCCCAGATGGAGGGGCACACAAAATGCACCGTCCGCACCCCGCCCGCCTTCAGGTTGGCTTCCAGATCCAGGTTGAAATCGGGTGCGTCGACGCCGATGAACACGTCGGGTCGGTCGGTGGACAACAGGCGCTGCTGCAGTTGCGCGCGGATACCGACGATCTCGCGGTAGTGGCGCAGCACCTCCACGTAGCCGCGCACCGCCAGCTTCTCGCTGGGCCACCAGGCCTTGAAGCCTTGAGCGGCCATCTGTGGGCCACCGATGCCGAACGACTGCAGATCGGGCCAGCGCTGACGCACACCACCCAGCAACAAGCCCGCCAGCAGATCGCCCGACGTTTCGCCCGCCACCAGGGCAAAACGTTTTGAAGCGCTCATGTCGGGATCAACGCACGATGCCGCGCTGGGGCGACACTTGCCCGAGGAAGTCCAGCATCATGGCCACGTCGGGTGCAGCTTCAGGCGTCTTCTCGGTCAATGCGCGAATGCGCTCCACCGATTGCTCGAGCTTGAGGTCTTCGCGGTACAGCGCCTTGTGCATGCTCTTCACGGCCGCGATGCGCTCGGGCGAAAAGCCGCGCCGGCGCAGCCCTTCAAAGTTCATCGAACGCGCCTGGGCCGGCTGGCCTTGGCACATCACGAACGGCGGCAGATCAGCGAACAGGAGGGAACACATGGCGGTCATGGCGTGAGCGCCGACGCGCACAAACTGGTGCACAACAGTGAAGCCACCGAGGATCACCCAGTCGTCGACCACCACATGACCCGCCAGCTGCGAGTTGTTGGCAAAGATGGTGTGGTTGCCCACCACGCAGTCGTGCGCGAGGTGCACGTAAGCCATGATCCAGTTGTCGTCGCCGACCTGTGTCACGGCGCGGTCACCGGGTGAGCCGATGTTGAAGGTGCAGAACTCGCGCACGGTGTTGCGGTCACCAATCACCAACTCACACGGTTCGCCCGCGTACTTCTTGTCCTGCGGCACCGCGCCGAGCGAGTTGAACTGGAAAATGCGGTTGTCGCGACCGATCGTGGTGTGGCCTTCGATCACGCAGTGCGCACCGATGGTGGTGCCCGCACCGACCTTCACGTTCGGGCCGATCACGGTGTAGGGGCCGACCGAGACCGAGCTGTCGAGTTCGGCGGCCGGGTCCACCAGCGCGGTGGGGTGGATCAGAGACACAGAGCGCCCTTCCCCACCGTCAGGCGATGGTGCGCATGGTGCACATCAGCTCGGCTTCACACGCCACCTGCTCGCCCACGCGTGTGACGCCCTTGAACTTGAAGATACCGGCCTTCATGCGGTCCAGCGTCACGTCCATCACCAACTGATCACCCGGCTCCACAGGGCGCTTGAAACGCGCACCGTCGATGCCGGCGAAGTAATACACCGTCTTGTCGTCGGGCGTCACGCCCAGCGTGTCGAACGCCAGGAGGGCAGCAACCTGCGCCATGGCCTCCAACATGAGCACGCCCGGCATCACCGGGCGGTGCGGGAAATGGCCCACAAAAAACGGCTCGTTGATGGTCACGTTTTTCAGGGCCTTGATGCGCTTGCCTTTTTCGACCTCGAGCACGCGGTCCACCAGCAGGAACGGGTAGCGGTGGGGCAGCTGCTTGAGAATCTGGTGAATGTCCATCATGGCTTTGTGTTGTTCTGGAGGGCTTGTTCGATCGCATTTTCGGCGGCCTTGAGGCGTTCGCGGATGCGGTTGAGCTGCTTGAGGGAAGCGGCGTTTTTTTCCCAGGTCGCATTGTCGTCGATGGGAAACATGCCGGTGTAGTGGCCGGGCTTGAGCAGGGAGCGCGTGACCACCGAGGCCGCCGACACGTGCACGCCATCGGCGAGCTTCAAGTGCCCCAGCACCACGGCGCCACCGCCGATGGTGCAACCCGCGCCGATGGTGGCACTGCCCGCCACACCCACGCACCCGGCCATGGCCGTGTGGGCACCGACATGCACGTTGTGACCGATCTGGATCAGGTTGTCCAGCTTCACGCCGTCTTCGATCACGGTGTCGTCCAGCGCACCGCGGTCGATGCAGGTGTTGGCGCCGATGTCGACGTCGTTGCCGATGCGCACGGCACCCAGCTGTTCGATCTTGATCCAGGCCCCTTGGTGCGGTGCAAAGCCAAAACCGTCAGCACCAACGACCACACCGGAATGGAGCACACACCGTTCACCCACGGAGCAACGCTCTCCCACGGTCACACGGGGGTGCAACACGGTTTGCGTCCCCACCTGCACATGGTCCCCGAGCACGCAGTGCGCACCCACGCGCGCACCGGCACCGATGCGAACACCGGCACCGATCACCACGAATGCACCGATGTCGACATCTTGAGCCAGTTCAGCGGTGGGGTGCACCACCGCGGTCGGGTGTATGTCCTCTGGTGGCTCGGCGGTGTGTTCGCGCTTCCACCATTGGGTGAGACGGGCGAAATACAGGTAAGGATCGCTGGTGACAATGCACGCACCGCGCTCACTGGCCGCACCGCGCAACGAGGGCGGAACGATCAGACAGGCAGCGCGTGTGGTGGCGATCTGGGCCGCGTAACGAGGACTGGCGACGAAGGCCAGGGAGTCGAGCTCCGCGGTGGCCAGCGGGGCCAACCGTTGGATGGCGGTGTCGGGTGCGCCGACAAGCTCGCCACCGAGGGCTTCGACAATGGAGCCCAGCGGCCGCGACACACCCGGACCCTGCGGCTTACTTGCTGCCGTTCAAGCCGCTGAGCACCTTGTCGGTGATGTCGTGCTTGGGGTTGATGTAAACGGCCTCCTGGATGACCAGGTCGAACTTCTCGGCCTCGGCCACCTGGCGGATCACGCGGTTGGCGCGCTCCAGCACGCTTTGCAGCTCTTCGTTTTTGCGCATGTTCAGGTCTTCCTGAAACTCACGCTGCTTGCGCTGAAAGTCACGGTCCTGCTCGACGAGTTGGCGCTGGCGCGTGGTGCGCTGGCCTTCGGGCAAGGTCGGGGCCTCGCGCTCGAACTTCTCGGAAGCGGATTTCAGCTGGGCGGCGAGGCCCTGCACTTCTTTTTCGCGCCGGGAGAACTCCTGCTCCAGCTTGGTCTGGGCGGCCTTGGCCGAGTTGGAGTCGCGCAGGATGCGCTCCAGATTCACAAAACCGATGCGCAGGTCTTGCGCGGCGACGCCGAGCGTTGCGAGCCCCAAGGCCACGACAACGAGCGTCTTGCGGTTGAACAGGCTGGATAGTGTCTTCATCAAAAGGAGGTTCCGATCTGAAACTGGAATTTCTGGATTTTATCGCCGGTGAATTTCCGGATGGGATTGGCGATGGCGAATCTGAGCGGGCCAATGGGCGAGATCCAGCTCAAGCCCAAACCGACCGAAGCGCGCAGATCGGTGGCGTTCACACGCGTGTCGTTCTCACCGAAGACGTTGCCGATGTCCACGAAACCGAACATGCGCAAGCTGCGGTCGTTACCGGCACCGGGGAAAGGCGTGATGAACTCGGCGTTCAAGGCGATGCTGCGGTTGCCGCCGATGTTGACGGATTCCGGGGAACCGGTGACGGGCGACACCGGTCCGAGCGTTCCTTGCTCGAAACCACGCACCGAGCCGAGGCCGCCGCCGAAGAAGTTCTTGAACACAGGATATGGACGACCGCCCAACCCTTTGCCGAAGCCCAGTTCGCTGTTCAAGGCCAATGTGTACTGCTTGCTCAGCGGGAAATACTGCTGGAATTGGTAATTCGCTTTGACGTAGCGGGCATCGCCGGCCACACCCAGCTCGGTGTTGAAGCGTTGCAGGCGACCTCGCGTGGGCACAAGCGCGCTGTCGCGTGTGTCGCGAGCCCAACCCACCGTCAAGGGCACGGTGTTGCTGGTTTCGCCAAACTGATTTCTGTAGTCCTGGTAGGCGACCGGCAAGAAAATCCCCGGTTCGATCGTCGTCTGCTCGATACCCACGCCGAAGAACACCGTGTCGGCTTCGGTGAAAGGCACGCCAAAACGGATCGATGTGCCTTTCGTGATCAGGCGGTAGTCACCGGTTTCGGACTGGGTGTCGTAAGGGCGCGTCGTGCGGTAGTAGGCGTCGATGCTGCGCGAGATGCCGTCGGGCGTGAAGTACGGGTCGACGGTGCTGAGCACCAACTGGCGGTTGAACTTGCTGGTGTTGATGTCGATGCCGAGGTAGTTGCCAGAGCCGAAGACGTTTTCCTGGCGAATGCCCGCGATGATGGACAGCTGTTCAGCCTGCGAGTAGCCTGCACCCAGTGAAAGGTTGCCCGTGGGCTTCTCCGCCACCGAAATCGTCAGGTCGACCTGGTCGGGCGAGCCCGGCACCTGTTGGGTATCGACACCGACTTCGGTGAAAAAGCCCAAGCGGTCAACGCGATCGCGCGACAGGCGGATGCGATCGCTGTCGTACCACGCCGATTCGAGCTGGCGGAATTCGCGGCGCACAACTTCGTCGCGCGTGCGGTTGTTGCCTTCCACGTTGATGCGGCGCACGTAAACCCGACGGGCCGGCTGGCCGCGCACGATGAACGACACCCGTTTGTTGACACGATCAATCTCGGGCGTGGCTTCCACCTGAGCGAAGGCGTATCCAAAGGCGCCGAAATAGTCGGTGAAGGCCTTCACCGTGCTCGTGACGTCTTCGGCGTTGTAGGCCTCACCGGCACGCAAGGTGATGAGCGACTTGAACTCTTCTTCCTTGCCCAGGTACTCACCTTCCAGCGCCACCGACGACACCACGTAACGGTTGCCCTCGGTGATGTTCAGGGTGATGGACATGTCCTGCTTGTCGGGTGAAATCGCGACTTGCGTGGAATCGATGCGGAATTCAAGGTAGCCGCGTGTCAGGTAGTACGAACGCAGGGTTTCGATGTCGGCGTTGAGTTTGGCGCGCGAGTAGCGGTCCGACTTGGTGTACCAGCTCAGCCAGCCGCCGGTGTCCAGATCGAACAGATTGCGCAGCGTGGACTCGGAGAAGGCCTGGTTGCCCACGATCCGGATGTCCTTGATCTTTGCAATGTCGCCCTCGACCACGCTGAAGTTGAGGTTGACGCGGTTGCGCTCGCCAGGCGTGACGGTGGTCACCACCTGGGCGGCGTACATGCTCCTGCTGATGTACTGGCGCTTGAGCTCCTGCTCGGCTCGGTCGGCCAGTGCTTTGTCAAACGGCCGGCCTTCGGTCAGGCCGATGTCGCGCAGCGCCTTGGTGAGCACCTCGTTGTCGAATTCTTTAATGCCGGAAAAGCTCACGTCGGCCACCGTGGGGCGCTCTTCGACGATGACCACCAGCACGTCGCCGTTGATCTGCAGGCGGATGTCGCTGAACAAGCCCAGGCCAAAAAGCGAGCGGATCGCTGTCGAGCCTTTGTCGTCGCTGTACTGATCGCCGATCCGGAACGGCAACGATGCAAACACGGTGCCGGGCTCGACCCGTTGCAAGCCCTCGACCCGGATGTCGCGCAACGTGAAAGGGTCGACCGCCCAGGCGGGCAACGCGCTCAGCAAGGCGGCCGCGAGCGCTGAAAGGGTCAGGCCACGCAGACCGTTTTTGTTTTTTGTCATGAGGAAAAGTGTTCAGCCAGCCAAGCGGGCCACATCATTGAACAAGGCAACGGACATGAGCGCCATGAGGACCACGACACCACCGCGCTGCAGGCGCTCCATCCAGACGTCAGATACGCTGCGACCGGTGACACCCTCCCAAAGATAATACATCAGGTGCCCTCCGTCCAAGACCGGCAGCGGGAGCAGGTTCAGCACGCCCAGACTCACGCTGATGAGGGCCAGAAACAGGATGTAAGAGGTGATGCCCAGGCTGGCGGATTTGCCCGCGTAATCGGCAATCGTGAGCGGACCGCTCAGATTCTTGATGGAGGCTTCTCCAATCACCATGCGCCCCATCATCTTGAGCGTGAGCCACGAGACCTCCCAGGTGCGGACCACGCCCTTGAGCAGGCCGTCAACCGGACCATGGCGCACCGTCATCATGTCCGGCGCGGCACCGATGTAGGCGCCCACGCGGCCCACCCACGCGTCGCCTTGCCTCTCGGGAACAGGCTTCAGCGTCAGGGTGATTCGCTGACCGTTGCGGTCAACAGTCCATTGCTGCTCACGGGCTTCACCCGCGGGTCCGGTCGAAGCCCGGATGAGCGAACGCAGCCGCTGACCGTCAGGGACGGCAGCACCGTCGACACTGCGCACGGTGTCCCCGGCGCGCAGGCCGGCGGCCGCTGCAGCGCCGCCCTCCATCACCTCACCGACCACCGGTTGGGTCCATGGGCCGGTGATGCCGATCTTCTGAAACAGCGATGCATCGGCTTCGCGCACATCCAGGCCGGCCAGCGGCAAAACGATCGAGCGCGGTGCGCCGCCTTCTTCGTTGCTCACGCGCAGCGTCATGTCTTCGTTGGACAGCGCCGCCTGCGTCAGGCGCCAACGAAGATCTTCGAACGAGCCGACATCCGCCAGGTTTTCCTCGTCGGGCCCGGCCTGCGACACCCATTCACCGCCGCGCAGGCCCGCTGCGTCGGCCAGTGACCCGATGGCAGGACTGGCCAGCACGGGCTTGGGCTCTTCGACACCGCTCCAGTTGACCACGGCGTACAGCGCAACCGCCAGCAACAGATTGGCCGCCGGACCGGCCGCCACGATGGCGGCGCGCGAGCGCAAGGGCTGCGTATTGAAGGCCAGATGGCGCTCGGCCGCTTCAACCGGCGCCTCGCGTTCGTCGAGCATGCGCACATAGCCCCCGAGCGGCAGGGCGCACAACACAAACTCGGTGGGGCTGCCTTTCTTGCGCCAGGTCAGCAGCGGCTTGCCAAACCCGACAGAAAACCGCAACACCTTGACGCCGCATGCCACAGCCACGCGGTAGTGGCCGTATTCGTGCACAGCGATCAGAAGGCCAAGGGCGACCACAAAGGCAACTAAAGTGAGCATGGTGGGCGGGTCGTGAAGTGGGTGAACGTCGCTTCATCGCCTGCGGGCCGGGCGATTCAGAGGGAAAGCCGCTCGACCTGGGCTTGAGCCAGGCGACGGGCCTGCTGATCAATGGCCAACAAGTCGGACAAGTCGTTGGGCTTGGAGGGAATCAGGGCCTGCAAAGTTGCATCGTTGATGGCGTGGATCTGGTCAAAGCGCAGACGCTGATCGAGAAACGCCGCCACAGCCACCTCGTTCGCCGCATTGAGCACAGCGGTGGTGCCGATGGGGCCCACCAAGGCATCCCAGGCCAGCTGCAACCCGGGAAAACGCGCTCCGTCGGGCTTCTCAAACGTCAAGGCCCCCAGGGTGCCGAAGTCCAGCGGGGCAGCGCCGGAGGCGATGCGCTCGGGCCAGGCCAGTCCGTAGGCGATCGGCACGCGCATGTCGGGCGTGCCCAGCTGGGCCACCACCGAACCGTCGGTGTACTGCACCATCGAATGGATCACGCTTTGCGGGTGGATCACCACCTCGATCTGCGCCGGGGGCAGACCAAACAGATAACAGGCCTCGATCACTTCGAGCGCCTTGTTCATCATGGTGGCCGAGTCCACCGAAATCTTGCGCCCCATCACCCAGTTCGGGTGCGCGCAGGCTTCGTTGGGCGTGACCTGCGCCAGCGTTTGTGGATCGCGCGTGCGAAAAGGTCCACCCGACGCGGTCAACACGATTTTCTCGACCCGGCGCGACCACGACGCAGGGTCCTCCGGCAAGGACTGGAACACGGCCGAATGTTCGCTGTCGATGGGCAGCAAGGTGGCGCCCCCGTCGCGCACCGCCTGCATGAACAGGGCACCCCCGACCACCAAGGCTTCCTTGTTGGCCAGCAACAGTTTCTTGCCGGCCTGCGCAGCGGCGAGGCTGGGTGCGAGGCCCGCTGCCCCCACGATGGCGGCCATCACCGCATCCACCTCGGGGTCGGTGCACACATCGCACAACGCTTGTTCACCCGACAGCACCTGCACCGTCAGACCCAGCTCGCGCGCGCGCTCGGACAGCTGCTTCGCGTGCACCGGACTCACCATCACCGCATAGCGGGGGGCAAACTGGCGGCACTGCTCCAGCATCAGATCGACCTGTGTGGATGCCGTGAGCGCAAACACCCCGTAGCGATCGGGATGGCGCGCGAGCACGTCCAGCGTGCTTTTGCCGATGGAGCCGGTGGAGCCGAGGATGGTGATGGACTGCGTGGCGTTCATGGAAATCAAAAAGTGGTGAGCATCATCGCCAGAGGCAGGACGGGCAGCAGGGCGTCAACACGGTCAAGCACCCCACCATGACCAGGCAGCAGGCCGCTGGAGTCTTTCACGCCGGCGCTTCGCTTCACCAGCGACTCGACCAGATCGCCGACCACGCTCATGCACACCATGAAGGCCAGCGAGACGACGGCCAGCAGCGGGCCGAAACTCCAGAGCCGGGCGTACAGGCTGGTCGCATGGCCGACGCCTTGCGCGTCGGCCCACAGCCAGATGGCCGCCAGCACGAACACACCCATGAAACCACTCACGGCACCTTCCCACGATTTGCCTGGGCTGATCGAGGGCGCCAGTTTGCGCCGCCCGAACGTCTTGCCGCCGGCGTAGGCCGCAATGTCCGCCACCCACACCAGCAGCAGCACCGACAGCAGAAATTCCAGCCCGACGAGTCGGGCCTGCACCATGGCCAGCCACGCGCATCCGATCAGTCCCAGACCCAGCCACAGGCGCAGACCTGAAGGCCATGCACCCCAGCCCGACACACCGCGCGCGAGCATGACCACGGACAGCAACACCCACAACATCCCCACCACCATCCACAAACCGCGCCAGGAGTGTGTCAACCCACCCAACAACCAGATGGCGGCCATCAACGCACCCAGGCCCATGCCCAGCGCAAGCGACAGGCGCGCGCCCGCCCCATTGAGTCGGGCCCACTCCCAGCCGGCGGCCACGATGAGCAACAGCGTGAAGGCGGCAAAGGGTGCGATGGAGGGATAAAACAAGGCGGGCAACAACACCGCCAACAGCAGCACGGCGGTGATGACGCGTTGCCTAAGCATGTCGGTCGCCGCCCGCTGCGAGCATGGGCTCGACCTGACCGAGCTGCTCGGACGTCTGACCAAAGCGCCGCTCTCGGTTGGCGTACTCGAGCAGTGCACGGTCCAGCTCGGCGGCATCGAAGTCAGGCCACAGGCATTCGGTGAACACCAGTTCCGTGTAGGCGGCCTGCCACAGCAGAAAATTGCTGATGCGCAGCTCGCCCCCGGTTCGGATCAGGAGGTCGGGATCGGGGACATGGGCCAATGACAACGCCCCGTTGAGACTTTCTTCGGTGATCTCTCGCCCCTGCGCGACCAATCGCTGAGCCGCCTGGGCCATGTCCCAACGACCGCCGTAGTTGAAACAGACGTTGAGTACCAGCTTGTGGTTCTGGGCGGTCTCTCGCTCTGCCGCCACCAGGCCTTGCACCACGCGACTGGACAATCCGCGCCTGTCGCCCGGGAAATGCAGGCGCACGCCGTTTCCACTCAGCGAAGGCACCTCCCGCGACAGCGCCAGCACCAGCAAATCCATGAGGCTGGACACTTCCTCCACCGGCCGGTTCCAGTTCTCCGAAGAAAACGCAAACACAGTCAACACGGAAACGCCCCGCTCCAGGCACGCCTTGACGACGCGGCGCAGGGCCTCGACGCCTTGCTTGTGCCCTGCCACGCGCGGCAACCAGCGTTTCTGCGCCCAGCGACCATTGCCATCCATCACGATGGCCACGTGCCGGGGCAACGAGGCGGGCGCTGGGCTGGATGTGGAACTGGGCGGGGCCATGTATTGGGGTGTGGGGAATGTCGGAAACAGAGGGACGGTCACACCGCCATGATGTCCTGCTCCTTGCCGGCCACGAGACGGTCCACCTCGTTGATCACCCGGTCGGTGAGCTTCTGGATGTCTTCCTGCGAACGGCGGTCGTCGTCCTCCGACGCCAGCTTTTCCTTGACCAGCTTCTTGACCTGCTCGTTGGCGTCGCGGCGGAGGTTGCGAATCGCGATCTTGGCGGCTTCGCCATCGCCACGCACAACCTTGGTGAGTTCCTTGCGGCGCTCTTCGGTCATGGGTGGCATCGGCACGCGGATCAGATCGCCCTGACTCGAGGGGTTCAGGCCCAGGTCGGATTCCCGGATGGCCTTCTCGATCTTGGCGCCCATGCCCTTCTCCCAGGGCGCAACGCCGATCGTGCGCGAATCGAGCAGGGTGAGGTTGGCAACCTGCGACAGCGGCAACATGGAGCCATAGTAGTCCACGTGCACCGTGTCCAGCAGCGCCGGGTTCGGACGTCCGGTGCGGATTTTGGTCAGGCCGTTCTTGAATGCCTCCACCGACTGCATCATCTTGTGCTCGGCGGTTTTTCGAATGTCATCAACGCTCATGAAAACTCCTCAAATCAGCAAGTGGTGTGGGCCTCCGGCCATCACACGTGAACCAGCGTGCCTTCGTCCTTGCCCATCACCACGTCGCGCAGCGCACCGGGCTTGAAGATCGAAAACACCTTGACCGGCAGCTTCTGATCGCGGCACAGGGCGAATGCCGTGGCGTCCATCACCTGCAGGTTCTTCTGCATCGCCTCGTCAAACGTGATCGAGGCGTACCGCGTGGCGGTGGGATCCTTGTTCGGATCGGCGCTGTACACACCGTCCACCTTGGTCGCCTTGAGCACGATTTCGGCGCCGATTTCCGCGCCTCTCAACGCGGCAGCGGTGTCGGTGGTGAAGAAGGGATTGCCCGTACCGGCGGCAAACACCACGACCTTGCCTTCCTCGAGGTACTGCAAGGCCTTGGGGCGCACATAAGGCTCGACCACCTGCTCGATGGCGATGGCCGACATCACGCGGGCCACCAGGCCGGCTTTGTCCATGGTGTCGGCCAGCGCGAGCGAATTCATCACCGTGGCCAGCATGCCCATGTAATCGGCGGTGGCACGGTCCATGCCCACCGAGCCGCCCGCCACGCCGCGAAAAATGTTGCCACCCCCGATGACGATGGCCACTTGAACACCCAATCGGGTGACATCTGCAATTTCTTCCACCATGCGCACGATGGTGGCCCGGTTGATGCCGAAGGCGTCGTCGCCCATGAGGGCTTCACCCGACAACTTCAACAGAATCCGTTTGTAGGCAGGCATGTGACAACTTTCAGGTAGCAAAAACACAAGATCCAGCCGGCAAGTGTACCGAGGAGCGACGCTCGTTCGGTGCCGGCGACACACAAGACAACGGGCCTTGCGGCCCGTCGTCTTTTTTGAAGCAGCAGCCAAAGCCGCTGCGGCAGAACGTTCAGGCGCCTTTTGCGGCGGCGACCTGCGCGGCCACCTCGGCGGCGAAGTCGTCCACCTTCTTCTCGATGCCCTCGCCCACCACGTACAAGGTGAAACCCTTGACGGTGGTGCCTGCCGCCTTGAGCATGGCTTCGACGGTCTGCTTGTCGTTCTTCACAAAGGGCTGGTTGAACAGCGACACTTCCTTGAGGTACTTCTGCACAGCACCGTCGATGCGCTTGGCAACGATCTCGGCGCTCTGCGCCGGCTTGCCAGCGGCTTCGAGTTCCTTGTTGGCTTCATCGGCCTTGGCCGTGGCCACCGAGCGCTCACGCTCGATGAATTCGGCCGGCACATCGCTGCTGGTGAGGGCCACGGGCTTCATGGCCGCCACGTGCATGGCGACGTCCTTGGCTGCGACTTCTTCACCGTCGAACTCCACGACCACGCCGATGCGGGTGCCGTGCAGGTAGCCCGCCAGTTTGCTGGCGCCGCTGTAAGCCTTGAAGCGGCGGAACGACATGTTCTCGCCGATCTTGCCGATCAGGCCCTTGCGCACGTCTTCGAGCGTGGGGCCAAATCCGTCCTGGCTGTAAGACAGCGCACCCAAAGCGGCCACGTCGGCCGGCTGGTGCTTGGCCACGAGTTCGGCTGCGGCCTTGGCGAGTGCCAGGAAGCTGTCGTTCTTGGTGACAAAGTCGGTTTCGCAATTCACCTCGATCAGACCGCCGGTGGTGCCGTCGATGAAACTGGCGACCACGCCTTCGGCGGTCACGCGGCTGGCGGCCTTGCCGGCTTTGGTGCCGAGCTTCACGCGCAGCAGCTCTTCGGCCTTGGCCATGTCGCCCTCGGCTTCGGTCAGGGCTTTCTTGCACTCCATCATGGGAGCGTCGGTCTTGGCGCGCAGTTCGGCGACCATGCTTGCGGTAATTGCCATCTGTTTTCTCCTTGGCGCCGCTTCGCCCCTCGGGCTGAAGTCGGCCATGTTCAACAATCGGATTTCGGTGCGAAAAAGGGGCCCGCGAGCCCCTCTTTCATGGGAGCAGCGCCTTCAAGCAGCGGTGTTTTCCTTGACTTCGACGAACTCGTCGGCGCCCTCGGCGGCAACGGCTTTCACGACGTCGTTGACGGCGTTGCTGCGGCCTTCCAGGATCGCATCGGCGATGCCGCGTGCGTAGAGCGCCACGGCGCGAGCCGAGTCGTCGTTGCCGGGGATCACGTAGTCAATGCCCACGGGCGAGTGGTTGGTGTCCACCACGCCGACCAGCGGGATGCCCAGCTTCTGCGCTTCGAGGACGGCGATCTTGTGGAAGCCCACGTCGATCACGAAGATGGCATCGGGCAAGGAGGTCATGTCCTGAATGCCGCCGATGTCCTTTTCCAGCTTCTCCATTTCGCGGGAGAACGTCAGCTGCTCCTTCTTGGTCATGCTGTCCAGGCCGGCTTCTTTTTGAGCCTGCATGTCCTTCAGACGCTTGATCGAGGTCTTGACGGTCTTGAAGTTGGTCAGCATGCCGCCGAGCCAGCGCTGGTCGACGAAAGGCACGCCGGCACGGCGGGCTTCCTGGGCCACGATGTCGCGCGACTGGCGCTTGGTGCCCACCATCAGGATGGTGCCGCGGTTGGCGGAGAGTTGGCGCACGAACTTGGCAGCGTCTTCAAAAAGAGGCAGCGTCTTTTCGAGGTTGACGATGTGGATTTTGTTGCGGTGACCGAAGATGTACGGCGCCATCTTGGGGTTCCAGAAGCGGGTTTGGTGACCGAAATGGACACCGGCTTCCAGCATTTCGCGCATGGAGATTGACATGAGTTAACTTTCCAGAGGTTGAGTCTAAAATCCAGCCCCGATCCTCTGTTGGAGACCCCGTCTGTTCTGATGGAGTCGCCGCAGACGACACCCGGTTGGGCTGGTTTGCGATTGTCTTTGCAGGTTTGATGAAGACGGTTGTCTTGTTTGTCACCTGCAAAGCCTGTCGATTATAGCAGCCACCTCCCGTACACACCCTCCCTCGGGGCTTGCCTTCACCGCGGCTCCCGCTCTTTTTGCGTGCCCTCTCCATGTTCGACTCCGTTCCCCGCTTTGTGAGCGCCGCGCCGCGCGTGCCCAGGACCGACCACGCGCCGCTTTTCGGGAGCCGGATTTGAGAATCGCCATCGCCGGTGCGGGAGTCGTGGGCATCACCTGCGCGCATGAGCTGACGCGGGATGGCCACGAGGTCACGGTTTTCGAGCGGCGAAGCACGGTGGCCGAGGAGGCCAGTTTCGCCAACGGGGCACTCATCGCACCCGGCTGGACAGCGGCTTGGGCGCTCGATCATGGGCGCCTGGGTTGGCCCTGGTCCTCCGTTGGCGCCGGACTGAAACTGTCGCGACTGCCCAGGGTCGGCGAGTGGGGTTGGCTGCGGCAATGGCGCCGGTCTGGCCAGGGCGCGCAAGCCTTGTCGAAACACGCACAGCTTCACCAATGGGTGCGTTACAGCCAGGAGTGCCAACAGGCGATCACCACCCAATATCAGTTGGAGCACGACCGCAGCCACGGCATGTTGGTGCTGCTGCGCACCGAGCAAGAAGCCAGTGCTGCCAGCACACCCTTGCGGCAGATGCAGGACCTCGGCATACCGGCCAAGATGCTTTCGGGCGATGAGGCTCGCGCCTTGGAACCTGCTCTCAATGCCGAAACGCCGCTGCACGGCGCCGTGGAGCTGGGCGGCGATGCGGTGGCGAATTGCCGCGAATTCGCGGTGTTGATGCGCGCACAGGCCCAGCGACTGGGCTGCCGCTTCGAGTTCAACACGATCGTCAGTCGCATCGAGCCATTGAACGGTTCGGGGGTGAATCTGACGCTCACACACACCGCGTCCCACCCCGACGGCGCGTCCAGAGACTTCAGCGAGCGCTTCGATGCGGTGGTCGTCTGCGCCGGGATGGCGGCGGTCGGCACGCTGGCACCGCTCGGACTCAAACTGCCGTTGCAGGCCGTGGTCGGGCATTCACTGAGTGCGGCGGTTCGCGAGCCCATGGACGCACCGCAATCGGCGGTGCTCGATGCGCGGCACGGCGTCTCGATCGCCCGACTGGGCCAGCGCGTGCGCGTGGCCGGCGGCGCCGAGTGGGGACGCGAATCCGGTCCACCGTCCAAAGCCGCATTGCAACGCTTGTACGGCGCGCTCGCGGATTGGTTCCCGGGCGCCGTGCGCCTGGGCGGGCCGGCCGGGAGCGTGCAGGAATGGCGAGGCGTCCAGGCCACCGTGGCCGATGGCATGCCGCTGATCGGAGAGAGCCGGTTTCCGGGCCTCTGGCTCAACCTGGGTCATGGGCACGCGGGCTGGTCCGTGGCGTGTGGGGCAGCCCGGGCGCTGGCTGACCGGATGGGCGGTCACTCGCCCGACCTCGATCTGAGCGCCTGCTCACCCCAACGGTTCGGACTTTGAGCCAGACTGAGGCCCATGCGAATCATCCACAACGATCGACCTGAGCCTCTGTTTGACACAGCGGCCACGCGCGCCATCGAGCAAGCCGCCCAGGCCGCCCTCCCCCACCATGCCCTGATGGCGAGAGCGGGTCTGGCCGTGGCCCGACTGGCGCGAGCGCTGGCGCCGCACGCACGATGCATCTGGGTGGCTTGTGGCCCGGGCAACAACGGAGGCGACGGCCTGGTGGCGGCCACACACCTCCACGCCTGGGCCCAACGGTCGGGCAACGGTCTGCGGGTGGTGGTGACACACACGGCAGATGACCAGGCGTCCGTTGCAAAGCTGCCGCCCGACGCGCGCCAGGCACTGGCAGCGGCGCAGTCCGCGGGTGTCGTGTTTCAGACCACGCCGCCACCGGAGGCCGACTTCGCCATCGACGCGCTGCTGGGCATCGGTGCGCTTCGGCCACCCACGGGCGTGCTGGCTTCCTGGCTGGCAAGCCTGCGCTCCACCGCGGCGCCGGTGCTGTGTGTGGACCTGCCCAGTGGGTTGCACGCCGATACCGGTGCGATGGCGGCGGTCGCACCGGAGCGCGGCGACCCCGCCGCCAGCCCACAGCCGGGACCACGCCACACACTGTCCTTGCTGACCCTGAAGCCGGGGCTGTTCACCGGACACGGGCGCGATGCAGCGGGTCGGGTCTGGTTGGACGATCTGGGCGCCTCGGTCGTCGATGTGCCCGCCACAGCCTGGTTGGCGGGCCAGGCGACGCATGCGCAGGCCCGAAACACCCTGGCGCACGCCAGCCACAAAGGCAGTTTTGGCGACGTGGTGGTGATCGGTGGGCAGGGCGTGGACAAGACAGGTGCGGGCATGACGGGCGCGGCCGTGCTGGCGGGACGGGCGGCACTGCACGCGGGCGCAGGACGGGTGTTTGTGGGCCTGCTGGAAACCGGTTCAAGCCATCCGACCACTTGGGACCCGGTGTGCCCCGAGCTCATGTTCCGCCGGCCCGACACCCTGTTCGACGCACCCCTGCTGCAGCAGGCCAGCTTTGTCTGCGGCTGCGGTGGCGGTGCATCGGTGGCGGCGATCCTGCCCCAGCTGCTGGCAGAAGCCTGCACACTGGTGCTGGACGCCGATGCCCTCAACGCCATCGCTCGCGACGACGAACTGCAAGCAGGGCTGAGCCACCGCCGCACACGCGGCTGGACCACGGTGCTGACACCGCACCCACTGGAGGCAGCGCGGCTGCTCAACACCGGGACGACGCAGGTGATGGCCCATCGGGTGCAGGCAGCGCAAAGCATCGCCGAGCGTTTCGGCGCCATGTGTGTGCTCAAGGGCTCGGGCACGGTGATCGCCGCGCCGCATGAAATGGCGCGCATCAACCCCACCGGGAACGCCGCGCTGGCCACGGCGGGCACGGGGGATGTGCTGGCGGGCATGATCGGCAGCGCCCTGGCGAGGGGCGTCTCATCACCCGAGGAGGCCCTGGGTCGGGTCGGCAGCGCGGTTTTTCAGCACGGCCAACTCGCCGATCGATGGGACCCGAATGAGGCGCTGGTGGCGGGTCGCCTCGCACTGAACGCCCGACCCATCGCCTGACAGCGCAGAGGGGTCAGCCCAGGACCATCAAGCCGACCTGCAACAGGATGATGAGCACCAGCACCGACAGGTCGACCCCGCCCACGAGCGGAATCACGCGTCGAATGGGGCGCAGCAAAGGCGCCACGAGCCGGTCGAGCGTACCCATCACCGGAGACTGCGGCTGCACCCAGGACAGGATGGCATAGCCGATCAAGAGAATCATCAATCCTTGCAGCAGTGTGCGAACCAGGATGCGCAATGCCATGGTCAGGATGGTGAGCAACCAGGCCGCCGGGGAAGCGGAGAGCTCCGAGACGCCCGACGCCAGCATCAGCCAGATGCCGCCATACGCCAGGGACAGCAGGATGGCTGCGAGGATGCTGCCCCAATCGATGCGGCTCTGGGCCAGCGCACGCGGCAGGATGCGGCGCATGGGCTGCACCAGCCAGTCGGTCACCGCCATGGCGAACCGCCCGGGCTGGGCCGACATGTGCACACGGAGGTGGTTCATCCAGGCGCGCAACAGGGCCATCGCCATCAAAAAGAAGAACAGTGTTTCGAGCAGGAAAAAAACGATTCGCATGCGGTGCTGCCGGTGGGTTGGATTCTGATGGTGAGACGACGGGACGTCGAAACTCAGTCGCCCGACAACCTCAGGGGCGGACGGGGCACACGCGGATCGGGTTCGCGACCCGCACCGAGGCGCTCCATGGCCGCGGCCCTGGAAGCCTCGAGAAAGTCCAGCATGATCGGTGAGCTGTCGGCCAGCGCGTGGCGGCCATGGTGGAACTCCGGGTGCCACTGCACGCCGCGCGCGTACGCGTCGCCCGTCCAGCGAATCGCCTCCACCATGCCGTCCAGCGTGGACACCGCCTCCACCACCATGCCCTTGCCCAGCTCGGCCACCGCCTGGTGGTGGATGCTGGTCACGCGCAACTGCGAAGCGTGGGGGTAGAGCTTGGTCAGGGCTGTGCCCTGCAGGAAGGTCACGTCGTGTTCCAGCTGGTCGTACAGATCGGTGTCCACGTGAGCATGAGCCGCCGGACACTGGGTGGAAATGTCCTGGTACAGCGTGCCGCCAAAGGCCACGTTAAGCAGCTGCGCACCGCGGCACACGCCCAGCACCGGCTTTTTCTGCGCGAGAAACGTCCTGAGCAAGGCCAACTCGTACTTGTCACGGACCACATCGCCCTGCCAGCGCGGGTCGATCGGCGTCTGGCCGTACGTTTGTGGAGCCACATCGGCACCGCCCTGCAACACCAAGGCATCCAGCTCCTGCACCACGTGCTCGACCTGCAGGTGGCGCGCCGCGTGCTTGCTGTCGTGCGCCACAGCGGGCACCATGAAGGCGATGGCGCCATGCTCCATGATCCAGTGCGCCAACGACTGCTCGATGTACTGCAGGTTCTTGTTGCGAAAGCCCAGCTCCGATGGGACCTGGTACAGCAAGCGGGCCGACACCCCGATCCGAAGCGGGCGCTCGGTGGGCAAATGCGCTACTTTGCCAACCCGCTTTTTTGCTGGCGCCGAGGCCAGCTTTTTCAAGGTGGCGCTCACGAGGTGGCTGCCACTCAACGCCGGCTCTTGCGCGGCTGGTTGGCGGTGCTGCGGGCAGCGCCACGATCCGGCTTCTTGCTCGCGGCCTTTTTCCCGGCCGGCTTGGCGTCCATCACAGGGGCACGGGGGGCACGCTCCTGCCGACCTGCAGCGGCGCTGTCGGAGCCTCGCCCTCGTTGGGTTTTGCCCCCACGCGGTGCCCCCGCCGCGCCTTCCGGTGTGCCCGCCTGACCCGTCTTGTCGCGCATCGCGCGCAGCACCAGATCGTCGTCGCCACTGACCAGACGGAAGTCGATGCGCCGACCATCCAGATCCACACGGCTGACCTGCACCTGCACCCGGCTGCCCAGTGCGTAACGGATGCCGGTGCGCTCGCCGCGCAGTTCCTGGCGCGCTTCGTCAAACCGGAAGTACTCGCCGCCGAGTTCGGTGATGTGCACCAGGCCTTCCACGTACATGGCGTCCAGCGTGACGAACAAACCAAAGCTGGTGACCGAACTCACGACACCACTGAACTCCTCGCCCAGGTGCTCCCGCATGTACTTGCATTTGAGCCAGGCTTCCACATCGCGGCTGGCCTCATCCGCGCGGCGTTCGTTGGCACTGCAATGCAGGCCCGCCGCCTGCCATGCCAAGGTATCCAGAGAGGGCTTCTTCGCGACCTCGCCGACCGCCAGCGGTTTGGCTCGGCTGGCCAGGCGCTTGCTCAGCTTCGCATGGGCTTCGCCCGGCGTGGGCAAGGCCGGCAATTCGTAGCGTTTGCGCGCCAGGATCGCCTTGATGACGCGGTGGACCAGCAGGTCGGGATAGCGGCGGATCGGGCTGGTGAAGTGCGTGTAGGCCTCGAACGCCAGACCGAAGTGGCCGCTGTTGACCGGCGTGTAAATGGCTTGCTGCATGGAACGCAGCAGCATGGTGTGGATCTGTTGCGACTCGGGCCGGTCCTTGGTCGCCGCCGCGATTTTCTGAAAGTCGGCGGGCTTGGGGTTGTCCCCGATGGTCTGCGACACGCCCATGGCCTTGAGGTAATTGCGCAGGATTTCCTGCTTCTCAGGCGTGGGGCCTTCGTGCACGCGGAACAGGCCGGTGTGTTTCCCCTCGCTGATGAAATCGGCCGAACAGACATTGGCCGCCAGCATCGCCTCTTCAATCACCTTGTGAGCGTCGTTGCGCGTGCGCGGAATGATCTTCTCGATGCGGCCCGAGTCATCGCAGACGATCTGCGTTTCGGTGGTCTCGAAATCCACCGCACCGCGCTCGCCACGCGCCGCCAGCAGCGCTCGGTAAACATCGTGCAGGTTGAGCAGGTAAGGCACGAGCGCCTTGCGCTGGCTGGCTTCGGGACCGCGCGTGTTTTGCAGGATGGCAGCGACTTCGGTGTAGGTGAAGCGTGCGTGGCTGAACATCACCGCCGGGTAGAACTGGTACGCATGCACCTCGCCTTTGGCGTTGACCAGCATGTCGCACACCATGCACAGGCGCTCCACACCCGGGTTGAGCGAGCACAGACCATTGGAGAGCTTTTCCGGCAGCATGGGAATCACGCGGCGCGGGAAATACACGGACGTGGCGCGGTCGTAGGCGTCGATGTCGATCGCCGAGCCGGTCTGCACATAGTTGCTCACATCCGCAATCGCCACCAGCAAGCGCCAGCCCTTGCCTTTGCCCACCTTGGCTGGCTCGCAATACACGGCGTCGTCGAAGTCGCGCGCGTCTTCGCCATCGATGGTGACCAGGGGCACATCACGCAGGTCGACGCGTCCCTTGTGATCGGCGGCGCGCACATGGTCGGGCAGTGCGCGGGCCTGGGCCATCGCTGCGTCAGAAAACTCGTGTGGCACGCCGTACTTGCGCACGGCAATCTCGATCTCCATGCCGGGGTCGTCGATCTCGCCCAGCACTTCCTTCACACGTCCCACCGGCTGCCCATACAGCGCAGGCGGTTCGGTGAGTTGCACCACCACCACCTGTCCCGGCTTGGCCGAACCGGTGGCCCCCTTGGGAATCAGCACGTCCTGCCCATAGCGCTTGTCTTCCGGCGCCACCAGCCACACACCACTCTCTTGCAACAGGCGACCGATGATGGGGGAGTCGGAGCGTTCGACGATTTCTGTCACGCGTCCCTCGGGTCGGCCTTTGCGGTCCAGTCGCACGATGCGGGCCTTCACCCGGTCCTTGTGCAGCACCGCCCGCATCTCGTTGGAGGGCAGATAGATATCGGCCTGACCATCGTCGCGGATCACAAAACCATGGCCGTCCCGATGACCGGAGACGACACCTTCATATTCGGCCAACAGGCTGTTTTTTTCGTTCACTTTTTCTCTGCTATAATTGCGTTTTTCCTGAAATGCCCAGGTGGCGGAATTGGTAGACGCACTAGTTTCAGGTACTAGCGCTGAGAGGCGTGGAGGTTCGAGTCCTCTCCTGGGCACCAATCATAAGGGCTTGCAAACGTGATGTTTGCAAGCCCTTTTCTTTTGTCTCAGCGCAAACGAGCGGATGACCGCTTGATGACGCGCTGATCACATGCTGCGAAATTTGCAGCATGTGCGGCTGGGCGTTTGCCACGCTGCCTGGGGTCACCAAGAGGTGGACCTCCGACATCAAATCGGGACCGCCAGCAAATCGTGTCCCTGCGCTGCGACGATGCGCGCCTTGGTGAATTCACCGACCTTCAAGGTTTTGCTGATCTTCTCGGGCGGGAGCAAACGCACCACACCATCGATCTCGGGCGCATCTGCGTAACTGCGACCGATACCGCCCTTTTTCCCCAGGCCGGGTGCGGAATCCACCAGCACCTGCATGGTTGCGCCCACACGCTGCTGCAGCTTGTCGGCCGACACAGCTTCGGCCACCGCCATGAAACGGGCTCGTCGCTCTTCGCGCACGGCGTCGGGTACCGCGTCGGGCAAGTCGTTGGCCACAGCACCCGCCACGGGCGAGTAGGCAAAACAACCCGCGCGGTCGATACGCGCTTCGCGCAGGAATTCGAGCAGGTGATCGAACTCGGCTTCGGTCTCGCCAGGGAAACCGGCGATGAAGGTGCTGCGCACCACGATCTCCGGGCACAGCTCGCGCCAGCGCGCGATGCGCTCCAGATTCTTTTCGCCACTGGCCGGCCGCTTCATGCGACGCAGCACATCGGGATGGCTGTGCTGCAGCGGCACATCCAGGTACGGCAGACACAAACCTTCGGCCATGAGCGGAATGATCTCGTCCAAGTGCGGATATGGGTACACGTAATGCAAACGCACCCACGCGCCATAGCCCTTGGCCAGTTCACCCAGCGAGCGAACCAGATCCAGCATGCGGGTCTTGACCGGCTTGCCATCCCAGAAGCCGGTGCGGTACTTCACATCCACACCGTAGGCGGAGGTGTCCTGGCTGACCACGAGCAGCTCCTTGACGCCGGCTTCGAACAACTTGCGCGCTTCGGTCAGCACATCACCGATCGGTCGACTGACCAGATCGCCACGCATCGACGGAATGATGCAGAAGGTGCAGCGGTGGTTGCAACCCTCGCTGATTTTCAGATAAGCATAGTGACGGGGCGTGAGCTTGATGCCTTGCGGCGGCACAAGGTCCACGAACGGATCGTGCGGCTTGGGCAGGTGCAGGTGCACCGCGGTCATCACCTCGTGCGTGGCGTGTGGACCGGTCACGGCAAGCACACTGGGGTGCATCTGGCGCACCAGGTTGCCGCCGCCCTCGCCTTCGCGCGCACCCAGACAACCCGTGACGATGACCTTGCCGTTCTCGGCCAGGGCTTCGCCGATGGTGTCCAGGCTTTCGCGCACGGCATCGTCGATGAAGCCGCAGGTGTTGACGATTACCAGATCGGCACCGGCGAAGGTCTTGGAGGTTTGGTAGCCCTCAGCGCTGAGCTGCGTGAGGATGAGTTCGGAGTCGGTCAGCGCCTTGGGGCAACCCAGGCTGACAAATCCGACTTTGGGGGCCGCGTTGGCGACCGGGGCAAGCGTTTCAGACATCCCCCGATTGTCTCAGACCTGCTGCAAGGCCGCAGATCCCGGATTCAGCGCTTGAGCCCCAGCGCAGCGAGCATCTGCTCGCTGTTTTTCTGCATCTGCTCCTGCATCTGCGTGAACGCACTGCGCGATTGCTCCAGGTAGGTCCCCATCATCCCCTGCATCATGGGCGACTGCACGTTCATGAACTGCTTCCAGGCTTCAGGATTCGCGCCGCTGGACTGCTCGGTCATCTTGTGCTGCAGGTCCATGAAGATCTGCACGTTCTTCTCAAGATAGGCCCCCATGAAGTCCTGCATGGCGTGGCCATAAAAGCGAATGATGTTGGCCAGCACCTGCTCCGTGAAGATGGGCACACCGGCGGTCTCTTCTTCCAGAATGATCTGCAACAGGATGCTGCGCGTGAGGTCGTCATTGGTCTTGGCATCGCGCACCACGAAGCGCTCGTTGTCCATCACCAGCGTCTTGACCTCGGCGAGCGTGATGTACGACGAAGTGTCGGTGTCGTACAGACGCCGGTTCGGGTACTTCTTGATGACGCGCACCGCGGGCTGACTGCCACTCTCGGCCTTGTTTTTTTGCACTGATGGATCTTTCGGCGAAGGAGAAAACGAAACCCCGACGAAGGCCGGGATTTCATGAAGCATTCTAGAAACGCTTGAACCACCCCGCAGCATGGGTTTTCCCTGTGCATGCTAACGATCTGACGACATTTGACGAGGCTGTTTAAAAACGGCCACAAAAAAGCCCGACTCAGGGTCGGGCTTGATTGCGGGATGCCTGGCATCCGGAGAAAGTTTGGTAGGCGCGATTGGACTCGAACCAACGACCCCCACCATGTCAAGGTGGTGCTCTAACCAGCTGAGCTACGCGCCTACAAACGATTCGAAGCTGCAAAGTATAGCAGCACTGCGAGCCCGTTTTTCAGCGCCGACGAACTTCACGCACACCGGAGACGTCGCCCACCACCGCCATGGCCCTGGCGACCTGCCTCGCGTCGGCCACTTCGATGGTGAAGGTCATCCAGGCCACGCCTTTCACCGACTGTGTTTGCACCCCGATCACATTCATTTTTTCTCGCGCGAACACATCGGAGATATCGCGCAGCAGACCCTGGCGGTCTTGCGCCTCGATACCCACATCCACCGGATACACGGCAGCCTGTCCATCGCGCCCTGCCCCACCCTGACCACTCCACTGCACGTCGATCACGCGATCCGGGCTCTTGCGTTGGAGATGCGCGAAGTCGGTGCAATCCGCACGGTGGATGCTCACGCCCTTGCCGCGCGTCACGAAACCACCGATCTCGTCGGGTGGCGCCGGCTTGCAGCACTTGGCCAGCTGCGTCATGAGTGAATCGACGCCCACCACCAGCACGCCACCGGCCGAAGCGCCGGCATTCTTGCGCGGCTTCTTGAGCCAACCGGGCATCTCGTCCGGTGCAGCGACCTCGGGAGGGCGCAGGTGCGATTCGATCGCGCGCAGCGACAACTCGTCCTTGCCAACCTGCTCGAACAGCTCCTGCGCGGAGGTCATGCCCATGGCGACCGCGAGGTCGTCAAATTTCAGCGCGGTCTTGCCTTCACGCTGCAGCAGTTTCTCCACAGCCTCGCGCCCACGCGCCATGGTCTCTTCCATGGCTTGCGCGTTGAACCACGCCCGGACCTTGCTCTTGGCGCGGTGACTGACCAGGTAGCCCAACTCGCCATTGAGCCAGTCGCGGGATGGTCCACCTTCCTTGGCGGCCGTGATCTCCACGGTCTGACCGTTCTGCAGCGGCGTGTTGAGCGTGACCATGGCGCCGTCCACCCGTGCACCACGGCACCGATGACCCAGGCTGGTGTGGACGGTGTAGGCAAAATCCACCGCCGTGGCGCCTTGCGGCAGTTCAACAATCGCAGCGTCCGGCGTGAGCACATAAATGCGGTCATCAAACAGGCCTTGTGCGGCCCCGCTGAGGTCGCGCTCCCAGGCCAGCAGCTGTCGCAAAACGGCAATCTTCGCGTCGTAGTCGGAACTGGCCGACACACCGGCATAGCCTTTGGCCCCCGCCTCTTTGTAAGCCCAGTGTGCGGCCACGCCGTGCTCGGCGTGGTCGTGCATGGCCTGGGTGCGAATCTGGATTTCAAACGCCCTGCCTTGGTCGTCGCGCACCACCGTGTGCAGTGACTGGTAGCCGTTGGGCTTGGGCTTGGCGATGTAGTCATCGAACTCGTCGGTCACCGGCACGAACTGCGCGTGCACATGGGCCAACACGGCATAGCAGTCGTTCACCTGCGGGACGATGACGCGCAACGCACGGATGTCGAACACCTGATCGAAATCCAGTGACTTGCCGCGCATCTTTTTCACGATGCTGTAGATGTGCTTGGGCCGCCCTTGCACGGAGGCCGGCACGCCTTGCCGCTGCAGATCGGCCTCCAGCTGCTGACGCACCTGCTCCACATGGGCCTCGCGTTCGGCGCGCTTCTCGTCCAACAGACGTGCGACGTCCTTGTATGTTTGCGGCTCCAGAAAGCGGAACGCAAGGTCTTCCATCTCCCACTTGATCTGCCAGATGCCCAGGCGGTTGGCCAACGGCGCGAACACATGGAGCGACTCGCTGGCCAACGCGTGTCCGGGATCACCCTTACTGGCGGCAAAGTAACGCAGGGTCTGCAAGCGCGAGGCCAGGCGCAGCATGACCACTCGCAAGTCCCGAGAAAACGCCAGCAGCATCTTGCGCACGTTTTCGGTCTGGCTGGCAGCCAGCTCAGACACCGGGCCCTTGTTGGTGGACGCCGCCGGGTCCAGCGCCGCCAGCCTTTCCTCTTCTTTTTTGGCCTGCACTTCAGCGGTCTTGATGCGCGCCTGTCGCTGCAGTTGCACCAGCTTGGTGGTCTCCAGCGCGAGCGCTGCAAAGTTCTCGCCGAAGGCCTTGGTGATCACCTCCTGGGGCCGGTTCAGGTGTTGGCAGGCATAGACCAGATAGGCCGCGGCCTGCATGGCCTCGGAGCCGCCGATATCGGCCAGAACGTCGGCCACTGCATTGGCGTGTGCCAGGATGTTCTCGCCCGTGTCGAGCTCCTCATGGGCCAGCAGCGGCTCTGCAAAGGCGCGCGCGCGCACCAGCGCCTGCGCCTGGTGCGGCAGGCTGTCTGCTGTGGCCGCGACGATGGCCGAGGACACCTGGACTGCGTCGGCCGTACCCGGAGGTGATGAACGTTTCATGCCGATCGCGAGCTCAGTTCGACCGCAGGAAATCCCGCACCGCCGCCACCTGGTCGTCGGCCACCAGCGTGGGCGCGTGCCCCACACCTTCAAACGAGACCAACCGCGCTTTCGGGCCGCGTTGCGTCATCTGCAAGGCCGTCTCGGGGGTGAGCAGATCGGATTGCGCACCACGCACCAGCAAGGTGGGTGTCTGGATGGCGTCGTAGAGACCCCAGAGCGCGGCCTCGCCCGCCTGCACCATCTGACGCGCGGCCTGCTCGTCGGCCGCAGCGGTCATGGCCTTGAAAGGTGCACCGATCGCGGGGTCGTAATGCAACCACCAACGGCCTTCACGTTCGCGCAACAGAGGCAGCGAAAGCGCGCGCCACTGCTCGGGCGTGTGCGGACCAAAACCGGCGGATATGGACGCCAGGTACGCCACCGCGGCCGTCGCGCTGTCGAACGAGGGGTTCAGACCGATGTAGGAGCCGATGCGCTGCAGCGCCTCCCATTGGATCACCGGCCCCACATCGTTGAGCACGAGCCGGCGCAGTGCGGTCTGTGGGTGTGCGGCCAATGCCATGCCGATGAGCCCCCCCATGCTGGTGCCGACCCAGTCGATCGGAACACCGGGCGACTGTGCGCGCAGGTGCGCCACCATCGCGGCCAGATCGGCAGCGTAGGTCGCAATCTGGTACTGCATGGGGTCGGCCAGCCAGTCGCTGTGACCGCGCCCCGCCACGTCCACCGCAACCACACGCGCGTGTTGGCGCAGGCTTTGCGCGAGGGTCTCAAAGTCCATGCCTTGACGCGACAGGCCGTGCACACACACCACCACACGGTGTTGATCGGCAGTCTGGCAGGACCATTCCCAGTAAGCCAGCCGACGCGGCAAGCCGGTCGTTGCGGTCGCGCCGCCCACGGTGAGGAAGTGGAGTTGGGGAGCTTGCATGGTGCGCAGTGTTAGAGGTGCGGAAAGTGTCCGTGATAATGACCCGCACACCGTTCAATCAATCGTAATGGAAGTGGAGATTTCACATGCTTGCCAACAAAACCGCCCTTGTCACCGGCTCCACCAGCGGCATCGGCCTGGGCATCGCCAAGGCCCTGGCGCGCCAGGGCGCGAACATCGTGCTCAACGGATTTGGTGATGCCGACGGCCCCCAGGCCGAGATCGCCGCGCTGGGTGTGAAGGTGACCTACCACGGCGCCGACATGAGCAAGCCCGCCGAGATCGAAGCCATGATGGCGTTTGCCGCCAAGACCTTCGGACAGGTCGACATCCTGGTGAACAACGCCGGCATCCAGCACGTGGCGCGCATTGAAGACTTTCCGGTCGAGCGGTGGGACGCCATCATCGCCATCAACCTCACCAGCGCCTTCCACGCCAGCCGACTCGCGCTGCCCGCGATGCAGAAGGCCAACTGGGGCCGCATCATCAACGTGGCTTCGGTGCACGGCCTGGTCGGCTCGGCCGAGAAGTCCGCCTACGTGGCGGCCAAACACGGCATCGTGGGCCTGACCAAGGTGACAGCGCTGGAGAACGCCACCACCGGTGTGACCTGCAACGCCATCTGCCCGGGCTGGGTGCTCACGCCCCTGGTGCAGAAACAGGTGGACGCCAAGGCCGCTGCGCTGGGGATCTCCAACGAGGACGCCAAGAAACAGCTGCTGGGTGAGAAAGAGCCGTCGATGCAGTTCACCACGCCCGACGAGCTGGGCCAACTGGCGGTGTTCTTCTGCTCTTCGGCGGCCAACAACGTGCGCGGTGTCGCATGGAACATGGACGGCGGCTGGGCGGCGCAGTAGTCAGCTCCTTCGCGCTTCGCGCGCCCCCCTCCGGCGGGTGGCGCACGAAGCCCGGCGCCGTGGGGCTGGGTTGCGTCAGGCGAGACGGTTCTTCACTTCAACTGAACCGACCCGGAAACCGAGACGTTGACGGTGGACTTGCCCGGCTCCACCGGCACCGCCGCGTCCGACATGGCGGCCTTGGCTTCCATGGCCATGGCGCGCGGCTGGAAAGGACGGCCCTCCTGATCGGCCGAACTCACCGAGACCTCGCGCAAGCTGTAGCCGGCAAAACCAAATCCCTTGGCCACTTCGCCGGCCTTGACCTTGAAGCGCTCAATGGCCATGGCCTGCACATCGGACTCCAGCTTCTGGCGCGCTTCGCGCGACAGTGAGAAACCCACGTTGCTCATGGTCAGTGTCTGGATCTTGCCCGCGGTGGTGCTGATCCGGGCGAAATCGCGCCCTTCGAGAACCAGCTCGGTGCTGCCTTGCCAGCCGCTGATCTTGCCCTTGTCCGAATAACGCGGATACAGGCTGAACTGGCCCGTGCGCACCTCGAGTTGCTGGGGCTGGGCACTGGCACGTGCCACGGCCAGCGCGGCTTCAAGGGCGGTCTTGAGCTGGTTTTGCACCGTGACCGCATCAGGCCCTTCGCGGGTGGTGCTCAAACTCATGCTCAACCAGTCTTGCGGAGCTTCGAGAAAGCCACTGGCCGACAGATTCACAACATTGAGGGGGTGTGGCTGCACGCTCTGGGCCTGGGCCAGGGTGCCGATGGCGAGGAGAGAAGAGAGAAGGAGGGTGCGCAATCTGGACGGGTGAACGGTGCGGTGTGCTGACAAGGTCATGGTTTGAATTTGTTTTCGTGATGTGACTGACCGCGAAGTTGTTCGCGCAGTCGCTGACGCTCTTCAACGGACAAGCGGTAAGGCTTGGCGTTGTCTTCCATGTCGTCAAAGGGTTGCCTGAGCACTTCGCGCAAGCGCATGCCGCCACCCCGAGGCTCGCTCTCATCCACCGAGATGGGCATGACCATCACCGAACCGTTGGACGGCAGCGGCTGGGTTCGCCGATCACCCGGGCCGGCGTGTGCCGAGCCGAGCGTCAACAGGATCAAGCCCACAGGCAAATACGTTTTCATGGTCGCTCGAGTATCAACAATTCGTTCATTGTGGGATGTGCGTGCTATGAAGGGACCGCCGTCGCGGGCAACATCTGTAACAGCATGTCAGAAAAATAAAAATCCAGTGCTGACAAGCACTTGGCGCTGCCACAATCGCGTTTGTTACATATTCAGGAAGTTGCCTACATGCCACAAAACAACGCTCGCCCCAACAAGATACTGGTGGTGGATGACGATGTCCGCATTCGCGACCTGCTGCGCCGCTACCTCATGCAGGAAGGGTTTGAAGTGATGTTGGCCGAAGATGGCAAGTCGCTCAACCGGGTTCTGCAGCGAGATTCGGTGGATTTGATCGTCCTCGACCTCATGATGCCGGGCGAAGACGGCCTGTCCATCTGCCGCCGCCTGCGCGCCAATGGCGACCGCACGCCGATCATCATGCTCACCGCCAAGAGCGAAGACGTCGACCGCATCGTGGGCCTGGAAGTCGGTGCTGACGACTACCTGGGCAAGCCCTTCAACCCGCGCGAATTGCTGGCCCGCATCCACGCGGTGCTGCGCCGCCGCCCGCCCACCGAAGTGCCCGGCGCGCCGTCCCAGGACCAGGAGGTGGTGAACTTCGGTCCCTTCGAGTTCGATCTGAGCTTGCGCACGCTGCGCAAGGAAGGCGCCGACCTGCCTCTGACCACGGGCGAGTTCGCCATGCTCAAGGCACTCGTGCGCCATCCGCGCCAGCCGCTCTCGCGTGAAAAGCTGGCTCAGCTCGCGCGCGGCCGCGAGTTCGAGCCGTTTGACCGCAGCCTGGATGTGCAGGTGTCCCGGCTGCGCAAGCTGATCGAGGAAGATGCCGCATCGCCGCGCTACCTGCAGACCGTGTGGGGCGTGGGCTATGTGTTCGTGCCGGACGGCAACGCCTGATGTCGGAAGAATCGCGGCTTCCCTTCGAAACCCAGCCCACGTCGCTGGAGACCGCACCGGCCCCGCTGGAGCTGAGGCCCAACCGGGGCTTCAGTCTGTTCTGGCGAACCTTTTTCTTCCTGGCGCTTCTGCTGGTGGGCTGCATCGTGGCGTGGCTGCAAACCTTTCGAGCGCTCGAGTACGAACCGCGGGCCCTTCAAAGCGCCAACCAGCTCGCCTCGCTGGTCAACCTGAGCCGGGCGGCTCTGGTTCATTCGGATTCGATCGCCCGGGTCTCGCTGATCAAGACCCTGGCCGACGAAGAGGGCCTGCGGATTGCACCGCGGGAGCCCAACGACACCTACCGCCTCTACAACACCGACGTGCTCAGCCGCAACGTGGCCGAGCGACTGAGTGGGCGCCTGGGGCCCGACACCCTGGTGGCACGCGAGGTGAATGGCACGCCAGGCCTGTGGATCGGCTTCACCATCGACGGCGACCCCTATTGGTTGCTCACCGACCCTTCTCGCATTGGTCCGGTGGCCGGCACCACCTGGTTGATCTGGCTGGGCACAGCCGCCCTGCTTTCGCTCACCGGGGCTGCGCTGATTGCCCGCCTGATCAACCGCCCGCTGAAAAAACTCTCGTTCGCCGCCAGCCGCGTGCGCGAAGGCGACTTCAATGCCAGCCAGCTCAATGAGACCGTGGCGACCAGCGAGATCCGCGAAGTCAACATCGGCTTCAACCGCATGGCGCAGCGGCTGTCCAAGATCGAGCAGGACCGTGCGCTGATGCTGGCCGGTATCTCGCACGACCTGCGCACGCCGCTGTCGCGCCTGAGACTGGAAACCGAGATGAGCGTGGCCGACCCACAGGCGCGCGAACACATGGCCGCCGACATCGAGCAGGTCAATTCGATCATCGACAAGTTCCTCGACTACGCGCGGCCCGACCACATCACACCCGAACGCGTGAGCTTGAACCAGGTGGTGGACGCGGCGGTGTTTGCGCTGGGCGACGACGAACGCAACGTGTTCACCACCAGCATCCCGCCCGATACCGTGGTGATGGGCGACGCGGTGGAATTGCAGCGCGTGTTCGCCAACCTGCTGGAGAACGCCTGCCGGTACGGACGCGATCCCGCCACGGGCGTGGCGCGGGTGGAGATCGCCGCCAAGCCCAAGGACGACTGGGTGTTGATCAAACTGCGCGACCACGGGCAGGGCGTGGACCCCGAGATCCTGGAGCAGCTGACCCAGCCGTTTTTTCGGGGGGATGTCTCCCGGACATCGGCCACCGGCACGGGTTTGGGACTGGCCATCGTTGACCGGGCGGTTGCCCGCATGGGTGGCCGCTTTGCGCTGGCCAACAGCAGCACGGGCGGCTTGTCGGCCCACCTGAAGCTGCAACGCGCTCCCGGCTGACGCCGGGGTTCAGGCCGGCTTGAACAGCAAGGCCGCCGCGCGCGCTTCGATCGACAGGCCCTGCCCGACCGGCCCGATTTTCTCGGCGGTCTTGGCTTTCACATTCACCTGACCCACCGCGACACCCAGCGTGCGGGCGATGCCCTCCACCATGGCCGGGATGTGTGGTGCGAGTTTGGGGGCTTGCGCGATCACGGTGCTGTCGACGTTGCCGATCTCGAAACCCGCCTCGCGCACCCGCCGGGCCGCCTCCTGGAGCAGCACGCTCGAATCGGCGCCCTTGAAACGCTCGTCGGTGTCGGGGAAATGGCGCCCGATGTCACCCAGCGCGGCGGCACCGAGCAAGGCGTCGGTGATGGCGTGCAACAGCACGTCGGCATCGGAATGACCCAGCAGGCCTTGGGTGTGCGGAATGTGCACACCACCGATGATGAGTTGGCGGCCCGGCACGAGCGCGTGCACGTCCCAGCCCTCGCCGATGCGAAACATGGGGGCGGTGTTCATGCGCGGCTCCTGAAGATGGCTTCGGCCAGCGCGAAGTCATCGGGGTAGGTGATCTTGAAATTGCGCGCACTGCCTTGCACGAGCAGCGGGCGGTGACCGGCCATTTCCATGGCGCTGGCCTCGTCGGTGACGCCGGCAAAGCGCTCTGGCACCGTCGCTTTCAGTGCGGCGTGCAAGGCACCGAGACGAAACATCTGCGGCGTCTGCGCCAGCCACTTGCCCGCGCGGTCCACCGTGGCGCTCACACGGCCATCGGTCTCGGCCTTGAGCGTGTCGGGCAAAGGGATGGCCAGCAGGCCGCCCACGGCGTCGTGTTGGCAGGCGTCGATCAGCGCATCGACCATGGGCGCGGTCACCAGGCAGCGCGCAGCGTCGTGCACCAGCACCCAGTCGGCCGGATCGGTCCCCTCGTCCAGCAAGGCCTGCAAGCCGTTGAAGACGCTTTCAGCGCGGGTGCTGCCGCCGCAGCGCAGCGCCTTGACCCCGGGATAGCCGGTGTTCCAGAAATCGTCACCGGGCGCCGCGACCACCACCAGGCGGTCCAGCCGCGTGACCGCGCGCAGGGCCACCAGGGTGTGCAACACCATGGGCAGGCCGAGGATGGGTTGGTACTGCTTGGGGACTTCGGTGCCGGCTCGCGAGCCGGTGCCGGCGCAGGGCAACAAGGCGTGGCAACGGATGCCGGCCTCTGGAGTGGTGTGGGGGGTCAATTCGTGGGCGGCATCGGGCATGGGTGGCTGCATTCTAAAATCAGGCCTCACACACCCCCTGTCCGCTCGGACCGGGGGTGTTCGTCATGGAAACACCGCCCGTCATGGACCTCCCCAAACTCACCCCCGGCAAACGCTTCACCCTGCCCCACCCTGGCGGCTCGGCCGACGCGCTGCTGCTGGCCAAACTCGCGGCGCGCGACAAGGCCGCGGGCCGACTCACGGCCATCATCACGTCGGACGCCAACGACGCGCAGCGCCTCATCGACGAGATGGCGTTCTTCGCGCCGGAGCTGCGCTGCGCGTTGTTTCCCGACTGGGAAACCCTGCCCTACGACACCTTCTCGCCGCACCAGGACCTGATCAGCGAACGCCTGGCCACCCTTTGGAGAATCTCGCAGCGCGACAAGGACACCGGCGCCGACGTGGTGCTGGTGCCCGCCACCACCGCGCTGTACCGCGTGGCGCCACCGGCGTTCCTGGCTGGCTACACCTTCCAGTTCAAGGTCAAACAAAAGCTCGATGAAGCGCGCCTGAAGAGCCAGCTCACGCTCGCGGGCTACCAGCACGTGACCCAGGTGGTGAGCCCGGGCGAATACGCGGTGCGCGGCGGCTTGATCGACCTCTTCCCCATGGGCAGCCTCGTGCCTTACCGCGTGGACCTGTTCGACGACGAGATCGACAGCATCCGCACCTTCGACCCCGACAGCCAGCGCAGCCTCTACCCGGTGCCCGAGGTGCGGCTGCTGCCCGGGCGTGAGTTCCCCATGGACGACGGCGCCCGCGCGAAATTCCGCAGCCGCTGGCGCGAGCTGCTCGACGGCGACCCGACCAAGAGCCGCATCTACAAGGACATGGGCAACGGCGTGGCCACCGCCGGCATCGAGTACTACCTGCCGCTGTTCTTCGACGACACCGCCACCGTGTTCGACTACCTCGGCGCGGACGCGACTGTCGTTTTGCATGGCGATCTGGAACCGGCGTTTCAGCGCTTCTGGCAGGACACCAAAGACCGCTACCGCCTGGTGCACGGTGACCCGGAGCGCCCGGTGTTGCCACCCGATTCGCTGTTCCTGAGCGTGGAGCAGTTTTACGCGCGGGCCAACGCGCATGCGCAGCTCTCGGTGCGGCCGGTGCAGGCCGATCAGGAGCACAGCGCGTTCGCGCAGAAACTGGGCGACCTCTCGGTGGTGCGCGGCGCCGAAGACCCGCTCTCGCGCCTGCAAGGCCACATCCGCAACACCGCCCAGCGCGTGCTGCTGCTGGCCGAGAGCGACGGTCGGCGCGAAAGCCTGCTCGACTTTCTGCGCGCCAGCGGCGTCAACCCGCCGGCCTTTGATTCGCTGCTGGAGTTCCAGACCAGCAGCGAAAAGCTCGGCATCGCCACCGCCGCCCTCTCCACCGGTTTTTCGTGGCTCGAAGACGGCATCGACTTCGTCACCGAAACCGAACTCTTCGCCGCCAGCCCCACCACGCGCCGGCGCAAGAAGCAGGAACAGGTCAGCGATGTCGACGCGCTGATCAAGGACCTCTCCGAGCTCAACCTGGGGGACCCAGTGGTGCACATCACCCACGGCATCGGGCGCTACCGCGGCTTGGTCAACATGGACATGGGCGAGAAGAACGCCGACGGCACGCCCGCTTTGATGGAGTTCCTGCACCTCGAGTACGCCGACAAGGCCGTGCTGTACGTGCCGGTGAGCCAACTGCAGCTGATCGGGCGATACACCGGCGTGGGTGCCGACGAAGCACCGCTGCACCGCCTGGGCAGTGGCCAGTGGGAAAAGGCCAAGCGCAAGGCCGCCGAGCAGGTGCGCGATGCCGCCGCCGAGTTGCTCAACATCTACGCCCGCCGCGCCGCGCGGCAAGGCCACGCCTTCCGCTACTCGGCACAAGACTACGAGGTGTTCGCCAACGACTTCGGTTTCGAGGAAACCGCCGACCAGCGCGCCGCCATCCACGCCGTCATCCAGGACATGATCAGCCCGCGCCCCATGGACCGGCTGGTCTGTGGCGACGTGGGTTTCGGCAAGACCGAAGTGGCCTTGCGCGCCGCCTTCGTGGCCGTGACCGGCGGGCGCCAGGTGGCCCTGCTCGCGCCCACCACACTGCTGGCCGAGCAGCACTACCAGACGCTGGTGGACCGCTTTGCCAAGTGGCCGGTGAAGATCGCCGAGATGAGCCGCTTTCGCTCTGCCAAAGAAATCACCGCCGCCGCCAAGGGTCTGGCCGACGGGTCGGTGGACATCGTGGTCGGCACGCACAAGCTGCTGAGCGAGAGCGTGAAGTTCAAAGACCTCGGCCTGCTCATCATCGACGAGGAACATCGCTTCGGCGTGCGCCACAAAGAGCAGATGAAGGCGCTGCGCGCCGAGGTGGACGTGCTCACGCTCACGGCCACCCCGATCCCGCGCACCCTGGGCATGGCGCTTGAAGGCCTGCGTGATCTCAGTGTGATCGCCACCGCGCCACAGCGCCGCCTGGCCATCAAGACCTTTGTGCGCAACGAGGGCAATGGCGTGATCCGCGAAGCCGTGCTGCGCGAGCTCAAGCGTGGCGGGCAGGTTTACTTCTTGCACAACGAGGTCGACACCATCGAGAACCGCCGGCAGAAGCTCGAAGAAATCTTGCCCGAGGCGCGCATTGCCATCGCGCACGGCCAGATGCCCGAACGCGAACTGGAACGCGTGATGCGCGACTTCGTGGCGCAGCGCTTCAACGTGCTGCTGTGCTCCACCATCATCGAAACCGGCATCGACGTGCCCACCGCCAACACCATCGTGATGGCGCGCGCCGACAAGTTCGGCCTGGCGCAGCTGCACCAGCTGCGCGGGCGCGTGGGCCGCAGCCACCACCAGGCCTACGCCTACCTCATGGTCCCGGACATCGAAGGCCTCACCAAACAGGCCGCGCAGCGGCTGGACGCCATTCAACAGATGGAGGAGCTCGGCAGCGGCTTTTACCTCGCCATGCACGACCTGGAGATCCGCGGTGCGGGCGAGGTGCTGGGCGAGAACCAGAGCGGCAACATGCTGGAGGTGGGCTTTCAGCTCTACAACGAGATGCTGAGTGAAGCCGTGCGCTCGCTCAAAGCCGGGCGTGAACCCGACCTGCTCTCACCGCTCTCGGTCACGACCGACATCAACCTGCACGCCCCCGCCCTGCTGCCCAGCGACTATTGCGGCGACGTGCACCTGCGCCTGTCGTTCTACAAGAAGCTGGCCACCGCGCAGACCACCGACCAGGTGGACAGCCTGCTCGAAGAGATCGTGGACCGCTTCGGCAAACTGCCGCCGCAGGCCCAGACGCTGGTGGACGTGCACCGCCTGCGCGTGCTCAGCGCGCCCTACGGCGTGGTCAAGGTGGACGCGGCACCCGGTGTGATCCAGATCACCTTCCGCCCCAACCCGCCGTTCGACTCGATGCGCATCATCGAGCTGATCCAGAAGAACCGCCACATCAAGCTGGCCGGCAACGAGAAGCTTCGCATCGAGCGCGCCCTGCCCGAGGTGAAAGACCGCGTGCAGCTGGTGCGTGACGTGCTCCGATCGCTCGGCCAACCGACAAAACAACCCGCCACTGTTTGATCCCCATCTCATGATCACCCCCACCGAATTCGCCCCCGGCCTCACCGTCCAAGGCTTCACGCCTCCGCTCCAGCTCACCGACTTCAAGCTGATCGCCTTCGACATGGACTCCACGCTCATCAGCATCGAGTGCGTGGACGAGATCGCCGACGCGGTGGGCAAGAAGGCCGAGGTGGCCGCGATCACCGAAGCCGCGATGCGGGGCGAGATCGCCGACTACAAGGACAGCCTGCGCCAGCGCGTGGCCCTGTTGCGCGGCGTGACCATCGCCGACATGGAGCAGGTCTACACCGAGCGCCTGCGCATCAATCCCGGTGCGGCCGAACTCATCGCCGCCTGCAAGGCCGCTGGCCTCAAGGTGCTGCTGGTCTCGGGTGGGTTCACCTTCTTCAGCGAGCGCGTGCGGGAACGCCTGGGCATCGACTTCACGCGCGCCAACGTGCTCGAAGTGGAGAGCGGCCCCCACTGCGGCCAACTCACCGGCCGCATGGTCGACCAACCCTGGGGCGACATCTGCGACGGCGCCGAAAAGCGCCGCACCCTGCTCGAAGTGGCGTCGCTGCTGGGCATCGAGCCGTCCCAGTGCATCGCCATGGGTGACGGCGCCAACGACCTGCCCATGATGGGCGTGGCCGGTCTCTCGGTGGCCTACCACGCCAAGCCCGCGGTGCGGGCACAGGCCATGGTGGCCATCAACGAAGGCGGCCTGGACCGCCTGCTCGACGTCCTTCGCTGAGCCGGAACCACCCGGCCAGCCTCAATGACCGGGGCGCTGACGGTCGTGGCGTTGGCGTGCGATCGACCGGCTGGCGTGGTCTTGAGCGCGTTCCACCCGCGCGGCTTCGCGGTAGGTGACCTGACCATCGGCTTCGGTGCGCCGCTCCAGCCGCCCGATCTTGCGTTGCTGGTGCTCCAGCCGGGCCTGCTCGCGCGCGGTGAGCTGACCAGACGTCGCGCCCTGCGTGATGCGGTCCGACTGCAGATCCTGGCGCTGGTCCACACGCGCCGCCTGGCGCTCGGCCAAACCGTCGGGCAGGGGTGTGGCTGCGTGACTGGAGAAGGCCACGAGGCCACACGCCAAGGCAGCCGAAGCGAACAGGGATTTCTGGAGGTGGGTCATGACGGGTTCCTTGTGGATGAAACTGCACGCACCGACGTGGTCCATGCCCCCCTTGAACCAGCGTCCACCTGCCCCGCTTACGCGGGCCTGTGGTGACCCCACACAATGACGGGGTGATGTGGGCGGTCGCGTAAGAAACCCGCGCGAGCCGGGTTCAAGGAAAAAATCGCCTTCGCACGACACCCTGCCCGACGTTTCACACATGCCTTCACTCCTTCGCCCCGCTTGGCTTCGCTGGACACTGGCCGTGCTGCTGGCGTGCTCGACGCAGCTGGCCGTGGCCGACCTGGCCGTGCCGGGCGCAGACGAATGGGCGCGCATGACGCCCCAGCAGCAGGCCGAGCGGCGCGAGGCACTGCAACGGCAGTTGCAGCAGGCCAGTCCACCAGAGCGCCAACGCTTTCGGGAGACGTTGCGCGAGCGCCTGGAATCGCTCACACCCGATCAACGGCAGGGGCTGATCAACAACGCCCGCGAACGCTGGCAAGCCATGACGCCCGAGGAGCGGCGCGAGATCACCGAGGAGCGCCGGCGGCGGGTCGAAGGCATGTCTCCCCGGGAGCGCCGCGCCTTGTTGCGCGAACGCCGCGCGCTGCTGGACCGCATGACACCGCCGGAACGCCGTGCGCTGCGCGAAAAACTCCAGGCCGACTGAGCGACCATGCCACCACCCCGATCCGGCACCACCTGGGCAGGCGCGTTGGGCGCCGCCGCGCGCTGGGTCGGCGGCACCAGGACGCTGGCCAGCGACCCACTGGACGACTGGGCCTTGTGGCGAGCGGCCTGCAAGGGCAACCCCGACAGCGCCACGCTGCTGGTGCGCCGGCTCACGCCCCAGGCGCACGGCCTGGCGATGCAACTGGTGGGACGCCGGGAGGACGCGGAAGATCTCGTGCAGGAATCGTTTCTCCGCTTGTGGGGCAGCCAGCCCAGCGACACCCGCGGGGCCGGTCTCGCCACCTACTTCAACACCATCGTGATCAACCGCTGCAAGAGCTGGCTGGCCAGGCACCACGAGTTGAGCACCGAGCACGAGCAGTTGATCGAACTCGCCGACGCGGTGCAGGTGGCACAGCGTGCGCACGACAGCGACGGCGCTTCGCTGCAGCCCCACCAACTTCAATCGGCCATGGCGCGACTGCTGCCACGCCAGCGCATGGCGCTGGCCATGTGGGCCTATGCGGACGCCGATGTGGCCACGATCGCCCGCTCGCTGCAGATCGACAGCAATGCGGCGCACCAGCTGCTTCACCGCGCCAAGGTGGCACTGCGACAACAGCTTCAGGAGAACCTGCCATGAAAACGCCCGACGAGACCCCGGACACCGCCGCCGACCTTGCGCTGCGCACGGCCATGCGGCGATCGTTGGCCGATTCACCCGCACAAGGACTGGACGACCTGCAGGCGAAAGCCATGGCGCAGTGGCGCCAGCACGCTCAGGTGGACCCGGTGGTGGCCCTCGGCTCATCGGCCGGCTGGCACGCGCTGCCCCGGACCTGGGCGCTCGCTGCCCTGGCCTTGGCAGCGGCAGCGCTGCTGCTCCTGAACACCGCGCCGGATCCCGCGATGGACGAACTGATGCAGCCGGATGTGCTGTCCCTGATCAGCCTCGGCGAACTCTGAAGCGGCTCTCGCGCGAAGGTGCGTCAGCGCACAGACGGTCGCCAAATCTCCTTTTAGAGTCAACACATTGGCGCCGGGGCTTCATGCCCTGCACCATGCGGTGACCTTGCAAATGTGTTGGGCCACGCGACTCAACCACTCCAAGGAACACTCCATGAAAACACGCCAATTCTTCCCCATCGCCATGCTCGCCGTTGCCGCATCCGTCATGACCCTGGCGGGCTGCTCGTCCGGTCCCAAGCAGGCCAGCGCCGGCCAGTACATCGACGACACCGCCATCACCGGCAAGGTGAAGGCCGCCATCTTCAACGAGGCTTCGCTGAAGTCCGCTGAAATCAACGTCGAGACCTTCAAGGGCGCCGTTCAACTCAGCGGTTTTGTGAATTCTGCTGCCGACATCCAGCGCGCTGTGGCCGTGGCCCAAGGCGTGGCCGGTGTGAAGTCGGTCAAGAACGACATGCGCCTGAAGTAAGCCACCGGCTTGCCTCACACCTTCCATCACTTCAAGGACATCACCATGAAATCCATTCAAACCCGTTCGATCACCGTCGCCGCTTCCATCGCACTGCTGGTGGGCCTGACGGCTTGCAGCGGCATGTCACGCCAGGACCAGAACACGGCCGTCGGCGCCGGCGCTGGTGCCGTCGGTGGTGCGGTCCTGACCGGTGGCAGCACCATCGGCACGCTCGGTGGCGCAGCCATCGGCGGCCTGATCGGCAACCAGGTCGGCAAGTGATCGAGACCGGCTTCGGCCGGTCTTTTTTCTCCCGACAGCACCACGAAAGACGCTCATGATCACATCCGACAAATCCGTCCGAGACGAATTCTCAACCCTGGCACACACCGCCGAACGCGCCGCCAACACGGCCCGTGACGGCATCGGCCAAGGCTTGCACGACATGTCCAGCGGCCTGGAGCACGCTCGCTCGGAAACCGGCAATGCACTGCGCCAGCTCGCATCCGAATCGGATGCGCTGCTGCACCGCGGCCTGGACAAGGTGCGCGACGCCTCCGGTCAGCTGCGCGAGAAATCGCTGCACGCCAAGGACGCGGCCACCACCTACATCCAGCACGAGCCCATGAAGTCGGTGCTCCTGGCCGCTGCCGTGGGTGCCGGTCTGATGGCGCTGGTGGCGCTGTTCAGCCGCAACGGCCACAACGGCCGCTGAGCGCGGCCCCAGCACCATGCTGCACCCCGTGTTCCGCCTGGCGGCGTCACAACCGCAACTGCTGGCGGAGCACGCAGCTGGTTACGCCGGCTTGCTGGCCGAAGAAGTCACCAGCAGCGGTGCGCACATCAAACGGCGCATCGCACTGCAGATCGTCGGGCTGTTGAGCCTGATGGTGGCGGCCATCCTGTGCGGGGTGGCCGTTCTGTTGTGGGCGTCGCTGCCGGCAACCTCGCTGCAGCAACCCTGGCTGCTGTGGTTCACCCCATTGGTGCCCGCATTGGCCGGTGTGCTTGCCTTGCTGATCGCTGGCAGCCACAGCGCCCCACCCGCCTTTGCAACGCTTCGTGCGCAGTTCGCGCAGGACGCTGCCTTGCTCCGCCGGACCTCTGCGCCATGAATCCACCCGAATCGGCCCAACAGCGCCTGGAGCGCAGCCGCGCCCAGGTGGTGATGTGGCTTGAGCGAGATCAAACGCGTCGTGATGCGTTTGCGAACAGCGGCCTCGGCCAGCTCACCGCCTTGCCGTTGATCCGGCGGATCAGTGCGCATCCGCTGGCCAGCCTGGCGCTCGGTGCCATCACCAAATGGTGGATGAGGCCTCGTGAGAAACGCTCATCAGGCACCGCCGTGTTGGCGCTGGGCACCGGTCTGGGTCTGCTCAGGCGCAGGCCGATGTTGACGCTGGCTACGTTGGCGACCGTCGGTGCGGTGACGTGGTGGACGCAGTTCCGCAAGCGCCCGACCGCTTCATCCACCCACCATTTGAAATAAGGAAACCCATGCTTTACACCATCGCCGTCGTTCTGCTCGTCCTCTGGCTGCTCGGCCTGGTCACCTCCACCACGCTGGGCGGCTTCGTCCATGTGTTGCTGGTGATCGCTGTGGTCATGGTGCTGTTGCGCCTGATCAGCGGACGCAAGCCTTTCTGACTCGACCGCGGGCTCAGCCGCCCGCGCGTTTGACGGTGTGGCCCTGCGCCTGGAGCGCAGCCAGCACTTTGTCCACGTGATCGCCCTGGATCTCGATCACGCCGTCTTTGACGGTGCCCCCCGATCCACAAGCCGCCTTCAGCCGCTTGCCCAGCTCGGCCAGTTCAGGCCCTGCCAACGCCACGCCCTTCACCAGCGTCACCGCCTTGCCGCCCCGGCCTTTGGTCTCGCGCGACACCCGCACCACCCCATCACCCGACGGCGCGGCCGCAGTCTGCTTGCAGACGCACTGCCCGACCGGTCGTCGACATGCCGGGCACATGCGGCCCGCTTCGGTGGAATACACCAGACCCCCGGTGGAAAGCTTGTTCTTCATGGGTCTGGATCGTAGCGCGACCCCACGGGGGCGCACGCGCCACCGGTACACTGGGCCGAACCCACCCAAGACCATGCCATTCCACGCCCTGGGCCTCGCGCCCGCCCTCGCCCAAGCCGCTGCCGAACTCGGCTTCACCACCCCCACGCCCATTCAGGCAGCGGCCGTGCCCGCCGTGCTTGGCGGGGGTGACGTGCTCGCCACCGCCCAGACCGGCTCGGGCAAGACCGCTGCCTACGTGCTGCCGCTGCTGCAGCGCCTGATCGCCAGCCCCGGCCACACCCCACGCCGCGTGCGCGTGTTGGTGCTCGTGCCCACGCGCGAGTTGGCCGCGCAGGTCGGTGAAGTCGTGCGCAGCCTGGCGCAACACCTGCCCACGAAAACCAAGACCGCCGTGGTGTTCGGTGGCGTCTCCATCAACCCGCAAATGCTGGCGCTGCGCGGCGGTGCCGATGTGGTGGTGGCCACGCCCGGGCGGCTGCTCGATCTGGTGGAGCACAACGCCCTGAAACTCAACAGCGTGGACGTGCTGGTGCTCGACGAAGCCGACCGCCTGCTCGACCTCGGCTTTGCCGACGAACTGTCCCGCGTGCTCGCGTTGTTGCCCGAGGCTCGCCAAAACCTTTTTTTCTCGGCCACCTTCCCGAGCGCTGTGCAAGAGCTGGCCAACCGCTTGTTGCGCGAACCCCGACGCATCGACGTGCCCGGCATTCAAGTGGAAGAAGCGGTGGTCGTGCAGCAGGCCTACCTGGTGGACACCAACCGCCGCACGCAGCTGCTGCGCCAACTCATCAAGACACAGGGCTGGCAACGCGTGCTGGTGTTCGTGGCCACGCAATACCTGGCCGAGCGAGTGGCCGCCAAGTTGCACCAGGGTGACCTCTACGCCACCTCGTTCCACGGTGGCCTCAGCCAGGGCGCGCGCAAACAGGCGCTCGACGAATTCAAGGAAAAACGCTGGGACGTGGTGGTGACCACCGACCTGGCCGCGCGCGGCATCGACATCAGCCAGCTGCCGGTGGTGGTGAACTACGACCTGCCCCGCTCGGCGGTGGACTACGTGCACCGCATCGGCCGCACAGGGCGTGCTGGCGCCAGCGGCCTGGCCGTGAGCTTCGTGACACCAGCCTCCGAGGCGCATTGGCACCTCATTGAAAAACGCCAGGGCCTGAGCCTGCCACTGGAAGTCGTGCCGGGCCTGGAGCCCACGGAAGTGGTGCCGGTCGTCGAAGCGGGCGGCGGCGTGAAGGGAAAGCGCCCGAGCAAAAAAGACAAGCTGCGTGCCGCTGCGCTGCACGCCGGCGGCGACCCGCTCAAACCCTGACGAGCACCGCTTGGCGTTGGAGAGTCAGCGCCTGACAGCGCGCCGCAACGCGGCCGGGTTGGGAAAGTCGAAGCGCTTGAACGCGCGGGTGAGCGTGCTGGCGTTCTGGTAGCCCACAGCCTCCGCGATGTGCTGGAGCGGCTCGGCCGTCGTCTGCAACAGTTGGTGGGCGCGCTCAAGTCGGATCCGTTGAACGAAGTGGTAGGGCGGCGTCCCAATGGCCTCCACAAAACGCCGGGCCAGCGTGCGCGGTGTGAGGTGCAGGGCATCGGCGAGCTCGTCGATCGAAAACGCGCGCCCCAGGTTCTGGTGAATCCACCGCTCAGCGCGCGTGACATCGGGGTGGGGCTGCGCCATCACACTGCTTACGGCGAAATGCGCCTGCGTCTGTCGCTCGTCAGCGAGCATGAAAGACGCCGACCGTCGCGCGATTTCATCGCCAAACAGACGCCGCACGACACTGAGCGTCAGGTCGATCTGGGCCAGCGCAGCACCCGCCGTCAGGTACTTTCCCTCGTCCACCACGATCCGCTTCATGTCCAGCTTCACATCGGGGTAGAGACGCTGAAACTCCCGCGCCAGCCACCACGTTGTCGTGGCTGAACGGCCATTGAGCAGGCCCGCCGCGGCCATCACAAAGGTGCCCACGCATCCGGAAGCCATCAACCGCGTGGTGGGCACGATACCGACCAGCCAGTCTCGAACCGAGTGCACCTCCGGCTGGTTCAACCAGGCGGCCAGTTGTTCGGGTCGGCTCACGTTGCAGCCCGGCAGCAGAACCACGTCGGGTTGTCGCGCCCAAGCCTGCGGAGTCAGACCCGAGAGATGCAATCCAGAGCCCGTTCGTACGTGGGTTGCACGACCCGAACTGACCGGCTGGATCGAGAGCGTACCGCCCTGGGCAGACACCAGGTTGGCCGCTGCCCCCAGGGTGTCCAGCGTGATGCCCAGACTGGAATCCAGGACCCCCTCCATCACCACGACGGCGATGTGCGTCATCGTTGTTCTCGCTTATCAGATCGGCAGTGCATTGGCTCGACCCTCCCCTCATGAAATGTCGAATATTGTCCATTAATTGTCATTTTTGACTACTTTATTCGATACAAGGATCCATATCATTGACCGAATAGGAACCAAAGTGTTCCAACGGGATGGCAGGAGAGTGTCATGGGCTTCAAGTCCGCTGGGCGGGGGGAATGTGGTGTGCCGATCAATCCAGAGCGGCGCTTTCTGCTTCAACACATCCGCTTTGACAAGCCGATCGTTCGCGCCGCGGGCCACTACCTGTACGACGAGGCAGGCGTGGCTTACCTCGATGCGCTGGCACAGTACGGCGCCCTGCCGTTCGGCCACAACCCCTCAGTCATCTGGGACCCGGTGTTCAGGGCGCACCGCGCGTTGGAGCCTTCGTTTGTTCAACCCCTGCTAAGCCCCCGAGCTGACGAGCTCGGACACAAACTGTTGAGCCTCATGCCGGCGACGATGAAGTACGTCACGTACGTCAACAGCGGTGCAGAAGCCACCGAGGCGGCCATCAAGATGGTTCGCGCCAAGACGCTGAAACCGCTCATCCTGTCCTTCGCCGGCGGCTTTCATGGCAAAACAACCGGTGCGCTCATGTGCACGGGCAATCCGAAGTACCGCGAAGCGTTTTTGATCGACTACCCGGGCCACGAGGTGCTGCCCTTCGGCGATCTGGACGCCCTGCGCACCCGCTTGCAAACCGGTCAGGTGGCGGGCGTCTTCATCGAAGTCATCCAGGGTGAAGGTGGCATGCGCCGTCAACCCACCGGATTCCTTGGCGAAGTGTCGGCACTGTGTCATCGGCACGGCGCCTTGCTGGTCATCGATGAGGTCCAGAGCGGGCTCGGTCGGAGTGGAAGCCTGTTTGCTTTTGAGCAGGAACCCGGTCTCGAGCCCGACATCGTGTTGCTCGCCAAAGCGCTGGGGGGTGGCCTGCTTCCGCTGGGCGCCTTGATCTGCAACGCAGAGAGCTGGACGCCCGCCTTCGGTGCGTTGCACAGCTCCACCTTCGCCAACAGCAATCTGAGCTGCGCGGTGGGCTGCGCGGTCCTTGATGAGTTGACGCGTGACCAGGGAGCTGTGATTCGCCACGCCAAAGACATGGGGGAACGCTTGTCTTCAGGGCTGGCAGCGTTGGTGGAACGCCACCCCGAGGCGGTCGAGGTCACGAACGGACGCGGGCTGATGCAAGGCTTGCGCATCCTGCCCTGGGAGGGCGCTCGGAGCTACTTCGCTGCCCATGCGTCGCAACTGGGGTATGCCGTGCCCATCGTTGCGGGTCACCTCCTGAACGAGCACCACCTGCTGACAGCGCCCGTGTTCAACCACAACAATGTGTTGCGGATCCAACCCCCGCTCACGGTCACGGCCGGCGAAATCGACCGGATCCTCTGCGCACTGGAAGGCGTGGTCGGGCTGATCGCGCGCCGCCGTTATGCAGAACTGTTTGCGTACATGGCCGGTGCGGGACCCTCGCCACGGGCACCCGTCACCACGGCTTCGTCATCCACCATCACCGAGACGCCGTTTCCTGCAAGCGACACCGCTGGGCGACGCCGAGGCAGTTTCGCTTTTCTGATTCATCCAACAGATGAATCGGGTCTGATGAACACCTTGCCGGAAGAGCTTGCGCAGCTCGATGCACCGGGTCAAAAAGCCTGGCAAGGCTGGATGGCCAGCTGGTTCAGCAAGGTCCATGAGCCTGCAGTCGTGTTCCACCAGAAGAAGATCCTGTCGAGACAGGGCGGGCATGTTGAAGGGTGGCTGATCGCGTGTCCGCTGACCCCCGCTCAGATGCTGCGCCTTGCCCGCGACAAACGCGAAGAATTGCTGACGCAATTCACCGATCAAGCCCGGGCGCTGGGCGTGGACATCGTCGGCCTGGGCGCATTCACATCGGTCATCAGCCGTGGCGGCACGGACATCGCCGATTGCCGGCTGAACCTGACCACGGGCAACAGCCTCACGGCGCTCGCCAGCACGGACACCTTGCGCACGGCTGTCAAACACCGGGGCCTGGATCCGTTGGAAGTGCGTGCGGTCGTCATTGGCGCAGCCGGCTCGGTCGGACGTCTGGCGGCGATCGACTTGGCAGAGCACTTTGGCAGGGTCGATCTGATCGGCAACGCTCACAACCCGCAGGCACTGGGCGTGCTCGAAGAGATCGCAGGCGAAATCTATGCCCACGCCATCCGCAACGCTGCGAACGGCACCGGTCGCGGCATCGTGGTGGCGATCGGTGGCACCTTGTTGAAACGCCTGCGCTCTTTGGCAGAGGAGGCGGCCCGGGTGCCCATGGCGCAGCGGACCTTCCTGCACCGGCTGCTGTGTCAACAGATCGACGAAGCGCTTGGCGCCAAGGCGCCGCTTCGTGCAGATGTCGATGTGAAGACCGCCCTGGGTCATGCCGATGTCGTGCTGTCAGCGACCAGCGCGACCCGAGCGTTCACAGAACCCGGATGGCTGCGTCCGGGGGCGGTGGTGTGCGATGTGTCCCGCCCGCTCGACATGCTGCACCAGCTTCGCGAGCACCGCAGCGATGTCTGGGCATACGAGGGTGGCGTCATGCGGTTGCCCGAAGAGATCGCCTTCGGCCGCCAGAACGTTCTGGGCTACCCGAAGGGATTGAACCTGGCGTGCCTGTCCGAGACGATCACGCTGGCCATGGAGGGAGCACGGCACCACCACAGCCTGGGGTCGCGCATCGATATCAACGAAGCCCGTCGCATTGCAGTGGCCGCGCACGCCCATGGCTTCATGCCTCACATCGAGCTGCCCGACGCATGGCGTGACGTGCCCACATCCAGAATCCCAAACGGCACAACAGAGCACCTGAGTCGGGCGCCTTTTGTGGTCTCGCAGCTGTGAGGACCCGATGATCGAACTGGAACGCGCCCTCCATGCCTTTTCTGCCCGTGCGAATGGCCACGCACACGTGCGGGACCTGGTTCGCCACTGGAAGACCGAGTTCTACGTCCAGAGCTCCGATTCGCTGAGTTGCTTTCGCCTGGTGCTGCGCGACGGCGAGATCATCGGCGTGGAAACCACCACGCCACCCATTCACGAAGTGCTGCTGCTGCGGGGCGAAACAGACGTTTTGCGGGCGGTTTTCTCCGGCAGCGAGCACCCATTGACCGCCTACAACGAGGGCCATCTCCAGATCTACGGGCCTCAGGCAGACCAGAACAAGCTGGACGCGATCAGTCTGCTGATATGGGGCGCTTGAGCATGTCCCGCTTCGTCCACAGGCTGGCCTACGGCGTTGGCATGGCCTTTTCCGCCAGCTGCTTCACCGCGCTGGGCATGTTGGTCCAACACGGCGGGCGACATGCGCTCGTGGCCTTGTGCGCGAGCTTCCTGCTGATGCTCGTGGTGATCGCGGCGGTGAGTGAACTGGCATCTTTGTTCCCGTCTGCTGTCGGCCTGCGCACCTACACCAAAGTCGGCATCGGAGAGTTCGCGTCTCTGATGGCGGTGGTTCTGTACCTGTGCCTGGTGATCCTGGTCGCAGGCATCGAGATGCGCATGTTCCTCGCGGTCGCGACGCACGTCTGGCCCCAGCTTCCGCCTTGGGAAACGACCGTTGGTGTCTTTGCCGTGGTCGTGGTGGCTCACCTCTGCGGGTGGCGAACCGCGGCTTGGGTGCAGACCGGTCTTGTGCTGCTTCTGGTTGTGTCGGTGGTCTTTCTCGCGGGAGCCAACCTTTCCACTGTGCCCATGGAGATCCAGTCTCTGCCGGCGCTGGACTTGGCCAGTGCGATCGTCGTCGGTCTGTTCCTTTTCGCCAGCGTGGAGTGGATCACCACGCTGCAGGTGCGCAACCTCCAGGATGCCCAAGGCGTCCCTCGGGTGCTCCTCGCCGCATGTGCACTGCTGGCGCTGCTGTTCATGTGTCTCGTCGCCGCACTGGTGCAGATGCGGGAGCGTGGTCAGGCGGTTGACCTTTTCATCCCGCAGCGTGCCATGACCAACGTGTGGAGCGAGCCCTGGGCCAGCGCCGCGCTGGTGTCGATCACGGCCCTGGCCATGCTCAGCACGTTCCATGCCGGCCTCGCCTGTGGGTCGCGCTTGATCCACATGCTGTCACGTGAAGGTTTCCTGCCCAGTGGCCTGGGTCGCACCAATGCGGCAGGTACCCCGGTCGCAGCCATCGCGGCTGTTGCCCTGACTTGCCTGCTCGGTGTCGGCCTCGTGCAGCGGTTGCCATCGCTTGAGGGGCTCGCGGAAGCCGGGGCCCTGGCCATCTCGAGCGTGTATGTGATGTACCTCGTCAGCGCTGCACGCTTGCGAGCGACCACGCGCAAGCACGCATGGAAAACCACGCTGTTGCCGCGTTGGCTGCTCTGGTTCGTCGCCACGCTGTTGACGGGCGTCATGGCGGTGACTTGCTGGGAAGCGCATCGCCAAAGCCGACTCGGGCTCGCCCTGACGCCCTGGATGGTGGCCGCCGTCGCCGTCGGCCTGATGCGCATTCGACAGCTGCGAACACGGGCACAAGCCCTCACAGCAAAGCCTCTCTTCGCTTCGGAGCAGAACACCTGATGCCAACAGAACACACCGCCCAGATGGCGTCCCATTCCGCCGCGACAGCTGACCGCCGTGCACTGATGCACGACGCACCGAGCGTCACCGCAGGCGACTGGTACGCGCCAGGGTTCTCGATCCAGACCTGGCTCGAACGCACCCCATGGCGCACCCTCAGGGGCACGCACTTCGGCATGGGCGGAGAAGAGCCCCACCCGGTCTTCTGGGACGACCCACTGATCCGGGAGATCTACAAAATCGATGTGGCCACCTTCCTGACCGCAGAACAAATCTCGGTTGAGGGCATTTCGAAGCTGGTGTCGATGGCACCCGATGAAGCGAGCCGGCTGTTTCTGGCCACCCAGACGATCGACGAAGCGCGTCACTACGAAGTGTTCTGCCGTCGCATGGCCGATGTCGGTGTCACGCCTGCTGAGCGCCAGGCCATGGTCAGCCGCGTGACCACGCGCGAGTTGCAAACCTTCTACGACCTGATCCGTGAGCAGGTCGATCGAGGCGACTTGGTGTCCGCCATGGTGGCTCACAACATCGTGCTCGAGGGCATGGCTTACCCGATCTACCGCTACGAGATCAAGTACTGGTCGAAGCTGGATCCGGGGCTCTCCCGAATGATCCAGGGGGCCTTTGCCGACGAGGTTCACCACGTGGGATTCGGTGAAGCGTTTGTGGCAGACGCCGTGCGTCTCTCGCCTGCGGTTCGCGCACGCGTCACGAAACTGTGTCGTGAAGCCTCTGGCCTCATGAACAACGTGTTCGACAGCGTGGTGCGCAAGTACATCGGTCTCTACCAGACCGTGGCGGATCGGCACTGCGACCTGATGGGCGACATCCAGATCTTCCCCGGCAAGCTCATGGCCGACATCACCGAGGAAGAACAGGTTCGAACCTTGAACACGGAAATCCAGCGCGAGCTCTCCAGAAGGCTCGCCGCCATCAACATCAACATCGACTGACGGAGCCCACCCCATGACGGCCCACCACCTCCCCAAACGAATGAGAAGTCTGCAGGAACGTGTGCGCGGCGAGGTCGAGCGCTTCCTCGCTGTGCACCGGCCAGAAGATTCGGTCCTGGTGTTGGACAGCACCGGCCCCATCGCCACCCGTCACTACCTGGTCTTGAGCGCGATCGGCCGTGAACGCCTCTTGCGCTTCCGCGAGATCCACGCCTTCTCGGGAGGGGCCTTTGCGGTCTTTGGTTTTCTCGGTCTCACCGCCAACCGCGCCAAACTGAAGTTGCACGAGCTTCGGTCCTCCGAGACGGAGCGGGCTTGCCGCAGCTTTCACCACCAGCGAGTGTTGTCGGTGTTGACGCCGACCGAAAACTGACCATCTAGAAGTCGAAGTGCCGACTGAAAA
>NZ_JAOASO010000063.1 GCF_030158645.1 Hydrogenophaga sp. | reverse complement strand
GGCTGAACCCGCACGCCTGGCTCGACACCGCCGTGCTGATCGGCACCGCCTCGCTCGCCTATGGCCAGGGCAGCCGGGTCTTCGGCATGGGCGCGGCCGCGGGTTCGGTGGTGTGGTTCCTCTTGCTGGGCGTGGCCGCCTTCTGGTTGGGTCGCCGGCTCAATTCGCTGCACGTGTGGCGTGCGCTGGACGGCCTGGTGGCGCTCATGATGTGGGGCACGGCGCTCTGGCTCCTGAGCAGCCTGGCCTGACCCCTGGAGGCTCCCATGTCCCTGCGCAGCGCTGAGGCGCCCGTCACCGTTTTCGGTCCCGACTTTCCGTTCGCCTTCGACGACTGGATCGCCCACCCGCAAGGTCTGGGCGAGCTGCCGCCCGAGCGCCTGGGGCAGGAGGTGGCCATCGTCGGCGCCGGCATGGCGGGCATGGTGGCGGCCTACGAGCTGATGAAGCTGGGCCTGAAGCCCGTGCTGTTTGAAGCCTCGCGCATGGGCGGGCGGTTGCGCTCGCAGGCCTTCGAGGGCGGGCAGGGCGTGGTGGCCGAGCTGGGCGGCATGCGATTCCCGGCCTCGGGCACGGCCTTCTTCCACTACGTGAACCGGCTGGGTTTGAAGACCCAGCCCTTCCCCAACCCGCTCACGCCCGCCGCCGGCTGCACGGTGGTGGATCTCGAAGGCCAGACGCACTGGGCACGCTCGTTGGCCGACCTGCCACCGCTGTTCAGCGAGGTGGCGCAAGCCTGGGCACAGGCGCTCGAAGCCGGCGCAGGCTTCACCGGCCTGCAGCAGGCGCTGCGCGAGCGCGACGTTCCGCGCCTCAAGGCCTTGTGGGACCAGCTCGTGCCGCTGTGGGACGACCGCACCTTCTACGACTTTGTGGCCACGTCCGACGCCTTCGCGAAACTGTCGTTCCACCACCGCGAGGTGTTCGGCCAGGTCGGCTTCGGCACCGGCGGCTGGGACTCGGACTTTCCCAACTCCATGCTGGAGATCCTGCGCGTGGTGCTCACGGGTTGCGACGAGAACCAGCACCTCATCGTTGGCGGCGTGCAGCAGGTGCCGCTGGGTCTCTGGCAACACGCCCCAGCCACCAGCGAGATGCGCCACTGGCCCGCCGGCACCACGCTGGCCAGCCTGCACCATGGCGCGCCGCGCGCCGGTGTCACGGCCATCCGCCGCGCGGCGGGCAACCAGCTCGCGGTCACCGACACCTGGGGCAACACGGGTGTCTACCCCGCCGTGCTCACCACCTGCCAGAGCTGGCTGCTGACCACGCAAATATCGGTGGAAGAGTCGCTGTTTTCGCAAAAGCACTGGATGGCGCTGGACCGCACGCGCTACATGCAGTCGTCCAAAACCTTCGTGATGGTGGACCGCCCGTTCTGGAACGACCTGAAGGCGAACGGCTGGCCGCTGATGGGCATGACGCTCACCGACCGGCTCACGCGCGGCACCTATTTGTTCGACAACGGCCCGGACCAACCGGGCGTGATCTGCCTGAGCTACGCCTGGATGGGCGACGCGCTCAAGATGCTGCCGCACGGCACCGAAAAACGCGTGCAGCTCGCGCTCTCGGCACTCCAGAAGATCTACCCTGACGTGGACATTGCGAGCCACATCATCGGCGACCCGATCAGCGTGTCGTGGGAAGCCGACCCGCATTTCCTCGGCGCCTTCAAGGGCGCGCTGCCCGGCCACTACCGCTACAACCACCGCATGTACAGCCACTTCATGCAGGACGGTTTTGCACCCGCCGAGCGCGGCATCTTCATCGCAGGCGACGACGTGTCGTTCACACCCGCCTGGGTCGAAGGCGCGGTGCAGACCTCGCTCAACGCGGTGTGGGGCATCGTCAAACACCTGGGTGGCAAGACGTTTGAAGCCAACCCCGGGCCGGGCGATGTGTTTCCAGAACTCGGGCCGATGGCATTGCCTGACTGACGCAACGAACACCGCTCGGGCTGAGCCTGTCGAAGCCCCCGGTAGAGTGCTCACCATGATCCAAAGACGCCACTTCTCCACCGCCACCGCGCTGGCCGTCGCCAGCCCCCTCGCCTTCGTTCCCAGTCGCGCCCAAGCCGCGTCCAGCCTGTCTGCGCAGCTGCAGCAACTGGAGACTGCCGCCCAGGGCCGCCTGGGCGTGTTCATCCTCGACACCGCCACCGGTCAGGGCCACGGCCACCGCGCGGACGAGCGCTTCATGATGCTCAGCTCCTTCAAGCTGCTGGCCAGCGCGCTGGTGCTGGCGCGGGTGGACCGGGGCCAGGAATCGCTCGATCGGCGCATCACCTTCGCCAAGACCGATCTCGTCACGTACTCGCCCGTGACCGAGCGCTTCGCGGGCACCGCCGAGGGCATGAGCCTGGCGGGCCTGTGCGAAGCCACCCTCACCACCAGCGACAACAGCGCGGCCAACTTCATCCTCGACAG
>NZ_JAOASO010000062.1 GCF_030158645.1 Hydrogenophaga sp. | reverse complement strand
TGACCGGCTTCCAGATGACGGGCGAGATCATCGGCATGGACGGCATCGTGAGCGATCACCATTCGTGCGATGCCGTGGCGCTGGAAGACGCCGAGGTCTGCATCATGCCGTTCGACCAGGTCGAAGAGCTGTCGCGGGAGTTCACCACGCTGCAGCACCATGTGCACAAGATCCTGAGCCGCGAGATCGTGCGCGACCACAGCGTGATGCTGTTGCTGGGCAGCATGCGGGCCGAGGAGCGGCTGGCCGCTTTCCTGCTGAACCTGGTGCAGCGCCTGCACGCGCGTGGCTTTTCACAGTCCGAGTTCGTGCTGCGCATGACGCGCGAAGAGATCGGCAGCTACCTCGGCATGAAGCTGGAGACGGTGAGCCGCACGTTCTCGAAGTTCGTCGAAGACGGCATCATCGAGGTGAAGCAGCGCTACGTGCACATCAAGAACGTCGACGGGCTGCGCCAGATCGTCAACCCGCAAACCTGCATTTGAGGCCCCCACGCTCCGCCGCTGCGCGGGTCGCTGCCCCCCGAGGGGGCTGATCCGGCTTGGGGCGGCCCGGCGCCGGATCACGACGTCCTCTCCCCGCTGCGCCGCTCAGAGCTCGGACGGCGGCAGGCTCAGCAGCGTGGTGAGTGCGCTCGACGCCATCGTCAACCCCCAGAAAACGAAGAACGCCAGGGTGTAGACCGCCTCGCGCGAGAGCGCCAGGGGTGACCCGAACCAGTGCAGACTGCCCGGGTCCACGAGTGCGAACACCACCATCTCCAGCACGGCCGCCACCAGAAAGGCGGGCCATGCAATCACCATCAGGCGTTTTCCCCACATGGGCTGGTCTCCCCGTTGTTGTGGTGTCGGATCACTCGGCCGGGATCACCGGTGAAGCGGCGTTGTTGCGCGCCTGGTGGGCCGGCTGCAGCTTGGCCAGCGCGTCGATGCGCGCCTGGCCTTGCAGCTCGTGGGCCGCTTTGTAGTCGCGCTGGTAGTCGGCCTTGTTGAGCACGGGATCGGCGCCGTTGATGGCGAAGAAGGCGGCCGTGAGACTGGCCGCCACGCCCACCAGCGGCGCGCCCACCACCAGCCACATCTGCGGCGTGCGCCACCAGGCGGTAGAAGAAGGGTGTGATGTGTGGATGGAACTCATGAAAATCTCCTGAAAGGGGGCTGGTTCAACGTGGAACCAGGAAGGCGGCCTTCTCGGTCACGCGGGCCACCTCGTCGCCGGTGGAACGGATCTCGAACTGGATCGGGTGTGAACCCGTGGACGCCGAGCCGGGTGGGACCTGCACCCGTACCGCAGCCGAACGCACCTCGGTGGGCAACACCTCGACCTCGGTGACCGGATCCAGCGTGATGCCGGGCAGGCCCGAGACGCTGATGGCATACCGCTGCGTTTCCTCGGTGGCGTTCATGATCTGCAGGCGGTACACGTTTTCGATGCGGCCCTGCTCCACCATGCGCGCCAATGAACCGCGGTCGCGCATCACGTCCACGCGCAGCGGCGTTCGCAGGTACAGGCTCACGCCCACCGCCGCGGTGATGGTGAGCAGGATGGCCGAGTACACCAGCACGCGTGGGCGCATGGCGCGCTTGAGCATCTGTTTCGTGTCCCAGCCCTGCTGCATGCCGTTCTGGGTCGAGAACTTGATGAGCCCGCGCGGATAGCCCACCTTGTCCATCACGTCGTCACACACATCCACGCAGGCGGCGCAGCCGATGCACTCGTACTGCAGACCTTTGCGGATGTCGATGCCGGTCGGACACACCTGCACGCAAAGTGTGCAGTCAATGCACGAGCCCAGGCCCAATGCCACGGGATTGGCTTTCTTCGAGCGCGGTCCACGCGGTTCACCGCGCTTCTCGTCGTAGGTCACGATCATCGTGTCCTTGTCGAACATCGCGCTCTGGAAGCGGGCGTAGGGGCACATGTACTTGCACACCTGCTCTCGCAGGAAGCCGGCGTTGCCGTACGTGGCGAAGCCGTAGAAAAACACCCAGAAGGTCTGCCAAGGTCCCAGCGACGCGGCCAGTGAGAGCGCGCCCAGTTCCCGGATGGGTGTGAAGTAGCCCACGAAGGTGAAGCCCGTCCACAGCGCAAAGGCGATCCACAGCACCTGCTTGAGCACCCGCTTGCCCAGCTTGGAGGCCGACATGGTGGCAGCGTCCAGCCGCAGGCGGGCCGAGCGGTCCCCCTCCACCTTTTTCTCGATCCAGAGAAAGATCTCGGTGTAGACCGTCTGCGGGCAGGCAAAGCCGCACCACAGCCGCCCCGCGACCGCCGTGAACAAAAACAGGGACAGCGCCGAGATGACCAACAACCCCGTGAGGTAGATGAAGTCCTGCGGGTAGAGCACCAGGCTGAAGATGTAGAAGCGGCGTACTTCCAGATCAAACAACACCGCCTGGCGCGCGTTCCATTCCAGCCAGGGCAGACCGTAGAAAACGATCTGCGTGATCCACACCATGAGCCAGCGCCAGTTCGAGAACACACCCGAGACCGAGCGTGGGTGGATCTTCTGGCTGGCCGCGTACAGGGACACCATCGTCTCGTCGTCCACCGGGACGGGCACGATGGGGATGACGGTGGCGGAGGGCTTGGTGGTGGACACGGGTATGTGCAATCCGGCTCAGTTGGCGGCCACGGGTGGCTTGTTGGACAGCCCCCAGACATAGGCCGTCAGCACATGAATCTGGTCGGCGTTGAGCTTGCCGGCCTGCGCCGGCATCTGGTTGGTGAAGCCGTTGGTGACGGCGCGCACGATGGCCTCTTCGCCCCAGCCGTGCAGCCAGATACCGTCCGTCAGGTTGGGGGCACCCAGCGCCGTGTTGCCCTTGCCCTCGGCGCCGTGGCAGGCCGCGCACACGGCGAACTTGACCCGGCCCTGCGCCGCCTTCACCGAGTCATGGGGCGTGGCTGACAGGCTCATCACGTAGTGAGCGACGTTGCGCACGTCGTCCGGTGTTCCCACGGCAGCGGCCAGCGCAGGCATCATGCCGATGCGGCCCTGCGTGAGCGTCGTCTTGATCGCGGCCGGCTCACCCCCGTGCAGCCAGTCGGCGTCGGTCAGGTTGGGGAAGCTGCGGGCACCGCGGGCGTCCGACCCGTGGCATTGTGCGCAGTTGTTCATGTACAGGCGCTCACCCACCGCCATGGCGGGTGCGTCGCCCGCCAGTTGCTCGGGCGACAGGCCGTTGAAGCGGGCGTAAATCGGCGCGATGTCCTGCTGCATCTTGTCCACCTCCGCCTGGTGCTGGCCTTGTGACGACCAGCCGAGCACGCCTGCGTATTTGCCGAAGGTCGGGTACAGCACGCCGTAAACGAGGGCAAAGATCACCGTGATGACGAACAGGTACACCCACCAGCGCGGCAGCGGGTTGTTCATCTCCTGCAGGTCGCCGTCCCACACGTGGCCGGTGGTGTTGTCGGCCCGGGCCTTGACTTTGGTCGTGCCGCTGATCCACAGCAGCACCGCGCAGGCCAGGATGCTGACCAAGGTCAGCCCGGCCACGTACCAGGACCAGAATTCGCTGGTGAAATCGCTCATGATGTTTCTCTTGTTCTGACAGGTTCGCGGGGTTCACTCGTCCTGGAAGGGCAACTGGGCCGCTTCCTCGAAGCGCTCCTTGTTGCGCCTGGACCAGGCCCAGGCCACGATGCCCAGGAAGGTCAGCAGGCTGACCAGGGTGACGATGCTGCGCAGGTCGTTGATGTCCATGGTGTCCTCCGCGGGCTTATTTGATGGCGGTGCCGAGCACCTGCAGGTAAGCCACCAGCGCGTCGAGTTCGGTCTTGCCCTTCACGTCGGCGGGGGCGGATGCGATCTCGGCGTCGGTGTAGGGAGCGCCCAGGGTACGCAGCACCTCCATGCGGCGCGGCACGCTGGCCTCGTTCACGGTCTTCTTGCCCAGCCAGGGGTAGGCCGGCATGTTCGACTCGGGCACCAGGTCGCGCGGGTTGTTCAGGTGAACGCGGTGCCATTCGTCGCTGTAGCGTCCCCCCACGCGGTGCAGGTCCGGTCCGGTGCGCTTGCTGCCCCACTGGAAAGGCCGGTCGTACACAAACTCGCCGGCCAGCGAGTAGTGGCCGTAGCGCAGCGTCTCGGCCTGCAGCGGCCGGATCATCTGCGAGTGGCAGTTGTAGCAACCCTCGCGCACGTAGATGTCGCGTCCGAGGATCTGCAGCGCGCTGTAGGGTTTGAGACCCTCCACCGGCTGGGTGGTGGACTTCTGGAAGAACAGCGGAACGATCTCCACCAGTCCACCGACCGCGATCACCAGCACGATGAGCACGATCATCAGGAAGTTGTTGGTCTCGATCCGCTCGTGGGTGAAACCCTGGATCTTGTCTTCGTTGGCCATGGTCTTGTCCTCAGGCGTGGGCAGGGTTGAGCGCGGGGATGCGCACTTCGGGCGCCTGTCCGTTCCTGACCGTCATGACCGTGTTCCACAACATGACCAGCATGCCGCCGAGGTACAGCAGGCCCCCCAGCAGACGGATCACATAGAAAGGGAACGTCGCCTTCACGGACTCCACGAAGGTGTAGGTGAGGCTGCCGTCGGGGTTGATGGAGCGCCACATCAGCCCCTGCATCACACCGGCGATCCACATCGCGGCGATGTAGAGCACGATGCCGATGGTGGCGATCCAGAAGTGCAGCTCGATGGCGGGCACCGAGTACATCTTCTTCTGGCCGTACAGGCGGGGGATCAGGTAGTACATGGAACCCATGGTCACCAGGCCGACCCAGCCCAGCGCGCCGCTGTGCACGTGGCCCACGGTCCAGTCGGTGTAGTGGCTCAGGGCGTTCACGGTCTTGATCGACATCATCGGACCTTCGAAGGTCGACATGCCGTAGAACGAGAGCGAGACGATCAGGAAACGCAGGATCGGGTCGTCGCGCAGTTTGTGCCAGGCGCCCGAGAGCGTCATGATGCCGTTGATCATGCCGCCCCAGCTGGGCGCGAGCAGGATGAGCGAGAACACCATGCCCACCGATTGCGTCCAGTCGGGCAGCGCGGTGTAGTGCAGGTGGTGCGGGCCGGCCCACATGTAGGTGAAGATCAGCGCCCAGAAGTGCACGATCGACAGCCGGTACGAGTACACCGGGCGCTCGGCCTGCTTGGGGATGAAGTAGTACATCATTCCGAGGAAGCCGGCGGTGAGGAAGAAGCCCACCGCGTTGTGGCCGTACCACCACTGCACCATGGCGTCCTGCACGCCGGCGTAGGCCGAGTAGGACTTGAAGCCGTCCACCGGCAGCGCCGCGCTGTTGACGATGTGCAGCATGGCCACGGCCAGGATGAAGGCGCCGAAGAACCAGTTGGCCACGTAGATGTGGCGCACCTTGCGCTTGCCGATGGTGCCGAAGAACACCACCGCATAGGCCACCCAGACCACCGCGATCAGCAGGTCGATGGGCCATTCGAGTTCGGCGTATTCCTTGCCGGAGGTCAGGCCCAGCGGCAGCGTGATGGCCGCCAGCACGATCACGAGTTGCCAGCCCCAGAAGGTGAAGGCGGCCAGGCCGTCGGAGAAGATCCGCGTCTGGCAGGTGCGCTGCACCACGTAGTAACTGGCCGCAAACAGGCCGCAACCACCGAAAGCAAAGATCACCGCGTTGGTGTGCAGCGGCCGCAAGCGACCGTAAGACAACCACTCAATGCCCAGATTGAGCTCGGGCCAGGTGAGCTGGGCAGCAATGATCACGCCCACCAGCATTCCCACCACCCCCCACACCACCGTCATGATGGTGAACTGCCGCACCACTTTGTCGTTGTAGACCGCCGACTGGCTGGCCTGGTTTGTCACGGACATACAGAACTCCTCGCAAATGTCACTGATTGAAGTGTCTTCACTGCCGGAGCTCGGCGCCTTGACTTACATCAAGCGAGCTCAATCGCTTTTGAGAATCCGCTCGCCCTCACGCTCGATGTTGTCGAACTGCCCCGACTGCAAGGCCCACCAGAACACGCCGATGATCCCGAACACGAGCAGCACGGACAGGGGAATCAGCAGGTACAGGACGTCCATGGCAAGAAGGTTCTCGGAATCGTGGTGGGGGTGCGGTCCATGCTACGCCGATGCGGGCGCGGAAACCGGGTTGATCGATGAGGAGTGCGTGCTTTTCCCGGCCAGGCGCAGGGCGTTGCCGATCACCAGCAGCGAACTGCCCGCCATGCCCAGACCGGCCAGCCAGGGCGGCATCCAGCCCACCAGCGCCAGCGGCACGGCCACCAGGTTGTAGGCCGCGGCCCAGATGAGGTTCTGCCGCACGATGCGCAGCGTGGCACGCGCCTGGGTCAGCGTGTGCACCACGTCCATCACCTGTCCGCCCTGGATCACATAGTCCGACTGGGCCTGCGCCAGCGGCGCGGCCTGGCCGAGCGCGAACGAGGTGTCGGCCCGCGCAAGCACCGGCCCGTCGTTGAGGCCGTCGCCCACCATGGCGAGGGTGAGGCCCTGCGCCTGCAGGCGAGAGACCTCGTCCAGCTTTTGCTCGGGCGTGGCGCCAGCGATCACGTGATCCACCCCCACCGCCCGGCCCACGGCCTCGGCGGCGGCAGCACGGTCGCCCGACAGCAGCCAGGTGCGCACGCCCAGCGCGCGCAAGGCCTGCACCGCCTCGCGGGCGTCGTCGCGCAGGCCTTCTTCCAGGGTGAAGCTGGCCATCCAGCCCTGGTCGTCGCTGAGGTGGGCGCGGGGCGCGTCTTGGGTCGCGGAGACCAGGGGTGCCCCGCAGAACGCGGCCGAGCCCAGCCGCACGCCAGCGCCGTCGGGCCGTCGGGCCTGCATGCCCTGCCCCGCCACCTCGCGCACATCCACCATTTGCAGTCCTGTGGAATGCTGCGTCAGCGCGCGCGACACCGGGTGCAGCGAGCCCGCCGCCAGCGCACCGGCCAGCGCCAGCGCCTGCTCGCGGCTCACGCCCGCCCGCGTGACGACTTCGCGCAGGACCAGCCGGTCGTGGGTCAGCGTGCCGGTCTTGTCGAACACCACGGCGTTGATGTTGGCCAGCGTCTCGAACGCCTGAAGCCGGCGCACCAGAACACCGCGGCGGGCCAGCGCCCCGGCCGAGCTCAGCATGGCCGCCGGCGTCGCCAGCGAGAGCGCACACGGGCAGGTGACGATGAGCACCGCCACCGCCACGGCCAGCGCACGGGTGTGGTCGATCTGCCACCAGTACACCCCGGCCACCGCCGCGGCCAGCAGCACGAGCAACAGAAAGGGCGCGGCCACCCGGTCGGCCAGGATGGCCAGGCGCGGTTTCTCGGTGGAGGCCTGCTCCATCAACTGGACGATCTGGGCAAAGCGCGTGTCGCGCCCGACCTGCATCACGCGCATGCGCACCGGACCACCCAGGTTGAAACTGCCGGCCACCACGCCCTGCCCTGCTTCGCGCGTGACCGGGCGCGACTCACCGGTGAGCAAGGCCTCGTCCACCGTGGCCCGTTCGCTCAACAACTCGCCGTCGGCCGGAAAAGCCTGGCCGGCCTGAAGAAGCACCACGTCGCCCACCGCCAGCCGGCGGATGGACACCGTCTCAAGGCCCTTCGCGGTCTCGCGCTCGCACACTTCGGGCAAGCGGTTCATCAGGCTGTCGAGCGCGCCGGCGGTGCGGTCGCGCGCCTTGAATTCGAGGTAGCGCCCACCGAGCAGGAAAAACACGAACATGGTCAGCGAGTCGAACCAGACCTCGGCGCCCCAGGGGCCGGTGGGGTCGAAGGTGGCGGCCGAACTCACGAGGAAGGTGACCAGGATGCCGATGGAGACCGGCGTGTCCATGCCCACACGGCCGTGCTTGAGGTCGCGCCAGGCACTTTCGAAAAACGGACCGCTGGCAAAAAACACCACCGGCAGGCTCAGCACCCAGCTGGCCCAGCGCAGCAACTGGTCGATGTCGGCCGGGATCTCGCCCGGCTCGGTCACGTAGGCGGGCCACGCGTACATCATCACCTGCATCATGCAGAAGCCCGCCACGAACAGGCGCCACAGGCCTTGCCGGGTTTCACGCAGGCGCTCGCTGATGCTCAGCGCCTGCTGCATGGGGAGCAGGCGGTAGCCGCGCTCGCCCACCACCTGCGCCAGGCTGGACATGCGGGTGGCAGAAGGGTCCCAGCGCAGCGTGAGCCGGCGCGTGGCGGCGTGCACCCGCGCCAACTGCACACCGGGCAAGCCTTGCAGGGCCGACTCCACCGTGTCGGCGCAGGCGGCGCAGTACATGCCCTGAACCATCAGCACCGATTCGGCGAGATCACCGTCGGCCTGCTCGATGCGCTGGGTGAAGGTCGCCTGCTCCACCGGATCGTCGAGCACCGCGAAGTTGTCGGTGACGGTGAGGGGTCCCCGGTGGTCGGTCAGCCAGCTGGTGGCTGGGGATGCGGGTTCGGCGAGCAGGGGCCGCACCGGGAGCGTGGACGCGGCCTGGTTCATGGGCTGAGCGTAATCGGGGACTTGTTTCATGGGCTTGATCCAAGTCAACCACAAGCGGGCCAGCTGCGCTACCCTGAAGACTCGAACAACAAACTTGAAGGAGCAAGCCATGTACAAGCGCATCCTGGTCGCCACCGACGGATCCAAACTCTCCAAGATGGCGGTGGAACACGCCATCAACCTGGCGGACCTCACCGGCGCGGAAGTGGTGGCCCTGAAGGTGGTGCCGCGCTACCCGCAGACTTACTTTGAAGGCGGCGTGGCCCTGGCCGCGGCCGAGATCGCGCGCATCGAAGCACAATGGAACGAGGAAGCGCTGACGGCTGTGAATGCGGTGAAATCGGCTGGGCAGCTGCGCGAGGTCAAGGTCAAGCCAGTCACCGTGAAGTCGGACCTGATCGCCGAGGCCATCATCGCCACGGCCAAACGCAACAAGTGCGACCTGATCGTGATGGCTTCGCACGGCCGCCGGGGTTTGAAGCGCTTGTTGCTCGGCAGCGAAACCCAGCAGGTGCTCACGCATTCGCACACACCGGTGTTGGTGCTGCGCTGACTTGACCCCCATCTCACAGGGCTGAGGGGCCCGGTGTAGAGTGGGCGGGCACCCCGACCCACCCCATGCCGCCCTCGTCCCCCGCTTCGCCCACCTTCGTCACAGGTTCCACGCTCAAGCACGTCATCAGCATGACCGCCACCGGCTCCATCGGGCTGGCGGCGGTTTTTCTCGTCGACGTGCTCAACCTGTTCTACATCTCGCAGCTCGGGCAGAAGGAGCTGGCCGCGGCGGTCGGCTACGCCGGCACCCTGGTGTTCTTCCTCACCTCGCTGGCCATTGGCCTGTCGATCGCGGCCACGGCCCTGGCCTCCCGTGCCCTGGGGCGTGGCGAACGCGACCAGGCCCAGGTGATCGCGGGCGCCTCGCTGGTGCTGATGGCCGTGTTCATGGGGGCCGCGGTGGCCTTGATCTATCCGTGGCTGGCCCACCTGATCGCGCTGCTCGGTGCGACGGGCGACACGGCCGCACTGGCCCTGCGGTTCACCCATTGGGTGGTGCCCTCGGCGGTGCCACTGGGACTGGGCATGTGCCTGGCGGCGCTGCTGCGCTCGCTGGGTGACGCACGCCGTGCGATGTATGTGACGCTGGGCGCGGGCGCGGTGTCGGCCGTGCTCGACCCGTTGCTCATTCTCGGCCTGGGCTGGGGGCTGGACGGTGCGGCGACGGCCACGGTGCTGGCCCGTTGCTCCATGGTGTTCATCGGCCTGCACGCCCTGCTGCGGGTTCACCGGTTGTTTGCCTGGCCCACCTGGCGGGTGCTGCGCAACACCCTGCAACCCTTTCTCGCCATCGGCTTTCCGGCCGTGCTGACCCAGGTGGCCACGCCGGTGGGCAATGCTTTTGTGACCGCGGCCATCGCGCCGTTCGGCGACAACGCGGTGGCGGGCTGGGCGGTGATCGTGCGCCTGATTCCGGTTGCTTTCGTGGCGCTGTTTGCGCTCTCGGGCTCGGTGGGTCCGATCCTGGGTCAGAACCTGGGTGCGCGCCGCTTTGACCGCCTGCGCAGCACCGTGCGCGACAGCCTGAAAGTGACGCTGGTGTACGTGCTGGTGGTGTGGTTGCTGATGGCGGTGGGCAGCGGTTTCATCGCCACCGCGTTCGGTGCACAGGGTGAGGCGCGCGAGCTGATCGTGTTCTTCTGCGTGTTCGTGGCGGGCAGTTTTTTCTTCAACGGCGCATTGTTCGTGGCCAACGCGGCGTTCAACAACCTGGGCTTTGCCTTCTATTCCACCGCGCTCAACTGGGGCCGCGCCACGCTGGGGGTGGCGCCCTTCATCTGGATCGGTGCACAGTGGTTTGGTGCGCGCGGGGTGTTGGCGGGGTATGGCCTGGGGGTGGTCGTGTTCGGGGTGGTGGGCTTGTGGCTGAGTCGGCGGGTGCTGAAACGGTTGGAGCGGGAAGCCACTTCTGCCGGCCTTGCTTCTCGTTAGTTGGGGTTGATGGCGTGCACCACTTGGGCTCGCGGACGCGGCTTGCTCTGCTCCGCGGCTGTCCCCCGGCGGCTGGAGCCGCCTCCTCCTTTATGCCGCTGCGCGGAGCAAACCACGCCCTCGAGCGGCCTGCACCCTGGCACGCCAAGCTTTCAACACGCCTTTCGAACGCCAAGGAGGGCGGCGGCAGCCGGGCTGACCGGCGCAGCGGCATAAAGGAGGAGCACGGGGCGCAGCCCCGGGCGGGGGACAGCCGCGGAGCCGGTCAGCCCGGTTGCCGCCGACCGGAGCAAGCCAACGAAATGGGGCTCAAGCAAACAACGATTTGTGCTCTTCCCGCAGCAAATTTTTCTGAACCTTCCCCATCGTGTTCCTCGGCAACTCGTTCACCACAAAACAGCGCTTGGGAATCTTGAAGTTCGCCAGACGCGACTTGAGCGAAGCCAACACCTGCGCGGCGTCCACCTGCGCACCCGGCTTGGCAATCAGCAGCGCCACACCCACCTCGCCAAAGTCCGGATGCGGCACACCGATCACCGCACTCTCGACCACCCCCGGCATCTCGTTGATGTAGCCCTCGATCTCGGCCGGGTACACGTTGTAGCCGCCGGAGATGATCAGGTCCTTGCTGCGCCCCACGATGTTCACGTAACCGCGCTCGTCGATGCGGCCCACGTCACCCGTCTTGAAAAAACCGTCCGCGGTGAACTCCTCGGCTGTCTTCTCCGGCATGCGCCAGTAGCCCTTGAAGATGTTGGGACCACGCACCTGGATGCCACCGATCTCACCCGGCTGCACCAGCTGCCCGTCGTCGCCCATCACGCGCAGTTCCACCCCTGGCAACGGGAAACCCACCGTGCCGCCACGCCGTTCGGTGGCGCCGCCATGGCGCGGGTCGGCACCGCAGGGGTTGGAGGTCAGCATGGCGGTTTCGCTCATGCCGTAACGCTCCAGGATGGTGTGGCCCGTGCGGGCCTTCCAGTCGTTGAAGGTCTCGATCAGCAGCGGCGCCGAGCCCGAGATGAAGAGCCGCATGTGCGCCGCCTGCTCCACCGTGAGCGTGGGCTCGGCCAGCATGCGGGTGTAGAGCGTGGGCACGCCCATGAACACCGTGGCCTCCGAGAACTTGCGGATCGCCAGCTTGGGGTCGAACTTCGACATCCAGAACATCTTGCTGCCGTTGATCAGCGCGCCGTGGATGGCCACAAAAAGACCATGCACGTGGAAGATGGGCAACGCATGAATCAACACGTCATCGGGTTGCCAGCCCCAGTAGGTCTTGAGCACCTCGGCGTTGCTGCGCAGGTTGCCGTGCGTGAGCATCGCGCCCTTGCTGCGGCCGGTGGTGCCACTGGTGTAGAGGATGGCGGCGAGGTCGTCGTCCGCGCGCACGGCGGGCGTGTGCCGGTCGCTCATGTGGGCGGCGCGCTCCAGCAGGCTGCCGGTGCGGTCGTCGCCCAGCGTGAACACATGGCGCGTGCCGGCGGTGAAGGCAATCTTGCTGACCCAGCCGAACTGGCCCGGGCTGCACACCACCACGGCGGGCTCGGCGTTGCCGATGAAATACTCGATCTCGGCGCTCTGGTAGGCCGTGTTGAGCGGCAGAAACACATGGCCCGCGCGCAGCGTGGCGAGGTACAGCACCAGCGCTTCGACCGACTTCTCCACCTGCACCGCCACGCGCGATGCGAGCGGCAGCGCCAGCGAGTCGAGCAGGTTGGCCACCATGGCCGAGGCGCGGTCGAGGTCGCGCCACGAATAGTTCAGACCATCGTCGGTCTCGATCGCCACCCGGTCGAGGTCCTGCGGGAAGGCCGCGCGCAGGGCGGCAAAGAGGTTGGAGTTGTCCATGTTCTGGTCAGCAAAGTGGGGTGACAAAAAGATCAGAAAACCGCGGGCCGTTTGGCCAGAAACGCCGCGATGCCTTCGCGGTGTTCGGCGCTGTCGGCGTAGCGGTAGGCGCCAGCGTCCCCGGACAACGGCGCGCCCTGGGCGGCACGCAGGGCCTGTTTGTTGAGCCGCGCGGCTTGCGGGGACAGTGCACAAATGCGCTGGGCACGCGCCAGCACGGCGGACGTGAGCGTGCCGTCGGGCAGCACCGTGTTGAGAAAACCGCGCGCCTTCATCTCGCCGGCGTCAAAGACCGCCGCTTCCAGCAGCATTTCGCGCGCGGTCGCCGCGCCGGCTTCACGGGCCACCAGCGCGGCCTCGCGCGGCGCCATGGGAAAACCCAGCTTGGCGATCGGCGCACCGAAACGTGCGCCGCTGGCCGCCACGCGGATGTCGCAACAGCTCGCCATCTCCACCCCCGCGCCCATGCAGTTGCCTTCGATCTGCGCGAGCATCGGCACGTCGCAGGCCAGCATGGCGCCCAGGCCGCCCCACACATCGTCTTCGTGGAAACCGCGCAAGGCGGGCTCGTCGAACCGGAAGTCGGGGTACTCGGCGATGTCACCACCCGCGCAGAAGTGCCCCCCCTCGCCCACCACGATCACGCAGCGCACGTCGGCGCGGCTTTGCAGCGCCACGAACACGGTCTTGAGCTCACGCCACATCGCGCGCGACATGGCGTTGAACTTGCCCGGGTGCGACAGGGTCACCTGCGCCACCTGGCCCAGCAGGGCCAGGTGGACTCGGCCGGTCATGGAGGCGAGGGCCAGCCGCCGGGCCGCCCCAAGGTAGGCCCAGCCCCCTCGGGGGGCAGCACAGCACACGCCGTGACAAGCGTGGGGGTCATGCGTTTCATCAGTCCAGCTTCGCGCCGGAGGCCTTGACCACGGCCGCCCATTTGCGGATCTCGCCCTTGACGAAGGCGTCGAACTGCGGGCCGCTCACGTTGGCAAATTCGGCGCCCTGGTTGGCCCAGACCGCCTTGGCTTCGTCGGTGCTCACGGCCTTGCGGATCTCTTCCGTGGCGCGCGCCTGCGCATCGGCCGGTGTGCCTTTGGGCGCCCACACGCCATACCAGGTGGTCACGTTGTACTCGGGCATGCCGAGTTCGGCGGCGCACGGCACGTCGGGGAAGGCGGGGTTGCGCTTGGGGCCCGAGACCATCAGCGCCTTGATGCGACCACCCTTGATGTGGGCTGCGGACGATCCGAGACCGTCGAACATCATGTCCACCTGACCCGCGATCAGGTCGTTGAGCGCGGGGCCTGCGCCGCGGTAGGGAATGTGGGTGATGAAAGTGTTGGATTGCTGCTTGAACAGCTCGCCCGCCAGGTGGTGCGAGGTGCCGCCACCGGCCGAGCCGTAGTTGAGCTTGCCGGGGTTGGCCTTGACCTGCGCCATGAATTCCTTGAAGCCCGCACCCGGGATGTTCTTCGGGTTGACCACCAGCACCTGCGGCACGCTGGCCACCAGGATCAGCGGGATCAGGTCGGTCTCAAGGTTGTAGTCGAGGCGGGGGTACATGCTCGGCGCGATGGTGTGGTGCACCGCGCCCATGAACAGGGTGTAGCCATCGGGCACGGCCTTGGCCGCGATGCCGGCGCCCAGCGTGCCACCGGCGCCGCCCCGGTTGTCGATCACCAGGCTCTTGCCCGCCAGGCGCGTGAACTGCGCGGCCAGGGGGCGGGCAAACGCGTCGGTACCGCCACCGGCGGGGAACGGCACGATCATGGTCACCGGCTTGTTGGGCCAGGTGGACTGCGCGTGGGCCAGGGTGCCGGTGCCCAGGACGGTGGCGCCGGCGACGGCGGCGCGCAGGACGTCCCTGCGATTGAAGTTGTCGGTCATGTTGTTTGTCTCCTGTGGTGATGAAAAAACAGCGTCAAAGGTACAGGTCTTCGATCGCTGCGGCTATCGGGATCTTTCCCTGCGCCAGCCAGGCGCGGTGCTTCTCCAGGCGTTTAAGGTCATAGAGGTAATTGACCATCAAACCGTAGGATTGTTTGGAACCTTTGTTGGACGGGTCCCCCGCCCAGTTCAGTCGCTCCACGCGGGCGCCGTTGCCCAGGTGGAAACGCGCCACCGGGTCCAGCGGCTTGCCACCTTGCATCTCCTTGCCCAGGTAACGCGCGGCCCAGCCCAGCAAGGTCTTGCGCTCAGGGGCGGACTCGGTGAGCTGCTCCAGGTTCTCCCAGCTCTTGAGCAATTCGGCCGGCGCGTTCTTGTTGAGCCAGGCGCGCAGGCCCGGGATGGGCGAGAGCGTGACGAACACCTTGAGCTTGGGAAACTCCTGGTGCAGGGTCTCGACCACGCGCTTGATGAGGGAGTCGCCAAAGCTCACGCCACGCAGGCCGTTCTGCGTGTTGCTGATCGAATAAAAGATGGCCGTGTTGGCCTTGGCGATGTCGACCGGCGCAGCCTCTTCGTCCAGCAAGGGCGTGATGCAGTCGGCGATCTCGTTCATGAGCGCCACCTCCACGAAGATCAAGGGCTCTTCGGGCAGGCGCGGGTGGAAGAAACCGTAACAGCGGCGGTCGCCATCAAGCCGGTTCTTCACATCGGCCCAGCTGCGGATGTCGTGCACCGCTTCGTACTTGATGAGCTTTTCCACCAGCGAGGCCGGTGAATCCCAGCTGATGCGGCGCAGCTCCAGGAAGCCCACGTCGAACCAGGTGGAGAACATGTACTCCATCTCGACGTCGAGCGCGAGCAGGCGCTTGTCGGCCTTGAGGTGGGACTGCATCTCGGCGCGCAGATCCACCAGAAAGCGGATGCCCTCGGGGTGAGCGCTGAAACGCTGCAGGATGCGCCGGCGCGGCGACACCGTGGCGCGGCGGTACAGCACCTCGGCCGCGGCTTCGTCGGGTGTGCCCACGGCGGCGGCAAACTGCGTCTGGGCGGCCTTGATCTGTTCGGCGTCGGCCACGAACTGCTCGCTCATGAGCAGCCACAGGTCGCGACGCTCGGGCGGTGTGGCCTTGGCATACCAGGTCATGAGGGCTTGCGCACGGGCGCCGCCCTCCACCTCGCTGAGCAGCGGATCAACAATGCCCTTGAGCTGTTCGAGCAGGCGGCGCAACTGGCGTGGCGACATCGCCTCGCCGTCGTGGATCAGGGCACCCTTGAGTCGCTCCTGCGTCGATCGCACGGCGGGCTTGCCGCCATGACGAAGGATGGACACGCCCTTCTCGATCCATTCAGCGGTGCTCATGCGGAGATCCTCGATGTGTTGTTGCGCGCGAGTTCGCGCAAGGCCACGCGCTGGCGCGTGAGGTGGGTGCGCATGGCGGCCTCGGCGCCTTCGGCATCGCGCGCCTTGATCGCGGCAAACACCGCCATGTGCTCTGAAAGGCTCTGGTCCAGCCGGCCCGGTGCGTGCAATTGCTGCAGGCGCGCGAGCTTGACGATCTTGCGCAGGTCCCCGATCACCTGTGCCAGCCAGCGGTTGTTGGCCAGCGTGATGATGGCTTCATGAATGGCGAAGTTGGCCTGGTAGTAGTCGTTGATGCGGCGCGATTTGGCGCAGCGGTTCAGGCGGTCGTGCATCTGCTCCAGCGTCACCAGATCGGCGTCGGTGGCGTTGCTGGCGGCTTCAAACGCACACCGGCCTTCGAGCAGGGCAATGACGGGAAAGATCTCGTCGAGGTCGCGCTCGGTGATCTGGTTGACGAAGCACCCCCGGCGCGGTTCGTGGCGCACCAGGCCTTCGGCGGCCAGCACCTTGAGCGCCTCGCGCAACGGCGTGCGGGAGATGGCCCACTCACCGCAGAGCGCGAGCTCGTCGATGAAGCTGCCGGGTGGCAGCACACCGTCGAAGATGCGCTGCCGAAGCTTCGCGGCCACTTCGTCGTGCAGGGAGTTGAGCACCAGTCGCATGGGGTTGGGTTCGTTCGTAATCACCTGTAATTACAGCCGATGATAAAAAATCCCCGGTCACCTGCACCGGGGATTTACCCTTGCAGGCGATGAGCGGCGCACAGATCCGCCGCCGGGCCGCCCCAAGGCGGATCAGTCCCCTCGGGGGGCAGCGACCCGCGAAGCGGTGGAGCGTGGGGGCAGCATCCCTAGCTGCGCCGGCCGAACCACCACCACATGAACGCGCCCGCGAGCACCATGGGCACGCACAGCCACTGCCCCATGCTCATGCCCATGGACAGCAGGCCCAGGTGGGCGTCGGGCTCGCGGAAAAACTCGGCGATGAAACGGAACACGCCATAGCCCATGAGGAACACCGCCGACACCTGCCCGCGCGCACGCGGTTTGCGCGCATAGAACCACAGCAGCACAAAGAGCAGCAGGCCTTCGAGCAGGAACTGATAAACCTGCGAAGGGTGTCGCGGCAGATCGCCCGCACCCGGAAACACCATGCCCCAGGGCAACGACGGGTCGGCCACCCGACCCCAGAGCTCACCGTTGATGAAGTTGCCCACGCGCCCGGCCGCAAGACCCGTGGGCACGCAAGGCGCCACAAAGTCCATGACCTCCATGAACGGGCGTTTGCGGCTGTGCGCGTACCAGACCATGGCCAGCATCACGCCGATCAGGCCGCCATGAAAACTCATGCCACCCTGCCAGATGGCAAACACCTCCAGCGGGTTGGCCAGGTAGTACGCTGGCTTGTAGAACAGGCAGTAACCGATGCGCCCGCCCGCCACCACACCGAGCACGCCGAGGAACAAAATGTCCTCCACATCGCGCCGGGTCCAGGGTGGGTTGGTGACGCCGGCGAACGGCTGGTGGCGCAGGCGCAGGTTGGCCAGCCACATGAAGAGCCCGAAGGCGGCCAGGTAGGTGAGGCCGTACCAGTGGATGGCCAGCGGGCCGAGCTGCAAGGCAACGGGGTCGATTTGGGGGTGTTGGAGCATGGCGGGATTGTCGCAGCGATCCGGCACCGGTCCGCTACGAACGCCGTACCCGGCACGGCGATGGGCCACCGGTGGCCGTGCCGGGCTTCTTGGCTTTCAGACCGGCGCCGCCGACATCAGGGCCAGTTTTTCGCCCAGGGCATCGAGCCGGAACGGCTTGGCCATGAAATCGTCCATGCCGGCGGCCATGCAACGCTGCCGGTCACTCTCGTAAGCATTGGCGGTCAAGGCAATGATGCAGGGCTGGCGAATGTCCAGGCCACGAATGAAGTGTGTGGTCTGCACGCCGTCCATGCCCGGCATCTGCAGGTCCATGAGCACAATGTCCACATCGCCCGCGCTGACGCGGGTGACGGCATCCTCACCGCAGGCCGCTGATTCGGCGGTCACGCCCAGCTTGTCCAGCATCGCCAGCGCCAGGGTGCGGTTGATCCGGTCATCATCCACCACGAGCACGAGACGCTTGTTGGCGACCAACTCGCGGGCCGACCCGCTGACCGCTTTCGCCGCAGGCACAGGGGTCAGCGGTGAGGGCGCAGCGCAGGGCGCGAGCGCCAATGCCACGCTGAACCGGAAGACCGAGCCTTTGCCCACCTGGCTCGTCACCGTGATTTCGCCACCCATCGCGTGGCAAAGCCGCGCCGAAATGGCCAGGCCCAGCCCGGTGCCGCCGAACTGGCGCGTGGTGGACGAATCCACCTGCGAGAACGCCTTGAACAGGCGGTCCAGCCGGTCTTTCGGAATGCCGATGCCGGTGTCTTCCACGGCGATGTCCAGCGTGAATGCATCGGCGCTCTCGCGCATTGACACGTTCACATGGACCCGCCCTTCCGATGTGAACTTGATGGCGTTGGCCAGCAGGTTGGAGAGCACCTGGCGCAGCCGGGTGCGGTCGCCCCGCACATGGGTGGTCAGCACGGGACCCCAGGTGTGGTCCAGGGCCAGCGATTTGCGCTCGGCCATCGGCCGGTAAAGCGCCAGGGTGCTGGAAACCGCCTCTTCAATGTCGAAATCCCGGTGTTCGAGGTCGAGGTACCCGGCCTCGATCTTGGAGAAATCCAGGATGTCGTTGAGCAGAACCAGCAGCGTGTCGCCCGAACTGCGGATCGCACCGAGATAGTCGCTCTGCTCGGTGTTCAGTGCGGTCATCTCCAGCAACTGCGTCATGCCCAGAATGCCGTTCAGGGGCGTGCGGATTTCGTGGCTCATCATGGCCAGGAATTCACTCTTGGCGCGGGTCGAGGCCTCGGCGCGGTCCAGCGCCAGTCGCAGTTCGGCCGTGCGCTCGGCCACCTGCTGCTCCAGATCGTCGGCGAGCTGCTGCAGAGAACGGTTGGCCTGAAACAGCGCCAGGCTCTTTTCTTCCAGCAACCGCTCTGCCTCGGCGCGAGCGTTCCGCTCGCGTTCGATGCGGCGGGTGTATTTGGCGATTTCGGCTTCGTCCATGGCGTTCAGCTCTGTCGAGTCAGGTGAAAGCGGTGGCTGGCGCCATGCGCAGCCGGCTCGCGGGTGATGGCGATCTGCTCACCGAAATGGGCCACACAGCCTTGCATGAGGCCCTCGGCAAGGTCCTCGAAATGCCTGGGCGAGTGGTAGAGCAGCACGAGTCTCTGCGCGTCATGGTGCTCCACATCGAAGCGGGGCAGCTCTGCATCCGGATACAGCTTGAGCACCTCCACGTGGATGATGTCCTCGATACCGGAGAGGAACTGAAACGCGTTATCGACCCCTTGAAAGAAACTCGGAAAGCCAACCACGAAGCGACCAAATAGGTGCTTTCCGAACGCACGGACCAGGTCCGTCACGGCAATGCCGCTGTGCTGGGACAGGGCGACCACCATCGCCACCATTTCCTGGTGCGGATAGGTGCCCACCGTGGTGTAGGCGCCGCCATGCGGCAGTTGGGCGTCATCGATGACGTCATCAACCATGTCGGCGGAGAACTGCTCCTCCACCATGCCCAGAAATTCGGTGAAAACGACGCCTTTCATGGCCTCCTCCAGTCAAGGAAGCGCTGGCAACGTCCGTTCGCCTCCGATCACCCCCCCGATCAATTTCGGCTGCGGCTTGAGAAACTGAAACTTCGATCGTCAGCGCAGGCCGTCGCCGCCCTGATTCTCCGTGCGCCGGCTGGTCAACCCTCAGCAGGGACTGGAGAGCCAGTCGCTCGGCCACCCGCAAGTGGCCCAACCACACGTCCTGCACCAGATCGAACAGCGCCCTCAAAGAACAGCGACCCGCGCAGGGGTGCTTCCTGGAGTCTCGATCGCAAAGCCGATGAAATGCGCCAGCGTCGGACTCACGGCATCCTCACGCCAGACCAGGCTGGTCTCGCACGCCGGCACCGCCCTCCCCCGCGGCCAGGCCACCGACCGGTACACCACACCGGGCCGCTGGAACTGGCGCACGCTCTGCGGCACCCAGGCGATGCCCAATCCCGCGGACACCAGGTTCACGATGGTCTGCATCTGGATGGCCTCTTGTGACACCTGCGGCACGCGGCCGGCCGCGTTGTAGAGCGCAAAGATCGCGTCGAACAGCGAAGGCAGGATGCGGCGGGGAAAGATCACGAGCGGCTCGGCCAGCAGGCTTTTGAGCGAAGGTCGCTCCTCGGCCGCCAACGGGTGGGTTTCGGGCAAGGCCACCACCAACGGTTCGCTGGCAATCAGCGCCTGGGCGAGTCCCGGAGCGGTGAAACCGGGCGAATGCAACACAAAGCCGGCGTCCACCTCGCCGCGCGCGAGCAGCTCCAGCTGCACATCGCCCGTGGCCTCGATCAGTTCCAGCGCGACCTGCGGCCAGCGTTCGCGAAATGCCCGCACCCACCGTGGCAGCAGATCAAAACCGACCGTGGACACGAAGGCCAGCCGAAGCCGCCCCAGCTCGCCGGCTGCGGCGGCGCGCGCCAGCCCGGGCAGGGCCTGCGCGCGAGCGAGCAACTCGCGAACCTCGGGCAACAGTGCCGCGCCGGCCGGCGTGATGTGCACGCTGCGCTGCGTGCGCTCGAACAGGCGCACGCCCAAGGCGGTCTCCAGACCGGCGATGGCCTGGGTCAGCGGCGGCTGGGTCATGTGCAGGCGCGCGGCGGCACGGCCGAAATGAAGCTCCTCGGCCAAGGCGACGAACTGGCGCCACTGGCGCAATTCAATGCGCAGCGATCTGGATGGCTCATTCATACGCCTAGCGTATCAAACCATCCCCTCAAAGCAATTGGAAAGTGCCCAGGGGCTGCCGCATACTTGGCGCTCTTTTCCCCACCCCACGAGACAAGACCCATGGCCGACAGCAAAACCATCCCGATCAAGCCCATCAACAGCCGCAGCGCCAACATCACGCAAGGCAAGTCGCGGGCGCCCAACCGCTCGATGTACTACGCCATGGGCTACGAGGAAGGCGACTTCGTCAAACCCATGGTGGGCGTGGCCAACGGCCACAGCACCATCACGCCGTGCAACTCCGGCCTGCAGAAGCTGGCCGACGCGGCCATCGCCGGCATCGAAGAGGCCGGCGGCAACGCGCAGGTGTTTGGCACACCCACCATCTCGGACGGCATGGCCATGGGCACCGAAGGCATGAAGTACTCGCTGGTCAGCCGCGAGGTGATCTCCGACTGCATCGAGACCTGCGTGGGCGGCCAGTGGATGGACGGCGTGGTGGTGGTCGGCGGCTGCGACAAAAACATGCCCGGCGGCCTGATGGGCATGCTGCGCGCCAACGTGCCGGCCATCTACGTGTACGGCGGCACCATCCTCCCGGGCCACTGGAAGGGACAGGACCTCAACATCGTCAGCGTGTTCGAAGCCGTGGGCCAGAACGCCGCCGGCAACATGAGCGACGAAGACCTGCGCGAGATCGAGATGCGCGCCATCCCCGGCACCGGCTCGTGCGGCGGCATGTACACCGCCAACACCATGTCCTCGGCGTTTGAAGCACTGGGCATCTCGCTGCCCTACTCCAGCACCATGGCCAACCCGCACGACGAGAAGATGAACTCGGCGAAAGAGTCGGCCAAGGTGCTGATCGAGGCGATCAAGAAAGACATCAAGCCACGCGACATCGTGACCAAGAAGGCCATCGAGAACGCCGTGGCGGTGATCATGGCCACCGGCGGTTCCACCAACGCGGTGCTGCACTTCCTGGCCATTGCCCACGCGGCCGACGTCGAGTGGACCATCGACGATTTCGAGCGCGTGCGCCAGAAGACGCCGGTGCTGTGCGATCTGAAGCCCAGTGGCAAGTACCTCGCCGTGGACCTGCACAAGGCCGGCGGCATTCCACAAGTCATGAAGGTGCTGCTCAACGCCGGTCTGCTGCACGGCGACTGCCTGACCATCAGCGGCCAGACGATTGCCGAGGTGCTCAAGGACGTGCCCGATGCACCGCGCGCCGACCAGGACGTGATCCGCCCGATCGACAAGCCCATGTACGAACACGGCCATCTCGCCATCCTCAAGGGCAACCTCAGCCCCGAAGGCGCGGTGGCCAAGATCACCGGCCTGAAGAACCCGGTGATGACCGGCCCGGCGCGCGTCTTCGACGACGAGCAGTCGGCCCTGCAGGCGATCCTGGACGGCAAGATCAAGGCGGGTGACGTGATGGTGCTGCGCTACCTCGGCCCCAAGGGCGGCCCGGGCATGCCGGAAATGCTGGCACCCACGGGCGCGCTGATCGGCGCGGGTCTGGGCGAAAGCGTGGGCCTGATCACCGATGGTCGCTTCAGCGGCGGCACCTGGGGCATGGTGGTGGGGCACGTGGCGCCCGAAGCCGCGGCAGGCGGCACCATCGCCTTCGTGAACGAAGGCGACAGCATCACCATCGACGCACACAAATTGCTGTTGGAGCTGAATGTGCCCGAGGCCGAGATCGAAAAGCGCCGCGCCGCCTGGACGGCACCAGCGCCGCGCTACACGCGCGGCGTGCAGGCCAAGTTTGCGTTCAACGCGTCCAGCGCCAGCAAGGGCGCGGTGCTAGACAACTATTGATGGGGTTCAGCGCGAGCGACGCTTGGTCTTGATGCCAAGGTTCTCGCGCTGTTTGTCGATGCGGTCCTGTTTCTTCTTGTCCATCTTGTCCATCTCGCGGCGCTTGGTGTAGCCCGTGGCGTCGGCCCAGGCCCACCAGACCACCGCCAGCGCAAATGGGGTCAACACCCACCACCAGGAGACGCTGGCCATGAACTCCACGCCGAGGTACTTCATCAACATCAGGATGACGCCCAGGATCAGCAAATACATCACACGCTCCAGTAAAGGTCCGACAAAGTGGGGCAAGAATCTGTAAGCGATCGTTTCGTCGGCCACCTGCCTCGCTAAAATCCGGCCTGTGCCGACTTCAGCATTCACTCACAAGGACCACCCCATGAAACGCGCTCTCCTGATTATGGCCGCCATGACCACGCTGGCCGCTCCCGCTTTCGCCGACGAAGCCCTGGCCAAAAGCAAGAACTGCATGGCCTGTCACGCGGTGGACAAGAAGCTGGTGGGACCGTCGTACAAGGATGTGGCCAAGAAGTATGCGGGCGACGCCAAGGCGGTCGATGCCCTGGCCACCAAGATCATCAAAGGCGGCTCCGGTGTGTGGGGTGCGATCCCCATGCCCGCGAACACGCAGGTGAGCGAAGCCGATGCCAAGAAACTGTCGGCCTGGGTTCTGAGCCAGAAGTAATCTCTGTTTCCGCCCACAAAAAAACCCGCTGGAGACAGCGGGTTTTTTGTTGCCTGCACGGGACCGAAGTCCCGAGCGATCAGTTGTTCTCCGACAACTGATCCAGGATGGCCGGGTTCTCCAGGGTGGAGGTGTCCTGCGTGATCGCCTCGCCCTTGGCAATCGAGCGCAGCAGGCGGCGCATGATCTTGCCGCTGCGGGTCTTGGGCAGGTTGTCGCCGAAGCGGATGTCCTTGGGCTTGGCGATCGGGCCGATCTCCTTGCCCACCCAGTCGCGCAGCACCTTGGCGATGGCCTTGGCCTCTTCGCCGGTGGGGCGCGAGCGCTTGAGCACCACGAAGGCCACGATGGCCTCGCCCGTCAAATCGTCCGGACGGCCCACCACGGCGGCTTCGGCCACCAGATCGGTCTTGCTCACCAGGGCCGATTCGATCTCCATCGTGCCCATGCGGTGGCCCGACACGTTGAGCACGTCGTCGATGCGACCGGTGATGCGGAAGTAGCCACGGTCGGCGCTGCGCACCGCGCCGTCGCCGGCCAGGTAGTAGCCCTTGAGCTCTTCGGGGAAGTAGCTCTTCTTGAAGCGCTCGGGGTCGCCCCAGATGGTGCGGATCATCGACGGCCAGGGTTTCTTGACCACCAGGATGCCGCCCGAGCCGTTGGGCACATCGATACCGGCTTCGTCCACGATCGCGGCGGCAATGCCCGGCAGCGGCAGCGTGCACGAGCCCGGCACCAGGGGCGTGGCGCCCGGCAGCGGCGTGATCATGTGGCCACCGGTTTCGGTTTGCCAGAAGGTGTCCACGATGGGGCAGCGCTCGCCACCCACGTGTTTGTAGTACCACATCCAGGCCTCGGGGTTGATGGGTTCACCCACCGAACCGAGCAGGCGCAGGCTGGACAGATCGGAGCGCGCGGGGTGCACTTTTTCGTCACCCTCGGCCGCCTTGATCAGCGAACGGATCGCCGTGGGCGCGGTGTAGAAGATGGTGCACTTGTGCTTCTCGATCATCTGCCAGAAGCGCCCTGCGTTCGGGTAGGTGGGCACCCCTTCGAACACGATCTGCGTGGCGCCAGCGGCCAGCGGGCCGTAGGTCACGTAGGTGTGGCCGGTGATCCAGCCGATGTCGGCGGTGCACCAGAAGATGTCGTCGGGCTTCAGGTCGAAGGTCCAGTTCATCGTGAGGTTGGCCCACAGCAGATAGCCGCCGGTGCTGTGCTGCACGCCCTTGGGCTTGCCGGTGGAGCCGGAGGTGTAGAGCACGAACAGCGGGTGTTCCGCGCTCACCATTTCGGCGGGGCACACATCGGACTCGCTGGCCATCACCTCGTGCATGAAGCTGTCGCGCCCCGCCACCATGTTGCAGGCGGTGGGTGTGCGCTGGAACACGATCACGTTCTTGATGCACTCGCAGCCGCCCATGGCGATGCCGTCATCGACGATGGACTTGAGCGGCAACTCCTTGCCCCCGCGCAGCTGGTAGTTGGCGGTGATCACGGCCACGGCACCGGCGTCCTGAATGCGCTCCTGAAGCGCCTTGGCGGAGAAGCCGCCGAACACCACGCTGTGCGTGGCGCCGATGCGCGCACAGGCCTGCATGGCCACCACGCCTTCCACCGTCATGGGCATGTAGATGACGACACGGTCGCCCTTCTTCACGCCGCGCGCCTTGAGCGCATTGGCAAAGCGCGAGACCTTGGCCAGCAATTCCTTGTAAGTGACCTTGGTCACCTCGCCGCCGTCGGCTTCAAAGATGATGGCGGTCTTGTTCTCCACCGGCGTGCCCATGTGCCGGTCCAGGCAGTTGTAGGAGGCGTTGAGTTCGCCGTCTTCGAACCACTTGTAGAACGGGGCGTTGGACGAGTCCAGCGTCTTGGTGAAGGGCTTGTGCCAGGTCAACGTCTCGCGGGCCAGGCGGGCCCAGAAGCCTTCGAAGTCCTTGTCGGCCTCGTCGCACAGTGCCTGGTAAGCCGCCATGCCCGAGACGCGCGCGGCCTTGACGGTGGCCGCGGAGGGTTCAAAAACGCGGTTTTCGACCAGGGTGGATTGGATGGACGACGAAGGTGTGGACATGGGCAGTCTCCTCGGGTGTTGTGAATTCGAATCAGTCGACGACTGTGGGCACGGGCTCTTACGAGCCACTTACATGACATGCAACGTGCCCGTTCGGGCGCGCAGGGGCAACGGTACAAACCCGTGCCCGCTGCAGGTGCCACCCTACAATACGGGCGCCTTGTGGCCGCCCGCCCCGGGCTCCCGGCGCATCGCCCTTCTCCCATGACCGACCCTGTCAAAACGCCCGTCCAGATCCGGGCCTTGCCCAACCTGATTTTTGCCAGCCGATGGTTGCAGTTGCCGCTCTACATCGGCCTGATCGCAGCGCAATGCATTTACGTTTTTCACTTCTGGGTGGAACTCGTGCATCTGGTCGAAGCGGCGTTTGGCAGCCAGGTCGCGCTCGACAAGCTGGTGAGCAGCATCGGCTACAAGACCGACGTGCAGCTCACTGGTCTCAACGAAACCGTGATCATGCTGGTGGTGCTGGCACTGATCGACGTGGTCATGATCTCCAACCTGCTGATCATGGTGATCATCGGCGGCTATGAAACCTTCGTGAGCCGCATGCACCTGGAAAACCACCCCGACCAGCCCGAGTGGCTGAGCCATGTGAACGCTTCCGTGCTGAAGGTGAAGCTGGCCACCGCCATCATCGGCATCAGCTCCATCCACCTGCTCAAGACCTTCATCAACGCCGCCAACTACACCGAGCAGGTGCTGATGTGGCAGACCATCATCCATGTGGTGTTCCTGCTCAGCGCCATGGCGATTGCCATGACCGACAAACTGATGCAGCCACCGGCCGGTCGCTCGCACTGAAGTTTCAGCGCCCCACCATCTGCTCGGGGCGCACCCACTGGTCGAACTGCTCGGCCGTCACATGGCCCGATGCCAGTGCCGCCTCGCGCAGGCTGGTGCCCTCCTTGTGCGCCTTTTTCGCGATCTGCGCGGCCTTGTCGTAGCCGATGTGCGGGTTGAGCGCGGTCACCAGCATGAGTGACCGATCCACCAGCGCCTGGATGCGTTCGCGGTTGGGTTCGATGCCCACGGCGCAGTGGTCGTTGAAGCTCTTCATGCCGTCGGCCAGCAGGCGCACGCTCTGCAGGAAGTTGTGCGCCACCAGGGGCCTGAACACATTGAGCTCAAAGTTGCCCGAGGCACCACCAATGTTGATCGCCACGTCGTTGCCCATCACCTGCGCGCAGAGCATGGTCACCGCCTCGCTCTGCGTCGGATTGACCTTGCCCGGCATGATGGAAGAGCCCGGCTCGTTCTCCGGAATGCTCAGCTCGCCGATCCCGCTGCGCGGACCGCTGGCCAGCCAGCGCACGTCGTTGGCGATCTTGTTGAGGCTGGCAGCCAGGGTTTTGAGGGCGCCGTGGGCATGCACCAGGGCATCGACACTGGCCATGTTTTCGAACTTGTTCGGAGCGGTCACGAAAGGCAGGCCGGTCAACCGCGCTAGCTCGGCCGCCACGGCCTCGGCGTAGCCGGTGGGCGCATTCAGTCCCGTGCCCACCGCCGTGCCGCCCAAGGCGAGCTCGCACAAGTGCGGCAGCGCAGCTTGCACATGCCGCTCGCCGTGCGCGAGCTGTGCCACCCAGCCCGAGAACTCCTGCCCCAAAGTCAGCGGTGTGGCGTCCTGCAGGTGGGTGCGACCGATCTTCACGATGTCATTGAATTCGGCGGCCTTCTGAGCGAGGGTGCTTCGCAGCAACGCCATCGAAGGCAGAAGCCGGTGCGTGATCGCGTCCACCGCCGCCACGTGCATGGCGGTGGGGAACACGTCGTTGCTCGACTGGCTGCGGTTCACGTCGTCGTTGGGGTGCACCAGGCGCCCTTCCCCGCGCTCGCCACCCAGCAACTCGCTGGCGCGGTTGGCCAGCACCTCATTGAGGTTCATGTTGGTCTGGGTCCCCGATCCGGTCTGCCACACCACCAACGGGAACTCGGCCCCGTGGCGCCCGGCAATCACCTCGTCGGCGGCGGCCACGATCGCCTCGGTCTTCTTCGCTTCCTGAAGACCCAGCGCGTGGTTCACCACGGCCGACGCCCGCTTGACCTGCGCCAGCGCGCGAATCAGCTCCAGCGGCTGGCGCTCGCCCGAGATGTCGAAGTTCTGCAGCGAGCGCTGCGTCTGTGCGCCCCAGAGGCGTTCGGCAGGCACGGCGACCTCGCCCATGGTGTCGCGTTCAATCCGGGTCTTCATGGCGCTCTCCTGTGTCAGCCGGCGTTGGGACGACCTGTCAAAATACCGGCTGGCCCACCGTAGCAGACTGTGCATCCCCCTGCGTCAGTTCGGCCCCCACGGCAACAGCACCCGACACCAACACCCCCACCGCCATGACCACGAGCATCCGCCAGAACGACCTGATCGAATCCGTCGCTGCCGCCCTGCAGTACATCAGCTACTACCACCCGGCCGACTACATCGCCCACCTGGCCCGCGCCTACGAGCGCGAGCAGAGCGCCGCCGCCAAGGACGCCATCGCTCAGATCCTGACCAACAGCAAGATGAGCGCCACCGGCCACCGCCCGATTTGCCAGGACACCGGCATCGTCAACGTGTTCCTCAAGGTGGGCATGAACGTGAGGCTCGACGGCTTCACCGGCAGCCTGGAAGACGCCATCAACGAAGGCGTGCGCCAGGGCTACAACCACCCCGACAACCAGCTGCGCGCCTCGGTCGTGGCCGACCCGCAGTTCGCGCGCAAGAACACCAAGGACAACACGCCCGCCGTGATCTTCACCGAGCTCGTGCCCGGTGACACGCTGGAAGTGACCGTGGCCGCCAAAGGCGGCGGCAGCGAGAACAAGAGCAAGATGATCATGCTCAACCCCGGCGACTCGGTGGTTGACTGGGTGATGAAAACCGTGCCCACCATGGGCGCCGGCTGGTGCCCGCCGGGCATGCTGGGCATCGGCATCGGCGGCACCGCGGAGAAAGCCGTGCTGATGGCCAAAGAGAGCCTGATGGACGACATCGACATGTACGAGCTGCAAGCCAAGGCGTCCAAGGGCGAGAAGCTCACGCAGGTGGAAGAGCTGCGCCTGGAGCTTTACGAGAAGGTCAATGCGCTGGGCATCGGCGCGCAGGGCCTGGGCGGCCTCACCACCGTGCTCGACATCAAGATCAAGATGTACCCCACGCACGCGGCCAGCAAGCCCGTGGCCATGATCCCCAACTGCGCCGCGACGCGTCACGCGCACTTTGTGCTCGACGGCAGCGGCCCGGTGTACCTGGAAGCGCCCAGCCTGGACCTCTGGCCCAACGTGAACTGGGTGCCCGACACGCAAAAGAGCCAGCGCGTGGACCTCAACAAGCTGACCAAGGCCGAGGTGGCCAGCTGGAAGCCCGGCCAGACCTTGCTGCTCAACGGCAAGATGCTCACCGGCCGCGACGCCGCACACAAGCGCATCCAGACCATGCTCGCCCAAGGCGAGAAACTGCCGGTGGACTTCACCAACCGCGTCATTTACTACGTGGGCCCGGTTGACCCGGTGCGCGACGAGGCCGTGGGCCCCGCCGGCCCGACCACCGCCACGCGCATGGACGGCTTCACCGACATGATGCTGGAGCAGACCGGCCTGATCGCCATGATCGGCAAGGCCGAACGTGGTCCTGTGGCCATCGAATCCATCAAGCAGCACAAAAGCGCCTACCTCATGGCCGTGGGCGGCGCGGCCTACCTCGTGTCCAAGGCCATCAAGCACGCCAAGGTGGTGGGCTTCGAAGACCTGGGCATGGAAGCCATCTACGAATTCGACGTGGTCGACATGCCGGTGACGGTGGCGGTGGACTCGGGCGGCACCAGCGCCCACATCACCGGCCCGGCCGAGTGGCAGAAGCGCATTGCCACCGGCGAGTTCAAGGGCATCAGCGTCGCCGCCGCTTGAAAACCGTCGGGGTGTTCGACAGCGGGGTGGGCGGCCTGAGTGTGCTGCGCGCCCTGCTGGGCGAGTTGCCCGGGGTGCGTTTTGTGTACGTGGCCGACAGCGCGTACGCGCCGTATGGCGAGCGCACGGTGGCCGAAATCACCGACCGATCGGAACGCATCACCGCCTGGCTGCGCCGCACCCACCAGATCGACGCATTGGTGGTCGCCTGCAACACCGCCACGGCGCTGGCCATCGACAGCCTGCGCGCCACCCACCCCGACCTGCCCATCGTGGGCGTGGAGCCTGCACTCAAGCCCGCTGCCGCCACGAGCCACACGCGCCACATCGGCGTGCTGGCCACGCGCGGCACGCTCAACAGCGAGCGTTTCGCGCGCCTGCGCACCCAACTGGAAAACACCGCGTCAAGTCCCGTGCACTTCATCTGCCAGCCTTGCGACGGCCTGGCCGACGCCATTGAGCGCGATGACCTGCCAGCCCAACAAACCCTCTGCGAGCGGTATGTGGCCGCCTTGCGCGAGCACGCGCCGGGCGACATGGACACCGTGGTGCTGGGCTGCACGCACTACCCCTTTGCCGCCGATGCGCTGGCGCAATTGCTGGGGCCGGACGTGGCGCTGGTCGACACGGGCGAAGCGGTGGCGCGCCGCACGCGCGACGTGCTGAACATGTCCGACCCGAAGGGTACAAACGCCACACCGCCGGTGCTCTTGTCCACCGGCGATCCTGCGGCGCTGTCGTTGGCCGCCCAGCGTTGGCTCGACCTGCCAACCCGTGCAGCGAAATTAATGGTCTGAAGCGTTCGCCGGTTGAAGCGCCGCCTCCCGGCCCCGCTGCATGTTGACCGGGATCAGCAGCAGCAGCCCGATCACGAACAACACGGCGGTGGACGCAATGGCCAGTCGCTGGTTGCCCCCGGTCATCCAGGTGATGGCGCCGTAGCTCAGCGGCCCGATGATGCTGGCCACGCGGGTGGCAAACGTCCACAGGCCGAAGAATTCGGCCAACTGCCCCGGCGGCGCCAGCATGCCGGCCATGGCACGGCCCGACGACTGGCTGGACCCCATGCACACACCCGCGATCGCCGCGGCGTACCAGAAGCCGCCCTTGGTGGTGGTGACAGCCGCAATGATGCAGGTGGCGACCCAGCCCACCAAGGTGATGCCCAGCGCGAGCTTGTGGCCCAGGCGGTCCTGCCAGTAGCCGAACGCGAACGCACCCACCATGGCCGCGATGTTGAGCACGAAGATCAGCACCATGGTTTCCTGCTGCACGAACCCGATCACCTGCTCGGCGTAGATCGCCGCCAGCGTGATCGCCACCGCCACGCCACCCTGGTAGGCCGTTGCACAGGCCAGCAACCACATGAAATCCTGGTAACGCCGCGCCTGCTGGAACGTGCTGCGCAACTGCTTGAACGACTGGCGCCAGGCCGAGTCCGAAACGCCCTTCAGCGGGGTTGCCCGCTCGCGCAGCAAGACCAGCGTGAACATCGAAGCCAGGGCGAACACCGCCGCCGTGATCAACATGGTCACCGGCACGAACTGCGCGGCCTTCTGCCCCTGCGCTTGCGCCCACAGCACATAAGCCAGACTCAAACCGAGCGCCAGCATGCCGCCGCAGTACCCCAGGCTCCAGCCCCAGCCGCTCACACGGCCCATGGCAGCCGGTTTGGCGAGTTCTGGAAGGAAGGCCGCCACCAGGGATTCGCCCCAGGCAAAAAACACGTTGGACACCACGATGAGCGCCACGCCCAACGCCACCGCACCCGGGCCCACCCAGGCCAGTGCCGCTGTGGCCAGCACACAGCCCACCGTCGTGAACATCAGCAGCCGCTTTTTCGCCCCGTGCTGATCGGCCCAGGCCCCCATGGCGGGGATGGTGACCATCACGATCAGGTGCGACAGGCTCAAGGCCGCGGTCCACGCAAATGCTGCCCACTCGGCGCCATCGGCCACCGCCCCGACAAAGTAGGCAGCGAACACCGCGGTCAACACCACGGTGGTGTAGCCCGAGTTCGCAAAGTCGAACATCGCCCAGCCAAACACCTCGCGCTTGCGCACGCCGGGGTTCAGGGCATCGGTGGAAAAGAAAGACATCGGCACTCCGGGCGGCGGGTTCGGAATCCCACCGTGGAGCGCAGTCTAGGGCCTGAGCGTGTCAGGCCGGCGCACGCGGGCGCGGATCAGTGCAAATGGCGCGGCTTGCGAGGTCCACCATGGCCCGATGGGCCACCATAACCGCGCGGGGGTTTGCCCAGTTGCATGGAATTCACCAGGGCGTCAAAGCGCTGGGTGAACAGCTTGTCGATCGAGCCCACCACGTCGCCCAGCTCGGAGGCGTCGAAGTGGCGCTCCATGATGTGCAACACGTCCTGCACCAGCAGGTCGCGCTGCACCTGCATGATGGCTGCGGGGGTCGGACCCACGAAACACATCAGGAAGTCGTCACGCGCTTCTTCCTCGGAAGACTCGTCTTCTTCGTCAAATTCGGCGTCGTAGAACGAAACCTCCAGCGGAGCGCCCGTGGACGCAATGTCGTTGAGGCCCATGCAGGCCTCTTCGATCACCTGCCGGAAATCTTCGTCACCCGGCACAGTCCAGCAGATCTGCAGAACATGGGATTCAGCGTCGAAGCGGATGCCCGGTTCGTCTTCGTAACTGCTCTCGGCCGCGGCCGCCAAGGACTTGGCGCCGGCATAGACCCACAGCGGCTTGAGTGCGTCCTGGATCTGGGCAAAGACCACGTCATCGCGCAAAGGCACATCGCCGTGCACGTGGATCTCGAAGGGCGCGTTGTATCGGGTCATGAAAACTCACTGTACCGGCGAAACCGGAAAAAACCTAGCCTGGTGCCTCGAACCGGGGTCGAACCGGTACGCTCCCTTTCGGGATGGCGGCGGATTTTAAGTCCGCTGTGTCTACCAATTTCACCATCGAGGCCGAGTGTGGATTGTCGCAGGTGGAGACACCCCGCTGACCTGCAAGCGTCAAGGATCGCCCGATTCAAATGAAACAACCCCGGCAACAAACTTGTTGGCGGGGTTGCATGTGATACTGGAGGCGCGATCCGGAGTCGAACCGGACTAACCGGATTTGCAATCCGGGGCATAACCGCTTTGCTATCGCGCCATCAGGGTCAGCGCGGAAAGCGCCGATCTGAAAAGGCTACAAAAAAGGGAAGCAGAGCTTCCCTTTTTGAATCTGGAGCGGGAAACGAGACTCGAACTCGCGACCTCAACCTTGGCAAGGTTGCGCTCTACCAACTGAGCTATTCCCGCATTTCTCAACACTTTTCAGTGCTGTTCCGCTTGTCTGCCGGAAGCTGAAATTCTAACCTAAAAAATAGGCCTCTTTCAAGCCCCCTCAAATTTTTTGATCAGTGTTTCACCGCGTCCTGACCGGGCGTGGGTGCGCGCGTGGAAGCTGCGGCCACCTGTGCCGCCACCTCTTCGTCGGTCAAGGGAACGGGCTGGCGCTCGAGTGCAATCGCGAGCACCTTGTCGATCCATTTCACCGGCACGATCTCAAGACCCTGCTTCACGTTGTCGGGAATGTCGGCGAGGTCCTTGACGTTCTCTTCCGGGATGATCACCGTCTTGATACCGCCACGCAACGCGGCCAGCAGCTTCTCTTTCAAACCACCAATGGCCGTGACTTCGCCACGCAGGGTGATCTCGCCTGTCATGGCCACATCGGCCCGCACCGGGATGCCCGTCAGGGACGACACCAGGGCCGTGGTCATGGCAGCACCCGCGCTCGGGCCGTCCTTGGGTGTGGCGCCATCTGGCACATGGATGTGGATGTCGCGTTTGTCGAACTGCTCGTCCTTGATGCCCAGCATGCGCGCACGGCTGCGCACCACGGTGCGTGCGGCTTCCACCGATTCCTTCATCACATCGCCCAGCGAACCGGTGCGGGTGATGACGCCCTTGCCCGGCATGATCGCGACTTCGATGGTCAGCAGATCGCCCCCCACTTCCGTCCACGCCAGACCCACCACCTGGCCCACCTGGTTCTGGGCTTCGGCACGACCATAGCTGTACTTGCGCACACCCAGGAAGTCGTTGAGGTTTTCCGCATCCACCACCACGGTGGGGGTGTACTTCTTGAGCAGCAAGCCTTTCACCACCTTGCGGCAGATCTTGGAGAGTTCGCGCTCGAGCGAACGCACACCGGCTTCACGGGTGTAGTACCGCACAACATCGCGCACGGCCTCTTCCTTCACCTCCAGCTCGCCCTCTTTCAGGCCGTTGTTCTTGAGTTGCTTGGGCAGCAAATAGCGCATCGCGATGTTGGTCTTTTCCTCTTCGGTGTAGCCCGAGAGTCGAATGACTTCCATGCGGTCCAGCAGGGCCGGTGGAATGTTCATCGAGTTCGAGGTTGCAACGAACATCACGTCGGACAAGTCGAAATCAACTTCAACGTAATGGTCACCAAAGGTGTGGTTCTGTTCGGGGTCCAGAACTTCAAGCAAGGCACTCGACGGGTCGCCACGGAAGTCGGTGCCGAGCTTGTCGATCTCGTCGAGCAGGAACAGCGGGTTGCGCGTGCCGACCTTGGTCAGCGACTGCAGCACCTTGCCCGGCATCGAGCCGATGTAGGTGCGGCGGTGGCCGCGGATCTCGGCCTCGTCGCGCACGCCGCCCAGCGCCATGCGGACGAACTTGCGCCCGGTCGCACGCGCCACACTCTGGCCGAGCGAGGTCTTGCCGACCCCCGGTGGCCCGACCAGGCACAGGATCGGCGCCTTGACCTTGTCGACGCGTTGCTGCACCGCGAGGTACTCGAGGATGCGGTCCTTGACCTTCTCGAGGCCGTAGTGGTCTTCGTTCAGCACCGACTCGGCAAACGCCAGGTCGTGCTTGATCTTGGTCTTCTTCGTCCACGGCAGGTTGACCAGCGTGTCGATGTAGTTGCGCACCACCGTCGCCTCGGCCGACATCGGCGACATCAGCTTGAGCTTCTTGAGCTCGGCGTCGGCCTTCTTGCGCGCCTCCTTGGGCATCTTGGCCGCGATGATCTTCTTCTCGAGCTCTTCGATGTCCGCGCCCTCTTCGCCTTCGCCAAGCTCCTTCTGGATCGCCTTGACCTGCTCGTTCAGGTAGAAATCGCGCTGGTTCTTTTCCATCTGCCGCTTGACTCGACCACGGATCTTCTTGTCGACGTTGAGGATGTCGACTTCACGCTCGAGCTGCTCGAACAGATTCTCCAGGCGCTTGTTGACCGGGTCGAGGTCGAGCACGACCTGCTTGGATTCGAGCTTGAGCGGCAAGTGGGCGGCGATCGTGTCGGCCAGGCGACCGGGATCGTCGATGCTGGAGATCGAAGTGAGGATTTCCGACGGAATCTTCTTGTTGAGTTTGACGTACTGGTCAAACTGCTGCATCACTGCGCGGCGCAGAGCTTCGAGTTCGTTGGACTGCGTGTCAGCACGCTCCACAGCCGGGTCCACCGGACTCACGCTGGCGATGAAATGGCTCTCTCCATCACGGATGGCCAGCACCTTGGCGCGCTGCACGCCTTCGACCAGCACCTTCACCGTGCCATCGGGCAGCTTGAGCATCTGCAGGATGGTGGCCACGCAACCCATCTCAAACATGTCTTCGGTCGACGGCTCGTCTTTGGCCGCTGCCTTTTGGGCCACCAGCATGATGCGGCGCTCGGACTCCATGGCGGACTCGAGTGCCTTGATGCTTTTGGGGCGGCCCACGAAGAGCGGAATGACCATGTGCGGGAACACCACCACGTCGCGCAGAGGCAGCAGCGGGAGTTCCACCGGGGAGCTGGGGAGAGGGGTTTGTCCGGACATTTCAACCTCGACTAAAACGGGTAAATGGGGTTGGTGCGGGCGATATCAACCGGACGCATCGCTGGGGCGCTGACAGCAGCGCCCGTGGTGGCAGGCCTGTTCAGGCCTGCTTGGCCGCCTCGCGGTAAACCAGCAGAGGTGGCTTGTTTTCGTCGATGGTGGACTCGTCCACCACCACTTTTTCAACGTTATTCATGCTCGGCAGGTCGAACATGGTATCGATCAACGCATTTTCCAGGATCGAGCGCAGGCCTCGGGCGCCGGTCTTGCGCGCCAGTGCCTTGCGGGCGATGGCCTTGAGCGCGGCGGGTCGCACTTCGAGCTCGGCGCCTTCCATGGCCAGCAGGCGGGAAAACTGTTTCACCACCGCGTTCTTGGGTTCGGTGAGGATCTCGACCAGCGCGTCTTCGCTGAGCTCAGACAACGCAGCGATCACCGGAACACGGCCCACCAATTCGGGAATCAGGCCGAACTTGATCAGATCTTCGGGCTCGATCTCCTTGAACGCCTCGGTCAGGCTACGCTGCTTCTTGCTTTTGACCGTGGCACCGAAACCGATGCCCGAGGCTTCGGTGCGGTTCTCGATGATTTTTTCCAGGCCCGCAAAGGCGCCGCCGCAAATGAACAGGATGTTGGTCGTGTCGACCTGCAAAAAGTCCTGATTGGGGTGCTTGCGACCACCCTGGGGAGGCACCGAAGCCATGGTGCCTTCGATCAGCTTGAGCAAAGCCTGCTGCACGCCCTCCCCCGACACATCGCGGGTGATGGACGGGTTGTCGGACTTGCGGGTGATCTTGTCGATTTCGTCGATGTAGACGATGCCCTGCTGGGCACGCTCAACGTCGTAGTTGCAGCTCTGCAGCAGCTTGGCCACGATGTTTTCGACGTCTTCGCCCACATAACCGGCTTCGGTCAGTGTGGTGGCATCGGCCATGACGAAGGGCACGTTGAGCATGCGTGCCATGGTCTGGGCCAGCAGCGTCTTGCCCGAACCCGTGGGCCCGATCAGCAAAATGTTGCTCTTGGCCAGCTCCACATCGTCCTTGCGGGCGGTCTGTTTGTGGCGCAGGCGCTTGTAGTGGTTGTAGACCGCCACGGCCAGGGCACGCTTGGCGCCCTGCTGGCCGATCACGTAATTGTCGAGGTTGGACTTGAGATCGGAAGGTGTGGGTACGTCATCGCCCGACGCCTTGACCGACTCGAGGCCCGGCAACTCGTCGCGGATGATGTCGTTGCACAGGTCGATGCACTCGTCGCAAATGAACACCGAAGGGCCGGCGATGAGCTTTTTGACCTCGTGCTGGCTCTTACCGCAGAAGGAGCAGTAGAGCGCTTTTTCGCTGGAGGTCGCTTTTTTGTCGGCCATAGAGGGGCGTCAGATGAATCGGTAGGAACAATGATAGATCAAGCCTTTCGGGCGCCAAACCCGGGAAAAGCACCTTTATGGGCACTGTCTCCCGCTTTTCGACGCCCGGTGGGCCTCAGGTGGCGCTCGGGCGCTTTTCGATGACTTTGTCGATCAGACCGTATTCGGCCGACTCGGCAGCAGACATGTAGTAGTCGCGCTCGGTGTCGCGTGCGATGCGGTCCAGCGGCTGGCCGGTGCGCTCGGCCAGGATCTTGTTGAGTTGCTCGCGGGTTTTCAGGATCTCGCGGGCCTGGATCTCGATCTCGGTGGCCTGGCCACGGCTGCCGCCCGAGGGCTGGTGGATCATGATCTTGGAGTTGGGCAGCGAGAAGCGCTTGCCCTTGGTGCCGGCCGCCAGCAAGAAAGCGCCCATGCTGGCTGCGAAACCGCAGCACAGGGTGGACACATCGGGCTTGATGAAGTTCATGGTGTCGTAGATCGCCATGCCGGCGCTCACCGAACCACCGGGCGAGTTGATGTAGAACGAAATGTCCTTGTCGGGGTTCTCGCTTTCCAGGAACAACAGCTGCGCCACCACCAAGTTGGCCGAGTGATCGTTGACTTCGCCGACCAGGAAGATCACGCGCTCCTTGAGCAAACGCGAGTAGATGTCGTAGGCGCGTTCGCCGCGACCCGACGTTTCGATCACCATGGGCACCATGCCCAAGCCTTGAATGTCCATTGCGCTCATGCGTTTCTCCATGTGTTGATGCATTGCTGTCTTGCTACTGTAACCAACCCACTGTGGCCGTATGCACACAAGGGCGATGGCCTTTGGGGCACCACCAAGGGCCGACTGGACGCACGTGGGGCTCAAACCGACGAAAAAAAGGGCGGATCGCTCCGCCCTCTGCTTTTCTGAAGGTCGGACCGATCAGTTTTGCGCCATCAGCTCGTCGAAACTGACCGCCTTCTCGGTGATCTGGGCCTTGGACAGCACGAACTCGGTCACGTTGTTTTCGATCACGATGGCCTCAACTTCGGCCATGCGGCGGTTGTCGCCCTGGTACCAGCGCACGACGTCCGCAGGCTTCTCGTACGAAGCCGCCAGCTCTTCAATGTGGGCCTTGATCTGCTCGGGCTTGGCGTGCAGTTCGTTGGAACGCACCAGCTCGGCCACCACCAGACCCAGGCGCACGCGGCGCTCGGCTTGCGGGCGGAACAGTTCTTCGGGGATCGGGGCTTTCTCGGCGTCCTTCACACCGCGCTGCTTGAGGTCGGCGCGGGCGCCTTCCACCAGACGGTCGAGTTCGGACTGCACCACCGACTTCGGCAGGTCCAGTTCGGACGTGGCGATGAGCGCGTCCATCACGGACTGCTTGTTGCGGGACTGCAGGCGGAACTTGACTTCGCGCTCCAGATTTTTCTTGATGTCGGCACGCAGGCCTTCCACGGTGCCGTCGGCAATACCGAGCGACTTGGCCAGTGCTTCGTCGACTTCTGGCAGGTGAGCGGCTTCGAGCTTGTTGACCGTGACCAAGAAGTCGGCGGTTTTGCCAGCCACGTCCTTGCCGTGGTAATCCGCGGGGAATGCCAGCGGGAAGGTCTTGCTCTCGCCCTGCTTCATGCCGCGCACGGCGTCTTCAAACTCCTTGAGCATCTGACCGTCGCCCACGATGAACTGGAAGGCCTCGGCCTTGCCGCCTTCGAACGGCTCGCCGTCGATCTTGCCGGCGAAATCGATGGTGGCGCGGTCGCCGTCCTGGGCGGCCTGGTCTTGTGCGCGCTGCGCGAAGGTGCGGCGCTGCTTGCGCAGGATGTCCAGCGTGCGGCCAATGGCAGCGTCGTCGACCTCAGCAGAAACCTTGTCCACCGACGCAGTGCTCAGGTCACCGATCTTGACTTCGGGGTAGACCTCGAACACGGCGTCGAAGGTCAGTTCGCCTTCGGGCGCGCCTTCCTTTTCGGTGATCTTGGGCTGACCGGCCACGCGCAGTTGTGCCTCGTTCGCGGCGGTGGCGAAAGCTTCGCCAACCTTGTCGTTCATCACTTCGTAGTGCACCGAATAACCGTAGCGCTGGGCGACCACGTTCATGGGCACCTTGCCGGGACGGAAGCCGTCCATCTTCACATCGCGCGCCAGGCGCTTGAGGCGGTTTGCCACCTCGTTCTGGATCACATTGGCCGGGAGCGACAGCGTGATCTTGCGCTCGAGCTTTTCCAGGGTTTCAACGGTCACGGTCATGGTTCTCTCCAAAAGGGTGATGCCCAAAAATTGCGGTTCGGCCAGCCTGCCTGGACGAACCGGGGGATGCATGTGTCTGTGGTGGTGCGCGGGGGGGGACTCGAACCCCCACACCATTGCTGGCGTCAGGACCTAAACCTGGTGCGTCTACCAATTTCGCCACCCGCGCGCCTGGTTGGGGTTCCGGCACGACACAGATGGGGATCTGCGCCAAGCCCTGCCCCCTTCACGGCAACCCTCGATTGTAGCGGTTGCCCGAAGTCCAGCGGTTCAGGCGCCGAGCCGGTGGCGCAGCAGCCGCACCGCACTGCCCGGGGTGGTGAGCACCGGCAGGCCCACGCCCCGGTGAACCGCCATTTGTGCGCGGGCCATGCTGAACTGCGCCAGCGCGATCACGTCGCAACCCTGGCTGGCCAGCCACTGCGCAGCCTCGATGACCAAGGTGTCGTGCCGTTCGGTGTCGCCTTGGTTGAGCGCCTCGAGCGCACCGTCGGCCAGCCGGGTCAGCAACTCGGTGCCGGGTGGAAACTCCGGCGGCATGGATTCGAGCGTGGGGCCAAACGATGCGATCAGGCCCACACGTCCGCCATGCGCGACGGCGTCGGCCACCATGGCTTCATTGGGCTTGAGGACGGGCATGTGGTGCCGGCGCGCTGCCACGGCCTCAATGCAGGGTCCGAACGCCGAGCAGGTGAAAAGGATGGCGTTCGCCCCCGAACGTTCGGCATAGGCCGTCAGGTCCTCGAACCGCTGGTGCATGGTGGCGTCCAACCCGGCGCCGTTGCGCGCCAGATCGGCGGACAGGCTGTCGTCGAGCAGGTTCATGCGCACCGCCTCGGGCCAGCGGCGCTCCAGCTCCTCGTTGATGGGTGCCACCGAGTGAGCCAGGGCGTGGATGAGGGCGATTCGCATGATGGGACCTTGGCATGGGTTGGATGTTCGAGCGCATTGTTGACCAGCCGGCTTGTTGTCCGCCAGAGCGGGTCATCCGTTTCACAAAACCAAGGCGCCACACCAGGCTCGCGAACCCACGGCGTTGCGCTCAGGCGGTCCCGGGTTCCCGTTTCACCCGGAACCAGGCCGCGTACATCGCCGGCAGTGCCAGCAAGGTCAACACCGTGGCAACGACCAGCCCACCCATGATGGCCACCGCCATCGGCCCCCAGAACACACTGCGCGACAGCGGAATCATCGCCAGCACTGCCGCAGCGGCGGTCAGCACGATGGGCCGCATGCGGCGCACCGCCGACTCCACCACCGAGTCCCATGCCGGCACCCCGCGAGCGCGGTCCTGCTCGATCTGATCGATGAGGATCACCGAGTTGCGTTGGATCATGCCCATGAGCGCGATCACGCCGAGCAGGGCCACGAAGCCGAACGGACGGTTCAGCAGCAACAAGGCGGCGGCCACGCCAGCCAGTCCCAGCGGGCCGGTCAAAAACACCAACATGGAGCGGCTGAAGCTCTGCAGCTGCAACATCAGCAGGGTGAACACGATGAACAGCATGAGCGGGATGCCCGCGGCAATCGACGACGAACCCTTGCTGCTCTCTGCCACGGCGCCCGCGACCTCGATGCGGTAGTCCGAGAGACCGCGGGCCGCCCAGCGATCGCTGATGCTTTTGAGCACGGGCTGCAGTTCGGCGGTCACCGTCGCACCCTGCAAACCTTCCGCCACATCCCCTTGCACGGTGATGGCGTAGTCGCGGTTTTCGCGCCACAGCACGCCGGCCTCCCAACCAAAGACCGGCTTCGCAATCTGAAGCAGCGGAATGCTTTGCCCGCTGCTCGTGGGCAGGTTCGCGTTGGCCAGATCGGTGATGGCACTGCGTTCATCCAGGGGTTGGCGCAACACGATGTCGATGAGTTTGTCACCGTCGCGGTACTGACCCACCGTGCTGCCGCTGAGCAAGGTGCGCGCGGCTTGCGCAATCGACTGACTGGACACGCCCAGCGCACGCGCCTTGGCCTGGTCGATTTCCAGCCGCAGCCGCTTGACCGACTCGTTCCAGTTGTCATTCACGCCGCGCATGTTGCTGTTGCCCCGCATGGCCACCTTGACTTCGTCGGCCAACGCGCGCAACTGTGCGGGGTCGGTGCCGACCACCCGGAACTGCACCGGATACGGCACGGGTGGCCCGTTGGGCAGCAGCTTCACGCGACCGCGCAGCTCGGGGAACTCGGCGGCCAGCAAAGCGGGCAGCGCCTTGCGCAGACGCTCGCGGGTCTTGAGGTCTTGCGGCAACACGATGAGTTGCGACACGTTGGTCTGCGGAAAGATCTGGTCCAGCGGCAAATAGAAGCGCGGCACACCCGAACCGACCCAGGTGCTGACGCTTTTGACGCCCTCTTCGGCCGTCATGCGCAACTCCAGGCGCTTGGTGACCTCGTCCATGGCCCGGATGCTGCTGCCCTCCGGCAGCCACACGTCCACCAGGATTTCGGGCCGGCTTGAGTCCGGGAAAAACTGTTGCTGCACCTGGCCCATGCCGACGATGCCCAACACGAAGGTGAGCACGGTCGCGCCGATGGTGATCCAGCGGTACTGCACGCACCAATCGACCACGGCACGAAACCGCACGTAGAACGGACCGTCGAAGACCTCATGCACCTCGCCCACATGCGGCTTCACCTTCAGCAGGCGCACGCCGAGATAGGGCACGAAGAACACCGCCACGATCCACGACAACAGCAATGCGATCACGGTCACTGCAAAGATCGCAAAGGTGTATTCACCGGTGCTGGAATTCGCCAGGCCGATGGGCAGGAACCCGGCTGCGGTGATCAGCGTGCCGGTGAGCATGGGCATGGCCGTTGCCTCCCAGGTGAAAGTGGCCGCACGAACCATGCTGTAGCCCTCTTCAAGCTTGCGCACCATCATCTCCACCGCAATGATCGCATCGTCCACCAGCAGCCCCAGCGCAATGATCAGGGAGCCCAGCGAGATCTTGTGAAGGCCGATCTTGAAGTAGTTCATGGCCAGGAAAGTCATGGCCAACACGAGCGGAATGGTGATGAACACCACCAATCCGGGGCGCATGTCGAGTGTGTAGCCGCGCAGGCCCTTGCTGCCGGTGCGCTTGTGCAGACCCAGCGCCAGAAAGCTCACCGCCAGCACGATCACCACCGCTTCGATCAGGACGGTGACGAACTCGTTCACGCTTTTGGTCACCGCACTGGGCTGGTCCTGCACCTGTGCGAGCACCATGCCCGCGGGCAACGTGGCCTCGATGCCCGCCACCGTGGTCTTGAGCGCTTTGCCCAGGGCAATGATGTCGCCGCCCTTGGCCATGGAAATGCCCAAGCCGATGCTGTCCTTGCCGTTGTGGCGCACCAGCACTTGCGGCGGGTCCACGTAGCCCAGGCGGATGCTGGCGATGTCACCCAGGCGGATCTGCGTGCCATTGGCGGCACGGATCGGCATCGCGCCGAGCTGCTCCACCGAAGTGAACGCACCGGCCACACGCACCTGCACCACATCCTGAGGCGACTGCACCGCTCCCGCCGCGACCACGGCATTCTGCTGTCCGAGCGCGTCGAACACCTGCTGCAGGTTCAAGCCCAGCACCGCCAAACGCTTCTGCGAGATCTCAACGAACAGCTTCTCGTCCTGCACGCCGAAGAGCTCCACCTTGCTCACGTCGGGCACGCGCAGCAGCTGCTGGCGCACGTTGTCGGCCACCTGTTTTTTGTCGGCGTACGAGAAACCGTCGCCCTGCAGGGCGTAGATCACGCCGAAAACATCACCGAACTCGTCGTTGAAAAAAGGCCCCACCACGCCTTGAGGCAGCGTGGCCTGCATGTCACCGATCTTCTTGCGGGCCGTGTACCAGATCTGCGGCACCTCCTTGGGCGGCGATGAGTCTTTCAGCTGAAAGATCACCAGCGTCTCGCCGGGTTTGGAGTAGCTGCGGATCTTGTCCGCGTAGGGCACTTCCTGCAGCGTTTTCTCAATGCGGTCGGCCACCTGCTCGGCCACTTGTTCGGCGGTGGCGCCGGGCCAGTAAGCCCGCACGACCATGGCCCGAAAGGTGAACGGCGGGTCTTCGTCCTGGCCGAGCTGAAAATAGGCCGCGACGCCCAGCAGCATCAGCACGATCATCAGGTAGCGCGTGAACGCCTGGTGGTCGAGCGCCCATTGCGAGAGGTTGAAACGCGAGACCCACGAGGCGGCCTGGTCGGCAGAGGAATAGTCGGACGAGCTCATGCAGTCCTCACTTCGTGGCCGCGGCGACAAACCGCGTGACCTTCTGCCCTGGTGACAGCACATGCACGCCCGCGGCCACCACCTCATCGCCCGGCTTGAGGCCCGAGGCAATCACGATATCGTTGCCGTCGGCGCCAGCCACCACCACCTCGCGCGGCTGCACCGTGCCGCTGGCGGGGTCAAACACCCACACCGCGCTGCCGCTGCGATCGCCGGCTTCCGAACGCATGAGCGCCGAGGTCGGCAGCTTGATGGCGGCGGTGGGCGTGTCGGCCGACCGCATCAGCAGCACGTAAGCGGTGGCACCGAGTGGCACCGCGGCACCCTCGGGCAAGGCCAGCTTGACCTGGTAGGTGCGGGTCGCAGGGTCGGCACTTGCCGCCATTTCGCGCACCACGGCATCCCAGGGTGTCACGGCACCGGCTGGTGTGCCGGACGAGCCAGCCCACAGGCGCACCTGCGCTGCCTGACCGACACGCAAGCGTGCCACTTCGTCTTCGGGCACGGCAAACACCACGTCGCGCGCACCGTCGCGCGCCACACGCACCACCGGCGCACCGGCGGCCACGACCTGTCCCACTTCCGCATCGACCGCCAGCACCACGCCGTCGCCATCGGCCCGCAAACTGGCGTAGCCGGCCTGGTTGCCTTGCACGGCACCTTGGGCGCGTGCCTGACGCAGCAACGCGTCGGCCGATTGCAGCGTCGCCTGACGCCGTTCGATCTCGGCGCCGCTCACGAAACCTTGCGCCAGCAGTTCCTGAAAACGTTGGAGGTCGGCCGCCGCCAGATCGCGCTGGGTTTGTGCCGACGCCACCTGGGCCTGCGCGGCCTGGCTGGAGAGTGCCAGGTCCTGCGCGTCGAGCTGGGCCAGCAACTGACCCGCCTTCACCCGCTGCCCGACTTCGGCCGGGCGTTGCACCAGCTTGCCCCCGACCCGGAAGCCCAGCCGCGACTCGGTCCGTGCCCGCACCTCACCGGCGTACTCGGTCTGCGAGCCCAGGGTGCTGGCGCCCACGGTCATCAACTTGACCGAGCGGATCGGCTCCACCGGCGCGGGTTTGGGAGAGCAGGCTGCCAGCACAAGCGTGGCGGTCAGGGCGAATGCAACAGGCAGCGTTTTCATGGCGGGCTTGGCGGGTGAGAATGGGACGGGTGCACGGCGTTTGTCGACACCGCGAATCCCCGTATATTACTGACTGACCGGTTAGTAATCAAAATTTTCGTTCACGCGCACCTCGGTTTCATGGCCCCCTCCAACACCACCACCACCCGCCCGCTGGACCATGCGACCGGCACGTTCGGGGGCGGCGTTGACCATTACGAAAACTTCCCCGTGGCCTCCTGGCTGTGCCCACCCCGGCTTCGGCCGGCCGTAGTGGCCATCTACCGTTTTGCCCGCACCGCCGACGACATCGCAGACGAGGGATCGGCCGGTGCATTGGAGCGGCTGGCCGATCTGGCCGCCTTCCGCAGCGAACTGGCGCGCTGCATCGCCAGGGCATCGGGTGAGGGGACCGCGCCCGTACCCGAACGCTGGCCCGGCGTGTTCGGTCCGCTCGGTCTGGCCGTGGCGCGCCACACACTGCCGGGCCAGCTGCTGCACGATCTGCTGAGCGCCTTCGAGCAGGATGTGCGGTACACCGAGCAACAGCACCGCTATGCCAGCACCGAGGAGCTGTTGGGCTACTGCCGGCTCTCGGCCAACCCGGTGGGACGCCTGCTGCTGCACCTGTACCACGTGCAAGACGCCCGCTCCTTGCAGCAAAGCGACCAGATCTGCAGCGCCTTGCAGCTCATCAACTTCTGGCAGGACATCAGCCGCGACCTGCCCAACGGCCGCTGCTATCTGCCGGCCGACACCCTGCGGCGGCATGGTCTGCAAGTCGCTGATTTCGAGAACGCCGAGTTGCAGACAACACCCGCCCGCCAGGCCGTCGTGGCGGAGTTGTGTGCCTACGCACGAGGTCTCATGCAACTGGGCGCTCCGCTGGCGCGGCGGATACCGGGTCGCGCGGGCTGGGAGCTGCGCCTGGTTGTTCAAGGCGGCTTGCGCATCCTGGACGCCATCGCCGACAACGACCACCGCAGCTGGCAGACACGGGTCACGCTGCAGCGCGCCGACATGCCTCGACTGGTGTGGCGCGCGCTCTGGATGTGACGCCGCGCTCACCGCAAGGCGCGCAGGTGACACGCACCCACGGGAAGTCGCTGAAAAGCCACTGAATCCGACGCCCTCCGTAGAAGCTCCGGGGTGGCACACACGGGCCGTGTGCCATACTGATTTTCTATGGCACAGGCATTCCCTTTCTCCGCGATAGTTGGTCAAGACGAGATGAAAACGGCGATCCTGATCGCCGCCATCGATTCCTCCATCGGCGGTGTTCTGGTCCTCGGTGACCGGGGCACCGGCAAGTCCACCGCGGTGCGGGCGCTGGCCGCCCTGCTGCCGAAAATGCGGGCGGTCAACGGCTGCCGCTACAGCTGCGATCCGGCCGACCCCGCCAGCCGCTGCGCCGATTGCGCCACCCTGCGCGCACCCGACCAGCCACCGCCCAAGACCCACCTCATTCCCGTCCCCGTGGTCGACCTGCCACTGGGCGCCACCGAGGACCGCGTGGTCGGCGCGCTCGACCTCGAACGCGCGCTGTCTCAAGGCGTGAAGGCGTTTGAGCCCGGCCTGCTGGCCCAGGCCAACCGCGGTTTTCTCTACATCGACGAAGTCAACCTGCTCGAAGACCACCTGGTCGACCTGCTGATCGACGTCGCGGCCTCGGGCGAGAACGTGGTGGAGCGCGAAGGCCTCTCCGTGCGCCACCCTGCGCGGTTTGTGCTGGTGGGCAGCGGCAACCCCGAAGAAGGTGAACTGCGCCCGCAGCTGCTGGACCGATTCGGTTTGTCGGTGGAGGTGAAGACGCCCGAGCTGCTGCAGGAGCGCGTGGAAGTGGTGCGCCGACGCGATGCCTTCGAGCAGGACCGCGAGGCTTTCATCGCGCACTGGCACAAGGAAGACGAACGCATCCGGCGCAAGATCGTTGCCGCGCGCAAGCGCCTGCACGAAGTTGACATCAGCGACGCCGCGCGCCAGCGCGCCGCTGCCCTGTGCATGGCCCTCGGCACCGACGGCCTGCGCGGCGACCTCACGCTGATCCGCGCCGCGCGGGCCATGGCCGCGCTGCAAGGTGACGCTGCCGTGACCGACGCGCACTTCAAGCGCGTGGCCGGTCCCGCCCTGCGCCACCGCCTGCGCCGCAACCCGCTGGACAACGCCGGTTCCACGGCCCGGGTCGACCGTGCGGTCGCCGAGCTGATGGGCGCCTGAGCGCGGGTCTCGGGCTCACCACCGATGCTCGACGCCTTCTCTTCGCCGGTTCCCAGCGCCGACGCCGCCTTGGTGGCCGCCCTGCTGGCGGTGGACCCCGACGGCCTGGGCGGTGTCGCACTGCGCGCACCTGCCGGCCCCTTGCGCGACGCCTGGCTGACCCTGCTGCGCGACGGCCTGCCCGCCAGCACCCCGATGCACCGCGTGCCCCTGCACGCCACCGACTCGGCCCTGCTCGGCGGGCTGGATCTGGCCGCCACCCTGCATGCCGGGCGCCCGGTGGCCCAGCAGGGTTTGCTCGCGCGGTGTGACGGCGGCGTGCTGCTGCTGGCCATGGCCGAGCGCGTGAGCGCCGGCGTGGCCTCGCAACTCGCGGCCGTGCTCGACACCCAGGTGGTGGCGCTCGAGCGCGACGGCCTGACCCAACGCCGCCCTGCCCGCGTGGCGCTGGTCGCACTGGACGAAGGCGATGGTGACGAAGAACAGATGCCCGCCACGCTGCTCGACCGCGTGGCCTTTCACCTGCCGCTGCAAGCCGCCGATTCCGAGGACAACGCGCCGGTGGACTGGACACGCACCGAGATCGCCGAGGCGCGCGCGCGGCTCGCGCAGGTGGTCGTGCCCGAGAGCGTGGTGCAGGCGCTGTGTGCGGCCTCGCTGGTGTGGGGCGTGAATTCCATGCGCGCGCCGTTGCTGGCGGTGCGTGTCGCTCGCGCCGCGGCGGCCTTGTCGGGCATGGACGAGGCCGAGGAGGTGCACGCCTCGCTGGCCGCGCGGCTGGTGCTCGCGCCGCGCGCCACGCGCATGCCTGCGCCGCCGGCGGAAGAAGCCGACGACACGCCACCGCCACCGACGGACACGCAAGCGCCCGCTCCCGACGAAGACGACACGCAGGACGCGCCTGCGCCCGAGACGCCGCAGGACGAAACCAGCAACGCCGACGAAGAAGAGGCCCCCGGCGCACTGGACGACCGCATGGTTGAGGCGGTGCGCGCGGCCATTCCGCCCGGCCTGCTGGCCGCGCTGCAAATGGGCCAGGCCCGGCAGGCGCGCGCGGCAGCCGCCGGCCGCTCGGGCGAGCTCATGAAAAACCAGAACCGCGGCCGTCCCGTGGGCACACGCCGCGCCGAACCCCGCTCGGGTGCACGGCTGCACATCCTGGAAACCCTGCGTGCGGCTGCGCCCTGGCAGCGCCTGCGCCAACAAAAGGCATATGGTCCAAAACGCATCCAGGTGCGGCGCGAAGACTTTCACGTGGTGCGGTTTCGCCAGCGCCGTCCCACCACCACGCTGTTCGTGGTGGACGCCTCGGGTTCGGCCGCGTTGCACCGCCTGGCCGAGGCCAAGGGCGCGGTGGAACTGCTGCTGGCCGAGTGCTACGTGCGGCGCGACAAGGTGGCGGTGCTGGCGTTTCGCGGCGATGGCTGCGAGCTGCTGCTGCCGCCCACGCGCTCGCTGGCGCGCGCCAAGCGCAGCCTCGCCGCCCTGCCCGGCGGTGGCGGCACGCCGCTGGCCGCCGGCATTGAAGCGGCGCGCGAACTGGCCCAGCAGATCGGGCGCGCGGGCGAGACACCGGTGGTGGTGATGCTCACCGACGGGCGCGCCAACGTGGCGCGCGACGGCCGCCACGGCCGGGTCCAGGCCACCGACGACGCGCTGCAAGCCGCCGACGCGTTCCGCCTCGCCGGCTTCGCGGCCCTGCTGATCGACACCTCGGCGCAGCCGGGCGAGGCCTCGCGCCAGATGGCCGAACGCATGGGTGCCACCTGCGTGCCGTTGCCGCACGCGGGCGCCACCGGCCTGTCGCAAGCGGTGCGGCTGGCGAGCGTGCCCGGCGCACGCTGACCACCGCCCCATGACACGAGGCCTCGACTGGCAACGCGACGGCCCGCAGTGGCCGCACCACGAGCGCAGCAGCTTCGTGTGGGCCGCTGGTCTTCAGTGGCATGTGCAGCGCTTCGCCGGTCCGGAGCAGGCGCCTTGTCTGGTGCTGCTGCACGGCACCGGCGCCTCCACGCATTCGTGGCGCGACCTGGCACCGCTGCTCGCGCAGCGCTTCGAGGTGGTGGCCATGGACCTGCCCGGCCACGCCTTCACCGGCATGCCGCCCGGTGGCGTGGGTTCACCGCAGCTCTCGTTGCCCGGCATGGCGCGCGCGGTGCAGGGTCTGCTGCAGACGCTGGCCGTCCAACCGGCGATGCTGGTGGGCCACTCGGCCGGTGCGGCCGTGGCGGTGCGCATGTGTCTGGATGGACTGGCCACTCCGCGCTCGGTGCTGGGGCTCAACGCCGCGCTCATGCCGCTGGGCGGTCTGGCCGGCCAGCTGTTTTCGCCCGTGGCCAAACTCATGGCCTCGGCCCCGTTTGTGCCGCGCCTGTTCGCCTGGCACGCCAAAGAACCAGCGGTGCTGCAGCGCCTGCTCGACAGCACCGGATCCACGCTCGATTCCGCCGGCACCGCGCTCTACCAACGGTTGGTGCGCAGCCCCGACCACGCCGCCGGCGCGCTGGGCATGATGGCCAACTGGGACCTCGATACGCTCTGGCGCGACCTGCCCGCGCTGGCCGTGCCGCTGGACCTCGTGGTGGGTGAGCGCGACCGCACGGTGCCGCCCGAACAGGCCACACGCGCCATGGCCCGGCTCTCGCCCGCGCTGAACGCGCAGTACCTCCAGCTCGATGGCCTGGGGCACCTCGCACACGAGGAGCAGCCCCGCACCGTGGCGCGGCTGGTCTTCAACCGCTTCGACGCGCGGGCCTGAAGGCAGGGCTCAGGGAACGACGTTCTCGATCCGGATCTGCAGCTGCGCGCTGTTGCTCGCCACCGGGCCACTGCTGCCCTGCAGGTCGCCGCTCTGCGGCATGGCCTGCCCGGTGCGGCTGATGCGCGCTTCCACCACCACCTGTTCGTGCATCGACAGGCGAAGTTCCGGCGCCATGGCCTGGCTGTCGTCGAGCACAAAAGGCACCGGCCCTGCGGTCGCCGCAACCTTCAGCACCGCCAGCGGCATGCGCGGACCTTGCACCGGGCGCGCAAACACGAACAAGGTGTCGCCCGATGCCAGCTGGCCTTGCAGCTCGGGCGCGATGGTGATCTGCCCCCGCAAGCCGGGGTGGGAGTTGGTGGCCGGCGGTGGATCGGCGGGTGCCGTGGCCACGCGCGCGGCGCCACCGGGTTGTGACGCGATGCCGGCGCGCGCTGCCTCCAGGCTGCTCTGCAGGCCTTGGTCGAACGGGCTGCCCGGGGCGGCGCGTTCGCGGGCGCGTTGCCAGAACGCCTGGGCCGCCACGAAGTCCTGCCGACCGTAAGCCGCGCTGCCGGCCAGGGCGAGCGCCTTGGGGTGACCGGGGTCGATGGCCAACGCGCGGTTGACCAGGCGCATGGGTTCACCGCTGGCGCTCTGCCCTTGCAGCAGCGACAGGAGATCGGCCCGATCGGCCAGCAGGTCGGGGTTGTCGGGCGTGAGTTCGATGGCGCGCTGGTAGGCCTGGTCGGCGTCGGCAAATCGTTGGCGGCTGGCGTGGGCGCGCGCCAGCATGGCCCAGGCGGGTGCGTCGGCCGTCTGACCCGGTGGGCGGCTCTGGAGTTGTTGGGCCATCTGGCGGACCATGGTGTCGACGTCGCCATCGGACGCGTCCGCCTGCTGGGCCATCTCGGCCTCGAAGCGCACCGCGTCGGGCTCACCCAGCCAGACGTACAGACCGATGGCCAGCGCGGGCACGGCCAGCAGCAAGCCGGTGGCGGTGGCGTTGCGGTGGGTGGCGCGAACGCGCTGGTCCAGCGGTGCCGACTCGTCGATCACGCGGCGGGCCAGCTCGGCACGCGCCTGCTCCAGCTCCGCGGGTGTGAGCTGGCCTTCAGAAAAATCCGCATCGAGCTGCGCACGCTGTGCGCGCAACAGCGCGAGGTTGGCTTGCTGCGGCATGGCGGGCACGGCGCCCGATCGCGTGCGCCAGAGCACCGACAACAAGGGCCACAAAGCCAGCGCAAGCAGCGCCAGGGCGAGGGCATAGAACACGGTCATGGCGCGCCTCCGGCATCGTCGAGCAAGCGCTGGGCGCGCTGCAGTTCTGCCGGGGTCAGCGGCGCGGGCTCGGCCTGCGGATCGCGCCGGCGGATGTTCATCACCAACACGATGGCGCCCAGCAACAGCAGCACAAACGGCCCACCCCACAGTAGCAAGGTGCTGAGTTGCAGCGGCGGGCGGTAGAGCACGAAGTCACCGTAACGCTGCGACATGAATTCGAGGATCTGCGCCTGTGTGCGGCCTTCTGTGAGCTGCTCGCGGATCTGCTGGCGCAGGTCTTTGGCCAGATCGGCCTGCGAGGCGGCGATGGTTTCGTTCTGGCACACCAGGCAGCGCAGCTCTTCGGCGATCTTGAGCACACGCGCTTCCAGCGCCGGGTCGGCCGACAAAGGCGCGGCCTTCGAATCCGCAGGAACCTGCGCGGCCACGCCGCCCGGCCCCAGGGCCCAGCACAGCATCATGGTCAGCAGCACAACACGCATGGGCTCAGGTACCGAGTTGGTTCATCAGCGGCAGCAGCTTCTGGCGCACCACCTCGGGCGTGACCGGCCCGGTGAATTTGAGGCGGATCACACCCTGTTTGTCGATCACATACGTCTCGGGCACACCATAGACACCGAAGTCCAGACCGACGCGGCCGTCAGCGTCGAACAGCGTGGTCTGGTAGGGGTTGCCGTGTTTGCCCAACCAACTCAGCGCCAGGTGGCGCTGGTCCTTGTAGTTCAGGCCGATCAGGGGCACGGCGCTGGTTTTGGCCAGGTCCATCAGCACCGGGTGTTCCTGCTGGCAGGCCACGCACCACGAGGCCCACACGTTGAGCAGCCACACCTGGCCGCGCAGGTCGTCGGGCGCCACCAGCGTGTCGGGCGCGGCGAGCGTGGGCAGGCGAAAAGCGGGTACCGGTTTGTCGATCAGGGGCGAAGGCACGTCGCGCGGGTTGAGCTGCAGGCCCATGCCCAGAAAACCCAGCATCACCACGAAGATGGCCAGCGGCCACAGGTAACGCTTCATGGGCGCGCGCTCCGTGCCGTCATCACCGGGCGCACCGGGCGCACCGTGCCCACGTTGCCAGCGGACGGCGCCGCGGGCGCCACCGACGCCGCCTTGCGCACGCGGTAGCGCCGGTCCATCACGGCCATGAGTCCGCCCAGCGCCATCAGCAGACAACCGCCCCAGATCCAGTTGACCATGGGCTTGTGGTGCAGGCGCACGCTCCAGGCGGTTTCGCTCACCGGCTCGCCCAGCGCGACGTACACGTCGCGCATCACGCCGCGGTCGATGGCCACCTCGGTCATGGCCGTGCGGCTCACCGTGTAGATACGCCGTTCGGGGTGCAACATCGCCACCAGTTCGCCATCGCGGCTGACGGTGAGCGTGGCGCGGGCCGAGGTGTAGTTGGGTCCCTGCACCAGGTCCATGCTGTCCAGCCGGATGCTGTGGCCGCCCACGTCGGCGGTCTGGCCCACCTCCATGCGCACGTCGTTCTCGGTCTGGAAACTGCTGACCACCGTGACCCCGGCGATGAACACCGCCACGCCGAAGTGCGCCAGCAACATGCCGAAATAGCTGCCCGGCTGCGCCCGAAACGCGACCCAGGCCGAAGCAGGATGGGCGCGCAAACGTTGCACCAGGTTCAGCACCGCCGTGCTGGCCACCCACACCGCCAGCAGCAGACCCAGGCCGGTGAGCGGGGTCCAGCGCTGCAGCACCAGCGGCGCGATCACCGCGCTGGCCACGCTCACACCGGCGGCCCAGCGCAGCTGGTGCGCGAGATCGCCCAGCGAGGCCTGCCGCCAGCGCGCCAGCGGCCCCACGCCCATGAGGAACAGGGCCGGTGCAATGAGCGGCACGAACACCGCGTTGAAGTACGGCGGGCCGACCGAGAGCTTGCCCATGCCGAGCGCGTCGATGAGCAAGGGGTAGAGCGTGCCCAGCAGCACCGCGGCCGCGGCCACCACCAGCAGCACGTTGTTGGCCAGCAGCAGGCTTTCGCGCGAGAGCATCTCGAACGCGCCGCCACCGCCCACCTTGGGGCCGCGCCAGGCAAACAGCGTGAGCGAGCCGCCCACCACGATGGTGAAGAACACCAGGATGAACAAGCCGCGCGCCGGGTCGGTGGCAAACGCGTGCACCGAGCTGAGCACGCCCGAGCGCACGAGGAAGGCGCCCAGCAGCGAGAGCGAAAACGCCAGGATGGCCAACAGCGCGGTCCACAGCTTGAAGCCGCCGCGCTTCTCGGTGACCGAGAGCGAGTGGATCAGCGCCGTGCCCACCAGCCAGGGCATGAAGGACGCGTTTTCCACCGGGTCCCAGAACCACCAGCCGCCCCAGCCGAGTTCGTAGTAGGCCCAGAAGCTGCCCAGGGCAATGCCCACCGTTAGAAAGCACCAGGCCATGGTGGTCCAGGGGCGTGACCAATGCGCCCAGGCCGCGTCCACCCGACCCGCCAAGAGCGCGGATACGGCAAACGCGAAGGCCACCACAAACCCCACGTAACCCATGTAAAGCATCGGCGGGTGGATGGCCATGCCCAGGTCTTGCAGCAGGGGGTTGAGGTCGCGCCCGTCCAGCGGCACCGGGTACAAGCGCTCGAACGGGTTCGAGGTGAGCAGCGTGAATAACAGGAAGCCCACACTGATGAGACCCATGATGCCGAGCACGCGGGCGCGCATGGGCTCGTCCAGCTGGTCGGAGAACACGGCCACGGCCAGCGTCCAGCCCGCCAGGATCAGGCTCCACAACAAAATGGAGCCTTCGTGGTTGCCCCAGACGGCGGTGATGCGGTAGATCAGCGGTGAGCTGGTGTGCGAGTTTTCTGCGGCCAGCAGCACCGAGAAGTCGCTCGTGACGAAGGCGTGCATAAGGCAGCCGAACGACACCGCCAACAGCACAAACTGCGCAAAAGCCGCTGGCCGGGCGAGCGCCATCCAGTGGCGGCGACCTTGGTGCGCACCCAACAAAGGAAACACGCTTTGAACCAACGCCATCACCAGAGCGAGCACAGCAGCGAAATGACCGAGTTCGGGAATCATGGTTGGGCTCCTGCTGGCATCACCAGCGTCGTCTGACCGGGCATGGCTTTCGCGTCGCGCGCCTTGTTCAGGGCTTCGGCCGCTTCGGGTGCCATGTAGTTTTCGTCGTGCTTGGCCAGCACCTGCTCGGCGCGAAACACACCGTCCGAGCCGAGCTTGCCCTGCGCCACCACGCCCTTGCCTTCCTGAAACAGGTCGGGCAGCAGGCCGGTGTAGGTCACGGGAATGCTTTTGGCTGTGTCGGTGACCATGAAGCGGATGGTCAGGCCCTGGGGTTCACGCACCACGCTGCCCTGCTCCACCAGCCCACCCACGCGAAACGCGCGCTCGCGCGGCGCTTCGTTGGCCATCACCTGCGTGGGGCTGAAGAAGAACACGAGGTTGCTGTTGAAGGCGTTGAGCACCAGCGCGGTGGCCGCAGCCAATGTGGCCAGGCCCACGGTAAGGGCCACCAGGCGGCGGTTGCGGGGTTTCATGCGGTTGCTCATGCGGTGTGCTCCTCGGTAGCGCGCTCATCACCCGCTTCCTGTGCCAGCAAACGTCGGCGAAACCGGATGACCATGAGCTCGGCCACCACGGTTGCAGCACACATGCCCAGCGACCCCCACACGTAAAGGCCGTAGCCGCCCATCTCCAGAAAATCGCCAAAGTTAATCCAGTTCATGCAGTCCCCAATGCCTGTCGCGCCCACACGGTGTGGCGTTCGCGCTCCAGCATGATCAGGCGCACCCGGGCCAGTGCCACGGCGATGCAGTACATCCAGCAGGCCAGCGCCATCACCAGCATGCCCATCAGCATGGGCGTGGCCATGCTGGGTGCCTTGGTGATGCTCACCGACGCGCCCTGGTGCAGCGTGTTCCACCACTGCACCGAAAAATAGATGATGGGCAGGTTGACCACGCCCACGATGGCCAGCAGGCCGGCGGCGCGGTCGGCGCGGCGCGTGTCGTCGATGGCGCTGTGCAGCGCCATGAAGCCGATGTAGAGGAACAGCAGCACGAGTTCGGAGGTGAGCCGCGCGTCCCACACCCACCAGGTGCCCCAGGTCGGTTTGCCCCAGAGCGCGCCGGTCCACAGCGCAAGAAAGGTCATGAGCGCGCCGGTGGGTGCCAGTGCGGTGGCCATCATGGATGAGAGGCGCGAGTTGAACACCAGGCCGATGGCCGCCCAGGTGGCCATGGCGAGGTAGACCACCATCGACATCCAGGCCGTGGGCACGTGCACAAAGATGATGCGGTAGGCCTCGCCCTGCTGCGCGTCGG